>CAJULM010000004.1 GCA_910587285.1 uncultured Oscillospiraceae bacterium | reverse complement strand
GAAGCGGTAGTACCACTTTTTGCCCTTTTTACGTACAGAACCTTTTGCCATAGATAAAATACTCCTTTCTATCCGTGGCAATCGGGCCTGTGACGTATGATGTGCGCTGTTATGTTGTCAAGGTGCCACGGAATCGTTGGCGGCGTTCAGCCGCACCTGGGCGTCATGCAGGATGTTATACAGGTAAACTGTATCTACCCTGGTGCGCCCTTTGTCGAAGATATGTAGCAGCCCGTCCAGGAACCGCTTCATATCCTCGATAGGAGCTTCCATCTCCCGGCGATAGACCGGCACAATGATGTCGTCAACGTGGATGGTGTACTGTTGGATGGATTTTTTGAGGGCTTCATCCCCGGCCAGCCGGTCGATCTCGTCCAGCGTCCTGCCGTAGTGCTGGGCGGTGATGGAGAACAGGTCAATCAGCAGGCAAAGTGTGGACGTGAGGAACCGCCGCTGGACTTCCGGCTGTACTGTCCTGCTTACAGCGTCCAAGAAGCTGTTCAGATGGTCTAAGACTTCTCCCTCGCAGATGGTTCGGCCATCCTCGTCTTTGACTTCTTTTTCCTCGGACAGACCCGTGAGCCATTCCGGGGTGGTTTGCAGGGCGTCCGCCAAGCCGTTGATAATCATGCTGCGGTTGGGATTGACCCCATCCGTTTCATACCGCTGGATGGTGGATTTGTTGACCCCCACCCGCCGTCCAAGCTCCGGCATGGAGATACCAATTTCATTTCTGCGCTCTTTGATGCGTTTGCCGACCTCTTTTGGAGTGAGCATTTCTGCGTTATCCAAGAAGTTCACCTCCTATCGAGTGTGAGTATAACACAGTCGGATTTGAATTGCAACCATATTTATCATATATTTTTAAAACGACTTAAAACAAGTTGACAAACAGCGGCGGTTTAAGTATAATAACGATGTTGAAGTTGCGAAATAAGTGCAACAGAAAGGGGCGTGCAGAATGAGCGCAGTTAAAATGGGGCTGACCATCGAGGAAGCCGCCGAGTGTACAAGCATTGGACGGAACACCATGCGGAAGCTGGTGGACTGGGGCAAGCTGCCGGTGCTGAAGGTGGGCCGGAAAGCCATCATCCGGCGGGACACGCTGGAACGGTTTATGGCTGCCAACCAGGGGCGAAACCTGCTCCGGGAGGGTGACGTCCGCCGGGTCGAGTGACCTTCCCTCAAAAATTCACCGGCTGAAAAGAGCAGCCGGGGCGGCGGGGACGCACCTGCAAAATATATCGGGGCAGAAGTGGTACAGTCTTAACAAGCAACGTATTGTGGGGCCACAATACCGCTTGACAGGGGTTCCACCCCTATGACCCCGGAGAAAGGAGAATCCAATGCGAAGCAGAACAAACCGAATCAACGTCTGGCTGTCCGATGAGGAACTGGCTGACCTCAACGAAAAGGTCAGCAGGGTAAGAGGTTCCCGTGAGCGGTTTATCCGTCAGTGTATCAGCGGCGCTGCCATCAGGGAGGCCCCCTCCGTTGACGTGCCGAAGCTGATCTACGAAGTCCGCGGGGTGGGGGCCAGTCTCAACCGTATCCTCATCATCGCCAACGCCAAGGGGTTGCTGGAAGTGCCTGAACTCCGCAGGGCATTAGAGCGGAACCGAGAGTTGGAAGTACGTATCGTGGACGCTTACGCGAAAGACTGACGGCAGATGAAAAGCACCGCACAGTCATAAGGCCATGCGGTGCCTACATAGACAAATTGCATAAGTGTTATCTACGATACGGTACTGTTTCGCCTGTGTCCTCTTGGCGGAGCAGGGTTCCGGCCTCATCAAAGGTATATCGGAACACCTGGCAGGTGCCGCCGATGGTGAAGGAGCTGGTAGCGGGGGAAAAGAAGGTGTCCACCACGCTCTCCACGTCCCACGCCAGTTCTCCGGTGTTATTGATGGTCAGCTTTCCACCCAGGGAACCCTTGACGGAGTAGAAGGTCTCCGGCGCTCCGCCCTCCGGGTCGCACAGCAGTAGCACCGCTGTGTAATTATCCCGCACCATGGGGGTCAGCTCCTCGCTGGAAATCTCCCAAATGTTGTTGTCAAACAGGTAGGCCAGGATATCTGCGATTTCATACCGTCCGCCCCTGTCTGTCTGCTTGGGAACGGCATAGGCCGACAGGTACACCCGGCCCCCAAACTCGATCATATCGGTGATGGTGTAATCGCAGTCCTCCCCTTCGTAAATGAAGGTGTCCAGTGTGCCTCCATCCCGGCTCAGCTTCACCAGTCGGGCAGTCTCGCCGTCCGTGGTGTTCCCCAGCTGTACCAAGTAGCCGTCCCCCAGGCACACCACGTTCCAGATGCCGAGGTTTCCCACCTCAGCGTCGTAGTTGAACAGCTCGTTCCCGTCCATGTCGTACTGGCTCAGGCAGAGGTGCCGGAAGTCCCCCCGGCTGAACACCGCCCAGGTGCCGTCCCCGTTGTCCACCACGGCGGCGATATATTCCCGCTCAAAGCCATGCTCCAACTGCTTTTGCCACAGAATGTTCCCGCTCTCGTCCACCCGGGCCACACAGGAGTACTTGGGCTGTTCGCTGGACCAGGTATCATTGTACCCCCACACCGCTGTTCCGGCGGAGGTGTGGACGCTGCCCTCCACATAGAGGTCAGGGAATTCCGCCGTCCACAGCAATTCGCTGTCCCGGTAACACGCCAGAATGCTCTTATCCAGCACGTCAAAGCCCAGGGTTTTGTCCAGCTTCTCCGCATAGTCCAGACGGTAGCTGATCCCGGTTTCCGGCCGGGTGCTGCGCCACACATTCCGATCCCACAGCGCCGCCAGTTCCTCCGGCGTGGGCTCCCGCTGGGAGATCTCCAGCCCCGGCACCGCCCGCTCAATCACCTCCGCCGTCTTGTCATAGGTGAAATGTTGGCTGGTAATATCCCGGTAGACAGCTTTCACGTCTGACCGGCTCAGGCCCTCGGTAGACAGCCCGTTTTCGTCAAAGAACGCTACCGCCGCGCCATACTCCCTGGCTTCGGCGGCAAAAGCTACCCCTACCAGGCTCACCGTCAGGGCCAGACAAGCGGCCAGTGCCAGCCATTTTCGGTAGGCCGGCGCCCTCCGGCGGCCCACAGGGGTCTCGCTCCGTTCCAAAATATTATCATCCACATTGTCAAACGCTCGAAACAAATCATTTTTGTTCATAGGTATCCCTCCTTCAAAAGATGGGCTTTCAGCTTTCTGCGCGTCCGGCTCAGTATAACCATTACATTGTTTTCGGTAAGACCATATCGCTTTGCGATGTCCGCCACAGGCTCGACAAAGAAGTACCGGCGCACCAGCACATTCCCCTCCCGCTCCGGCAGCGCCCGCACAAAACGCTGGATAGCTTCCCGCAGTTCTTTGGCCTCGTACGCAGCCTCTGTATCCGCACCGCCGCCAAAACATTCTCCCAGTTCCTCCAGAACGAGGGCAATCTCGCCGCCGCCCCGTTTCTCTGCATTTCGTGCATTGAATCGGTCAAAGGAAAGATTACGAGTGATCTTCGCCAGGAATAGCCGAAGTATGTTAGGCTTTTGCGGTGGTATCGCGTTCCAGGCATGAAGCCATGTATCATTGACGCACTCCTCGGAATCTTCGGTGTTGTGCAGGATGTTTTCAGCAATCGTGAAACAGTACGCACCATATTTACTGGCGGTTTCCGATATAGCGTCTGCGTTTTTTTGCCAGTATAGTTCTATAATTTGCCTATCCTCCAACACAATACCTCCTCTCCGTAGTTTGAAGGTTCCTTCACCCTATAAGACGAGAAATGCTCTAAAACCTTACAAGATTTTTCGGAAAATTTTAGTTCTCAATTTGAAGTCTATTGTATCAGGCGCAGACGATGAGGGCAAGTCCACGCATTGGCAAACGACAATGGCGGCGAGGACATATCCCCGTCGCCATTGTGCTTTATGCGTATATGAGTTCCTTATTCACAATCTCCATTGCGCTTGCCCGGATATTGTTCATCTTACCAACCCACACCATCTGGTCGGTAACTTTCAGCGCCTCGGTGATACCTTGGGATTGGGCCATCTGTTCAATGACGGTATCTAACCGTTCTTGCGCCTGCCGGTCAATGTCTGCAAGGTAGCCGTTCAGCTTTCCGCTCAACAGCAAGGCGTTATAAAGAGCTGGACGGCATTCTTTGAGAAATCGCTTGTGCCGCTGACCCCATACGCCAACAAGCTGTTCTTCTTCAGTGGGTACAGTCAAACAAGGGAAATAGTAGTCGCCAACGAGTTCATACCATAGGCCGTTGGTCACGTTAAAAATGTACTTGTCCATAGTGAAATCCTCCGCTATAATATATTCGCACATACGTCACAGTTCTCCGATTGCCACACGTTGTCATATCCTGTTGCGAGATTTTCTTGCCCTTGCTTTTGCCCTTATGAGCAGCCAGGGCAAGGGTAAACTTGTGTGAAACTGAATAAAGGGATAAGTCGAACACACTGTGAAAAATCCTTTGTTTTTAAGGCTTTTGGAGGATTTTATAGAAAACCTACGGTGAGCGATAATCGCTCATAGAATCGTAGTATCCAAATTCCAGTTTATTTTGGCGTTAACGATATGTTGCCACGGGCTATCTAAAAAAACCAGCAATGGGACGGGCCTCCATCGGGGCCCGTCTCATTGCGTTCAGATGCGGAAATTATGGATGCATTTGAGCAGGATAAGGCACAATTCCTGGTAAAAATCCTCATCGAACACGCCGTCGTATATGTACTCTTTTACCAGAAGCGGCCGGTAACGTGTCAAAAGCTCCTCTACTGCGGTTTCCCGGCCTGCCTGGGCTTGCGGCAGAATGTCTTTGAAATTCATTCTCTAATCACCTCCCAACTTTTTCCGCAGCTTTATGATAATCCGGCGATAGGCCGCCGCCGTACCGTTATACCGCAGCCCCAGCGATCTGCCCAGCTCGTTGTAACTACGCTCATTCAGGACGCGTTAACAGGATGTAGCGCTCCCGCGTTGTTAACTGATCCAAGGCCGACAACAGCACTTGATTTTCACATTGCCATGAAAAAGGAACTCTATCCAACGTGTCACGGGCAGAATCATCCGCAAGTAAAGTCTCTGGAAAGTCGGTGGAAAATTCGTACTGTTTAACGCGGTGCTGTTTCTGGATGTGATCGCGCCTTTTTCGCTTTAGAGATGCTAGAAGATATGCTGTAAAGCAGTTTTACAGGGCGAACGCTTCGTTTTGACCATCGTTTCGTTGTTCCACGGGACAGCCTCCTTTGCCTGATTTTCTAGAAAAGTCAGACGAAGGGGCGGCCCACGGCAGTGGACGCGGAGCCGTATAGGAACAAAGAAACAGCCGGGCTCGTACCGAGGTACAATACCGGCTGTTAGTCTGGCATTGGGAGATCCGTCTCTATCTGGGCCTGTGCGTGCTTGCCGGCTTTCTCCCCCTGATCCCCCTGCTGTGCGGCGCACTGTGGATGATCTACCCCTTGGTGGTATGCGTTGGCTTCAGCGCGGTTCTTCTGTCCACCCTGGTCCTCTTCCGGGGCGCGGCGCTGCGGGCGGAGATCATCCGGCGCGGGCACCTGTAAAATACGGCGGCAGACGGCTCCATCAAGGCGAAACGGCTTCCGTTTCGCGGCAGCGCAGCAGAGGCTGCAAATACGGAGATCATCTATACATGAGCAGAGGGCCCAGAGACTGGTACAATCTCTGGGCCCTGCGCTATGATTCAGCGGCTCAACAATTCACGAATCCAGCCACAGACACATCGTTGGAACTGCCATTTACTACGCAGACATAGTAGACGCCACGAGCAGCAATGGAAAAATCATGGTTCACAGACCCGCTTGCAGCGAGTACATAACGAAAAGCACCATTGGAATCAACAATGCCAACCTGCACATCGGAAGACGCAGGTGAGATTGCGACAGTGACATTGATTTTTTCACCAGCCTCCATGCTGCACGCTTTCGTGGCGGCAGCTTTGGCGCCGGAAGGAGCGTCCCAGCTGATGGTTTTCGCGTCGCTGGCATCGCTGACCAAATCCATACGAACCGCTGTCGAGAGATCGAGCGTGGAGGTATATTCCGTCACTTGTTCAGCGTCCGAGGTATCGACAACGGTGACCATGCCGGTATCCTCACATTTATATGCTTTGATGATATCGTTCTGTTCGACCCTAAAGCTAAGCGCACTAAGCGCAAAGTCATCTGTTCCGTTGTCGTTGTCAACAGACGCGGCCAGTGCGGTAGTGGCCAAACACCCCACGACGAGGGCAACGGCAAGCACCAACCCCAGCAGGGAGCGGGACTTCTTATCAGAGTTTAGCATAATCGAAATTCTCCTTTTGAGTTTGTATCGGCATGAGGCAAATGAAACATACAGTTTCGGCCCTGCATACCGAGAGGCGGGAGCGTAATCGATCAGAAGGCGGCCATATTCTTTGCGTTGGTCACGGTCAAGGGAGCTGACGACCTGCTCATCGCAGGAGGTTTCCAGCCAGCGGCTAAAATCCCGATTCAACAGGTAAACGATGGGATTGAACCAGTGAGCACACCGCACCATCAGGAACAGCAGCTTCTTCCACAGATCTTTTCGCCGGAAGTGGGTCAGCTCATGCGCCAGGATGAACCGGGCGTTGCCGTCCGGCAGATGCTCCGAGGGCAGTAAAATCGTTGGGCGGAAAAATCCGACCAGCATGGGGCTTTGCGCCAAGGGCGAGGCCAGCAAACGAATTTCGCCGCCAATTCCAGCGAGACGGGCTTCTTCCTCGGCAATCTGTTGAAGGCGGCTGTTTACCTTGTTGCCCGCCTGCTCAATCAGGCGGCGGTAGCGCAGAAGTCTCCAGACATTCCAGAGGACAAGGCTGACGGCCACCCAAAGCCACAAAACCGCGGCCCGTTCAAGCACCGTCCCCCAGTCGATCCCGGCAGTTGGTAACGGCTGTGGAGTTAACATATCCACGCCAGCCGGAGAACCCGGCAGGAACGCTGGTTCAACACCGCCGCCAAACGAAATGACAGGCGGCGAGACGCTGTAAGGAACTGGGATAAACTCCCACAACTTGTAGACGGGCAGAACAAACAGCAAAGATACCGCTACGATCCCATGATAGCGCCAGCTTTGTCTTAAATAATTGCCACTGACTGCCGCCAGCAGTTTCAGCAGGATATAGCCGACACTACCTGTAACGCTGAGTATAACGGCGGCAGGAAACAAATTTACAGCCATCTCATGTCTCCTCGTCCAGCCACGCCCTCAGCTCCTCGCGGTCCTTCGCGGAGAGCGGCGTATCGCCGCAGAGCGCGGCAAAGAACTTGGTCACCGACCCCTGGTACATGGTATCCAGCAACTCCTGGGCGATGCTTTGCTGATATGCCGCCCGTGTCTGGATCGGGTGGTAATAGGGGACCCGCCCCCTGCGAACGGAACCCACCAGCCCCTTTTGACTGAGCCGCGACAAAAACGTGGCCAGCGTGGGGGCTTTCCAGACCTTGCCCCGTTGCTCGGCAAAATGCCCTATCAGTTCAGCCGCCGACATAGGCGCTTCGGAGTTCCACAGCACCTCCATGATCTCAGCTTCTGTTTCAGACATTTTTTTGGATCGATCCATATAGTCACCCTCCTGTCCCAGTGCGTCCACTGTGGATGATCCAATCCTACTACAAAGGGATAGAAATGTCAACCATTATTTTTATATTGGTGTAGAAATATAGACGACCCGTGCAGCGAATAACTGCACGGGTCAATGTCATCTGCCGGCCTGTCTGCGGCCCACCTGCGGGGCGCCGTCCGCCCTCGTCCTGCCGCCGCAACCATTCCCGGCCGCGCTATGTCTCCGTCAAAAACTGCCGCGCAGCCGCTCCATCACCCGGCGGTAGGCATCTTCCACTCCGCCCAGGTCCCGGCGGAAGCGGTCCTTGTCCAGCTTTTCCCGTGTTTTGGCGTCCCACAGGCGGCAGGTATCGGGACTGATCTCATCCGCCAGCACGATGGTCCCATCGGGCAGACGGCCAAACTCCACTTTGAAGTCCACCAGAATGACGCCCCTGTCCGCCCAAATCTCCCTGAGCAGCCGGTTGATTTGAAAAGCATAGCCCCGGATCAGGGCCAGCTCCGCCCGTGTGGCCAGCTTCAATGCCGCCGCGTGGTCATCATTGAGCAGCGGGTCACCCAGTTCGTCATTTTTGTAGGAAAATTCCAAAGTCGGCTCATCAAAGGCCGTCCCTTCCTCCACGCCGTATCGCTTGGAGAAGGAGCCCGCCGCCAAATTTCGCACAATGACCTCCAGCGGCACAATGGAGACCCGCTTCACCAACGTTTCCCGAGGGCCCAGCTCCCGGACAAAGTGAGTGGGGACCCCCTGTCTTTCCAGCCGCGCCATCAGCAGATTGCTCATTTGGTTATTGATGACTCCCTTTCCCTGGATAGTCCCCTTTTTTGCTCCATTGAACGCGGTGGCGTCGTCTTTATAGGACACGATGAGCAGTTCGGGATCTTGGGTCGCATAGACCCTTTTTGCCTTTCCCTCATAAAGTAATGTCTGCTTTTCCATTCTCTTTCCTCCATGTATCTCAAATTTCTGAATCGGCCTTGCGTTTCCGCTCCATCGACGCTGCCACGAACTCCTGGAACAGCGGGTGCGCCCGGTTGGGCCGGGACTTCAGCTCCGGGTGGAACTGCCCCGCCGCGAACCAGGGGTGGCCCGGCAGCTCCACCATCTCCACCAGCCGCCCGTCCGGGGACAGGCCGGACAAAACCAGTCCCGCCTTTGTCAGCGCCTCCCGGTAGTCGTTGTTGAACTCGTAGCGGTGGCGGTGGCGCTCACTGATCTCCCGCGTGCCGTAGACAGCCGCCGCCAGGGAGCCCTCCTTTAACCGGCAGGGGTAGCTTCCCAGCCGCATGGTGCCGCCCTTGGCCGTCACCCCCGCCTGGTCAGGCATCAGGTCGATGACGGGATAGGGCGTCCGGGGGTCCAGCTCGGAGGAGTTGGCCCCCGTCAGGCCGCACACGTTCCGGGCGAACTCCACCACCGCCAGCTGCATCCCCAGGCAGATGCCCAGGAAGGGCACCCCCTTCTCCCGGGCGTACCGGATGGCCTCCAGCTTCCCGTCAATGCCCCGGCTGCCAAACCCTCCGGGCACCAGAATGCCCTGAACCCCGGCCAAGAACCCGTCCGCCGTCTCCGCCGTCACCTCCTCCGAGTTCACCCAGCGGATCTCCACGGACACACCGTTCCCGATCCCGCCGTGGGTAAGGGCCTCCGCCACCGACAGATAGGCGTCGTGGAGCCCCACGTACTTGCCCACCAGGGCGATGGTCACGCTCCCCTGGGGGTGCTTGGCCTTGTGCACCATGGTGGCCCACTCGGTGAGGTCCGGCGCGTGGCAGATCAGCCCCAGCCGCCGCACCACCACATCCGCCAGCCCCTCCCGCTCCAGCATGAGGGGCACCTCGTACAGCAGCTCCGCCGTCAGGTTGGGGATGGCGTGATCCGCCGGGATATTGCAGAACAGGGAGATTTTATCCAGAATCTCCTGGGGGATGGGGGAGTCGCTGCGGCACATGATCACGTCGGGCTGAATGCCCAGGCCGAGCAGCTCCTTGGCCGAGTGCTGGGTGGGCTTGGACTTCAGCTCCCCGGAGCCGGGGATGGACACGATGAGGGACACATGGATAAACATCACGTTCTGCCGCCCCCGCTCGGCGGCCACCTGCCGGATGGCCTCCAAAAAGGGTTGGCTCTCAATGTCGCCCACGGTGCCGCCGATCTCCACAATGGCCGCGTCCACATCGGGGGCCTCCAGAGCGTAGATGTGCCGCTTGATCTCGTCGGTGATGTGGGGGATGATCTGCACCGTGCCCCCTAAATAGTCCCCCGCCCGCTCCCGGTTGAGGACGTTCCAGTAGACCCACCCGGCGGACACCGATGAGTTGAAGGTGAGGTTTTCGTCGATAAACCGCTCGTAGTGGCCCAGGTCCAGGTCTGTCTCCGCCCCGTCGTCGGTGACGAACACCTCCCCGTGCTGGTAAGGGGACATGGTGCCCGGATCCACGTTCAGATAGGGGTCCAGCTTCTGCACCCGCACCCGCAGGCCCCGCTGCTTCAAAAGCCGGCCTAAAGACGCCGCCGTGATGCCCTTGCCCAGCCCGGACACCACCCCGCCAGTGACAAAAATATACTTTGTCATACAAATTCACTCCCACTCCACCGTAGCCGGAGGTTTATTGGTAATGTCATAGGTAACGCGGCTGATTCCTTCCACCTCGTTGATGATCCGGGTGGATACCCTGTCCAGCAGCGGATAGGGTATCCGTGCCCAGCTGGCCGTCATGAAGTCAGAGGTGGTCACCGCCCGAAGCGCCAGGGTGTAATCATAGGTACGCCTGTCCCCCATCACCCCTACCGAGCGGGTATTGGTCAAAACCGCAAAATACTGGCTGAGATTTTTGTCCTCACCGGCCCGGGCCACCTCATCCCGGAAGATAAAATCGGCCCGGCGCAAAGTATCCGCTTTCTCCTTTGTCACCTCACCGATGATGCGGATGGCCAGCCCAGGACCGGGGAAGGGCTGGCGGGATACCAGGTACTCAGGCAGGTTCAGCTCCCGGCCCAACCGGCGCACCTCATCCTTAAAAAGCATCCGCAGAGGCTCCACAATCTCATCAAACTCCACATGGCCGGGCAGACCACCCACATTGTGGTGGCTCTTGATAACGGCGGCACTTCCCGCGCCTGACTCGATCACATCAGGGTAGATGGTGCCTTGGGCCAGGAACTTCACCTTCCCCAGCTTTTGGGCCTCTTCCTCGAAAACCCGGATAAACTCATCTCCCACAATTTTCCGCTTTCGCTCCGGATCCTCCACCCCGGCCAGCCTGGACAGGAAGCGTTCTTCGGCGTCCACCCGGACAAAATCTATGTCCCAGGGAGCGAAAGCCCGTTCCACTTCATCCGCTTCCTTTCGGCGCATAAGACCATGATCCACAAAAACGCAGGTGAGCTGTGGTCCCACCGCCTCCGCCAGCAGGGCGGCGGCCACCGATGAATCCACACCGCCGGACAGGGCCAGCAGGACGTTTCCCGTGCCAATTTTCTCCCGCAGCCCCGCGATAACGGCGTTTTTATAGTTCCCCATGGTCCAGCTGCCCTTGGCCCGGCAGATATCAAACAAGAAGTTACGGATCATATCTACGCCGTGCTCCGTATGACCAACCTCCGGGTGAAACTGTACCCCATAAAACCCTCGGCACTCATCGGCAATGGCGGCGCTGGGACAGGTGTCGGTATGGGCGGTCGAGACAAAGCCCTTCGGAACCTGGTCTATGTAGTCGCTGTGGCTCATCCAGGACACGCTCTGGACGGGCAGCCGCTGGAACAGCTTGCAGGAGACATCGTAATAAGTGCGGGACTCCCCGTACTCCCGGGCCGTGTCCTCCTGGGCGGAGATCACCCGTCCCCCCAGGGACTGTGCCATAAGCTGGCATCCGTAGCAGATCCCCAAAATGGGCACACCCCAAGTAAAAATCGCCGGGTCTACACGCGGGGCGCCGTCCAGATAGACAGATCCTGGACCGCCGGTAAAGATAATACCGATGGGGTCCATGGCCCTCATCTGGGCAAGCGGGGTGGTCCAGGGCTTGATCTCGCAGTAGACATCACACTCCCGCACACGCCGGGCAATGAGCTGGCCATACTGGCCGCCAAAATCAAGAATCAAAATGGTCTGCATCGTCACACCCCGCTGTCTCCATAGTTTGCCAGCACCCGGGCGGAGGGGTCGTCCACATCGCAGCCCTCCCAGTCCCTGTTGGGCATCCAGAAATCCGCCACCATCCGGCTCTGGCCTGGATAATAGTTCTCGAACAGCTCCCGGTAGAGCAGGGACTCCTTGGTGAAGGGCCGGGCATGATCGTACTTCCGCCGCCGCTCGTCGAATTCCCCGTCGGTATACCGCCCCCCGGCGTACTCCTTCAGGTCGTCCACCAGGGAGTGGCCCACCGCGTCGGAGAAGGCCGCCTTTTCCCGCCACAGGATACCCTCGGGGAGCCAGTCTCCTTCAAAAGCTTTGCGCAGGAGATATTTGCCCATGCCGTATTTGTTCAGCTTTTTCTCCGGGTCGATGGACATGACATACTCCACAAAGTCCAGGTCGCCGAAGGGCACCCGGGCCTCCAGGGAGTTCACCGAGATGCACCGGTCCGCCCGGAGCACATCGTACATATGCAGCTCCCGGAGCCGCTTCTCCGCCTCTTCCTGGAAGGCCCGGGGGTTGGGGGCGTAGTCGGTGTACTTGTAGCCGAACAGCTCATCGGAGATCTCCCCGGTGAGAATCACCCGGATATCCGTCCGCTCATGGATGGCCCTGCATACCAGGTACATCCCAACGCTGGCCCGGATGGTGGTGATGTCATAGGTGCCCAGCAGCTCCACCACCGTCTCCAGGCTGTCCAGCACGTCCTGGCGGGTGATGATGACCTCCGTGTGGTCGCTGCCGATGTAGTCCGCCACCTGGCGGGCGTATTTCAGGTCGATGGCGTCGGTGTCCATGCCGATGGCAAAGGTGCGGATCGGGGCACGGCTCCGCCTGGCGGCGATGGCGCACACCAGGGAGGAGTCCAGCCCGCCGGACAGGAGAAAGCCCACCTTGGCGTCGGCGACCAGCCGCTTTTCCACTCCGGCGATAAGCTTTTCTCGGATGCTGGCGCAGATAGCGTCCATGCCGTCCCGGCAGACGCGCTCCACCTGGGCAATGTCCCGGTAGCACACAAATCTGCCGTCCTTGTAATAGTGTCCCGGCGGGAACGGCAGGATGTGCTCCACGATCCCCACCAGGTTCTTTGGCTCACTGGCAAAGACGGCGGATCCGCTGCGGTCATGCCCGTAATAGAGGGGCCGGATGCCGATGGGGTCCCGGGCGGCGATGAACTCCCCCGCCGCGCCGTCATAGATGACGCAGGCAAACTCCGCGTCCAGCATGGCAAACATAGCCGCGCCATACTCCCGGTACAAAGGGAGCAGGATCTCGCAGTCGGACCCGCTCTGGAACGCATAACCTTTCCTCTCCAGTATCTTTCTAAGCCGCTCAAAGCCATAGATCTCGCCGTTGCACACACAGCAGCTGCCCTCCCGCTCAAAGGGCTGCATCCCCTCGGGGGTGAGGCCCATGATGGACAGCCGGTGGAAGCCCAGCAGGCCGTCTCCGGCCCGGAGCACCCGGCTGTCGTCCGGGCCGCGGCTGACGGTGCGGCCAAAGCCCCGCTGAAAGGCGCTAAAATCGGCCACAGGGCCGCAATAACCGATGATCGAGCACATATGTCTCCTCTTTCCGCCCTCCCGGCTTCCCCCGGAGCCATAGGGCTTTTATTGTTCCCTGGATCACAGGGGCATGGGGTACTTCCCCGTAAAGCACCCGTCGCAGAAGCCGCAGGCGGCGTCCGGGGCAATGCGCTTCAGCGCGTCCAGGCTCAAAAAGCCCAGGCTGTCCGCCCCGGTCTGCGCCCTGATCTCTTCCGCCGAACAGCGGCAGGCGATCAGCTCCTCTTTGTCTGGGATATCTGTGCCAAAATAGCAGGGCGCTATAAAGGGCGGCGCGGAGGAACGCAGATGCACCTCCGCAGCCCCCGCCTCCCGCAGCAGGGACACGATCTGCCGGGAGGTGGTGCCCCGGACAATGGAATCGTCCACCATCACCACCCGTTTCCCCTCCACGCAGCTTCTCAGCGCCCCCAGCTTGATGCGCACCGCCTGCTCCCGGCGGCCCTGGCCGGGGGTGATGAAGGTGCGGCCGATATAGCGGTTTTTCACCAGCCCCACCCCGTAGGGGATGCCGGACGCCTCCGCATAGCCCAGGGCGGCGTCCAGCCCGGAGTCGGGCACACCGATTACCACATCGGCCTCCGCCGGATGCTCTTGGGCCAGGAACTGCCCCGCCCGAAGCCGGGCCTGATGGACGCTCTGGCCGCAGATGGTGGAGTCGGGCCGGGCAAAGTAGATGTACTCAAAAATGCACAGGTGTCCACCGCCCGCCGATGGAGGCTGGACAGTGCGCACCTGCCCGTCCTCCACCGCCACGATCTCGCCGGGGCCCAGTTCCCGCTCGAACCGGGCTCCCACCGCGTCCAGGGCGCAGCTCTCGGAGGCGAACACCACGACCTCTCCCCGGCGGCCCATGCACAGGGGCCGGAAGCCCCAGGGGTCCCGGGCCGCCACCAGCTTCCGGGGCGACATGACGATGAGGGACCAGGCCCCCCGCAGCCCCGCCAGCGCCCGGCGCACCGCCTCCTCCACCGAGGGGCAGCGCAGCCGGGCCTGGGCGATGGCGTAGGCGATGAGCTCGGAGTCGCTGGTGGTCTGGAAGATGGCCCCCTGGTACTCGAATCGTGCGCGCAGTTGGTCCGCATGGGGCAGATTGCCGTTGTGGGCCAGGGCCAGAGTTCCCTTGACATACCTCAGCGTCAGAGGCTGGGCGTTCTCCCGGCGGGTCCCGCCCGTGGTGGAATAGCGCACATGGCCCACCGCCATGGTCCCGTTCAGCCGGTCCAGGACCGCCTCGTGGAACACCTCACCCACCAGTCCCGCGTCCTTGTGATAGGACAGCTCCCGGTCGTTGATGGCGGCGATGCCGCAGGCCTCCTGCCCCCGGTGCTGGAGGGCGTACAGGCCATAATAGGCGGTGCGGGCGCAGTCTCCGACGGGGTCATAAACGCCGAACACGCCGCACTCCTCATGAAGCTCCATGGTAACACTCCCTTGTGTCAACGCCCTCAGGGCAAGGGAACCAGCCCTTGCCCTGGGGTATTCTTTAGGAACCTCTGAATCAATGCGTCTGCGGCACTTTGCGGATCTTTTTCGCCACAACTTCGTTGTGATTTCTTGAAATAAACACAATTATTCCTGCGAAATCCCGCCTTCGTCGGCGCAAGCTCCGCATCACTCGCTTCCGGCTGACGCCGAAAGCTCGCTCACTACGCTGCGCCTCCTCTCCCCGCAAACCCAAAGGACGGCTTTGCGGGGACCCCAACAGCAAAAAATCTCTCGCAAATCGCTCTTGCCGATTTATTCAGAGGTTCCTTTATTCCTCTCCCTGGAGGGCGTCGTAGCCCCGCTCATTGGTACGGACCTTGACAGCCTGCTCCACGCCGTAGACGAAGATCTTTCCGTCCCCGATATGGCCGGTGTACAGCGCCTTCCGGGCGGCGTCCACCACCTGGGCCACCGGGACCTTGGACACCACCATGTCCACCTGGAGCTTGGGAAGCAGGTTCATGGACAGGGGCACGCCCCGGTAATACTCCGTGCGGCCCTTCTGGATGCCGCAGCCCAGCACCTGGGCGACGGTCATGCCGGTGACGCCGATGTCGTTCATGGCGGACTTGAGCTGCTCGAACTTGGCCTGAGCGCACACCACCGTCACCTTGGACAGCTTCACGTCGGAGGCGGGCATGGGCTGGGACATGACCTGGACGGGCACCGCCTGGTCCACGCCCTTGGAACCGCCTTCCGCCACCGGCTCGGGGAAGGCGCTGGCCCCGGGCATGGCCGTCAGAGTGGTGGTGGGCATGAAGTCGGCGTAGGCGGAGGGCAGGCCGTGCTCGGTGGAGTCCAGTCCGGCGATCTCCTCCTCGGCGGACACCCGCAGGCCGTTGGTGTGCTTGATGATCTGGAACACAATGGTCATGGTCACTACGGTGTAGGCGGCGATGGCCAGCACCCCCAGGCACTGCACCCCCAGCTGGCGGAAACCGCCGCCGTAGAGCAGCCCGCCGTCGGTGGCCAGCAGGCCGGTGAGTACCGTGCCCGTCAGGCCGCAGCCGCCGTGGACCGCCACCGCGCCCACCGGGTCGTCGATGTGGAGCCTGGTGTCCACCACCTCCACAATGAGTACCACCAGGATGCCGGTGACCAAGCCCACCACGGCGGAGCCCAGGGCGTCCAGGCTGGCGCAGCCCGCGGTGATGCCCACCAGCCCCGCCAGGGGGGCATTCAGGCACATGCCCACGTCCGGCTTGCCGTTTTTGATCCAGGTGAACAGCATACAGGCCACCGTGGCCGCAGCGGGGGCAATGGTGGTGCTGCCCAGGATCTGGGCCAGCTGGGCGGTATCCGACGCCGCCGCGCCGTTGAAGCCATACCAGCAGAACCACAGGATGAAGGTGCCCATGGCGGCCAGGGGGATGTTGTGGCCCAGGATGGCCCGAGACCTGCCCTTCCCGTCATACTTGCCGATGCGGGCCCCCAGCAGGACGGCCCCGATCAGCCCGGAGATGCCTCCCACCATGTGGATGACGGCGGACCCGGCGAAGTCGATGAAGCCCATACGTGCCAGCCAGCCCTGGGCGTTCCACACCCAGCCCGCCTCGATGGGGTAGACCACGGCGGAGATCACGGCGGAGTAGATGCAGTAGCTGGAAAACTTGGTGCGCTCCGCCATGGCCCCGGACACGATGGTGGCGGCGGTGGCGCAGAACACCAGCTGGAAAAAGAAGTTGGACCAGTCAAAGGCGTAGAAGTCGGTGAACATCTGATATTCCGGCCGGCCGATGAGTCCGAAGAAGTAATTCCCGCTGTTCATGATGCCATAGCCCAGAGCCATGAACACCACTGTGCCGATGCAGAAGTCCATCAGGTTTTTCATGATGATGTTCCCCGCGTTCTTGGCCCGGGTGAAGCCAGCCTCCACGGCGGCAAACCCGCACTGCATGAAGAACACCAAAATAGCGCCCACCAGATACCATACTGACATATCCATTGCAATTCCTCCCTCAAGATCAGGTCAGGCCCCACCCGCTGTGTTTTTCGGGCATGGCCTCTCCCGTGAAACAGGAAAGGCGCCGGGAGCGTTGAAGCTCTCCGGCACCTTTGCCTGATGGGGGGAGTATAGCTCCATTTTTGCAAGATGTCAACTAACAAAATTCATTTTTGGCGGGAATTACAAATGTTTTTACCTGCAAAACGAAAATATAAGCGGTTTGTCCTGCGAATTTTTTAGGCGCTCAGTTCAAATTGCTGTAGCCCATCAGGTACTCGTCCGCCTCCCGCGCGGCAGCCCGGCCCTCGGCGACGGCCCACACCACCAAGGACTGCCCCCGTCGCATATCCCCGGCGGCAAACACCTTGGGCACCCCAGTGGCGTGGCTGTCCAAGGCGGTGGACACATTGGACCGCCCGTCCCGGCTCAGGCCGAAGGCGTCGGCGGCATAGTCCTCGGGGCCCAGGAAGCCCGCCGCGATGAGCAATAGCCGGCAAGGCAGCTCCTCCTCCGAGCCGGGGACCTGGGCCATGAAGCGTCGCCCGTCCTCCTCCTTCGGCTCCAGGCGGACGGTGACGACGGCAGACAGCGCCCCGGCCTCATCGGTCCGGCACTCCTTCACCGTGGTTTGATATCGCCGGGGGTCGGCCCCGAACAGGGCGGCGGCCTCCTCCTGGCCGTAATCGGTCTTGCACACCCGGGGCCACTGGGGCCAGGGGTTATCCCCGGCCCGCGCCGCCGGGAGCCGGGGCATCATCTCCAGCTGGATGACGGACCGGCACCCCTGGCGGATGGCGGCGCCCACGCAGTCATTGCCGGTATCGCCGCCCCCTACGATGACCACGTCCTTCCCGGCGGCGTCGATGGGAGGGGCGCCGTCCAGCAGGGCCTTTGTGGCGGCGGTGAGGTAGTCCACGGCGAAATACGCGCCCGGGATTCCCTCTGCCGGAGGCAGGGGGCGGGGGTTTTTCGCCCCACAGCACAGGACGACCGCGTCGTACTCCTCCAAAAGCGCCTGGGCGGGGAGGTCCCGGCCCACGTCACAGCCTGTACGGAACTCCACCCCCTCCGCCGCCATCAGCTCCACCCGGCGCTGAACGATCCGCTTTTCCAGCTTCATGTTGGGGATGCCGTACATCAGCAGGCCTCCCGCCCGGTCCTCCCGCTCGAAGATCGTGACGGCGTGGCCCCGGCGGTTGAGCTGCTGGGCGGCGGCAAGGCCGGCGGGGCCGGACCCCACCACCGCCACCCGTTTTCCCGTGCGGACCTTGGGCGGCCGGGGCCTTATGGCCCCCGAGGCAAAGCCCGCCTCGATGATGGCCAGCTCGTTTTCCTTCACTGTCACCGGGTCGCCGCTGAGGCCGCAGGTGCACGCCGCCTCGCACAGGGCGGGGCACACCCTCCCGGTAAACTCAGGGAAGCTGTTGGTCTTGGTGAGCCTGGCCAGGGCCTGGTCCAGGTTTCCGGTATAGATCAGATCGTTCCACTCCGGCACCAGATTGTGGAGAGGGCACCCGATGACCATGCCCCCCAGCTCCACCCCAGACTGGCAGAAGGGCACGCCGCACTCCATACACCGGGACGCCTGACGGCGGCGCTCCTCCTCCGGGAGCACGGCGTGGAACTCGTCCCAGTGGCGGATGCGCTCCAAAGGCGGCTGGCCGGGGTTACCCTGACGGCTGTATTCTAAAAATCCTGTGGGCTTTCCCATTATCGCGCGCCTCCCGTCACGGCGTAGAACGCCTCCAGCTCCGCCTCGTCCCGGCCCATGCCCTGCCCCTCCCGTTGGGCGATGGCCTGGAGCATTTTGGCGTAATCTCGTGGTAATATCTTTTTGAAATTTGCCGCGCTGTATTCAAAATCCGCCAGAATGGCCCGGCCCCTCTCCGAGCCGGTGGCCTGAACATGCTCGGCGATCAGGTCCCGCAGTTCCTCCAGATCCCGGGTTTCCGCCACCGGCTCCAGGGATACCAAATCCTTGTTCAAGCGCAGGTACAGGTCCCGCCGAGGGTCCCAGACGTAGGCCACGCCGCCGCTCATGCCTGCGGCAAAATTTTTGCCCGTCTCCCCCAGCACCACCACCCGGCCCCCGGTCATGTATTCGCAGCCGTGGTCGCCCACGCCCTCCACCACAGCCGCCGCTCCGGAATTGCGCACACAGAACCTCTCTCCGGCCCGGCCCGCGATAAAGGCTTTTCCGGAGGTGGCCCCGTACAGGGCCACATTGCCGATGATGATGTTCTCGTCGGCCTTGAATGCCGCTGTTTTGGGCGGGTACACCGCCAGCTTGCCGCCGGACAGCCCCTTGCCGAAGTAGTCGTTGGAATCCCCTTCCAGCTCCAGGGTCAGCCCCCTGGGAATGAACGCGCCGAAGGACTGGCCTCCGCCGCCGGTACAGCGGACCGTGACGGCGTCCTCCTCCAGCCCGCCGCCGTGGAGGCGGGTGATCTCCGAGCCGAACAGGGTTCCCACCGCCCGGTCGATGGAGGTGACAAGCAGGGAGATCCGGCATTTCCGGCCCTTTTTCAGCGCGCTTCCCAGCTTGGCCAGCAGCACAGACTGGTCCACCGTCTCTTCCAGCTTGAAATCATACCTGTCAGCGGGGTCGAAATGGGTTTTATATCCCTCCCCGATGTAAGGGCTGCCCAGGACGGCGGACAGGTCCACCGCGGCGGCCCGGCCGTTCACCGCGCGTTCCCGCTGTTTCAGCAGGTCGGTGCGGCCCACCAGCTCCTCCACGGTGCGCACACCCAGCTTCGCCATGTGCTCCCGCAGCTCCTGAGCGATGAAACGCATGAAATTGACCACATATTCCGGCTTTCCCTTGAACCGTTTCCGCAGTTCGGGGTTCTGGGTCGCCACCCCCACGGGGCAGGTGTCCAGATTGCACACCCGCATCATAACGCAGCCCAGGGTCACCAGCGGCGCGGTGGCAAAGCCGAACTCCTCCGCCCCCAGCATACAGGCGATGGCTGTGTCCCGGCCCGTCATCAGCTTTCCGTCGGTCTCCAGCACCACCCGGGAGCGGAGCCCGTTTTGGATGAGGGTCTGGTGGGTCTCGGCCAGCCCCAGCTCCCAGGGCAGGCCCGCGTGGTGGATGGAGGTCCGGGGTGCGGCCCCGGTGCCCCCGTCCCAGCCGGAGATGAGCACCACCTGGGCCCCGGCCTTGGCCACCCCCGCCGCCACGGTGCCCACGCCCGCCTCGCTCACCAGCTTGACGGAAATGCGGGCGCTGCGGTTGGCGTTTTTCAGGTCGTAGATGAGCTGGGCCAGGTCCTCGATGGAGTAGATGTCATGGTGGGGCGGCGGGGAGATCAGCGGCACGCCGGGGGTGGAGCAGCGGGTCCTGGCGATCCAGGGGTACACCTTCTTTCCAGGCAGGTGGCCGCCCTCGCCGGGCTTGGCCCCCTGGGCCATTTTGATCTGGAGCTCCTGGGCGCTCACCAGGTACTCGCTGGTGACCCCGAACCGGCCCGACGCCACCTGCTTGATGGCGGAGCAGCGGCGACTGTTTCGCAGCCGCTCGGGCAGCTCGCCCCCCTCGCCGGAGTTGGACCTGCCTCCCAGCAGGTTCATGGCCTGGGCCAGACACTCGTGGGCCTCCTGGGAGATGGAGCCGTAGCTCATGGCCCCGGTCTTGAACCGCTTGACGATGGACTCCACGCTCTCCACCTCGTCCAATGGGATAGGGGTGTCCGCGTATTTCATCTCCATCAGCCCCCGGAGGGTGTGGGGGGAGTTCTCATCGTCCACCAGGGCGCTGTACTGCTTGAACAGGCCATAGTCCCCGGTGCGGGCGGCCTGCTGGAGCAGGTGGATGGCCTGGGGGCTGTACCTATGGTCCTCCTGTCCCGAGCGGGCCTTGTGGGTCCCCGCCGAGTCCAAAGTAAGGTCCACATCAAGCCCCAGGGGGTCGAAGGCCCGACTGTGGTTTCGGTCCACCATGGCCTCGATCTCCTTCAGGCCGATGCCGCCAATGCGGGAGACGGTGTTGGTAAAGTATTCGTCCACCACGTCTTTGGCGATGCCCACCGCCTCGAAGAGCTGGGCGGACTGGTAGGACTGGAGGGTAGACACGCCCATTTTGGAGGCGATCTTCACGATACCTCTCAGGATGGCTTTGTTGTAATCGTCCACCGCCGCCCCGAAGTCCTTGTCCAGCATCCCCTCGTCGATGAGCCGGCCGATGGTCTCCTGGGCCAGATAGGGGTTGACCGCCCGGGCCCCGTAGCCCAGCAGGGCGGCAAAGTGATGCACGTCCCGGGGCTCGCCGGACTCCAGGATGACGGACACCGCCGTGCGCTTTCGGGTGCGCACCAGATGCTGCTCCAGGGCGGACACCGCCAGCAGAGAGGGGATGGCCGCGTGGTTTTCGTCCACCCCCCGGTCGGACAGGATGATGATATTGGCCCCGCCGCGATAGGCCCGGTCGGCGGACAGCTTCATCTGGTCCAGCGCCCGCTTCAGGGGCATATTTTTGAAATACAGCAGCGACACCGTCTCCACGCGGAAGCCGGGCCGGTCCATGTGTTTGATCTTCAGCATATCCACCGAGGTGAGGATGGGGTTGTGGATCTGGAGCACCCGGCAGTTTTCAGCCCGCTCCTCCAGCAGATTGCCGTCATCCCCCACATACACCGCGGTGTCGGTGACGATCTCCTCCCGGATAGCGTCGATGGGCGGGTTGGTCACCTGGGCGAAGCGCTGGCGGAAATAGTCGAACAGCGGCCGGTCCCGGCGGTCCAGCACCGCCAGGGGAATATCCGCCCCCATGGCGGCGGTGGGTTCCGCCCCCGTTCGGGCCATGGGCAGGATGGCGTCCTTGACATCCTCCCAGGTGTAGCCGAACGCCTTCTGCACCTGCGCCAGCCGTTCCGGCGGGCAGGTCTCCACCCGGTGGTTGGGAATGGCCAGGTCCTTCAGCTGGAGCAGCCCCCGGTCCAGCCATTCGCCGTAGGGGCTGCGGGCGGCGCAGCCCTCCTTGAGCTCCTCGTCACCGATGACGCGGCCCTGGACCGTGTCCGCCAGCAGCATTTTTCCCGGCTCCAGCCGGGATCTCTTCAGGATATGGGCAGGGTCGATGTCCAGCACCCCAACCTCGGAGGACAGGATGAGCCGGCCGTCGTCGGTGAGGTAATACCGGGCGGGGCGCAGGCCGTTGCGGTCCAGCACCGCACCCACCTGGTCGCCGTCGGAGAACAGGATGGCTGCGGGGCCGTCCCAGGGCTCCATCATGGCGGCGTAGTATTGGTACAGGTCCCGGCGGGCACGGGAGAGATTAGGGTCGTTCATCCAGGGCTCCGGGACGCACACCATCACCGCCAAGGGCAGCTCCATGCCGCTCATCACCAGAAATTCCAGGGTGTTGTCCAGCATGGCGGAGTCCGAGCCCCTGGCGTCCACCACCGGGAACACCTTGTCCAGCTCCCCCTCCCACACCGGGGAGGACATGGTCTCCTCCCGGGCCAGCATCCGGTCCGCGTTGCCCCGAATGGTGTTGATCTCTCCGTTGTGGGCGATGAGCCGGTTGGGGTGGGCCCGCTCCCAGGAGGGATCGGTGTTGGTGGAGAACCGGGAATGGACCAGGGCGATGGCGGAGGTATAGTCCTCATCCTGCAGATCCAGGTAGAACTGCCGCAGCTGGCCCACCAGGAACATCCCCTTATACACGATGGTCCTGCTGGACAGGGAGGCCACATAGGTGTCGCCGCTGGACTGCTCAAACTCCCGCCGGGCGATATAGAGGCGGCGGTCGAATTCCAGCCCCTTTGCCAGCCGTTCCGGGCGGCGGACGAAGCCCTGGACGATCCGGGGCATTTTATCCCGCGCCTTCCGTCCCAGCACCTGGGGGCATACCGGCGCCTCCCGCCAGCCGATGAACTCCATCCCCTCCCGCTCTGCGATGAGCTGGAACATCTTCATGGCCTGATTCCGGCGCAGGTCGTCCTGGGGGAAAAAGAACATCCCCACCCCGTAGTCCCGTTCGCCCCCCAGCTCAAAGCCCAGCTCCGCCGCCGCTTTGGAGAAAAAGCCGTGGGAGATCTGCAGCAAAATACCCACGCCGTCGCCGGTCTCGCCTGCGGCGTCCTTTCCCGCCCGGTGCTCCAGCTTTTCCACGATCTTCAGCGCGTCGTCCACCGTCTGATGGGTCTTTCTGCCCTTGATGTCCACAACGGCCCCAATGCCGCAGGCGTCGTGCTCGAAACGGGGGTCGTACATGGGGGCCGCGGGCCGCGTTTCCTTTTGTCTCATAGCGAAAACCTCTTTTCGGGGGCATATGAAGTCAGCGGGACGGCCGCCCAATGAGCGCCGTCCCGTTCTGTCAGGCGTCTCTGCCCGGTCAAAATTTCTCCAGCACCTGCCGGGCGGTGTCCGCCAGCCGCGCGCCGTGGTCCATGCTCCGCTTTTGGAGCCACCGATGAGCCTCCGCTTCCGTCATGCCGTCCTGTTCCATCAGCAACGCTTTGGCCCGCGCCACCAGCTCCTTTTCCTCCTGGCTGCGCCGGGCGGGGACCTGACTGGTCTGAGCCAGCTGGGCCAGCATCCGCACCGAGGCCAGCAGCGACCCCCGGCCCACCGGGGCAGGCAGCTTGAATATCCCCGGCGCGGCGCACAGCTCCAGTTGGGCCTGGGGGGCCACCATCAGCATGGCGCACCGCTGGGGCAGGTCGAAATACAGCGTCTCACAGCTTTCGTCCGTCAGCTTGAAGCCGCACACCACCAGGTCCAGCCGCAGCTTGGCCACCGTCCGCTTCACCTGGGCGGCGCTGCGGCAGGTGAGGCAGGAAAATTCTCCCGTGCTCTCCAGCGCTTCTCGGAGCCGGTCGCAGTTGGACTGGCGCTCAAAGGCCACCACGATCTGCCGCATGGCCCTCACCTCGCTTCCGGGAGATTCAGTAGTTCATCATGTATTTGTCCCGCTCCCAGCTGGAAACGCGGGTGCGGTACTCGTCCCACTCCGCCTCTTTTCCGGCGATGTACTGGCTGGAAACGTGCTGGCCCAGGGTATCCATCACCAGCGTGTCCTTCTTCATGGCGACGAGGGCCTCCTCCAGGGAGCCGGGCAGGGCCTCGATACCGTGGCGTTTCCGAACGGCCGGGGACATGGCGAAGATGTTCTCGGTGACCTCCTCCGGCGGGGTCATCCCCTTCTCGATGCCGTCCAGCCCCGCCGCCAGGCAGACGGCCAAAGACAGGTAGGGGTTGCAGGCCGGGTCGGGGCAGCGCAGCTCCACCCGGGTGGCCTGTCCCCGGGCGGCGGGGATGCGGATGAGGGCGGAACGGTTGGAGGCGGACCAGGCCAGATAGCAGGGAGCCTCGTAGCCGGGGACCAGCCGTTTGTAGGAGTTGACCAGGGGGTTGGTGACGGCGGCCATGCCCTTCATGTGGGCCAGTATCCCCGCGATGAAAGCATACGCCTCCCTGGACAGGCCCTTGGGACCGTTCTCATCGAAGAACACGTTTTTCCCGTCCCGGAACAGGGACATGTTGGTGTGCATTCCCGAGCCGTTGATGCCGAAGATGGGCTTGGGCATGAAGGTGGCGTGGAGCCCATTCTTCTGGGCCAGGGTCTTTACAGCCAGCTTGAAGGTCATGATCTTGTCGGCGCACTGGAGGGCGGGGGCGTACTTGAAGTCGATCTCGTGCTGGCCCTGAGCCACCTCGTGGTGGCTGGCCTCGATCTCATAGCCCATCTCCTCCAGCGCCAGGCAGATCTCCCGCCGGGTGGACTCCCCATGATCCAGAGGGCCCAAGTCGAAATAGCCCGCCTCGTCGTTGGTGCGGGTGGTGGGCTTGCCCTCCTCATCGGTCTGGAACAGGAAGAACTCCGCCTCGGGGCCCACGTTGAAGGTGTCGTAGCCCATGGCCTTCGCTTTCTCCAGCACCCGCTCCAGCACCCCCCGGGGGTCGCCCACAAAGGGAGTACCGTCCGGGTTGTGCACATCGCAGATCAGCCGGGCCACCTTGCCGTGCTGGGGCCGCCAGGGGAAGATGACAAAGCTGTCCAGGTCGGGCCAGAGATACTGGTCCGACTCGTTGATGCGGACAAACCCCTCGATGGAGGAGCCATCGATCATGATCTGGTTGTCCACGGCCTTCTCGATCTGGGAGGCGGTGATGGCCACGTTTTTCAGCTGGCCAAAGATGTCGGTGAACTGCATTCGGATGAATTTTACATCCTCCTCTTTCACCATTCGAATGATATCCTCTCTGCTGCAGCCCATAAATAAGATCCCCTTTCTGTTTCCCCGCAAAATAGAAATCGGCGCTCCTCCCCCTTCCGGGGCGGAACGCCGTTGTTCACGCCTGAACTACGGTCAGTATAGCCGGTAGAAGCATGAAAGTCAAGACAATATTTGCAATCTAAATATATTTTATTGCATATTACAAGGATATGGCACAACAGCAACGCCTTTATATGCAAGTTTAATATTTTAATCTTGCAGTTTTGAAGGCGAACCAATTGACAGCGGAACGCGATGGGAATATAATGGAACACAACAGATCCGACGGAGGGAGTACATATCATGTGCGGAATCGTAGGCTTTACCGGGCGGCGGCGGGCCGCCCCCATTTTGCTGGACGGGCTGGCCAAGCTGGAATACCGGGGCTATGACTCGGCGGGCCTGGCCGTCCGGGACGGTGATGAGCCGGCCCAGGTGGTGAAGGCCGTGGGCAAGCTGCGCAATCTGGCTGAAAAAACAGACGGCGGCGCGGCCCTTGCCGGCTGCTGCGGCATTGGACACACTCGCTGGGCCACCCACGGCGCTCCCAGCCTCATCAACGCTCACCCCCACGTCAGCGGCAGCGGTGTGAGCTCCGGCTCCGACGCGGTGGAGTCTCAGGTGGTGGGGGTCCACAACGGAATCATCGAGAACTGCTCCGAGCTGAAAGCCAAGCTGGAACGCCACGGCTACACCTTCTATTCAGACACCGACACCGAAACGGCGGTGAAGCTGGTGGACTACTACTACAAAAAATACAAGCTGGGCCCTGTGGACGCCCTCACCCGGGCCATGGTGCGCATACAAGGGTCCTATGCCCTGGCGCTGATGTTTCAGGACTATCCCGGCGAGATCTTCGCCGCCCGGAAGGACTCACCCATGATCCTCGGCGTGGCGGAGGGGGAGACCTATCTGGCCTCCGATGTGCCCGCCATCCTGAACGACACGCGAAATGTATACTACATTGGCAATCAGCAGGCGGCAAGACTCAGCCCAGGGGAGATCCATTTTTACGACCTCAATGGAGACGAGGTGGAGCTTCCCCTGACCGAGATCACCTGGGACGCCCAGGCGGTGGAAAAGGGCGGATACCAACACTTCATGCTCAAAGAGATCCATGAGCAGCCCGCCGCCGTGCGGGACACCCTGAACAGTCTGCTGAAGGACGGCCAGATCGACCTGTCCGGGGCGGGGCTGACGGAGGAGGTCCTCCAGTCCGTCTCGTCCATCCATATCGCGGCCTGCGGCTCCGCCTGGCATGTGGGGGTGGCGGCCCAGTACGTCCTGGAGGAGCTGGCGGAGGTCCCCGTCCGGGTGGAGCTGGCCTCCGAGTTTCGCTACCGCAGGCTGCTGCTGGACGAGAACGCCTTAGTCATCGTCATCTCTCAGTCCGGGGAGACAGCGGACACGTTGGCCGCCCTGCGGGAGGCGAAGCGGCGGGGGGCGCGAACGCTGGCGGTGGTGAATGTGGTAGGCTCCACCATCGCCCGGGAGGCGGACAGTGTGCTCTACACCCTGGCGGGGCCGGAGATCGCCGTGGCCACCACCAAGGCCTACAGTGCCCAGCTCATGGCCATGTACGCCCTGGCGGTGCAGCTGGCCCAGGTGCGGGGGATACTCACAGAGGACGAGTATATGGGATATATTGATGAGCTGGCCGCCCTGCCGGACAAGATCGCCCGTGTGCTGGAGGACAAGGGCCGTATCCAGTGGTTCGCCGCCAAGTTCGCCAACGCCCGGGACATCTTCTTCCTGGGCCGGGGGGCGGACTACGCCGCCAGCCTGGAGGGCAGCCTGAAAATGAAGGAGATCAGCTATATCCACAGCGAGGCCTACGCCGCGGGGGAGCTGAAGCACGGCACCATCAGCCTGGTGGAGGACAACACCCTGGTGATCGGCGTACTTACCCAGAGCAATCTGTACGAGAAAACCATCAGCAATATGGCGGAATGCAAAGCCCGGGGGGCGTACCTTATGGGGCTGACCTGTTATGGGCACTACAGCATAGAGGACACGGCGGACTTCACCGTCTACATTCCTAAAACGGCCCCTTGCTTCACCGGACTGCTGGCGATAGTCCCCCTCCAGCTGCTGGGGTATTACACCAGTGTGGCCCGGGGATTGGACGTGGATAAGCCCAGAAATCTGGCGAAAAGCGTCACGGTAGAGTGACCGGGCACGGAGAAGCCATATGCAAAAGGGGTCCGCCGCCGGGGCTGGCCGGCCCTTGACCGGGCGGGCGGATTCAACGCGCTGTTTCCGAGCTACCGCCACACAGCGCCGCCAAGGTAAACTGCGCCAAATAATCGGAGATGACCTGCTCAAGCCCGCGCCACAGGGAAAGCGTCCGGCAGCGGCCGCTTCGGGGACAGGTATTCCGCCCCGGCTCCAGGCAGGCAACGGGGACCAGCGGTCCCTCCATCAGCTCAAGTATCGGCTTTATCCTGTACTCCTCCGGGGGGCGGTCCAGGCGGTAGCCGCCGCCCTTTCCCCGCGCGGCGGCAAGCAGGCCACCCTTTACCAGCTCCTTTACCACGATCTCCAGATATTTCTCCGAGATCTCCTGCCGGGCGGCCACATCTTTCAGCGGCACGTAGCCGTCCCCCTGATGCTCCGCCACATCCACCAGGAACCGCAGCGCGTAGCGGCCTTTTGTGGAAATCATCATAAAGATCCCTCCTAGTTTTTCCTATCATACCACAAGGTCGATAGGAATTCAATCCACGTCAATATACCAATTAACAAAGTAGGTTTATAGGTATATAGTGGTATCGACCCAAAGAGAGGGGAATCTTCCCATGAGTTATAAATTTGAGACCTTGCAGCTCCATGTGGGCCAGGAGCAGCCCGACCCCGCCACCGACGCCCGGGCGGTACCCATCTATCAGACCACCTCCTATGTGTTCCGAAACGCCGCCCACGCCGCCGCCCGGTTCGGTCTGGCGGACGCCGGCAACATCTACGGTCGGCTGACCAACTCCACCCAGGATGTATTGGAGAGACGGCTGGCCGCCCTGGAGGGGGGTGTGGCGGCGCTGGCCACCGCCTCCGGCGCCGCGGCGATCACTTACGTCATCCAGGCCCTGGCTCAGGCGGGAGAGCATATCGTGGCCCAAAAGACCATCTACGGCGGCAGCTATAACCTGCTGGCCCACACCCTGCCCCAATACGGTATTCAGGCTTCCTTTGTGGACGTCCATGACCTGAACGCCGTTACCGCCGCCATCCAGCCCAACACCAAAGCCATTTACCTGGAGACCTTGGGCAATCCTAACAGCGACATCCCCGACATTGACGCCATCGCTGAGATCGCCCACGCCCATGGCCTGCCTCTGGTCATCGACAACACCTTTGGGACGCCCTATTTGATTCGCCCCATTGAGCATGGCGCGGACATTGTAGTCCATTCCGCCACCAAGTTCATCGGCGGTCACGGCACCACTTTGGGCGGCATCATCGTGGACAGCGGCAAATTTGACTGGAAAGCATCCGGTAAGTACGCCCCCATTGCCGCGCCCAACCCCAGCTACCACGGAGTCAGCTTTGTGGACGCCGCCGGCCCCGCCGCCTTTGTCACCTACATCCGGGCTATCCTCCTGCGGGACACCGGAGCGGCGATTTCACTCTTCAATGCCTTTCTGCTTCTCCAGGGAGTGGAGACCCTGTCCCTTCGGGTAGAACGCCACGCTGAAAACACCAAAAAAGTGGTGGAGTATCTGGTCAACCATCCCCAGGTGGAGAAGGTCAACCACCCCAGCCTGCCTGAGCATCCCGACCATGTCCTGTATGAGAAGTATTTCCCCAACGGCGGCGCGTCTATCTTTACCTTTGAGATCAAGGGCGGGCAGGGAACGGCCCACAAGTTTATCGACAATCTGGAGATTTTTTCCCTGCTGGCCAACGTGGCGGACGTGAAGTCTCTGGTCATCCACCCGGCCACCACCACCCACGCCCAGCTCTCCCCCGAGGAGCTGCTGGATCAGGGCATCAGGCCCAATACTATCCGGCTGTCCATCGGCACCGAGCATATCGACGATATCATCGCCGACCTGGAAAAAGGGTTCGCCACCGCGCAGAAATAAGAGGAGAAATCCGTTATGTCCAATATCTACACATCTTCCGACCAGCTGATCGGCAAAACGCCCTTGCTGGAGCTGACCCATATCGAGAGGGAAGCGGGGCTGCCGGCCCGCCTCCTGGCAAAGCTGGAGTATTTCAATCCCGCCGGGTCGGTGAAGGACCGCATCGCCAAGGCCATGATCGACCGGGCGGAGGCCGGCGGAAAATTGAAGCCCGGCTCCACCATCATCGAGCCCACCTCCGGCAACACGGGGATCGGGCTGGCCTCTGTGGCGGCGGCCCGGGGCTACTGCGTCATCCTCACCATGCCGGAGACCATGAGCGTGGAGCGCCGGCAGCTGATGAAGGCCTACGGCGCGGAGCTGGTTCTTACCGAAGGGGCTAAGGGGATGAAAGGGGCCATCGCCAAGGCAGAGGAGCTGGCACAGGAGATTCCCAACAGCTTCATCCCCGGCCAGTTTGTCAACCCGGCCAATCCCGCCGCCCACCGCTCCACTACCGGCCCGGAGATCTGGGCAGATACCGACGGGCAGGTGGACATCTTTGTGGCGGGCGTGGGCACCGGCGGCACCATCACCGGCGTGGGGCAGTACTTGAAAGAGCAAAACCCGGCGGTGAAAGTGGTGGCGGTGGAGCCCGAGGACTCCCCTGTCCTCAGCGGGGGACGCTCCGGTGCCCACAAAATACAGGGCATCGGCGCGGGCTTTGTGCCGGAGGTTCTGGACACCGCCGTTTACGACGAGATCATCCCCGTGTCCAACGAGGACGCCTTTGCCGCCGGGCGGCTGGTGGGGCGCAAGGAGGGCATCCTGGTGGGCATCTCCTCCGGTGCCGCGCTCCATGCTGCGGTCCGTCTGGCCAAGCGGCCTGAAAACAGCGGAAAGACCATCGTGGTCCTTTTTCCGGACGCCGGCGGCCGCTACCTGTCCACACCGATGTTTGCGGATTGAGCACAGAGGGAGCGCGCCGGTGAAAGCGTCGGCGCGCTCCCCTCGGCGGGCAGCCCTATGGCGTGTTGAACACAAAGGAACGAAAGAAAATCATTCGCGCCGGCGGACTTCTCTTGACAAAGCCGTCCCGCTGTGGTATTGTATGCTCGTGATTAGCACTAGCTAACCGCAGGCATAGCGACCGCTTTTCCTCCCCCAGGGCTCCGTCCCTGGGGCCTCTCTGTGCACAGGAGTTAGCGTGCGCTAACGAACATATTTTGCAAAGGAGCGTTCAGCATGAACAAGATTGCGATCGTATTTTGGAGCGGGACTGGAAACACGAAGGCTATGGCGGATCATATCGCCCAAGGCGTCCGGGCCGCCGGCGGCGAGGCGGAGCTGCTGGGGCCCGGGGAGTTTTCCGCCGACCGGCTCACCGCCTACAGCGCCGTGTCCTTCGGCTGTCCCGCCATGGGCTGCGAGGTGCTGGAGGAAATGGAATTCGAGCCGATGTTCACCGCCTTGGAGGGTTCGCTCAGCGGCAGGCGGATCGCCCTGTTCGGCTCCTACGGCTGGGGGGACGGCCAGTGGATGCGGGACTGGTGCCACCGCTGCCGCGACGCCGGGGCCTGCCTTCTGGAGGAAAATGGTCTGGCGGTCAACGAGGCGCCGGACGTAAGCGGCGAGGATGCCTGCAAAGAGCTGGGCAGGAAGCTGGCGGTATGGCAGTGATCGGTCGATCCACCAGCCGCTCCCAGACGTTCGAGTCCGTGCTGGTCCGGCAATGCGCCCCGACGCTGGCCGGGATAAAGCCGGGAAGCATTTTCAGCTTCAACCGTTCCCCGTTGGAGATCTCCCGCCAGAAGGTCCGGCAGTGGGATAAGCGGCTGGCTCCCCTGGGCCTCGCCGTCCAAATCCTTTTGGAGCGACCCTGCTCCAGCTGGGCGATCGTCTATGTGTACCGGCGAACGCATTTGGAGCGGCTGCTGTCCGGCAACGCCTGCCAAAGGTTTTTAGCCAAAGCCGGATACGCCGGCACTGACCTGGACGGCCTGCTGGACCAGCTTGCCCGCCGCCTGCAAACCCAGCCGGAATTCCCGCATGAGATCGGCGTATTCCTGGGATACCCGCTCCGGGATGTCATCGGCTTTATCGAGAACCGGGGACGGAATTTCACCTGCTGCGGATTCTGGAAATCATACAGCGATCCGGCGGAAGTGGAGGCGTGCTTCGCCTGTTACCGCAGGTGTATCCAAACCTACGTGAACCTGTACGAACAGGGAACGCCCATCGAAAAACTGGCCGTGCCAGCATGACGCGGGACCTCCCCTTCGCCGCCGGTCCGTTTAGATTTGCTCCCTGCGTAGGTCGTTTTTGCGTGAGGTCAGCAGATCCTAATTCGAAATGCAGATTTTTCTCAAAATGGTCTTGACATCTTTGGTTAGCGGTGGTAAACTAAGGCCAATTTAAGGTTAGCTCTTGCTAACCGCGTTGCAGAGGGAGGCGAAGAAATGATGCCGCTGACAATGGCAAAGGCAGGCGAAACGGCTACCATCCGCAAGATTTTCGGCAAGGATGAGGTGCGTCAACATTTGGCGGAGCTGGGCTTTGTGGTAAACAGTGATGTGACAGTGGTCAGTGAAATTGCGGGAAACCTGATCGTGCAGGTGAAAGACTGCCGTATCGCGCTGGACAAGACCATGGCAAACCGCATCATGATTTAAGACAAGGAGGAGAGTAAATGAAAACACTGAAAGATGTCCAGGTGGGCGAAACCGTGACTGTGGCGAAGCTCCACGGCGAAGGTCCGGTGAAGCGCCGGATCATGGATATGGGCATCACCAAAGGCGTAGAGATCTTTGTGCGCAAGGTGGCCCCTCTGGGCGATCCCATGGAGCTGAACGTCCGGGGCTACGAGCTGTCCGTCCGCAAGGGCGACGCGGAGATGATCGAGGTCCAGTAAACAGACGCGGCAGAAAGCCGCTATTCTTTGCGCCATGAGTTAGCTATAGCTAACGATCGAAAGGAGAGAATGACTATGGACATCAAGATTGCCCTGGCGGGCAACCCCAACTGCGGCAAGACCACGCTGTTCAACGCCCTCACCGGCTCCAGCCAGTATGTGGGCAACTGGCCCGGCGTCACCGTGGAGAAGAAGGAGGGCAGGCTGAAGGGCCGCAGGGATGTGGTCATCCAAGACCTGCCTGGCATCTATTCCCTGTCCCCCTACACCTTGGAGGAGGTGGTGGCCCGATCGTATCTGGTGAAGGAGAAGCCGGACGCCATCCTCAACATTGTGGACGGCACCAACATTGAGCGCAACCTCTATCTCACCACCCAGCTCATCGAGCTGGGCCTGCCCGTGGTGGTGGCCGTGAACATGATCGACCTGGTGCGGAAAAACGGCGACACCATCGACCTTGCCAAGCTGGGGGCCGCCTTGGGCTGCGAGGTGGTGGAGATGTCCGCGCTCAAAGGCGAGGGGGGCATGGCCGCCGCCGAACGGACCGCGGCCATGGCGCAAAACCATCAGGCCGGGGAGCCGCCCCATGTGTTCACCGGCAGCGTGGAGCACGCCCTGGCCCACATCGAGGAGTCCATCCAGGGCAAGGTGTCGGAGGGCTATCTCCGCTGGTACGCCATCAAGGTCTTTGAGCGGGACGAAAAGGTGATGGAGGAGCTGGCCCTCCCCTCCGATCTGAAGGCCCACCTGGAGGCGCATATCGCCGACTGCGAGCGGGAGATGGACGACGACGCGGAGAGCATCATCACCAACCAGCGGTACGCCTACATCAACGGCGTGGTGAGCAAGTCCGTCAAGAAAAAGGCGGCCAAGGGCAGCCTGTCCGTCTCCGACAAAATCGACCAGGTGGTGACCAACCGCATCCTGGCACTGCCCATCTTCGCGGCAGTCATGTTCCTGATCTACTCCATCGCCATGGGCACTTCCCCGGCGGGTCTGTTCGAGGGAGAGGAGTGGGGCATCGGCATCGGCTCCTGGGGCACCGACTGGGCCAATGATACCTTCTTTGGCGAGATCGTTCCCGGTTTCTTTGACAGCGTCCTCACCTCCCTGAACGTCAGCGGCTGGCTGTACGGCCTGATCATGGACGGTATTGTGGCCGGCGTGGGCGCGGTGCTGGGCTTCGTGCCCCAGATGCTGGTGCTGTTCCTACTGCTGGCCATCCTGGAGGACTGCGGCTATATGGCCCGGATTGCCTTCATCATGGACCGCATCTTCCGCCGCTTTGGCCTCTCCGGCAAGAGCTTCATCCCCATGCTGGTGGCCACCGGCTGCGGCGTCCCCGGCATCATGGCCTCCCGGACCATCGAGCAGGACCGGGACCGGAAAATGACCATCATGACCACCGGCTTCATCCCCTGCGGGGCCAAAATGCCCATCATCGGCCTGTTCGCCGGGGCGGTGTTCGGCGGCTCCTCCCTGGTGGCCACCTCGGCCTTCTTCATCGGCATCACCGCCGTGGTGATCTCCGGCATCATGCTGAAAAAGTTCAAGGCCTTCGCCGGGGAGCCCGCCCCCTTCGTCATGGAATTGCCCGCCTACCACGCCCCCTCCGCTGGAAACGTCCTGCGGGCCACCTGGGAACGGGGATGGTCCTTCATCAAGCGGGCCGGGACGGTGATCCTGCTGTCCACCATCGTGCTGTGGTTCCTCCAGGGCTACGGCTTTACTGACGGCGTGTTTGGCCCGGTGGAGGACAACAATACCTCCCTGCTGGCCGCCATCGGCAATGCCATCGCCTGGATCTTCTATCCCCTGGGCTGGAGGGGCGATATGGCCTGGAAGGCCACCGTGGCCTCCTTCGTTGGCCTCACCGCCAAGGAGAATGTGGTAGGGACCCTCGCTACCCTCTACCACTTCGCCGGGGAGATCAGCGAGAACGGCGAGGAGATCTGGGCCCTGGTGGGGGCGGACTTCGGCGCTCTCACCGCCTACAGCTTCATGATCTTCAATCTCCTCTGCGCCCCCTGCTTCGCCGCCATGGGGGCCATCAAGCGGGAGATGAACAACGCCAGGTGGACCGCCTTCGCCATCGGCTATATGTGCGTGTTCGCCTACGCGGCCGCTCTCATCGTCTACCAGATCGGCGGGCTGATGGCCGGGGTGTCCAGCTTTGACCTGTGGACCGTGGTGGCCCTGGCTCTCCTGGCCGCGATCATCTACCTGCTGTTCCGCAAGGGCTATCAGGGGGAAGAAAGCACCCGGCGGCTGACCTCCGTGGCCGCCGCGAAGTGACCGGCCTGGAAAGGAGCGACCGAATATGCCCGCTATACTGGGAAATGTCATCGTGACCGCCGCGCTGATCGCTGTTGTGGCATTGGCCGTCCGGTCTTTGTGGAAGTCACGCAAGTCCGGCGGGGGCTGCAACGGCGACTGCGGGAACTGCCACAGCTGTCACTAAAACTTCAAATTTTGCAAGACATGGTGAGGAGGCATGGGCAGTGTGATCTGCTCATGCCTCCTCTCGTTGGGGAGGAACGATTCTATGGCAGAATTACGGGACTCCCATCTTCGCTATCTGCTGGCGATCTACGAATTGGGCAAAAGCACTCCAGACATGGGGACGCAGGCTGTGGCAAAGGCTTTGAACTGCTCGAAAGCCTCCGTTACCAAAATGACGGGGATCCTCATGGATATGGGACTTCTGGTGCGGGAGCGGTACGGAAAAATCTATTTGACGGATACCGGCTTTCTGCTGGCGAAGGATATGCTCCGATGCGTGGAAGTAATTTGCAATCGGCTCCCGGCGGTGGGATTTGACCTGACAAGGGAAGAAACCGCCGCCCTGGCGCGCGCGATCGTTTTGAGCCTGCCGGAGCACTGCCAGGAGTGGCTGGCGCGGCATGGTGGTGGGCGGAAAACAGAGATCATGAAGTGATATGGGCGGCCCCGCGTCTCGCAGGGCCGCCCATCATGGCTTTCAAGCAGATAACAATCAAGGAGCAGGACCGACTGCGCTGCCGCTCAATCGTAAATAGACTCTCTCTCGTATTTCAGCACCGCCCCGCTGTAGGCGTCGATCTCATACTCATATTCCCATGTCCCGGATATAAATTCGATTTCATAGGTCCACCGGCCGTCGTCATGATCCAGTTTCGCCTTGACGAACGAGACCTGACCGCTGCTCAGTCCGGCGTGGCCCACGGCGGCAGCTTTTGCCTTTTCAACTCCGATTTTGGATGCGTTCGTGTTTTGCTGGGGGGGCGACCAGTGCTCCGCGTCATAATCGAACTCCAGGATCTCGCCTGTCAAGGCGTCGATCTCATAGTCATACTCCTGATAACCGGCAGTATAAAATTCCACCTCGTACTCCCACCGGCCCTTGTCATGATCGAGCTTTGTCTGAATGAACGTCACCTGGCCTTCCGTCAGTCCAGCATGGTTCAGCGCGATGCTCCTTGCCTTGGCCTCGCCGATGCAGGAATCGGCGCCGCTCCCGGGCTGGGTGGGTTGAGGGTGGGTCTGCCCAGCGTTGGCGCCGGGCCCAAAGCTGTCCGCGTCCGTCACCAGGCTGTCCCCGGAGCCGCCGGAAAGGCTGGCGGTCCGCGTCTGCGCGTCCCAGCTCACGGTTTTCCCCATCAGCCCGCCGATCGCCCTCAGCGGCAGATAGGTGGTGCCGCTGTAGAGCATCGGGTAGACCGCGGCTCCATTGGCATCAGTGAAGGCGCGGGACGCGCCGTCCACCACAATGGTAAAGTCGGGGCGCAGCTGCGCCTGAACGACCCGCTTCGTGGGATTCTCGTCCAGGACCCCCGCCGCGGCGGAGGTGGTCCGGGTTCCAGAAAGGGTGACCGTCAGCGTGGATTGATCCCAGTTGACATTCTTGTTCATCAGCACGCCAATGGCCCTAACGGGCAGATAGGTGGTGCCGTTGTAAAGGATCGGGTGTACCTGTGTGCCGCTTACGGTAAAAAAGGTTTGCGTTTGGCCGTCCACCTTCACCGTTATGTCCGGGGAAACCGTCGCGCTGACAGTAGCCGCTGAAGCTGCCGCCCCGTTGACCACTAAAGCCCCACCCAGCATCACGGCGCACATCAGCACCCCTATCCATCGGACAAACCAGGTCTTGTTCGTTTTACGCATAGCGCAATCCCTCCTCAGCTGTTTTGCATTATCGGCTGAAAGGCTCAGCCGACCATTCGCGGACAAAGCCACTGTATGCGTCGATCTCAAACTCGTACTCCATGCCGTTATAGATGATCTTTCCCTCGTAAAGAAGGAGTCCGTCGTCATCGTCGATCTTGAATTTCCGTATATCGTTTTCGGCCGCGCCGGGAACCCGCGCGAGGGCCGCCTGTCTGGCCTGCTCGGCCGTAATCGCGCTGGAGCCGTCGGACGGCGAATAGTATTCCGCGTCATAGTCGAAGCTGATCACCGCCCCGGTAAGGGCGTCGATCTCATAGTCATACTCCTCATAATTCGCGGTATAGAATTCCACGTCATATTCCCATTGCCCATCGTCAAACTCCAGAAGGGAGCAGACAAACGTGACCTGGCTTTCCTCCAGTCCCGCGTGCTCCAAGGCGATGCGCCTGGCCTCGTCCTCTCCGATATAAGGATCCGGCTCGGGGCCCGGGGCCACCGGGGCGGACGCTTCAGGGACGGGCTGGGGCGAGTTTACGACAGGACCCGGATCGTCAGACTCCGGCGGGCCGCCCGGCTCAGGCCACCCCGTTTGACCGCCATCCGTACCGGCAGGATCTTCCTCGTCGATCACCACCCCGGTAAGGGCATCGACGTCATACCGATAGCTCCGGCCGGCCGCCTCAAAGCAGACCTGGTAATAATCCAGTCCGTCGCGGGTCCCCATATCCGTGCGGAAGGAACTCACCTCCTGCTCCGACAGCGACGCCGCTTCCAAGGCTGCCCGCTTTGCCGCATCCGCGCCAATATAGCCCATTTGGCTCTGCCGCTGGGCGCAGCCGCTGAAAAGCAGCAGCAACAACACGATCATGCACAAGAATTTGTTTCTCCTCATAACGCGCTCCTTTCCGTTGCTGGGTATAGTCTACTGCGCCAACATGAAATCTACATGAAATTTGGAAAGAAATTTTAAATCGATCCTTCGGCGGACCGCCTAGCTGACAGACGGTCCGCCGGGGGTTTTGCCAGTTTGAAATTTAATCGGGCTTCCTTGATCCGCGGCATCCTCTGGGGCAGGCAGATGGAGGGTAAACGCGCTGCCTACCCGCGGAACGCTCTCCAGGGTCATGTATCCCCCGTGGAGCTGGGCGATCTGCCGCACGATGGACAGCCCAAGCCCCGTTCCCCCTTCGCCCCGGGCCGGGTCCGCCCGATAGAACCTCTGCCAAATTTTGTCCTGCTGGCCGGAGGGGATCCCCATGCCGTCGTCCCGCACCTCCAGCAGGACCTCGCCGCCCTCCTTGGCGGCCGATATCCATACGTGGCCATCCGGCCTGCCATATTTGAACCCGTTTTCCACCAGATTCCGGAGCAGCCTGGCCAGCAGCGATGGATCGGCCTCCACCGTCAAACCGTTGGGGACCTCTAAAACCAGACGGCTGGGATCGCAGGCCAGCTCCCCGCAGAGAGAGCGCAGCAGCTTATCCAGGCTGACGCGCTCCAGCCGGACCGGCTCGGTTCCCTGCTCCAGCCGGGTCATGCTCATCAGCTGGGAGATCAGCTGGGACATTTTATCCGCCTGGCGGTGGATCATGGCGATGGTCTCCTGCCGTTCCTCCCCGGTCTCATCGTACCTTTCCGCGTATTCGCAGGCCCCTGTGATAATGGACACCGGGGTGCGAAGCTCATGCGAGGCGTCGGCCGTAAACTGCTTCTCCGACTCAAAGGACCGCTCCAGCCGCTGGAGCAGCTGGTCAAAGGCTGCGGCAAGCTGGGAAAATTCATCCTTTCCCGGCGGCAGTCCAATGCGGCGCGACAGGTCCTGGGCCTCGTTGATAGACGCCGCTGTCGCAGTAATGCTGTCCAAAGGACGAAACGCCCTTTTCGCGATCCGATAGCTGCCCAGTGCGGCCGACGCCATGAACGCCGGCATGATGATAAGCGCCACGAGGAGCAGCTTGAACATAAGCCGGCGGTTTTCAGGGGCCTCCATGACACCGCGCAGCCACACCCCGTTTTCCCATCCCATGGGGAGCCACAGATCCAGAACCAGGTACTGCTCGGCCCCGGCGCTCACCATTCGGGTCAGGCCATTTTGGAACGCCTCCTCCACCGTGAAGGACGCCGGGAGCTGGCCGGCCAGCAGGGCCTTATCCCGGCTGTAGATCAAGGTGGTCACGCCGTCCTGGTAAAAATCGAAGCCGCTTCCCAGCTCCAAGCGTCCATTGAGCATGGCGGTATGGCTCAGGTTGCTCCGAACCGTCTGCGCCAGCTGTGACATGGCGGTCCGAACGGCCACCACCTTGCTGACGGACAGCAGGAACGCCAGCAGCAGCGCGGCCAGCAGCCCCATCAGCAGCGTAAGCCACACGGCGATCCGGGTCTTCACAGAGAGCTTCCTCATGATGTTCCCCCAGCTTCGTCCGCCTTCAGGACCCAGCCCACGCCGCGGATGGTATGGAGCAGCTTGAGCGGATATCCGCTGTCGATCTTCTTCCGCAGGCGGCTGATATACACATCTATATTGTTGGAGCTGCCTGAAAACTCATAATTCCATATCTGGTTCTCCAGCTGTTCCCGGGACAGGACGACGCCCTGATTGCGGATCATACACTCCAAAAGGGAAAACTCTTTGGGGAGAAGCGTAATCTCCTTCCCCGCCCGAAAAGCCGTTCTCCGTTCGATGTCTACAGTCAGATCGGCCAGGAAAAACTGGTTTTTTCGGTTTTCGGTGCGCTTTCTGGTCATGGCGCGGATCCGGGCCAGAAGCTCGTCAAAGGAAAAGGGCTTGACCAGATAGTCGTCCGCGCCCAGGTCCAGCCCTTTTACCCGGTCGTCAACAGCGTCTTTGGCCGTCAGAAACATCACGGGCACCGCCATGTCCCTGTCCCGGAGCCGTTCCAGCAAAGTATAGCCGTCCAGCTTCGGCATCATCACATCCAGCAAGATCGCGTCATACTCAGCGCCTGGCAGATAGCTCAGCGCTTCCTCGCCGTCAAAGCAGCAATCCACGCTGTAGCCGGCCTTTTTCAATGTCTTTTCGATCAAGCGGTTCATGTCCCGCGCGTCCTCAACCACCAGGACCCTCATACTTTGTCGCCTCCCAGCAATGGCAAAGATCCTCCCGCCTGTTCCCAGGCACTTCCATTATAGCCGCAATCAAATAATTTGCAAGCTCTGTCTTGGAGCCGCGCGAGCGCCGCTTAGCGGTCTGAGCTGCCCTGCACAATAAAAATGGATCCGAGGCTTGACAAACCTGCCCGTTCGGATTATTATAACATTGTTATATATCGGTGTTATATGGGGGCGGACACATGGAAGAACAAGGCGAAACTTTAACCCGCATCCATCAGGCGGCAATGGAGGAATTTCTGGAAAAGGGCTTTGCGGATGCCTCACTGCGGCAGATCGTCAAGAATGCCGGAGTGACTACCGGAGCCTTTTACGGATACTACTCCAGCAAGGACGCTCTGTTTACCGCCCTGGTAGAACCTCATGCAGCGGCGGTCATGGGAATGTTCATGCGGGCACAAACGGCGTTCTCCCAGTTGCCGGAGGCGGAACAGCCCAGCCATGTAGGGGTAGAATCCAGTGATTGCGTAAAGGAAATGCTGGAGTATGTATACCAGCATCTTGAACCGTTCAGACTGCTGATCTGTAAGGCCCAGGGCACCAGCTACGAAAACTTTATCCACAACATGGTAGAGATCGAAGTGGAGGCCACCCAACGGTTCATGGAAGTTCTCCGCAGGCAGGGGAGAGAGATACCGGACCTGGACAACCAGCTCTGCCACATCATCGCCAGCGGGATGTTCCATGGGATATTCGAGGTCGTGGTCCACGATATGCCCTATGACCGGGCAAAGCACTATGTCCAGCAGCTCCAGGATTTTTTCCTTGCTGGCTGGCACAGCATGATGGGGGTCTAAGACCCCTTTCATTTTAGATATGAGTTAGCAATAACTAACTTTTGGAGATTAGATATGAGAGAGCGGCCGCGGCGCTTTCTGTATCATATATTATCTGTTCGCAAGGAGGTATTCACTTGAAGAAAAACAGTAATCTCCGGGAGCTGATGGGCTACGCCGGGGGACACAGGTATCTGACCTACCTATCCCTGCTGCTGTCCGCCGTCAGCGCGATCCTGGCCCTTTTCCCCTTTGTTTTCCTGTTCCGGATCATCCAAGAGGTCATTGCGGTGGCCCCCAACTATGCCCAGGCCACGCATATTGTCCGCAACGGCTGGATGGCGGTGGGCTTCGCGGTGCTGTCCATTGTGATCTATGTCTGCGCCCTGATGAGTTCCCACCTGTCGGCCTTCCGCATTGCCGGAAACATCCGCAAGGCGCTGATGGCCCACATTGCCGAGCTGCCCTTGGGCTTCATCGGAGAGATGGGCAGCGGGAAGATACGCCGCATCGTCAATGACAGCAGCGCGGCCACGGAAACCTATCTGGCCCACCAGCTTCCCGATATGTCGGCGGCAATCACCACGCCGGTCTGCATGATCGTGATGCTGTTCCTGTTTGACTGGCGGTTTGGTCTTGTCAGTCTCCTGCCGGTGATCCTGGGCTTTGCGGCTATGTTCAAGATGGCCGGACCTTCCATGGCGGAGGACATGAAGCTCTACCAAAACGCCCTGGCGGATATGAACAATGAGGCGGTGGAGTATGTGCGGGGCGTTCCGGTTGTGAAAACCTTCGGGCAGACCGTCCACTCCTTCAAGCGATTTAAGGGGACCATCGACAGCTATTACGAGTTTGTCATGTCCTACTGCAAGAAGTGCCGCCCGTCCATGCTGTCCTATACGGTCCTGGTCAACAGCACCTTTGCGTTTCTCATTGTGCTGGCACTGATTCTGACAAGCGGAGGTCCGGCAGCCCAGCCGGTACTGCTGAACTTCATCTTTTATGTGATCTTCACGCCTATTATCGCCACCGCCATGACCAAGGTGATGTTTATGAGCGAAAACGGCATGATTGTGGCGGACGCCATGAGCCGTATCCACTCCATTCTGGATGTGGAGCCTCTGCCCGAACCCCGCAGCGGCAAGGTCCCCACGGACAACGACGTTGTCCTGGAAAATGTGACCTTCCGCTACACAGGCGGAACAACGGACGCGCTCCGTGATGTGACCATTCGGGTGGGCGCTGGGGAGACGGTGGCCCTGGTAGGCCCCTCCGGGGGCGGCAAGACCACTGTGGCCGGCTTGATCTCCCGGTTTTGGGATGTGGGCGGCGGAGCCATTCAGATCGGCGGCGTCAATGTAAAGGATATACCCAAGGAGACACTGATGGACACCGTGGCCTATGTGTTCCAGGATAGCCGCCTGCTGAAAGCCTCCATTCTGGAAAATGTACGGCTGGCCAAGCCCAATGCCTCCCGGCAGGAGGTGGAGCGGGTACTCCATGAGGCGCAGTGCGGCGACATCATCCAGAAGCTGCCCCAGGGCATCGACACGGTGATCGGCACAAAAGGCGTGTATCTCTCCGGGGGCGAACAGCAGCGTATCGCCATCGCCCGTATCATGCTGAAAAATGCGCCCATCCTCATTCTGGACGAAGCGACAGCCTTTGCGGACCCGGAGAACGAGGCTCTGGTCCAGCGAGCCTTTGAACGGCTTTCTAAGGGCAAGACCGTGATTATGATTGCCCACCGGCTGACCACCATCAAGAACGCCGGCCGCATTTTCGTCCTGCGAGAGGGCCGCGTGGAGGAGAGCGGGACCCACGATACCCTTGTGGCCGGAGGCGGCCTATACGCCAAGATGTGGCAGGATTATCAGACCTCTGTAAGCTGGAAGGTAGGTGCCGGGAAATGATCGAACGACTGATGAAACGCTTTGCCCTCTCGGAAGAAGGGGCGAAAGGGCTGGTGCGGGCCGTGATTGCCTGCGCCGTGGCCGGTCTGATGCTGATGCTCCCGGTGGGGCTTCTCTATCTGCTGGCAAGCGATTTTTTGAGCGGCAGCGTCCCAGAGGGGCGCTACCCCCTCTACGGCCTGGGCATCGTTGTGGCGCTGCTGCTGGTGCTGCTCTCGGAGTTTTGGAAGTACAATGCCACCTACTTCTCCACCTACCGGGAATCCGGGGCCTGCCGCATCCGGCTGGCGGAGAAGCTGCGGCGGCTCCCCCTGTCCTTCTTCGGCAAAAAGGACTTGGCCGACCTGACCAATACCATCATGGGGGATGTGCAGGTAACAGAGCAGATGTTTTCCCACTATGTTCCTCAGTTTTACGGCGCTATCCTCTCCACCTGTCTGGTGGCGGTCAGCCTGCTGTGCTGCGACTGGCAGATGGCTCTCGCCGCCCTGTGGGTACTGCCTATTACGCTGGTAATCGTTGGCTTTTCCAAGAGAGCGCAGAATTATTTTACCCGCAGACAGAACGCCGCCCTGATCGCTATGGCGGACGGTGTACAGGAATGTCTGGAAACCATCCGTGATTTGAAAAGCAATAAGGCCGAGCAGGTATATTTGGACGGACTGTATCAGAAAATCGACACGTTTGAAAACCGGCAGTTCAAAAGTGAATTGGGTTCGGCCCTGTTTGTTGTCCCCGCGCAGATGCTCTTAAAGTTAGGAATTGTCTCTGTTGCCTTGGTAGGAAGTATGCGTTTGATGAGCGGCGAGCTGTCCCTTGTGACCTTCTTCCTGTTCCTGCTGGTGGTTTCCAGAATTTACGAACCCATGTCCTTTGCCCTGCAAAATTTGGCGGCAATGAACTCCATGCAGGTGAATATCGACCGCATGAACGAGATCAACGAAAGCCCTTCCCAGGGCGGCGAAACAGCCTTTGCTCCCAAGGGGTACGACATTGTCTTTGACCATGTGGGCTTTGCCTATAACAGCGGCGAGACAGTGCTGAAGGATGTCTCCTTCACCGCCAAGCAGGGTGAGGTCACAGCCCTAATTGGTCCATCCGGGGGCGGTAAATCCACCGCCGCAAAGCTGGCGGCGCGGTTTTGGGACATCGACCGGGGCCGGATCACCGTGGGGGGCGTGGATGTTGCCACAGTAGACCCGGAGAAGCTCCTGAACGCCTACTCCATCGTGTTCCAGGATGTGACCCTGTTCAACAACACGGTGATGGAGAACATCCGCATCGGCAGAAAGGATGCCACGGACGCGGAAATTATCCAGGCGGCGAAAGAGGCCATGTGCGAGGAGTTCATCGCCAAGCTCCCCCAGGGGTATCAGACCATGATCGGGGAAAACGGCTCCACCCTCTCCGGGGGCGAACGGCAGCGCATTTCCATCGCCCGTGCGCTCTTAAAGGACGCACCCATCATTCTGCTGGACGAGGCCACCGCCTCCTTAGATGCGGAGAACGAGACGGAGATTCAGCAGGCTATCTCCCGGCTGGTGGAGCGAAAGACGGTGCTGATCATCGCCCACCGCATGAGGACGGTAGAGAACGCCAACAAGATCGTAGTGCTGTCCGGCGACACCGTGGCCGAGATGGGGACACCGAAGGAACTGATGAAAAAGAACGGAGCTTTTGCTCATATGGTCAAGCTGCAAACCGAAAGCCAGAATTGGTCACTGGCATAGGTTTTTATGGGCCGGGGTTGGTTTTGAAAAACCAGTCCCGGCCCATGTCTATAGCAACCCTTCAACCGTTTCAAAACTCATACACTGTATCTCCACATTCGGCCCGCAGACCTGCCTCATCGCTTCCTCTTGAAAGTTGAAACAGTACAGTATCCCCTTCAATCTATTTGCCCTCAAGCCAATATTGAACCGCCTGATCCGGGGCATATCGCAGGTGTAGCCAAACAGCACCGGGCACTCCCCGTCCATGGCGTCATGCTCCACGCGTCCGTACTGCTGGGCTTCGGATAGTCCCTCCATCAAAACGTTATCCAGCATGGCCTTCTTATCTGGCTCACAAAGAAGCCGCAAAATGGCCTCCCCGTAGTGGTCGTTTGTCAAGTAATAAAAGCGGCGATAGTCTTCCTCCACCACATAGTATTTATGGCGTTGGTCGCCGCCCACTCCCATCAGCACGGGCATCAGCTTCATATCGTTTCCAAAGATGATCGCGCTCTGTCCGGCACTTCCATACTGCTTCGGTAGCCGTTGCAGGCACAAATCGTATTGGAGAAACGACCGCAGCCGCAGCTCGGCCTCACGCGCCCATTTTATCTCAGACCCACCGGCATTATAAACAGCGAACACATTGTTTTCCGTCAGCAGCACCCCCGTGGCCCGGGAACCCCGAATCTTGTCGCGCTGGGGGCCGATCTCTTTCACCTCGCGGGAGCTGTAATACATGGGCCATTCAATTCGGATATCGTTCGGTGGGATTGGGCCAAATACAGCGTGCTTTTGCCAGGAGAACACCCCTACACCGGCACTGTGCATCGCCGCCAGCACCTCAGCCATTCGGTGCAGACGAAGGCGGCGGAGTTGTTCACTCTTGAGCATATTTGTCTCGGTGCGCCCGGTGAGATATGGGCCAAATGATTCCGGCCAGCTGTCCAGCAGCAATTTTTTCGCGGCGTTCGTCAGACGAAACCCACGCAGCCCATCCGCATAATAGGTATGTAAAAGCTTGTCCTTCTTGAGCCGCTTGACCACCTTCACCTTGTAAGCCTTCCCACCCGGCAGACGGCTGACCAGGGCGGTGGGGAACTCGCCGGACAGGGCGGTAAGCGTCAGGAGCAGGCCCGCCGCTGTGTCCAGCGGCGGGGCCTGCTTTTTGTTCTGGGGCATGGCACCAACTCCTTTCTGTTCTATGTTTTTACCGTGACCAATACGACTTCGGTAAATCCAGCAGCTTTCAAAAGCGCTCAAAAGCCGCTGTTTTCAATATTTTCGGAGCTTACCACAGGGTCCCAAAATAAAATCGAAAAATCGGCAAAATTTGGACCCCGTTTTTGCCCGCTCCGCGCCCTAATTTTGTGCGGCGTGGAGCCTTTCCTGGCGTTCGGCGTACCATTGCGGATAACACCGGCTGTCCATGATGAACATCTGGGTACAGTCCGTCTCCCCCAACTCTGTGGAATGGTAGGCATCACACAGAAGCCCGCTGTCGCTCTCCATCAGGAAGCAGGCCGCGGCGTCCAATACCGCTTTCAGCTCCAGGTTATCGTAGTCCCGGATGCGCCGCTCGGGCAGGGTTCGGTCATAGACCATGACAAAGCAGACTGTGTAGTGGGGGAAGCGCACAACTCCATGCTCCCTCGCGAACCGTTCCAGCGCCGCCATCAGCGGGTCGATGAGGTATTCAATACCCCGTGTCGATCTCCGCTTGGGCATCAGGCCGGGCAGGGTAAGCTCATACATCCCCTCCCGCTGTTCGATTTTAATCCCCATAATGTCGGCGGCCTGGGGCAGGTAGTCCCGCTTGGGGTTAAAAGGGAGTACATAGACCAAATGTCGCAGGCGAACGGCAACCCATTCCGCGCGTTGCGCCGCTTCAGCCGAAAAATCTTTGTAGTTCTCCAAAACAAGCGGAATGTTGGTCACATCCATGTTCTCCACAGCCTTGTTTAGGATGCGGATATCTTTTGCAATGGACTGTACGCGTTGGATCAAAATTTCTCTGTTCAAAAATGTCCTCCTTCTACGTATTATCGCTGTATTAGAGCCGAGCTTATGCGTCCGGACGTCCACAGTTTAGGCCAATACGTATAAACGGGGTATAAGCGCCGTCCAAAGCTGTGGGTTGTACGTATTAAACGCGTATTATCCGCGCCTACAAATCGTGGACGTATTAGTGCGGTCTTAGCGCCGTATTAGTGAACGGGCCAGCGGTCTCAAAGGTAAACCGCTGGCCCGCTGTTACTTATACGTTTGTACTGTGTGGCAGGCTCTTAAGATTTTGGACGCTCTGCCTACTCCCCACCCAATGCTTCCATTAGGGCCGGGATGTTGATGTAATACACACCGCCGCTCTTGACGTGCGGGATCGTGCCGTCCTTGCAGCCCTGCCGCAGATAATACTGGGACAGACCGGTGGTCTTGCAGGCTTCCGCGATTTTTTGAAATGGAACCGTCGGCATCTCCTCCTCTCCTCTGATTTCGCAAATCAGCATTCCATCATCTCCTTTGCGCTTTTCTGCGATGCCCCTATCATACATCGACTACCTTATTTTGTCAACCGCTATTTTAATATTTTTGCGAACTATTTATTTTCATATTGCGCTTACGCAATTCTCGTGCTATAATTGACTCTACTAAAAAATTGGGAGTGATACACAAATGACCTTTGGCGAAAACATCCGTGCCCGACGCAAAGAGCTGGGTATTTCAGTTGACGAGTTGGCCGAAAAGCTCGGCAAAAACAGGGCCACCATTTACCGCTATGAGAATGATGAAATTGAAATGCCCGCCAATCTGCTCAAACCCATGGCTGACGCGCTTGACACTGTTCCAGACTTTTTAATGGGTTGGAACACTTTTACAGAAGGAACCGAAGCGAACGACAAACGGGTTCGGACAGTTCTCCCCCTGCTCGACAATGGCGTCTCTGTTGAACAGACAGATCATAGCTACATTATTCTGAAGGCGCCCGCCTATGGCGGCGCATTACAGTGTGATTTCTGCTCTATCCTTTCTGTTCTTTATAATCTCAATGCGTCTGGCTGTGATGTGGAAATGCACAAGCTCCGCATTTTGGCCGAGATTTCATCTACCATAGGAATTGACTTTCTAAACAGCCTGGTGTCTTACGCCGAGTTTTTGGATACCAAATGGCAAGAAGTAACTGGTAATTCCTATTCCCATCCTTACCAGCTTGGTGTACAAGCCAAAATATTGGGAATGCCTTAAAGGAAGGGGTCTGCTATGGCATCTACACGAAAACGGACAACGAAAGATGGGCAAATTTTCTATGAGATCCGAGTCAGCCGGGGGCGAGGTAAGTCCTACCCGACAAGCCGTTGGTATCCACCTGACGGCTGGAGCCAAAAGGCCATTGACCGCGCTTTGGCGAAGGAAGCCTCCGAATTTGAGCGCCGCTGCCATGAGGGCGAGGTAGTCAGCCGCGCCGAGCAAAAAGAAAACAGCCTCCAGCAAATGCGGGAGGCCGCGAAAATTCAAACCCTGAAAAAATTCGGCGAGGAAGTATTCATGCCAGCCAAAGCTGTGACCATGAGTGAAAACGGGCGGTACGCCTATCAAGGCAATCTGGATCACTGGATCTACCCCGCTTTGGGTAAGCTAAACATGCCCGATATCACCCCAGCCAACATCTCCGCTCTGCTCCTGTCCATGCAGTCTCAGGGCAAGGCCCACGCCACCTGTGTCAAAGTCTATACTATCCTGCACAGCCTGTTCAAAATGGCGTACATGACCGACGTGGTCCCTATCGACCCGATGGATAAGGTCGAGCGGCCTAAGCCCCGCAAAAATGAGCTCAAAGATGCAGATGTGGAAGCCTACACCGTCGAAGAAGTCCAGCGGATCTTTACCGCTCTGGAGCGCGAACCACTCAAATGGCGTGTCCTGCTTAGACTGCTCATCGACACCGGCATCCGGCGGGGTGAGTGCTGCGGCCTGCGGTGGCAAAACATTGACTTCAAGGCAAACACGATTACGATAGCTGGAAATCTGTGCTATACCCCGCAAAAGGGTATCTATTTGGACACTCCCAAGAGTGGCAAGGTACGGACGATAGATGTCGAGCCGGAAATCATTTCCCTGCTTCGTCAACTTAGACAGGAGCAGGCCAGCCATGCAATCAGCACCTATGTCTTTACCCAGCCCAACAGCCCAGAGCCCATGCACCCGCAGTCCCCCGCCAAGTATATGCAGAAATTCTCCAAGAAGTACGGCGTGCCTAACCTTCATCCACACAAGTTACGTCACACGTTTGCCAGCATCGCCATCACCAATGGAGCCGATGTGGCCAGCGTGTCGGAGAAGTTAGGGCACAGTGACAAGGCTGTCACCCTCCGAATGTATACCCACGCAGACCAGGAGAGCATGAAACGGGCCAGTCAGATCTTCCGCAACGCTTTGAAAAAAGCTGGTCAGGAATGACCTCCCGCCAGCCCTCGTCTCTTATCGGTATGGGTTTCTGTATGGCTTTTGTGTTGCCTTACCTCTACGCATGAGCAAAGCAAAAACCCGCTATCCCTTGCGGGACAACGGGTTTTAGTGGAGCTGCTATCCAGATTTGAACTGGAGACCTCATCCTTACCAACTGATTCTCCACCCTCGAAATGCCTCCATTCGGCGCTTTGGGGGCATTTTTGTTCCGAAAAAGCAGAGACAATCGTGCTTTCCGCTCCATTGCTTCCGCCCGCTCGTTTCCTATTGTGGGTCAAGTTGTGGGTCAGGACGCAAACGCCGGACGCACGTCAGTAAGCGGTAGCCCCAGCCGAACCGCCCGCTCCCGCTCGTAGGTGACCCGGGTAACCTCCTCGATGAACCGCCGTTCTTTTTCGTCCGCGCTGGCCCACCGCACCCCGTACTTCCGGCACATCTGGAAAAATATCTCGTAGAACCGATCCCCTTCCTGGTCTTCGCGGCAGTACCACTTCGCATCGGAAGCAGGATTTTCTTTTCTGAATTCCACCCAAACACCTCCCAAGTCAGGACAGATAAGTGAATAAGATCCGCTTTGCCGCTTCGTCCGCAATCAAGTACCTTGGTGCGGAGGAAGCAAACACGGGAAGCCGAACCGCGCCGAAATCCCGCTCATAGTGCCTCGCCAGCTCCGTGGTCTTCGCCTCCAGCACCACGTCACCGGCAAACCCGTTGTCAATGGACAGCTTGATCCCATATGCAATCATCAGCCGGCCAACGCCCGTATATTTCGGCTTTCCATCATCAAGGTTTGGATTCGATTCCGGCTGGGCCTCCATATAGACAATATGGACGACCAGTGAGTTGCTCAGGATCTCATATGCTCCAAGCGCAATCAGTTCATCATCTACCCTGGCCGCATATTTCTCGAAGCATTCCTCCATCAAATATTCGCTGGTCCAAGAGGTCTGCCACACAGGCGGCAGATTCGTCAACTCTGCATCGGCCTGCGTCATCGGCACAATGGAGACGGGGATCTGCCGATTCATCCTGTCAAAAACAAATGGTTTGAACCGCACATCCATCACCTCGTAAACAGTATAACACAAAACGTTCAGAAAAGAAAGCCGCTTTTTCGCCGCACTCCCACGCAAAGTTTGCGCCGCTGTAAACAAGATACGGCCTCTGGCGCCGCGAACGGCAGACGAGGTTTTGTCCCTACCCAAGCCGCAAATTAGGAAAACCTTAAGAAAGAATCCCGAAAGAAGCAAGGACTTTTTACTGAAATCCTGATATAATGATAATCAACTTAAAAAGGGGCGTGTGGTATGGCCAATAACATATTAGTTGTAGATGATGAAGCCGAAATTGCCGACCTGATTGAAGCCTATCTGACCGGCGAAAATTATACAGTATTCAAGTTCTACTCGTCAGCGGAAGCCCTTGCGTGTATCAACACCACGGAACTTGACCTTGCCATTCTGGACGTGATGATGCCGGAAATTGACGGCTTTGCGCTGTGCCAGAAGATACGGGAAAAGCACACCTGGCCCATTATCATGCTGACGGCCAAAGATGAAGAAACGGACAAAATTGCTGGGCTGACCCTGGGAGCTGATGACTATGTGACAAAGCCTTTTCGCCCTCTGGAGCTGATGGCAAGGGTGAAATCCCAACTGCGGCGGTATCAGAAATATAACCCAGCCCGTTCCGACAGTGGTGAAGCGCCTCCTAACGTCCAGACGGACACCATCATTTGCGGTGAATTGACCATGAATATCAAGGCACACACCTGCTTCCTGGGCGAAAGACCGCTGGTGCTGACACCTACGGAGTTTTCTATCCTGCGTATCCTTCTGGAGAACGCCGGAAATGTGGTCAGCTCAGAAGAACTGTTTCACAAAATCTGGCAGGACGAGTATTACAGCAAATCCAACAACACCATCACCGTCCACATCCGCCACCTGCGGGAAAAGCTGGGGGACAGCATGGACAAGCCCAGGTTTATCAAAACGATATGGGGGGTAGGGTATAAAATTGAAACCTGATCGAAAGGACGAATACCTTGCTTTTCAATCCAAACTGATCCGGCGGGCCTGCATCAATGCAGTTACCTCCGCCGCTGTGGTGGTGGGGCTGTATCTGTTCGTCTGGAAACAGCGGATGGGCGATTGGATCGTCTGGCTGCTGGAAACCCTTTTCAAAATGGGACATGAGGACGCGTTTTATTATTACAGCGACCATTTTCGGGGCAACAAGGAGATATTCTTTGCCGCCGCTGTCCTGCTGATATTTACGGTATTGCTGGTACGGATCTTCCGATGGGTCACAGGCTATTTCAGCGAGGTCAACCAAGGCATTGAGGCTCTGCTGACTGACGATGAAGAACAAATCCAACTGTCGCCGGAAATGCTGCCCTTTGAGCGGAAGCTGAACACGGTAAAGCGGACGCTGGCGGAGCGAAAAGCGGAAACAGCCCTGGCCGAGCAGCGGAAGGACGAGCTGGTGATGTATCTGGCCCACGATATTCGAACGCCCCTCACCTCTGTGATCGGCTACCTCAATCTGTTGGAGGAGGAGCCGGATATGCCTGCGGAACAGCGGGCCAAGCGTGTCCATATTGCGCTGGAAAAGGCTTACCGGCTGGAGACCATGATAAACGAGTTTTTTGAGATCACCCGGTACAATTCCCAGCAGATCACCTTGTCCAAGGAAACGATCGACCTATACTATATGCTGGTGCAGCTATCCGATGAATTGTCCCCGGTCTTTGCCCCCAGGGGAAATACCGTCGCGCTTCATCTGGCCGAGGATCTGACGGTGGAGGCCGACCCGGAAAAGCTGGCGCGGGTATTCAGCAACATTCTGAAAAACGCGGCATCGTACAGCCACCCCCGCACCGAGTTCACCATCTCCGCAGAAAAGTCAGAACATGAGGTCATCATTCAATTTCAGAACAGCGGCGAGGATATTCCCGGCGAAGCTTTGGCATCCCTCTTTGACAAGTTCTACCGGGCGGACAAGTCCCGTTCCTCCGACACAGGCGGCACAGGGCTGGGGCTGGCTATTGCCAAGGAGATCGTGATACTCCATGGCGGGACGATCGGCGCGTCCAGCAAAAACCATGTTGTTACATTTACAATTTCTCTGCCGCTGGCACATTAGGAAAATCTCTATATTTTCTTAGGAATGAATCAATTTCATCTTAAAGCACTCCATGCTCCTGTTCAGTACAATCATGCTGACAGGAGCATTTCTCTGTCAGACTGACAACAGAAAGGAGCGCATGATGGGAAGAAAACGGTTGACACAGTTTTTTCCGTGTCTGCTGCCGCTGCGGAAAAAACAGAAGATATTCTGCTACTATATGGGAATGAGGTTGGATCATAACCGCTATTCAGAAACACGCTCCGACATGATGCTGTCCCATCCACTCTTTCGAGCAAGCTGGCCGCTCTACAACTACAAAACGGGGTATGAGCTGGCCTACCAGGAGAATAAGGCCTACAACTGCCAGCTGGCGGCAAAGGTACTTGATAAACTCATCATTGCTCCCGGCGAGACGTTTTCCTTCTGGAACGCTGTGCGGGGCGCAGATCAGGAAACGGCCTATAAAAATGGGTATGTTTTGTCTGACGGGCGGCTCCAGCTTCTGCCGGGGGGCGGGCTGTGCCAGATGAGCAGTTTTCTGTACTGGCTGTTCCTGCATACCCCGCTGACTATCACGGAACAGCATACCCACGGGATCGACCTCCATCTCAATATGCCCGGTATTCCCCAGGGGATCGACGCGGCGGTGGCCGAGGGCTGGCTGGATTTGAAGGTCAAAAACAACACAGCCCACACATTTCAGCTCCTGGTTGCTGTTGACAGCCATAACATGAGCGGTACGGTACTGTCTGACACAAGGCTGCGGCCCGTCTGTCAAAAACAAATTAGTTAAATCTCCCCACTATATTAGGATTTTCTTAGGAAATAAACAACTTTATATTAAAGCTCCAAGTGCCTCTGTCCAGTAAAATAGATGCTGACAGGGGCACTTTTGCTCGACGTTTGAAAGGAGCTTTTTATGATGGAAGAAAAAATGATGCAAGTTCGTAACGACCACCCGCGCCGCAGTCAAAAGCGCCGCCGGAAGCGGTTTCCCTGGGGAGATATTGCGGCGACGCTGCTGGTGGTAGCCATTTGCGCCTATGTCTTTCTATCGTTTGGTGAAAAAACGCCCGATGAAGAAACGCAGGTAAGGGGCACGCCCTCTCCGACTACGACCCAGGCGCAGGACAACGCGCTGGCTGACCTGTTGGCCGAAAACGCACAGCCAACGGCCAGTGACATCGACTGGAATTTGGTGCTGGTAAATTATGAAAACGCTATCCCCGAAAACTACGAGATCAATTTGGTGGAGGTAGCTGGCGGTGAAAAGGTAGATGAACGCATCTACGATCCCCTGATGGAAATGCTGGAAGCTGCCAAAGAGGGGAATTGGGATCAACTCCCGATGGTGGTGTCTGGCTACCGAACCCAGGCCAAGCAGCAGAAGCTCTTTAATGATAAGGTAGCCAAGTATCAAAACGAAGGGCACTCCAAAAGCGAAGCGGAAGAAATGGCAAAGCAGTGGGTGGCTGTTCCCGGATACAGCGAACACCAAGTCGGGCTGGCGGTGGACATCAACGGGGCCACCTATGACCTCTACTTCTGGCTTCAGGAGAATAGCTACAAGTACGGTTTTATCTTCCGTTATCCTGGGAGCAAAACCGAAATCACCGGCGTGGCAGAGGAAGTCTGGCATTACCGCTATGTGGGCGTGGACGCGGCCACAGAAATGTATGAAAAGGGCCTGTGCCTGGAGGAATATCTGGCGGAAAGGCAGGGAGAAGAATGAGCAGGTTGAAAATTGCCGTCCTGTTCGGCGGCTGTTCCCCGGAGCATGGGGTGTCCCTCCAGTCTGCCGCCGCCGTTCTCCGGCACATGGACAGAAGCCGGTATGAGCCGGTGATGGTGGGCATTTCCCAGGCGGGCGACTGGTTCCGCTACACCGGCCCTGTGGACAGCATTGAAAGCGACACTTGGCATAATGCGGAAACCTGTGTTCCTGCCGTCATGCGCCCTGATCGGAGCGCCCCGGCCCTCCTGGTGTTTGGGCCGGGGGATATACAGACGATCCACCTGGACGCCGCGTTCCCTGTCCTCCACGGTCGGAACGGAGAGGACGGGACGGTGCAGGGCCTCTTTGAGCTGGCGGGCATCCCGCTGGTGGGCTGCGGTGTGCTGGCCTCGGCATTGTGCATGGACAAAGACCGCGCCCACAAGCTGGCCCAGGCTGCAAGGGTGGAGGTTCCCCGGTCTGCTGTTTTGGAACGATGGATGGGCGTCACAGTCGCTATGGCCGAAGGGGAAACGCTGGGCTATCCGCTGTTTGTCAAGCCCGTCCGGGCCGGTTCCTCCTACGGGATCACAAAGGTCTTGGAGCGGGGCCAACTGCCTGCCGCCCTGGAGCTGGCCTTTGCATATGACGACCATGTTATTTTGGAAGAAGCTGTTCCAGGCTTTGAGGTGGGCTGCGCCGTTATGGGAAACGAAACCCTGACGGTGGGTGAGCCGGACGAGATCGAGCTGGCTGGAGGGTTCTTCAACTTCACGGAAAAGTATACCCTAAAAACCTCCGCCATCCATGTGCCCGCCCGCATCCCGATGGAACAGCGGGAGCAGATCAAGGCCAATGCCAAACGGATATACCGGGCGCTGGGCTGTCAGGGCTTTGCCCGTGTGGATCAGTTTTTGACGCCGGATGGCAGACTGATCTTCAATGAGGTCAACACCATCCCCGGCTTCACCGCCCACAGCCGCTACCCAAATATGATGAAGGCGGCGGGGATGTCCTTTGAGCAGGTCATTTCCGCTCTGATCGAACTGGCGGTGAAAAAATGATCGTGGAACTCTCCCAGGTGCGGGATTTGATGTTAGTTAATCAAGAGCATCCGATTTCCTGGAACCCGCAATCTTTGGTTTTAGTGGGCGGGCGGGTGCTGATGGATGAACGTGCGGCCTGCGCCTTAAACAAATTGATGGAGGAATTGGACGGCTGGAATTTTATCACAGCGGTAAGCGGCTGGCGCTCCCAGGAGGAACAGCAAGAAATTTATATCCGTTCCATTTGGGAGAATGGAGAAGAATTTACAAACCGATTTGTAGCCAGACCCGGCCACAGCGAACACCAAACCGGGCTTGCCATCGACCTGGGACTGACCCAGCCGGATATTGACTTTCTCCGCCCCTATTTCCCCTATGAGGGTATCTGCCAAACATTCCGGGAACGGGCGGCAGCTTATGGCTTCATTGAGCGATACCCAGCAGGGAAAGAGGCCGTCACCGGGATCGCCCATGAGCCGTGGCATTTCCGCTATGTGGGCGTACCCCATGCGGAAATCATGGTGGAACATGGCTGGACATTGGAGGAATATCACAAATATCAAAAGCCATTCTCCTGGGAGGTGCCGACTTGAAGGCGAAGAAATTTCCAGCTTTAGACGACTTCCGGCTGATTGCTGTGATCCTTGTGGTAGCCAATCACACCCGCTCCGCTGACGGTGAATTTCTCTGGCTGCTGACCGTCCTGCGCCGAGTATCTGTCCCATTCTTTATTATGGTCAGCGGCTATTTTCTGGCCCGTGGGAACTGGCGCTCCACAGGGAAATTTCTGACAAAGACGGCGATGCTCTACGGTGTGGGGGTACTGCTGTACCTGCCCTTGAACTATTACGCCGGACAGCTATCGCCAGATTTTTTTCGCCGGGTGATTTTCGACGGCAGCTTTTATCACCTTTGGTATCTCCCCGCCCTGCTGCTGGGTACGCCCATCGCCTATTATCTGAGCCGCTTCAAGCCACAGGCGGCGATCCCGATTGCCGGGGCGCTGTATCTGATCGGGCTGGGCGGAGAGAGCTACTACGGCCTTGTGTCAGGCATCCCCGTTCTCTCCACCTTATACAATGGTATCTTCCAGGTGTTTGACTACACCCGAAACGGACTTTTCTATGTGCCGCTGTTTCTCCTGCTGGGGGCGGCAGGGATCGTATTCAGCCGGAGGACTTCTGTTATTGGGCTTCTGTGTTCTTTGGCTGCGTTGATCGTGGAGGCGCTTTTACTCCATCGGTCAGGCATTCAAAGACACGACAGTATGTATTTCTTCTTTCCGTTCCTGATGATATTCCTGTTTTCTCTGCTGTTGGAGGCAAATCAGGGGGAGCGGCGCAGTTTACGACAGTTGACCACAGTGGTATACCTGATCCATCCCTGGTGTCTTGTGCTGGTGCGGGGAGCTGCAAAGGTAATTGGATTAACTGGCCTGCTGGTAGAAAACACGGTCGTGCTTTTTATCCTGGTCTTGGTATCCAGTTTTTTGCTGTCGCAGATGCTATTGCTGCTCCAGCCGCCCCGTTCTGTTCAGACTGGACGGGCCTGGATCGAACTGGATCGGGCTGCGCTGCGTCACAATGTTCAGCAGTTACGCTCCATACTCCCGGAGGGCTGCGCCCTTATGCCAGCGGTCAAGGCTAACGCCTACGGACACGGAGCGGTGCTGATTGCAAAAGAACTGAACCGCCTGGGTATCACAGCTTTCTGCGTGGCAACAGTGACGGAGGGGGCGGAACTGCGGCGGGGTGGTATCAAGGGAGAAATCCTGGTGCTGGGTTATACCCACCCGGAACAGTTTTATATGCTGCGAAGATATCGGCTGACACAGACAGTCGTTGATATATCCTATGCCCGATTGCTGAACATTTACGGGAAGAAGCTCAAAGTTCATTTGAAAATTGACACAGGTATGCACCGATTGGGAATACCCGCAGACCGAAAAGAAGAAATTGTCCGTGTGTTTAATTACAGAAACCTTGTTATAACGGGTATTTTTACCCATTTGTGCGCCGCCGATGTGCGGACAGCAGAAAAGGAAAAATTCACGATGGGACAGGCGGCGGCATTTGACCGCGTGATCTGCGATTTGAATAAGCGGGGCCTTAACTGCGGCAAAATCCATCTGCTGTCCAGCGATGGATTGCTTCAATACCCGGAACTGGCTGGAGATTACGCCAGGGTAGGAATTGCCCTTTACGGTGTGTTGAGCCAAGGAGCAGATATGGAAAGCTGCCGGATCAACTTACGGCCTGTTTTGTCGGTGAAGGCGCGTGTTGCGCTGGTAAAAGATTTGTATGCTGGGGAAGCCGCTGGTTATGGATTGGGCTATATGGCCGAAAGCAACCGAAAGATTGCCGTCCTGTCTATCGGGTATGCGGACGGTATTCCCCGCGCTTTGTCCTGCGGAAAGGGCCGGGTCTTAATTGCAGAATCGGAAGCTCCCATCATCGGCTTGATCTGCATGGATCAACTGCTGGTGGATGTTACAGACATTCCAGATGCCGCGGCAGGTGATACGGCGGTGCTGATTGGAACGTCCGGCAGTCGGCAGATTACCGCCTGTGACCTTGCGGAGCAGACGGGGACGATCACCAATGAAATACTGAGCCGGTTGGGGTCTCGCCTCAATCGAATCATCGTTTGATCCTTGGCTATGCCTTCCCATACCTCTTTCGCAGGCTCTGATGCCCCTTCTGATCCTCTCGCCGCAGGTCATCCGCTGTGTACAGTTCCCATTTTGGTTCCTCCGCCCGCAAGTCAAGCACCTGTATCACCTCCGGGTAGTGCGTTTCCGCATCAAACGCAAAGTTCCCAGCCACCATGCACTGCCACGCAGTTTCCTTCACAAGTTCTGCCTTGCCCGCTTCGTAACTCTCCAGCTCGTGGGTGGCGTCGATCCGCCGCAGAAACTCCTCCGCCGTCAACTGCCCCTTCAGATATTCCATCCGAGCCAGACGCGCGTTCTCACTCCATGCCTCGTACTGCCCATAGTCCATGGGAATCAAGCTGTCACGCTCACCCGGCGCGGCATCCTGCCAGCGCAGAAGGCGGGCGTACATCCTGTCCCGTAACTGGTTGCAGAGCTTGAGTGCGCCATCCTGATCCTCCACCAAGTTTCGCTTAAACCGCGCCCCTCGCTGTTTGCAAGGAAACCCATCCGTCACCCGGTCGCAGTACCGGGTGACTTTTTTCGTCTTGGGGATGAACCAGCCCCAGCAGTAATCGCACCGGGCGATCCGCTGTTTGTCTTGTTGGAAGTAGAGGGCCAGCTCCAGCATCCGCAGTCCAAAAATGGAATTGGCCCGGAACACCTTCTGTCCCTGCTCTACATCAGGCAGACTGGCGGGATCGCACAGCCCACTCACCTGCGGGTAGATCCGACACAGCTTCTCAAACCGCTCTCGCTGTGTTGCCCGCTCCATCCCGTCAAAGGTCATCTCCAAAATGTTCCGCAGACAGACTTGGGTGCGGATCGGATCTTCCAACACATACAGCAGTTCCTCCGCGGCGTTCAGCAGAAACAATGCGCTGTCATCGTCCTCTCTCTGCAATGCCTGATCCAGAAGTTCCCCCAGCACAAAGAAGCTCACTGGGTCTACCTTCTGCAGCATGGACGGCAGCAGCAGTGCCTCCGCCACAAAGTCCTCAAAGTCCGCCATCGGAATATCCAGCCGTGCCGCGAACAGCGGATGCTCGTCTCGCAGGCGTTTGATCTCCCTGCGGTATGCCCGGTAGTCGATCTCCGCAGCGGCAATCAGATCCTTCGCCGGTGTGGTAGCTGGGAGTTGCTTCTCCGTCCCATCCTCATAGTGATGCACCGTGGAAAACAGCCCAGCTCCTTTCTCCACCAGCAACAACTGTGGTCCACTCGGTATTCCGCGCAATTTGTTTTCCAAAAAGATCACTTCCTGATGTAAAACCTTCTGCGCCTATTCTATCATGGGAACATCCCAAAGGGAAGAACCTGTTGAACCTCGACAAGTGAATACCCACCGCCGGAGTGCATACTCCCTGGGAGAAGCAGCGCCAAGACTCTTGACACAAGGCGAGCGTGCCAGCGGGGTGAAAGCGCCGCAGTGAGATTCTGGGGCAGGAAGGTGTACGGTGTGTGGCCAACAAAATTTTATGAAAGGAAACGCCAATGAAACTATCTGAGTACAAAAGCTATGACGATCTGCCGCTGTTTCTCAACGCAGCAATGGTGGCAAGTGTGCTGGGCATCGCTCCATCCAGTGCATATGAGTTGATGCACGAAACGGACTTCCCTGTTCTGAAAATCGGCAACCGATTGGTTGTCCCAAAGGAAAAGTTTGTTGAGTGGGTGGAGCAGCATACGAAGGGCGGTGAGATCGGTTGAGCCGGCGGCAAAAATATGATCCCTTGAAAAACACGTTCCCCTTCCCTAATGAGATTTTTATCCTCGGTCTCTCTCCCGGCGAACTGGCCGTCTACTCCTATCTGCTCTGCTGTGCCAATCGGAAAACGGGCCAATGCTGGCCCAGCTACAGGGTCATCGGCAAAGCGGTGGGCATGACGGAAAACACGGTGGCAAAATACGTCGGCAACCTCGAACGCAAGGGTCTAATCCAAACTGAAAACACCACCGTCACCACCAAAGCGGGCGCAAAGCGAAATGGCAACCTGCTCTATACTGTCTCCCCGTTCCAAGATGTTTTGGAGGCGCACCATCAGCGGCAGTTGGAACGGCTGGCCCAGGAAACCACCCGCGCCCAACTCCAGTTAGGTGCATGACCCCGTGTTTCGCATTTTGAGACCGTTTGTGGCCCTCCCAAGGGTCAGGTGGCATCCGTACACCTCCCAGCGCCGCAAAACGCAGTGTTGGCCCCCGTGTGGCCCGTTGTGGGCAAATGTGAAAACGTCCCCGAGGTTGGACTCGCACAGGGCCGCAAAATCAGCCCAGCTCACCCGCCATTTTTTCGCCCAGTTTTTTGGACAATGCGGGCGTTCGATTTTTGTGCTGGATAAATCTCCCTCACCGCTCCCCGCAGTGTGGACAGCCCCGCCGCAGTACCGTAGGAGCACCTGCTATGGCAACGCAGAAGCGCCCTGTTGGGGCGGATGCCTACCCTTCTGGGTAGGGCAAGCATCGCGTCCGGCTATACGCCGCCCGCACTCGCCGGGGCTATGCCCCGGCCCCCCTGCCCCCTGAAGGGGGAGAGAAAGGAGTTCAATGCAGAAGAAGAAAACCGAAATCATCACCGCCCGGATGACGCCGGAGGTCAAACGCCAGCTCCAGGCACGGGCACGTGACGTAAACATGACCCTCACCAACTACCTGATCATCTGCGGCCTCGGACAAGAGATCGTCCGGGTGGACGGTCTGGATGAAGTGCTCTCTGAACTGAAGGCGCAGGGCCGCAACCTCAACCAGCTCACCACGCTGGCCAACATGGGGCGGCTCACCGTTCTGCGTGGCGATGATTTAATCAGTGAGTATACTCGCCTATGTGACGCAGTGAGTACGCTGATTCGGGAGGTGCGCTGATGGCGACCTTCACCGCAATCCAGTGCAAAAAGCAGTCCGCCAGTTTGATGCGCGGCGTGATCGACTATGTGGAACAGAAGAAGAAAACGCGCTGGGGCGATGCGTGGCTGGTCTCCGGCAGCAACTGCGTTCCTCAATCCGCGTTTATCGAAATGCAGATGACCAAGGAACGCTTCCGCAAAACAGGAGGAACGCAGTTCTACCACTTCGTCCAGTCCTTCTCCTCGGAGGACAACGTCACGCCCCAGGAGGTCAACGCCATCGGCCTGGAATTTGCCCAGCGGCAGTTCCCAAACTTCGAGGTGGTGGTCACCACCCACGTGGACACCGGACATCTGCACAACCACATGGTGGTGAACAGCGTCAGTCACAGGGACGGCCACAAGCTCCACCAGAGCTACAATGACCTTCTCGCTCACCGCAGGGCAAACGATGAAATCTGTCTGGCCCACGGTCTACGGGTGCTGGACGAGTGCGATCCCAAGAAGAAAAAGAAGCGCATGAAGCCCGGCGAGTACCAAGCGGGTCTGCGCGGTGACAGCTGGAAACTGGATTTGATCCAGGCCATCAACGAGGCGCTGGAATACGCCACCAGCCGGGAGAGCTTCATCGAAAATATGGAGCTGGAAGGTTACGAGGTGAACTGGTCTCCAAACCGGAAGCACATCACCTTCACCTGCCCTAACGGTCGTAAATGCCGGGACAGCAGCCTCCACGATGAAACCTTCCTCAAAGAAAACTTGGAGATGCTGTTCCTCTACCGTCAGGCCACAGGTTTCCGCCCCACCACCCCAGAGCCGGACGAGGGCTGGATGGGTGAATTAGTTGCCGGGTGGTTCCAGCTTCTGGCCGACCTGGAGCGCGATGAGGAATGGCAGTTCCCCGCACCGCCCACCTGGACGGACAGCAAGCAGCACCGCCGGGAGGCGCTGAAGAAAATGGCCATGGGCCAGAAGTTCAGCGGTGACCAGCATTGGGAGCAGACCATGTGACCCCCGCAAAATCTGCGCCACAGTAAACAATAAGGGAACTTGGACAAGCCAAACAGGCGGCACTTTGCGTCTGTGAAGCGCCACCTGTTTGTTTCCCCCTGTGCTGACCGCTGTGAAGCAATTTGTGCCTACTCCACAGAACAGGTGGCATCCATACCCCTCGCGCCAATGAAACGCGGCGTTGCCCCCTTTGTGCGCCACTGTACGGGGACGTGGATTGCACCAGTGTCTTCAAAGAAAAGAACCGTCAACGCAGACGAAAAAAGATGTGTCTGAACTGATAACTCTCGCCGTGGCCCATGGCTATTCCCGCCAGCCTGTGGTATGGTGTGTCGCTGCAAAGGAGGGACGCACCATGTACAACTACATGAGGGCACTGGAGGATCGGTTCGCGCCCAGGCCGAACCGTAAACAACGCCGGAAGCTGGAAGCGAAGCGCCAGAAGGTCTCCGCCCTATTGGACAAGGAAGGCAAAAAGAAACTGCTCCGGCTGGTGGACGCCCACACGATGGCACAGGAAGAAATAGCACTGAGCAGCTTTATCGCTGGCTTTCGTCTGGCCTGGGGGATCGCTATGGAGCTGGAGGCGGACGGCAGCTATTCTTACCAACAGGAGTGGGAACAGCTAAACCGAATCAAACATAGTCAGAAAGGAGTTGAACACGATGTCTAAACGCCGCGCCAACGGCGAGGGGAACCTACGGAAGCGCTCCGATGGCCGCTGGGAGGGACGCTACACGGCGGGCTACAATCCCGATACCGGCAAACGGATCATCAAAAATGTCCTGGGCCGCACCCAGGCCGAAGCCAAGGAGAAGCTCAAGGCGGCGGTGGAGCAGGCTCAGCAGGTAGATGTCACCCGCACCGACGAGTACACCGTGGCCACCTGGCTGCGTGCCTGGTATGATCTCTACGCCCAGCCCAACATCCGGCAGGCCACGGCTGACCGCTACAAGCTGATGATCGAGACCTACACTATCCCCCGCATCGGGAAAATCAAGCTGAAAAAACTGACTTCCCGGGATCTTCAGAAAATGTACAAAAACCTGATGGAGCATGGCCGGGTAAACACAAAAAGCGGCCATGGCAATCCCGGCCTGAGCAGCACCACCGTCCGCAGCGTCCACCTCATGCTCCACAGCGCCTTTGAGCGGGCAGTGAAGGAGCGGCTGATCTCCCGCAACCCCACCGATGACTGCATTGCCCCAAAGGTTCAGAAGGTGGAAATGAAAACCCTCCGGCCTGAGCATCTGAAGTCCTACCTGGACGCCGCCGATGCCCGTGGCGTCCTCCCCATGTTCTACCTGGAGCTGGTGAGCGGCCTGCGGAAGGGCGAGCTGGTGGCCCTCCTTTGGGATGACCTGGACATCCAGAATCGGACGATCTCCGTCAGCAAGCAGTACATCAAAAATCCCAGTGGCAAGCTGACCCTCTCCCGGCCCAAGACCGAGACCTCGGTGCGGAAGGTGTCCGTTCCCCAGGAGGCGGTGGATCTGCTGATCCAGGAACACGAAAAGCACCCGGACAGCCCCTATATGTTCCCGTCCAGCACCACCGGAGAGATGTACTACCCCGACTCGGTGGTAAAGCTCCATGAGAAAATCCTCCGGGACGCCAGGCTGGAGCACATTCGCTTCCACGACCTCAGACACACCTTCGCCACCCTGGCCCTCCAGAACGGTGTGGACATCAAGACGGTTTCCAGTATGCTGGGCCACTATGACGCAGGCTTCACCCTGCGCACCTACACCCACGCCACCCGCCAGATGCAGGATCAGGCGGCGGAAACTATGGGAAACTTCATGACCCAGATGATGTAGATGTAGCACCACCCCAAACCACCAAAAGCACTGGGCAGGAACTCCAAACTTCCTGCCCGGTGCTCTTTAAACCTTTCCGCATATTTCGCCGTGTGGGTCAAGTTGTGGGTCACCCCGCCTGACCCACAACTTGACCCACATTATATTGAGGGAAAACAGAACAAAAACTCCCGAAATCCACTGATTTCAGGAGTTTCTTGGAGCTGCTATCCAGATTTGAACTGGAGACCTCATCCTTACCAACTGTCTTAGCCATGTTTGGTGTATTTTAGTGAACCTCTGTAATCCTTGTGTAGCAAGGGTTTCGGGGGTTTTATCTTTTGTGTGCCTTCTTCAATTTTGCCAGTTTTAGCGTCCATGGACGCTAAATGGACGCTAAAATCAGGGCCGCCCCACGCGCTGGAGCAGCCCCGAAAAAAGTCTATCGAATACCGATATTTTCTAACAATTTCAAGCGGAATAAAATCATAGCCGCTATACTGTATCGCAAAGGAGCGTGGCTATGGTTAGGATTTTACTGTCAACCCGACTTGGCGAACGACGGTTGACACAAGCAGACCTTGCCCGGATGACGGGGATACGCCCCAACACAATCAGCGAGCTTTACAATGAGGTTGCCACCCGGATAAGCCTGGATCACATAGACTTGATCTGCGAGGCCCTGGGCTGTGACCTCACTGACCTGATTATGCTGGTGCCGAACAGTGAGCCACGGGTGAAGACCCGAACCGGCGCCCCCCGCTCCAAGGGCGAGGATTGACCTTGCTTCTTGACCCCGGACGTGAAAGCGTCCGGGGATTTTTTATGCCCTTTTCAAATTCGTAACCGATTGCGAATTTCAACTGTTATCACGCTCCATTGCCTCATGTATGGCTCTAAGGATGAAACCGTTGACACTTTCGCCTCTCCCCTCAGCGTGGGATTTAATAACCTCCCTCTCGCCTTTGCTGGTGCGCAGCAGTATTTTGTCGTAGGCTTTATCTTGGTATCGTTTTATGCTTTCGTAGCTATTTTTTCCGCCCATGCTCTGGCCCTCCTTTCACTCCTTCATTATATCCAAAACAAGTATTGCTATCAATATGCAAAATCGCCAAAAACATATTGCTATCTTTATGCAGTTTAACTCTTGCATAATGCTATCAATATGCTATAATAGTATTCGTAAGGCAGGGGCGGCCAACCCCTTACGGAAGGAGGGAGGACATGGACGAGATGGCCACCAACACGGAGTACATCCTGCGGATGGTGCTTGAGCTGATTGACAAGTGCAAGACGCTGGAGGAACTCCGGGAGGCAGTCAAGGCCGTGCTTGACGAAGCCAAGTAAAAAGGGATAGCGCCCCAGTTACCACACCAGACGCTATCCCAGCCCCGAGAGGCGACCGGGAGCCTTACCCCGGCCGCCTCCATGATAACAAAGTAAGGCACAAAAATCAAGGAGGTTTTTCATTATGATGTTGTCCGAGTTTGTGGAGCGCACCGGCTTTGAGCCTCTGCCCTTCGAGTATGAGAAGATCGAGGCGGCCTACTACGATTTCGACGGGGACAAGGACGCTTTCTGCAAGGCCTTTGTCGAGGGCGACGGCGAGCGGAAGATCTACCAGGCCCGGGCCGCTGAGATCGACCGGCTGAACGGCAAGATTCTGGAGATGGACAAGACCGCCAAGAAAGACGGCGAGGAGTATGAGCGGCGGGTGGCCGGCCTGGAGGCCCAGCTGAAAGCCCAGCAGCCCGAGGAGACCGTCACCATGGGGAACGGGTGTAGCTACATCATCTACATCACCACTAACCCCGATAAGGCCTACGCCCTCCACCGCCCTATGATGGATATGGCAGCTACACACCCCGGCTGGCACTGGCACGTCAGCACTGTCGAAGTCCTGAAGGACTGCCGCATCCCTGGGATATACCATGACCGCAACTACTGGGCCACCCTCGTTGAGCACAACAACGGCGATTGGAAAAAGGCCCCGACCTACGAAATCCACTGTATCTAACCTACACGGCCCGCCCCGGAGGTCACGAGGGCAGAAAGGACATAAAATGGAGCTCAATATCAACAAGGCCGACATCCTCAACTTCATCACCAGCATGGAATACCTCAAAGCCCACCTGGAGGCGGTGGACGTTTCCGATGACTTCTCACCTGACCCCGACACCAGCGTTTCCGCCTAGGGTCTGCTGACGGACTCCCCCGTGTATAACGCCCTCCTGGCCGCCGCCGAGTAACCACACCTGGACAACAGCTGACCTATCGGCTCGACGGGGGGAAAGGACAGGCACCATGATTACGATACTGCCAATCACAGAGCAAGAACAGGCAATGTTTCAGGCGCTCTACAAATACCATACCCCGATAGGCTGGCTCCGGGAAGAAGGGGGAAAGGTCAGCCATCTCCTTGTCAAGATGAAACCCGGATGCAAGGGATGGACACCCTACGGGACGGCGAGGGACTGCGGCGACCACTACATCCTTGCTCGCTACGCCAGCTACGACAAGATCGACAAAAGCACTCTCGCCATCACCAAGGACATTGAGGACAGATAGCAAATAGCAGCCTGACCTACCGGGCACACGGGGAGAAAGGGAAACAACATGGCAACAAGGTTTCAGCAGGAGCTTAGTGGAAAGCTGGGGGCCTTTTGGCAGAAACACGCCGAGGAGCAGCTGGCCCAGGTTAAGGCCGATCTGGACAGCGGGGAGATCACCATTGACGAGGCCGGGGTTGCCCGGAACTGCATCGGGCGGGTTCTGATGGATGACCTCTTGGAGATGGTCGAAATGGTCACTGACAAGGCCAACAGGGCCGCCACACAGGCCGCACGGGAGATAGAGGTGGAGGAGGCCCTGGCAGAGTACCGGGCGGCCTGGAGGCCCCCTAGCGGAGAGCAGTTGGCCGAAATGCGGGCCGTCTTTGGTGAGGGGGCCACGGTGGTGGATGTCCTCGCCGGCGAGACAATCCAGCTTTAACCGACAACGAGAAGGAGGTTTCAATCATGCCGAGAATGCAAAACGAGAAGGGCGAGGCCCTGTACTACAACGTGATTATGAAGAACGGGAAAATCCAGTATGCCCTCAAGGCCATTGGTGACACGGTGATCCTGGGCCGGGACCGGCAGAAACGGAAGTACCGGGCCTTTGCCCAGGAGGCCCAGGCCGAGCGGTACCTTCAGCGGTATGGGTTCACCAGTGCGATCTACTGAACGGCAGAGCAAGCCGTAGTGGCGTCCTCCCCCATAAACGGGGCCAGGGCGCCGCTCTTTTTCTGCCCGACAATCACACGGCAGGCCCCAGGCCCCCGCAGTTTTTTCCTAACGGGAAAAACAGGGCCGTTTGCGAGGTGGGGAGGGTAATTACACTCCCCCGCCGTGGCGGCCCTTCTAGGGCCGTTTCTGGCCCGTATAGGCGGCATAAAGAAAAGCCCCCGTCACGCTGATTGGCGCAACGGGGGCTATCATCATATCGGAGGGCTGTTTTCGCTGTTGGTGTAGTCCTGGACAAAGCCGGCCGCCTGGGCGGCCGCATACTTTACCCCTTCACCGTTGGCGCTGGTGTTCTCTGCCCGGTTCTTCTCCACAATGCGGGAGAGGACTATGGACAGGGCGGTACCAATGGGGGTAAATACCACCGTCCAACAGGCCAGGGCACCCGTGTACTGATACTTGATACTCAGCACGGCCAGCACAAAGCCCCCTGCAAGGCCTAGGGCGAGGATGAATACCAAGATATATCCCAGGCGGTCAGTGTTGCCCATGCGCCGTCGTGGGGCCGCCCTGGGCTGCTCCCGCTTTCCCCGGCCCATCACTCAAGCCCGTACTTTTGGGCAAACCGATAGAGCACTTGGGCACACTGCTCCCGGGTCAGAAAGTCCTCCCACATGAAATTGGGCGTACCGTCCGGGACGGTGCCACTACCGGCAAAAATGCCTTGGTCAATGGCGAACTGCCGGGCCGCCCGGCTCCACTCGCCGCTGTCATTGTCCCGCAGCTCCTGACGGTACTGCTGCATAGCCGTGGCAAACATTTTGTTAAACTTCTCTTGATCCATGTCCTCGTCCTCCTGTTTAATCGTTCCGTTGTTGTACTCCCGGGCATCGACCACCCAATAATAGGCGGCCTCATTGCGGAAGGTGGCCGGATCACCATTCAGCCGCTTATCCCTGGTGCTGGCCGGGTCATTGATACGGATTTTATCATCCGCCCACCAGACCACCACAAAATGACCGCCTCCGGTCCATGTACCTTTCTTCATCAGGGCAATCAGGTAATAGCCCTGTTTCAGATACTCCAGAGCCTGATCGTGGACTTTGGCCTTGGGATTGTGATAGCCGTTGGTCCAGGACAGTTGCCAGCACTTGATACCGAATTCCGCAAATTGAGGGGCGAAATAGGCGTAATAAGTCCCGGCCTTGAGAGCCTTGTAGCCGTGAGCGATAGACCATGCACAGGCATCCTCCGGGGTATAGGTCTTGCCGGTCAGCGTCTCAATGAGCATAGCCGCCGCCGTGGGGCCACACCCGGAATCGCCAATGGTGGCCGTTTCACCGGGTACTCTGTACGGCTTGTTCTTCCACCGGGGATCCGTCTGGAGGTAGCTGACAGGCTTTTTATTCATTGCCGCCACCCTCTCCGCTGACATGGGCCTTGACGGCCTGGTTTGTTTTCAGCATTTCCCTCATATCCTCCAGGGCATCGTCCACCATAGAAGAAAACAGGTCAAAGGGGACGATTCGGGCCAGCCACGGGAACCGGGTCACAAACAGGTCATAGACCTGGCGGAGCTTCAGCTTGCCGGTGCCGCCGCCCAGCTCCTTCTCCGCCTCGGTGACGGCCCACAGCAGCCACTCACGGACTTTGGCAAGCTGGGCCTCGCTGGGAAGGTTAAAGTAGCGGTAGACATACCAGGCGGCCACGCCCAGGACGGCGGCCAGGGCCAGGATGATATACCAATTCTCAATGATGAAATTCATAAAAAATCCTCCTTAATTCTGTCGGACCTCGTTCTCCAGATCCTCGATACGGTGGTTTGCCACCTTGATTTTTTCCTCTTGCAGCTCGGTGCGCTCCTCCAGCTTGTAGGTGCGCTCAATCAGGTTGTTGTGGGCCTGCACCCGTTTCTCCAGCTGCTCCAGCCGATAGCTAGTCAGCTTGGAGGAGGTCAGAATACCGACCAGGGAACCGATAGCAGACCCGGCAAGGCCAATCAGCGCCACGACAATGCCCTCCATGCCCTTCACCCCCTTTCTGTGAATTTGAGGCTGTCAGCATATAAAAAGGCGGGGCGCATCCGGCGCCTCGCCTTGCCTCTGAAATTCGTAACCGCTTGGGAATTTCACTTGGCCCCAATCAGTGCGGCGATATGCTGAAGGTCGCAGACGGGAGCATTGAAAAAATCATAGCTCCACAACCACCGATCCTTATGCTCAGGCCGCCGGTATCGCTGGCACAGGGAATCGCCCCACACCTTATCCCAGCGGCCTTGACAGTTATCCCGCTCATTCTTCGGGCGCAGACGGGCCAGGATGGCCGTTACCAGCGCCCCCCGCTCCCGGCCCTGGCCGTCATCATCCCGGGAAAAGAAGTCGTAAGCATTCTGGCAGGTGGTAGCGCACAGCTGCTCCCCCTTCCAATAAAGAAGGCCGTCCCGGACTTCCAGGACGGCCCCATAGGGGATATTCACTTGGCCGCTTATGCCGTCAAAGCGTGCCCGGCGGCGGGCGATATACCGGCTATATTCCTCCATGCCTTACTCCTCCGCCACAACTTCCGTCCAGCCGTACACCCCAGGCTCCCACACATTCCCGTCCTGGTCGCTGGTCCAGTGTTTCCCGCCGTGGCTTACCTTGTCCCCAGCGTTGTAGGTATCATGTGCCCCGATAGGCTGGCTCCAGGCGGGCCACTCCTCCGCAGGATCGGCGGTAATAGCCCACAGGCTGGCGGCGGCCTCTGGCGTCCAGTCCTCTTGCGAGGTGTGGTCTTTCACACAGCGGTACAGCTTGCCGCCATACCGCCGGATGTTGTCGGCCTTGTAGCTGACGGGATAGGCCCAGGGGGCGAACAGGTCAGCGTGCTCCGCCGCCGTGGTATCGTCGATCTGGCCGCCCTCCGCCATGGTGACGAACATAATCCCCCCGGCCTCGGTGGCCTTGACAATCTCCGTCCCGGCGTCAGTTTCCTCCAGCATGACGGTATCCACGCCCTCCAGGGCGGGGCGGTCCAGCAGGTGGTATACCTTTCCTTCAAAGACAATGCCCGAAGCCTCCGGCTCCGGGCACAGGTTATAGCTGCCATTTTCGGTCAGCTTGATATAGTTGGGGGCCTCAGTCATGCCGACGCTTTCCCCGTCCCTGATGATTCTGAACATTTCGCACCTCCAAAAAAGATAGCGTAGTAGAGCCGCCGCAAGCGGAGCAGGCGGCCGTGGTCATTGAAATTGCGATAGTAGGCGCTCTGGCACTCCATGTACTGCTCAATGTCCTTGAAGTCCCGTTTCCCGGCCTTAAATTCCCGGTGAAAGAGCTTCAGCTTGCGGCGGGCACGTTTAATCCCGTCCCGGCTCCCATTGACCTTGATTTTCCCCGTAGGGCCGAGGGTGAACCGGGCCTTGCAGAACCGAAACGGCTTTGTCAGCGGGATCACCTTGCACTTGCGCTTATTCACCCGGATACCGATAGCCTCAAACCGCCGTACCAATTCACGGGCCAGCTCCTTCAGCTGCTCAATATCGGGGAGGATGATATAGTAGTCATCCATGTAATGACCGGCGCAATGCACCCCCGCCTGGCACTTGATGAAGTTATCCACGGCGCTGGGCAAGGCCACCATCTCTTGTTGCGACGGCTCCACGCCCAGCGGCAAGCCCCGTCCCGGCGTGGGACAGGGGGAATTTTGGATAATGGCGTCCGCTATCTGCCGCAGATCGGGATTGAGAATTAACTGCTGGTGACGCTGGTAAATGGTCTGATGGGGAGCAAAGGGGAAAAACTTTTTCAAGTCCAGCAGCAGGACAGCACCCTCCCGGCCATGCCGGCGAAAATGCCATGCCAAGTGTTGCTTTAGCCGCTTGAAACAATGGTGGAGGCCCATACCCTTCCGGCTGGCCCCGTTGTCATAGATCATGCTCGGAGTATAGAGGGGGACTAAAACCTCGTTGCTATGGTTCTTTTCGATCTGCCGGTCTGCAATGCGGGGAGCGTCAATCGGGCGCACTTTGCCCCGTTCCCGCAGCGTGAAGTGTGAACCCTTTTGAGGTTTCCACTTCCCCGCCAGAAGTTCCCGCCGCCGCCGGGCCGTCCCGGAGAACAGGTGCATCTCAAAGTTTTGGACGCTCTGTTTCCAACGGACTCCGTTGCAGCACTTTTTTCCATAGCGAAACATCTTCCGGTAGCTGAACACCCGGTCAATGGAACCGAGCGCGTCACTTCGGGCCTGTCTTCGCTCCTGCCGCCTTGCTTGGCGGCGCTGATACCGCGCCTCTCGGCGCTCCTCACTTGTCATAAAAAGTATTCGCTCCTTCGTACAGATACCTTGTAGGGTGCCATCTAATCTGCTTTGCCCCGGCACATGAAACGAGGTGAGGCACGTCCCCCGCCATGCAAGCAGCGTCCGTGCAAGGGCATCAAAGGGCAGTTTTAAGGATTGGTTACCTAGGGAAGTATATCTCCTTTTGCTTCGGTCGTCTTTCACCTGGGAGGGATAAATCCCGCCCTGCTACTCCATTTGACCTAGCATAGCAAAATCCGGGCGCCACCGCCCCAGACCAGGAAGCATTGTTGTTGTTGTAGTTGCCGTTGTTGTTGATTTCACAGAAATTGTTATTGTTGTTGTAGTAGGGGGAACGGAGCCACGCCACCACGGCCACAGATCGGTTCTCAGATATACACCCAATGGATAATGCTATTTTGGGGCTTGCCTCTGCCCCAGGCTTTTGACAGCGCCTTTCAGAAGTTCATTTTCCCGGTCAATCAAATCTCCCAGGCTCTGCGCCATCTTATCCAGCTTGGCGGTTGCGTCGCTGGCACTGACCGACTTCCCCTTGCTTGTGGTAAAAGCCCCTTCCGGGTTCTGGCTCATTACGTCATAGCAGAGGGTCAGCCGCACATCCAGGGCCATCAAGGAGGCCCTGGCCTCCAGCAGATGGGCCTTGCGGATGGAAATACGCTGAGGGTCAGACGGAAAAATACTGTTGGCCTTTTCCGCATGATCCAGGACTTCCCCGGACAGCTTTGCCACGGGCTCTTGGAGCATCCGGGCATACCGGGCAGATAGCCGGGTCAGAAAGTTCAGCGTTTCCACATGAATTTGATACGCCACGTTGATAAACTCCGCCTTGCTGACGGCGCGTTTCTGCTTTAGGACCGACATAAATTCACCTCTTTTTCGTGCGCTATCTGGCCGATTATAGCAGATTTTCCCGGACTAAAAAGCCCATCCACCAGATAGCGTTATAAAATATCGCTATCCGGTAGAAAAGGCCCATTCCTAAAAATTTTCGCGGGCGCTTACGCGCCCGTGATTTTTTCGGCGCTCTCCGGCCCCGGTTCTTCTGCCGGGGACCGCCCGCTGTCGCGGGCGGGATATATCCGGGATACTCTGCGGAGGATTAGACAGCAAAGCCGGGCGCCACCGCCCCAGACCAGGAAGCATTGGTGGAGCTGTAGCTGCCGTTGGAGTCGACCTCACAGAAACTGTTATAGTTGGTGCAGTAGGGGGAACGGAGCCACGCCACCACGGCCGTCCCCGTGGCGCTGTGCTTATAATGGATTTTACTGTTGCCCGCCTTGTAGTAATCATACTGAAGCTGATAGTTTTGCTCTGCGCTGTTGGCATAATATCGAGTTCCCCAGTATTCAAACTCCGACAGGAGGAAAAGGTAATCGGTCGTGCCGGTCACATTGCTTGCAACATTCGTTCCATTTGCCGTGTTGTCTGTGTACTTCGTGACGGGCTTCATCACCGCCCGGAGATCCGCAGGCAGAGCCGCCAGGAGAGTGTTTGCGGGGGGGCTGGTAGGCGTCCCGGTATTGCCCAGGATGTTTCGCCGCATATTGCAGGAATTCCACCCACCGTTGTTGCTCCGGCTGGTATTCATGTTAAAATAGCCACTGGATGTCTGCTCCGTCCAATAATTGTTATCGCACAGGCCCACCAGCGTACCATTGATCTTGCCCATCTGGAAGTGAATGCGGTTGCTCCCTTCCCGGTTGGCATTGTGGTTAAAGCCCAGGATGAACACATCAATAGACAGGTTGGAGAACGTGAAGTTGCCCACCTTGCCATTGATCTTGATGTTTTTGGTATCTCCCACGGCCCAATAGTTGGCCCCCTTGCCCGCGTCAGACACAGACTTGATTGTAGCCCAACTGTTGCTGTTCATGGTGTTGCTGATGGCCGTAACCGTGATGGAGAGGGCACAAGTCTTCGTAACCCCACCCTCGGTATAGCTGATAGTCACAGAGTTGTTGGAGGCCGTCAGATTGCCCGTGGGACTGTACGTCCACCCGGTTACATTGGCCGATGTGCCGTCCGTATAGGTGGCCTTGATGACCATGCCGGCGCTACTGAATTTGTCCCCGGAGTAATAGCTGGTTTTCGTGGGTGGCGTGGCAACGTCAATACGGGATAGGACCTTTTGCACCGTGATGGGCTGGGTACAGGTCTTTGTCACATTCCCCTCGGTATAGGAAATCGTGACGGTCGTGTTGGAGGCCGCAAGGCTGCCAGTCGGACTATACGTCCAGCCTGTCACAACCGCCGTACTGCCGTCATCATAGGTAGCAGTAATCACCATGCCCGAGGAATTGAACTTCTCCCCGTGGGTGTATGCGGTCTTCACCGGGGCCGTTGTCACGGCAATGCTGGAGAGCTGCCGGACCGTCACAGTCACGGTCTTTGTCAGGGTAATACCCGCCCGCTCATAGGTGATTGTCACCTGCGTTGTCCCGGCGGCCATGATGGAGGGGGAGAACGTACAGTAGCCGGTCACATTCTCCGTGGTGTTGTCCGCATAGGTGGCCGTCACCACAAGGCCCGTGCTGTCGAACGCCTCCCCTACCCGGTAGGTGGTCTTAGTGGGCATAGAGGTGATTGCCACGTTGGAGGTAATCATCAGGTCCGCCGTGTACTGCATAGCCCCGGTGACCTCTACCTGCTTAGACACGCTCTTGCCGCCCAGCGTGGCCGTCACCGTCCAGGTACCGATCCCAGGCAGAGAGATAACCCCCGGACCCTCGCTGTTCAGCGTGGTACTGCCCTTCACACAGGTCACGGCGGCCCCAGCGCAGGTAATGACGTTGATGGTGGGGCTTTGCACGCCCAGCGCGTCCTTCATCACCTGGAGGCTCACACGGCGGTTTTCCTTGCCAGCCGCCGAGTAGAAGGGGATGGTATCTTCCAAGGCCATCTCCACACTGTTTTTCAGACTTTTGGTGGCCTGCTGATAATCGGCCCCCGCCTTAGCCGCCGACACCGTGCCCTTCCCGTCACCTTTGAGGAGGCCGTTCACCTTCAGAGCGTCCTCCATCTTGCCCATCAGCGCCCCATGCGCCCCCTCGTCCTCGTTGTGCTCCTTAATCATTTGCTGAACGGCGGAGGCGGTCACAATGGAATTCGGGTCAATGGTCGCTGTCACGGCATCCACATCACCCACCGCCGCAATGATGTCAAAGGTCGCCAGCTTGCCCACGATGGAGCTGGAGGGCCTAATCCACTCCGGTTCGTTCTCCAGAACGAGGTAGGTATAGGGGATTTCCCCCTCGTCGGGGTCACTGGCATACAGGACAAGCCCCGTAGCGTAAAAGCCCTGTTCCACCTGGGCGCTGTTCACCTGGACCGTCACCTGACACTCGCCGTCAATGGGGTTTGTCACCGAGGCAATCATCCCGTCCATGATGTACCCCGCAGGTTCGCCCATGGTTTTCGGGGTCATGTCCTCCGGGATCGTCCCGTTGCCTACCGCCACACGGGTATAGTGCATAGAGCATTTCCCCGCCAGCACTTTGGCAATCAGGGCAATTCCCTTTGCGCTGCCATAACTGCCGTCTTCAAATCTCGGCATTTGCTTTGCCTCCTTCACTCAATTCTTTTGGATGTAATGCGCGTATGATAGAACATGCCCCCTGCGCCGTTTTGGCGGCCCCTGACGGGCCTTTGCACCTCTGCCGGTATCCCGGCCCTTGCCGGTGCCAAAAAGCCGCCATGCTCCACGAAAACGGGCTGGTGGTATGTTTTATCTTCACTGTGCGGAGGCAAAAGGAAGTTTGCCCCCACAGAGCCGCCCAGGCTGATTGTCAAATCGCTCCGGTAGGCCCTGTGCGTGCGCAAATATAGCCGCAGGCCAACGCCAGCGGCCAGGATGCGCTTGATTGCCCGGGCAATCTGCTCTATAATCTCCACTCGCTCCTCAGAGAGTAGGGTCAAATCCACGAACAGGGCCTTTTTTGCCGGGAACACATCTTCAAGGTCAATGTCCGTCAGCTCAACGCCTAGCAGTTCAGCGGCGGCCCGGATGATGGTATCATCGTCACCGCCGGACACCTGCGCCAGCATCTTCACCCGGATAAGGATACGGTAAAGGGGATCACTGGCCGCCCCGCGGACAACGCCAAAATTCGCCCCATAGCGGTCCAGGACGGCCCCCTCCGCATTGTCCAGGTCATCCCATAGCCTGACCGTCTCGGCGGTCGTATGGGCCATTTCAAAGCCCCATGCAATAAGCGCAAACAGGCGGCCGATGTTCGTTTCCATCGGTCGCCCGTTCTCTGCGTTCTTAATGTCTCGCCGGTTATAGGCCCCGGTCAAAAGGGTCAGCATCTTTTCCAGGTAGCCGTAGCTCATAGGACGCTCACCTTCTCGCTGTCGGTGACAACCTTGCTCCGGCTGTCAACCTCGATATTCTCCGTTGCCAGCTCCTCCGGGGTCAGGCCCAGGGCAACGTCGAAGTCCAGGAGGCCGCTGATTGCGTACAGGGGAGCCGTCAGGCGCTGGTGGTATAGCGTCTCACCTATGCCCACGCCACCGCTCTCGTCGTCCCCTATGAAATTCACAACGGCCTGCCGTACCAGCTCCTTGCCATTGTGGGGAAAACTGCTGCCGGTTTTCAGATTGAAAATCTTCACATAAACCGGCACAGGCCGGGGGCGGTTAAATCGGATGACCTTCACGGCTTGGCTGGCTGTGAGAACCTGGACGGAGATCTCCCCGTAGGTCTGAATACCGCCGGCCAGAATGGAATAAATCTGCTGGGCAATATCCCCGGACAGGCCGCCATAGACAACCGCCTCGATACTGTGCGGGGGAAGCCCGTACTCGTCCTCAAAATCGGTGTCGTTCTCAAATACCTTTGCGTCCATAATCCCCTCCACGTTCTGGAGGAGGGCCGCCCGGATAGCGTCAGCATTGACGCCGCCAGCAAAGTCCACGGAGGCATAGTAACGATCCCTAAATTCCTCGTCTGTTTCCCGTTCCCGGCCCCCAGTAAAAGGCGCGGGGTTAGTGACGGACACCAGCCCCGCAACTGCGCCCGGATTGGTAATGACCGTGACCGTTTCGGCGGCCACGTTGCCCTCGGCCCCCGTCATGGTACATCGGGCCGGGACAAGGGCCGTGTCATCCGCTCCGATTTCCGCCTCCGTCACGGTATAAAACTGAATGCCGCCGTTCGTCCCCGCCAGCCATCCCTCCGGGATGATCGTGCCAGCTGGGCCAGTGATAACCAGGTGCCCCGAGGCCTTTTGTGCGGAGAGCAACTGCAATCCAATGGCCCGGCCCAGGTTGAAAAGGCTTGTTCCAACCGCCGTGTCAACGAAGCGGCTGTTGTAAACGTCCTCAATCAGAGAGAACAGGATATTCAGAATCCAGGCGTAAATGCGGAGAAACATACCTATCGGGCTGCGTACCGTCAGATTGGCGGTCGCCCCGAACAGCTCCCGGGCCTTGTACTCCAGAGCGTCAAGCAGCTGTGTGTAGGTAGGCCGTCGAAAACCTAATGCGGTCAGGCCCCAGCCGTTTTCATCCATCGGTATTCACCCCCACTCGAATTGTAGAGCCGTCGTAAAGGATCCCGGAGAAGTCCGCCCCGATACTGCGGCCATCTGCCGTAATGGCGAGGCTTTCTATCTCCCGGACATACGGCTCCTGGAAAATAGAGGCCCGCACAACATCGTCCGCTTTATCCTCCGCCTCGCTTTTCGGGTGGCCCACCACTCGCTCCCAGTCGGTGCCGTGGGCTGTATTCAAGGGAAATTCCCCTTTCCAGGTATGGAGGTTGTTGCGGATGTTCTGCGCTATGGCCTCGCCGTCATACACGCACTGCAACATACCATCCGCGTCAAACATAAGGTCGCGGGTTTCTGGGTCAAGGGCCAGTGTCATAATATTTGCCATAAATGCGCCTCTTTTCTGTCAGCCGCCGATAAAGACATTGCCGCTCCCGTCTTGGACTGCTCCCGCCAGCGTAACAGCGTCCCCTACACGGGCGGCCGACTTTCCATTGATGAAGACGGTACCGCTCCCGGCGGCAATCACATCCTGGTGCCCCGGATGGGCAACACACCCATGAGCGGCATAGTGGTCACCGACACGCCCAGCCCCCAGGCCATTGATAATCACGTTGGGGCTGCACTCCACCAGGGGGACGGGCGGGCAGGCGTCATGCCCGGTACAACAGTCGCTTTGTCTGGTAGCTGCTGGCATGGTGTTCCCCTCCTAGTTGATGTTGACGGTCGAGCCCTGGATTGTCACCGTACCGCTTGCGGTAATTGTCACATCCTGCGTGTTCATCTTTATTGCGCTGTCGGTGAAAACCGCTGTCGTTCCTTTGTTTTTGATAGTTGCTTTGTCCTTTGTTATAGCCACCTGAATATCGCCGCCGTCTGTTGCCATGACAATGGCCTTCTCCGGGAGCCCTTTCAAGGTGTTATTCGCTGGGACAAATGCACCCACAAATACAGCGTCCTCGTCGCTGTGGTTCCGCTCGGTGTTCGGCTGGCACTCCTGCCCGGAGTCCATAATGCGGTCAATGTCGTGGTCCATATAGACCAAGACACCCACATCACCCGCAACGTACCAGGGCCGATGAACAAAGCCGCCGCCCCGGATCAGCGCCACGGGCACGCCCAGCACCTGGGGCGGGGTACGGTATATGCCTCCGTCCAGAGCCTTTGAAAGAGGCTGCACATCCACGGTCATCTTAGCCGGGTCAAACTTCTCCACCCGGCAAAAGCCGCCGACGCGCACGCCCTCCATGGTGGCCTTCTTGTCCTGATTTTCATAGTTATACTGCGTTCGGTTCATGCCGATTTCACCTCAATGTCGGTCTTCCAGTCGCCGGTCGGGCTGCCCCTGTGCGTCCCGGAGAGAATGAGGAATTTCCCGTTGAGGGAGTTGCTGGTGATCTGCACAATATCAGCTGGCCCTATATGATAATTCAGCAAGCAGGACCGCTTGTAGGTCGTTTCCTGGGCCTCCCCGCCGTCATCAATAGTGGTCTGATTGGTGGTTACTGGCGTGTCCTCCGTTTCCTCCGTGGCCCGGAGCAGGCCGGTGGAGGGGGAGAGGTTATAGCCCATATTGACACCCTTGGATGGGTCATTGATGGTGATAACCCCATTACGAATCAGGAACCGGCTTTTGCAGTCCAGGGTCACAATCTCGGTGACAAGGTTTTTGACCTTGCCCTTGCACACCTTCCCCCGCGGATACTCCTTGTCAACGGCTAACTCCATTGTGCCGACTTCCAGGCCGAAAATGTTCAGCAGGTCATTTACAATGGTGCTGGCCTTGCTCCCGGCGGCATAGGTCTTATTCACCTCCGAGGAAAGCCATTCCTCCAAGGCCTCCGAGGCCGTGATGGTGGTGATCCATTCGGTCCCCTCCTTCTTGCTGGTCACCCGGGAAACCTTGCCGGTGAAAATTGTCCCCACATCCCCCTCATACCCGGCATTCAAAATCACCACCTGCCCCTTTTTAATGCCGGAGCGGGTAGCCGGGGAGAGGTTGTATGCCTTGATGGTGGCGGAGCCTAATTCCTCGCTGTCCTCAAAGGGCACTTCAAACGTAAAGAACAGGTTCGCCATATCATAGCGATTGCTCCCGATCTGGAGCGTGGCCGCCCTTTTCCAAAACCTCATGCCGTCACCCTCTTGTAGACATACAATTTGACCTGCTTACCGAAGTTTTGAAACGTGATTTCGGATATTGCATCCCCGGTCAGGCACAGAGGGATAATGACGGGAGCGGGAAAGCGTTCATCCTCCACCACGTTGAACAGAGGCCGCCCATAGCGAATAATATCGCCATAGGCCAGGACTTCCCCCGTGCTGGTAATGGACAGGTCAGCCGTGAAAAAACCGCCCACGTCATTCCAACGAATGCAGAAAGTAAACGTCCGATCTCCCAGCTTTACGGCGAAGTTGTACGGAACTTTGCTGGTGTCGATTTCGATATACTCGACCTCATACCCCAGGTCAAGCAGCTGCAAACCATTCACGCGAACACCCCCTTATGCCGCACTGTAAGAGGGCGTGCTTCTGCCGGACGGCCCGGAACTGCTGGCGGCCTTGTTCTGATAGCTGTTGACATAGGCGGCATAGGCGCTGGAGGAGATTTTTTCCGTCGATGTCGTTTTCAGCCCGGCGGCGCTGGTGGCCCTGGTCTGGCTGCCGGCCTCCGTGGTGGGAGCGTCCGCGTCCTGGGCGCTCATCATCTGCTCGCCTGTCTCCACATACTCCGCAGAGGTGATGTTTACGACTTGGAGCTGGATGGTAAAGCTGGAACCGTCTTTATGCTTGGCGTCGCTGTCGCTCTTGTAGCTGGTAATAACACAGCTGGACACACGATTGCGGCCCACATACTCCACAATATCCCGTTCTTTCCACATCCGGCGGAGGATGGACGCCTGCCCATCCCCCTTGATAGTCACGCCGGTAATGGTGAGCCGGATAGGGTCAGTAATGGCATGGTCGTTGATGTCGCTCCCCCGCTCCACGGGGTTTGACGTGACCTTACTGCTCCGCTGGATACTCTCAGTGATAATTACGCCGGTGGTAGCAGCATCCAGCCGTACCGTACCGCATTTCTCGCCGGTGATGGTATACGCCATAGCCGCCCCTCCTAACTCCGGGCATACGCACCCTGCATAGCCCTGTTGTGGTATTCGTCCTCTTTCTTCTCCCGGTACCACTTCTCCAGTAGCTCCAGAATATGGCTGTCCAGGCCGTCAATATCGACGTCCTTACCACCGCCGCCCAGCGATATGCTGATATGCGGGGAGAAGGTACTGGAATCGGTGTAAGAGGATTCCGTGCTTGTGCTATTGTTGATGATCTCGTCGGTCTTATCTGCCGGGATGATGGCCGTGCCAGAGGGCAAATAGGCCAGCTCGCCGCCCTCCTCGTTCATCCTCGTCCAGCCCCCGCGCCAGTTGTCCGTACCCTCGGCATTGCCGGGAATGCTTACCCCGCTGACGCTGATATTGGCCGAGTTGACCGACTGAGCCGCCGACGCAATCTTACCGAACGAGGCCACAATCTTTGCCGCCCCATTCTCTGCTGCCGTGGTCATCCGATCCCAGGCACTTTCAGCGTCCAGGGTCATTCGCGCATAGGCGGTTTCTGCGTCATCGGCCATGAGGCCATAATTCTCGTTGCTGATCTCACGGGCGGCATTCGTAGCGTCTGTAACTGCCTGCTCCGCCGCTTTCGAGGCCTCGGAGATGTTGGAGGAGTATTCCGAGGTATCCACGGCCAGGGACGTTTCCGAACTGGTGGCCTCGTCCAGACCATTGACCGAGCCGGTCAGGCCGTCCACCGCCTCGCTGCTTTCCTTGGCGCCGCCGAAAATGCCGCTGAAGAAACTGGCAACCTTGCTGACCCCGTTTGCAAAGAACCCAATCAAATCAGACACCCACCCGGCTATCGTTCCCAGCACGTCGGCCGCAAAGGATAGGACGGGAGAAAGGGCCTCCAGGACGGGGAGAACCACGCCAGAGAGCACCGTGCCGATTGCGGAGATAAGAGGCTCCACGGCGGGGAGAAGTGCCTGAACAAACTCGGTTGCAATAGAAACTATGGGCTTCAGCGCCTCGATCACCACACCGAGGATCTGCGTCAGCGGCGGGATGACCGCTCCGGCTAGCTCTGAAACGAGTGTTGCCAGTACAGGCAGTACAGAAGTCAGCAGAGGCATAAACGCGCTGATAAGCGGCCCGAGCAGGCCTGTCACCGAGGACAGGGCCATGCCCAGCACGGGGAGCAGCTGCCCCGCCACTTCCTCCACAACGGGCATGAGGGGCTGAATAGCATCCCGGTTCAGCGTTTCAAATATCTCTACCAGGGGCGGCAAGAATGTTCCCGCCACCTCGGAAATGATATTTGCCAGTGGCGGAAGTACCGTCCCCGCCAGACTGCTTACCGTCTGCAATACAGGGGACATTGCATTGAGCAGCGTCCCAAATGTCTTTGCCAGAGAAGGAATCAGGTTTTGCCCCAGCTGGAGCAGAGACGGTACAACCGCCCCCAGCCCATCCCCCAGGGTGCTTACGAAAGAGAGCAGAACCGGCTCCAGCGTAGGCCATGCGTCCAGCACGGAGTTGATGATCCCCTCCATAGCCGGGGCCAGCTTGCTACCCGCAGAGGTCAGGAAGTCGCCCATTACGCCCCGCAGGCTCTTGGTGGCGTTCGTCAATCCCCCGGTCTGCTCCACAGCGGCCTTTTGAATGGCTCCGCTTTGGGCCAGGACGGCGTTTAACCGTACCTGTGCGGCGGCGGCATCGTCCAGGCTGTCAACATTGCTGGATAGGCCCAGCTCCAACGCGCTTTGTTTCAGCGCGGTTTCATCCAATGTAATTCCAAAAGCCGTCAGGGCGGAGGTATCGCCCTCAATGGCACTCTGGAGGACGGATAGCGCCTCAGCGTCATCCATCTTAAAGGCGTTGCCTAGGTCATAGGCCAGGGAGGTCGTTACCTTGGATAGCTCCTCCGAGGCCTCCGCAGTAAGGCCCAGGTTCCGATACATGGTATCATTGGACACCATGAAGGACTGAACTTCCGTTGTACTTCGGTGTACTGCGTCAGAGAAGTTATCTACCCATTCAGCCGCCCCGGAAGTAAAAAGAGTGCTGAACTGCGCCGTTGTGGCCTCGCTGGCCCCAAATGCGCTTAGTGCGGCACTCGCAAAATTCTTCAGCTGCTCCGTGGCCGTCTTGATAGCCTCGAAACCGATAAAGGCGGCCACAACGGACTTGATGGCCTCAGATACCTTGTTGCCGGCATCCTCGCCGGCTTCCCCCATGTCCTCCAGGTCGTCCTCTGCGTCATTGGCGGAGTCCCCGGTATCGTCAATCCCCTCCCGGGCATTTCGGAGGGCCGACACAAGGGCGGTCTTAATGGTCTTGACCGGATGGGCAAAAGCCGTCCCGATATTTTTGGCCCCGGATACCGCCTCTGTCGCAAAGGTTTTTACTTTCTTCCGGGAGAAGTCCAGCGCCCCCACAAGCCCCGTCTTAAAGCTCTGTGCGATACTCTGGCCTGCCTCCAGGCCGTCGGCCATGGTTTCACGGAAAGCAGCTCCCAGGTCTGCCGCTCCCTCTGCCGTTTCCCTGACCTGGTTTCGGAACCGTTCAGCCTCGCTCCTTGCTTCGTCTAGGTCATCACTAAAACGTCGTGTATCATCGGAGGCGTCCCGTACCCCGCCCCGGAGATCGTCAACTCCATCACCAGCGGTATCGGCATCCCGGCCAAACTGCCGGGCCGTGTCTCCTGCCGTCCTGGTTGCGTCTGAGAGATCATCCAGGTCAGCGCCGAGCCGACGGGCACTGCCCCCCGTTCTTTCCACGTCTGCCCCGAGGCCCCCGGCGGCGTCTCCTGCCGCCTCGGCATCCCGGCCAAACTGCCGGGCCACATCGGCGGCGGTTCTTACCTCCTCGTTGAATTCCTCGGCGGTATCTCCGGCCCCGGAGGCCCCCGCCCCAAACTGGCGGGCACCCTCCGCCGCCTCGTCTGTCTGCCGCCCAAACTCGCCGGCGGCCTCCCCGGCGTTGACTATGGCATCCTCGGCCAAATCAAGGCCCGCAGTAAAGTCACGCGCCCCCTGCTGGCCCATATTACAGGCGGAAACAGCCCCGGCCCCAAATCGCTGCACGCCAGCCTCAGCGGAGCCTAGAAGGGCCTCCATGCCCTCAATCGCCTGGTTTAGCTTGTCTATCGAATTACCAGCCTCGCCGGTATCAAAATCAATACCGTACTGGAGCTCCCGTGCGTCTGCCATGTCACCACCTCCTCGGCTCAAATTCCCAATCGGTTACGAATTTGCCGCTTGAAAATGAAAGCAGCCGCCCCGGTTTATGGGGACGGCTGCTTTTTCGGTTTCCACTCGGAGAACCATAGGCGTTTAGCCTCGCAGCATTCGGAATACTCCGCTAGATCCATCTGCATCAATTCGGTGTAGGTCACTCCATTGCCAGACCAGACCATGCACCAAAAGCGTTTTTTCGCCACGGCTCTCCTATGGGCTGCCTCCAGGGATTTTTCAGCTTCGAAGAAACTGCTCGATAGCGCTAATCAGTTTCTCCGCCGTGGACAGGTCTTCCTTCTCGTCAAAGTAGGCCATACCCTCGGCCTTCACCTCGGCGGGAGCGATCACGCAGTTGCGGAACATGCCGTCCATGTACTTGGCGGATTTGCGCTTGCCCCCGGTGTTGCCGCACTCGTCGTTGAAGTCGTAGTACCAGGAGGGGGAAACGCTCTGGAGGGTGAACTTCTGCCCATTGACGGTGACCTCTTTCTGCTTTGCCATAAACTTTCGATAGCCCCTTTCAGATAATGATTTTGGCCTGTTCGGCCAGTTTTTCCTACCGCCCATCAGCGGTAATTGAGCGTGGGCACAAAGATGTTGATGTCGGTGGAGCCGATCTCCTTGGCCTTTGCCAAATCGGGCGGTTTAATAATGCGGCAACGCTCCTCCGCAAACTGCACCGCCCCGGCGTCGTTGGCATCAGTGATGGTCAGGCGAATCTCCTTCCGTTTGACCGCCAGGGAACGCAGGAAGGGGAGGCTGGAGCTGGAGCCCAGGAGGTGGAGCGTCACCTGCCCGCTCTCGTTGGCGTTCTCGTTGTAGGTAACATCGCCCTTGGTGCCCACAGTGGGGGTCACAATGTCCTCGTTGCGCACAACATTGATAACCCCATCCGGGGAGAACCCCGTGATAATCTTGCCGTTGATGTTCACATTGACCTTTTTGGGGTCATAGCTGGCAATCTCAATATCGTTAGCCATAATTCAAAAGCCCTCCTTTCTTAGCCGTTCAGCGTGACCCGCAGCGTGCCCCGCACCTTCACGCCATGGACAGCGCCCTCCAGCTGGGCCTCCCATTCCACGTTGGGCATGATACGGTTCCGGGCCTGCTCGTCCGTAGCGTCTGCCCTCTTGGGGATGGTGACGGTGTAAACCCCCGTCCCATCGTCCGGGTCAAGGGCGATAATATGCAGCTCAACCGCCCGGTTGAGGGCCGCATATACACCGCCGGCGACAATGGAAAAACCGGCGTCGGTGTAGCCGATTTTGGGGTTTGCCAGGAAAATCTCATAGAGGTTTTCCCGCATCTGATAGGTGATGTAGTCGGCCCCCATCACGTTATCAATGAAATTCCCATCGCCGCAAATGCCATTCTTGACGTACTCGTGCTTATACTCTGCCGTCATAAAGTTGACGAAATTCTCCTCCAGGGTATCCCGCTCGCTGTCCCGGAGATCCGCCACGGCAATCCCGTCCGGCACCTTCCACTTCCATGTGACGCTCTCCGGCCAGAACGGACCGACACAGCCCAGCCAGGCGGCGTCCGCCCACTCCTTCGTCGGGCTGTCCGAGTAGATCACGGCGCTGCGTCCGTACTTGTTGACATACTTCTTGTTGTTGGTCTGACCGAAATAGAACTTTCGGTGATCCTCCACGCCAGCGCCCAGCGCCGCCTCGGTGGGTTCGGTACCCTCCGCCCACTGACACAGGGCCGTTACGCAGTCCTCGTCCGTTACGTCCGTTAGGATGATGTACCAGTCATCGTTGATGTCCCGCAGGGCCTCAATGGCCGCCACAAGGTTCTCCGCTTTCGTGGTATCCCCCTTGCCAACGGTAACGGTCACGGTGCCGCCCTTCAGCTTCAGGTCAACGAAACAGTCAGCGTCTTTGTAGAGGCCAATGTCCTCCGTGTAGCCGGAGATCGCCGTGCGGGTGTCGCTGGTGAAGGTCACAACGGCGCCGTCCACCGCAGCGGTGAAACTGACCTCGTCCTCGGTAAAGGTCTTGCCAGCGAACAGGGCCGCAAACTCGGCCTCGTCCTCGGGGGCCGCCTCCCCGGTGGTGATGGGCACCACCACCTTGCCGCCCAGCTTGGCATAGTAGGTGGTCTGCGCTTCCAGTTCCTCCGACGTGCTGAGGCCGGAGAAGGTAACGGCAATCGTGCTGGCCTTGCCGCCCTCGTTCTGCGGGTTCTCAATGCCCACCATTCGCACACGGCGAATCAGCGTGTCGGCCAGCGTGTGATCCTGGTTAAACATCCGGTCCACCAGGGCTGCAACCTTCTTGCCCTGGTAAGCCTCCTTCAGAAGCTCCAGGTCATTGAAGGTCTGCATATCCGCTTTACCCTCGGTGGACAACACGAGGATGTCCAGCCGCTCCGCCGGCTTTACCTTGGCATCCAGCGCGGTATAAACCTGGATGTCTTTCATGCTCGCTCACTCCTTTTCTGATTTTGAATAATTCGGGTTTCCTCAACGGTGGACACAAGCCGGGTGTCCTGCCGGGTGTACCTGATACGCACATCAAAGCCCACCCTCCGGGCCGCCTCGTCTACGAGCAGCACCGTCCTATCTTGGGTCTGGCCCACCTCCACGACGGCAATCCCCAGCCGCAGGAAATCATCATATCCCGCATGAAGGAAATAGCCTGCCGCCCTGGAGGCCAGGGGTTCCGCCTCGTCCGCCCCGGAAATGGGTTTACCCTCCGGGCCGGTACGGTCTTGGCTGCAAAAGGTGAAAGAGAACGTGGCGGAGGGCATTTCCATCCGAGTAACCTCCATCCCGCCCTCGACTTCCTTCTCGGTAATGTCGCCCAGGCCGCCGTCTGAAACATAAGGGGCCGTCACGGTGTAAATGCCGAACGGCATTTCTGCCTCCGGCTGTACCTGGTTCGAGAGAACGACCGGGCATCCCAGGTACTCCCACAGGTGGGCAATCAACTTGTTCCTGACTTCAACGAAAGTCATTTCGGATTGCTCGCCCCCTTCCGCTCCACCATGTACCGTTTCATACTGTGAATGGGGCCGTGGGTCAACTCCTGCTTGACCGTGTAGACCTGCCCATCATAGCCGTCCCGGAACTCGGCCCCGACCTTCAGCTGATAGCCGTTGGTATAGACCTTTTGCGAATTGAGGGTGTATGTGCCGCTGTCAACGTACTGCAAATCCTCGTTGTTCAGCGGCATAACCACGCCCTGGAATTTCGTTTCAACAGTGGCGCCGGGTTTCCATTGGCCGCCGTTGTCCTTGTCGTAGCCTCCGCCCTCGGTATGCACTTCGTACATATCATGCAGCAGATTTTTAGGCAGCTTCGGTCCTCTCCATGCCCTCATGCTCCCCCGCCTCCTTCCACCCGATAAACGATACTGCGAAACAGCCGCCCAGTATCAAAAAGGGGCTGATACTGCGTGCTTGTCAGCTGTGTTGTGGCGGACTTCGGCGGGGTCAGCTTGGTATTGAAGTAGCCCCGTGTCATTTCCAGGGCCCACTTCCCAACAAAGTCCATAGCCTGCTCCGCCGTCCACTGATGGCGGATAATGCCGTCCACGGCATCCTTGCAAATATCCTCCAGCGTACTCTTGCCGGTATCGTAGCTGGTACGGATGAAACTGCGCTCCGGGATGGTGACGCTCTCCACAAGCATATACATCCACTCGTAGTCCTCATTGGGCCGGGGATCCTTCTTACCGCCCGTGCGCTGCGTCTTGGCCTTGTGCTGGGCAGGCTGGCGGGCCTTATCCGGCTTTTTGTGGGGTTTCTTGTCCCGAACCAAAAAGCCATAGCCGGGGGAAACCGGAATAAAGCGCAGGTCATCAAACTGGCGGGGACTCTTGGCTCCCTTGGCCTCGTCCGTCAGGGGGATTGCAAGGTGCTTGACGTTCTTGGCGTTGATGGTGGCCCCGTACTCATGGACACGGGCAATCATCAGCAGGTCATTTTCAGAATCGCCCATAATGCCGATATGAACCGACAGGCCTTTAAGGGCCTCCAGCTCCCGCTTGATACGGGCCAGCTCCGGGCGAACGGTGTCCTTCAAAATCCGCATATCTCACCACCGCCTGTATAGGGAAATAACATCCTGCCATGTCTGGCTGATGTTCTTATCGAACGTCCAACTCACGTCGGAAATGGAGAAAGCGGACAGCCCGGCGGCGTCATTCTCGGCAATCGCCCACTGCTGGGCCACCATGTTCCAGACAATGGCCTCCAGGTCTGCGGGGAGCGTGGCGGGTTCATCCGCTGTCGCGTCCTTTGGCAGAACATAGCCGGCAGTATAGACTATCTGGAGATAGCGCCGGGGAGCAATGAAGTCATAGGACAGCCCCCCGATATGGCCCCGGTACGTCCAGCCGTTTTCCCGGAACACAACACCAATCTCTCCCTCGTCAGAGAAGTCAAACCCATCCACCGCCGCCCCCGACAAGGTATCGGTGACAGAGGTAATGCTGATAATCGGGTACTGCTCCAGCGTAAGCCTCTGGGTACCGGGAGCCGCCTTGTTCTCGGTGTAGGTTTGTCTGCCCAGCTTGCGGCCCAGCTTGCTCTCAAGCCATGCGGAGGCGGCATTGATAAGCTGAACCAGGGCGGCGTCCCGCTGGGCGTCCTCCTCGGCCAGATCAATCCCGATTGCAACCTTGACCGCCTCCAGGGTTGTCAAAGCATTGTCACGCAAGGCCGGACTTGCGGCCCGTTTCATTCTTCGGCCCATTTTGGCCCCTCCCGTTTCGTATACGGCGGGGGACGGGCCTCACCCGTCCCCCAGCACTATTCAGCCCTGACGGCCCTTCTGGCCCGTTTTAGGGGCCTTCTCCGCGCCCTCGCCCTGGTTGCCGCCCTTCTGCTCTTTGGGCTCAGTCTTCTTGTTGTTGGACGGGCCAGGGGTTACGGGCTTAAACATCCTCGCCATCAGGTGTCACCGCCGCCATCCTGAGACTTGGGAGCAGTGACAGCCACATCCCCTACGGGATGGTCGGTGGCATCGCCCAGGGCCAGCGCCCCCGCTGTGCCGCCCGTGACCGTGACCTTGACAAACTGCTTGCAGCCAATCAGGTCAATGTCCAGGTTGCCCACCGCCTCGGCGGCGGCCTCGTTGGTGATGACGGCGTTGCCGTCCTTATCCGTGGGGTTATCCACGAACAGCCGGCTATCGGGAACGGCGGCAAAGGTGCCATCAGCGGTATCGCAGTGCTCCACCTTGACCGTCGCCTTGCCGCTGGCGGCCACGGTGACCGCCAGCACCGCGCTCTCATAGCCCATGTGGTCAAAGATGCTGCCACTCTCGAAGGGCAGGATGGTCACGGTGTCGAAAAGTGCTCTTTTCATGTTGGCTCCTCCTTCTTAGAACGCCTTGATGTTCTTGATATAGACAAAGCTCTCGACATGGCGGACGCCGATGTCATCGTACATGAGGGCGCGAGTGCCGGTGAGGTTTTCCTCGAAGGCGTTGTGCTGCACCCCGTCCTCATCGGTCCAGCTACCCTCCAGGGTGGTGAACGTCTCAAGGCCCATCTGGTCGCCGATGAGCATATCCGTCCAGTTGCCGAAGAACAGGTCGGTCAGACCGTCCTTGCTGGTGGGAATCTGGTTGGTGGTGGCGTAGGGCAGGCCCAGGAACTTCCTACCGTTCATCTCGTCCCGGTACAGATAATCGCCGGTGGTGGTCTTCAGGTTCATCAGGTAGCCTTCCAGGAAGCTGTTGAACGCCCAGCCCAGGGCCTGGTCGTCCACGTTCTTGCTCATAACCAGGGCCTTGATGTAGACGGGGAAATCAGCGGTCAGCCGCCCGGAGCTGTCGGCATACTGGGCATCCATCTTGGAGGCGTCAATCACCTCAACACCCTTGGTGTTGGCAATGCCCGTGGGCTGGAACTCGCCGCCCTTACCGTACAGGCCGCCCCAGTCAAGGCCCAGCTGCATACGCCGGGACAGGTCGGCGGCGAAAATCTCATCGGCGCTATACTTGGTGGACATGATAAGCTCCCGGGTCTGCGGCACAATGGCCTCCAGCCGGTGGGCAGACAGGCGCAGGTTGCCGAAAGAGGGCTGCGTGGTCTGGATCTTCCGAGCCTCACCGCCCCACCGGGCACGAGCGCCGGACGTCATCCGAGGGATGTTGAGGTTGCCCGTCTCCAGGGGGATGGTGCGGGCTCCCAGCTCTTTGATAACGGTCTTGTTGTAAAGCAACTCGATGATGTCGTCGGTGTAGACCTCGGGGATCAGGAACCCGCCGTTGACAGGGCTGGTGGCGGACAGGGCCTTGAACTCCCGTTCCATAGCGGCGTCATCGTAGTGCTTCCGGGCGTAGAAGGCGGCCCGCTCGGGATCCTGCCGCCCGAACACGTCCAGGCACTTGATAGCACGGGCCAGCTGCACCATGGGCGGGATGGTCTTCTGCTGCCTGCGGGCGCCGTTGCGAGCGCCGCCGTTCAGGAAGACGTCGGCATACTTGCGCTGAGTGGGAGCAGGCCGGGAAACGGCGGCCTTACGGCTCCGCTGGCCGGGAGCAGCCTTGCGGCGCTTGGCCTCGTCCTCCTCCTCGCCCTCCTTCTCGTCTTCATCCTCGCCCTTTGCCTCGTCCTCGGGGTCATCCTCCTTACCCTCGCCCTCGGGATCGTCCAGGTCATCGGCGGGGGCCATCTCGGCCAACAGGGCGGCGGCCTCCTCGATCACTTCATCGGAAGTCAGGTCGCCGACCTCCTCCCCGGCATCCTTCCGGGCCTTGCGCTTCTCGTCGGCGGCGGCGATAGCCTGCTCCACCACGGCCAGCACGTCCCCCGCAGTCACGCCCTCCAGGGGGGTGTCCTCGGTGGACTCCTCGTCGCCCATCGCCTCCTTGACGGCGGACTTGATGATGTCCTTCAGCTCGTCGGTGCCCATCTTCATGGACTTACCGGCGGCGGGAGCGGCCGCAGGGCCTTTCCTTCTGGTTTTGCGGTTTGCCATAATGTTTTCCTCCATTTCAGAATAAAATTTCTACGGTCTTTTTAGTCTGCTTTGCGGCCCGGCCCCTGGGAATGGCCCTTTTCGCCGCCTGCGCTGGGGTCGCCCCCTTGCCGTCACCCTCGGCCTCCCGGATAATGGCATCCAGGAGCTTGACCGCCGTTTTCATGGACGTGCTGGCGTCCTTCAGCGACTTCATGCGGGAGGCGCTGATTTTGCGGCCGGCCTTAATGTCGGCTGCGTCCGTCTGCAACTCCGCTTTCAGCCGGGCCTCCAGCTGGGCAGTCAGATCACTGGTCTTAAAGCCGGTGATCGTGGCCTCCTCGTTCATTGCCCAGGTGACAACGCTAATCTCCCACAATTTGACTTCCCGGAGGTGGCGAATACCCTCCTCGTCGTAGTCAAACACAATGGGGTCATAGCCGATGGAGAGCTCACACAGCACACCATCACCAATCAGGGTCTTTACGTCCCTGCCGAGGGCGGTGTCGCTGATTTTGGCCTTCAGGTACAGGCCCTTTGCGTCCTCCCTCAGCTCCAGCGGCTTGCCAATGGGCAACAGGCTTTCGTTGTGGCCCGAAAGGATCTTTACTCGATCCGCGCTCTCGGCGATTGTCTTCGTGAAAGCGCCCGGCTCGATGATGTCCCCGCCGCTGTCGATGTTGGAGAACACAGCGCCATAGCCGGTGAAAATGCCCTCGGCCTCGTTGTAGTCCTCCAACTCGAATTCAATGGTTTTCTGCTCGGTCTTCCGGCCTCTGTGCTGCACACCCTTCATCAAGGAGCGTTCCCAGGCGCTTCTCCCCACGCGCTGGGAATAGTAAGACGGCGACACCCGCAGATTGTTGATTGCGAGTTTCGCCGTCATTGTGGGGTCGTCGTGGGTCACGTCGGCCTCCTTGGCCGCCGTCCCGTGCCGGGCCTCCGCATTCATCCCGGCCACAAGGTCATTCAAAGTGAAGTTCTCTGCGGTAAAATCAATCCCAAGGGCTTTCAGGGCCTTTGCCGCATCATCCTGTGTGAATTTCATTTGCACACCGCCTCCTATCGCTCGTATGTCAAATAGCACCGGCATTTGATTGTTTCCTTTGCCGGGCCTGTGGGGTCACACGGGAAACGGAGGCCGTTGCTGAACACTCCATCAATGGGTACCCGTTCGCCCTCCATCGCAACGTGATTAGGCCCTTTGTTGCGCCCGTCCCTGGGGTTCTTCTGCGCCCTGTGGTGCCACACCTTCCACTTGGCGCCGCTGGCCTTCATCATGTCGAAATGGCCTTGCTCCAGGCACATTGCTGTTTCCTGGTCTGCAATCAGCCGGGCTCTGGATTTACAGTCGATTTCATACTCCTGCAAAATCTCGGCGGCCATATCCTCCCGGCTGGTGCCCTGCTCGATGCACCGGGTTACAATGTCCCGGATATTGTCCTTGGTGGTCTGCGTGACTTTGGTAACACGCTGGCCGCCCCGGAGCTTGGCGGGACTGATAAGCTCCGGCCGCTCAACCCCCCGGACGGCATACACGTTTTTGGCAACAGACGTACCGGCATCATAGGTCTGTTTCCACAAGGGCTTAAACACGCTTTCCAGGGTGGCTTGCTCCGAGGGCCAGTTGAGCAGCCCCGCAACGAACCCGCCGACAAGCTCCTGCTGGGCGGCCTCACCAAGAGCGGCCCATGCCTCCGGGTCTGCCGTGTGGCCCTCCCCGATATAGGGGAGAATGGAATCCCACACGCTCCAGTCGGCTTTGCCCTGTCCTCCCAGGCTGTGCGCCAGCGCCTCCCGCTGTTTGCGGAAATACTTCATCGTGGCGACTTCAAACTTGGCCCCTTGCGCACGCTGGGCGGCCTCCATCAGCCGGGCCACGTCGGAGGGGCGGACTTTGTACTCCTGGGCGCCGGGACCGCCCTTGGCCCCGTCCTCAATCGTGATTTCATCATCCGGGGGATCGTCCGGGTCTTCACCCATGCCCATGTCAAAGTTCATATCGCCCGTGCCGCTCATTAGGGCGGAGGTGACTTCTGCCGGGTCTTCATCCCCATGGACAAACACATCCGAAATCGTCACCTTGTAGATGTCGCCGCCCTCCGCGCAAGGCTCCATGCCCAGCAGCTCCCGAGCCTCGTCCTTGGTCAGCAAGCCGGCATTCCACCCGTCAATGCCTTTCGCCTTGTCAAACTCCTGGGAACGGGGGACAACATCATCAAACCGCCAGACAAGGCCCTTCCCAAAAAAGGGGAGAATCTGGAGGTTGATAGCGTCCTGCCGCTTGCGGAGCCGGGGCATGATGACGTTCTGTGCATAGATGTACTGCGCCGCCTCGCTGGTGGCCCGGTTGCTGCTCTCGGTGATACCCATGATTTCACGGGGGACACCGAAATGCTCCAGGACAGCGTTACGAATAAACTCCCGGCCTTGCACCATGTCCATGTCACGCATATTCTCTGCCAGCTTATTGACGGTGATCTCCCCGTCAACCGTGGCCACGCCGTGACTGTTATGCGGCCCCTGGAACTGCTCGCGCCATTCCTCCCGGAACCGCCGCCGCTGGTCAGGCTTGGAGCCGGGCATGGTGATGATGGTGGTGGGCGTGGCGTCATTGAAGAAAAACCGCTTTTGGAATTTAGCGGCATATTCGTCAATCTCGATCTCGTCGGCCAGGGCCTCCGCAATCCCCAGGCCACGGCGGTACGGGTCAAGCGGGTTTAGGTCCTTCATGCAGAAAACGTCATCCACGGGGATCTGCCGAACCAGGCCGCCCGTTGTCCTGATCTCATAGAAGGGGTGGCCGATATACGGGGTTTCCTGTACCCAGTTAGACGGGAGCGGCCATAGCTCGACCGGGCGGCCCAGGGCGTCAAACTCATACAGAAAATAACCCTCGCCCTTCAGCTCCAGGTAAATTTGCAGGAGCCGCCAGCAGGCCGCCGGGGTCATTTCGTAGAGCGGATTGGGATGGGCCATAAAATCCAAAAACGGATGTTCCAGGATTTCGGCCTCCTCCCCCGTCCTGGGGTCAACTTGGAACAACTTACCGGCACAGGTGGACAGGTCGGACGCAATACGATCCACAACGGCCATCCGGGGATTTTGCCCGAACATTCGGAACCATTCTTGCGTATTGCGCTCGGGCGGGGTCGTGTACCGGGGGAGCATTACACTTGTATTGCCGCCCATGTAGTTCCTCGCAACGTCCCGCCGCCTGCCGCCAAGAAAGCGGTCAAAAATGCCCATGCCTCGCCACCTCCTTCATGTTTACTCGAACGACCATGTATAGCGCCTCGGCTCATACATAGCAAGGGCCAGAGCGTCCGCCATATCCGGGGAATGGAGGCCGCGCTTTTTCATAGCCTCTTTACGCTCCAGCTCAATCTTCCCCTTGCTGTTTACGATGTACTTCCGGTTGGAAAGCTGACTGATCTGCTGGTCGTTCTCCCACAGCTTCAGCCGCTTCTCATAAAGGGCAAGACGCACCGACCCCCACATGAGGCCGGTGCTGTTTTCGTACTCTATCGGGTCGTCGCCTACGTCCCCTATCGTGCCGCCCTCGCCACCGAAATGACATTCGTACAGCTCCAGCACAAACGGGGCCTCAATACCGGCGGCCTCCCACTCCTTGTTGATTTCTTCAGTAATGGCCTCCTGCTGCTCCTGGAGAATGTCGTACACGCCGACGCCCATTCCGTCGCAGTCAACCTTGACGTGGATCTCCGCACCGAGGTATTTCCGGGCCTGCTGCTTTATCAGCACCACCACATGCCCCGAAAGCTCGGTGATGTTGTTGTGGTGGTAAATATCCGGCTCGCCCTGCTGGGCCTTGTCGTAGACGGGGCAAACCACGGAACTGTCATCCCCGTACCGGGCCACGTCCACGCCAATGTCAATGCGCCGGGGGGCCTCCGGGATATGCACGGGGCCGCTGGCCTGCTCCGCCCACTCCATAGGAATGAAGCTGTCCGGGAGGCTTTTGGGGAAGTCCCCGGCCACACGCACCCGGAACACGTCGCTGTCCTCGCCGAACATCTCAACGATTTTCTGGATAAATGCCGTATCAACCCGGCTGCTCTCCCGCCCGTCAATATGGAGGGTACTGTACTGCGCCCGGTTCTTGTGGTGGCTGTCGAAGAAAAAGCCGGTCAGCTTTGTGGGGTTCCCGGCCATAAACAGGCGGGAGCCCTCTGTGGTGAGAGCGCCCAGGATAGGCTCAAACACCTTGTCGTCAACGCCGCTGGCCTCGTCGATGATATAAAGCACATGGTCAGCGTGAAAGCCCTGTAATGCGTCCGGCTTGCTGGCCGTTCGGGCCACAGCAAACCATTCCTCCCGGTACCCCCGCATGAACACCTTTTCTTGCGTCCAGATGATGTCCTTCTCCAGCACCGGGTTATTGCGGAGCCACTTGCTAATCTCCGCCCACAGGATGTCGTAAAGCTGGTGTTTCGTGGGGGCGGTACACGGTACCTTTGGATAGGGCCGGGTGGAGAGGAACCATATCACCAGCCAACTTTCCACAGCAGACTTGCCCACGCCGTGACCGCTCCGCACGCTGGTAAGCGGGTTGTCGGCCACGCTCCGCAACATATCCCGCTGTCTGGCGTCTGGCTTGGCCCTGATAATGTCCTCCACAAATTCCACAGGATGATCCGCATAGTAGCAGATGGCCGCAGGGTCAAGGCTCATTCTCCTCGCTCCTTCTCCTCCAGGCTTCATTGATGGCGTCGGCCAGGGTGCTCGGCCCATCGTCCTGTGTACTGCTGATTTCCTCGGAGGCCGCTGTCACCTGGGCCTCCAGGTTCTGCCGCTCCAGCTCGGTGGCGAGCTTCACAATGGCGGCAAAGTTTTTCGGGTTAACCATGTCACTGCCCAGCTCCTTCAGCGCCCGCATAGCCGCATTCTGAATTTGCTGGGCCATAGTGACATGCCGCTTGGTCATATTTCGGACTTCCGTAATGGCGGCCTTCTTGGCCTCATACTGGATGTGATTGTCCCAGGCCCGGCACCGCTCCACCCAATGATAGGTGCTACTCCAGCGCCGGATTAAAGATACACTTTTGGTACACTCTTGGGCCACCGCCCGGATACTCCTGTCAGCCCCCATTTCCAGGTAGAGGAAAAATGCCTCAAACGCCTGGGCGCTTTCACCCTTTTGCCGCTCCCACGGCTGTTCGGTTCTCTTATTCGGCATTTCCTCCTCTCCTTACGTCTAGGGGTTTAGGGCCTATCGCTTGTCAGCGTTCCGGGTGAAGAAATAGAAAAACGGGGTATCCAGCAGAGCAAGCCCAGCTTTCAGCAGGTATTGTCCAATGATAATGCCAATCAGCTGCATACGCCCCTCTGCCGTGAACAACCAGCCCAGGCCCAGGCCGAAACTGATTGTCGCATAGATAACCGTGTCCCAAATCTGGCTCGTCAGTGTCGAGCCATTATTCCAGAGCCAACGCCCGCCCTTGGTGCTCCCGTGCCGCTTCACATACCGGCCCCGGATGAAATGAAATACCAGCACGTCCCAGGTCTGCGAAACCAGGTAGGCGCTCAGGCTACCAATAACAAAAATCCAGTTCTGGCCCAGCAGCGTCTGATACGCCGTGTCCATCACCGGATCAGTGGCCGGGAATGCCCCGGTAATCATAATGCAGGCGGTAGCGAACACCTGCCCGATAAAGCCGTACTTGACAACGCCCTTGGCCGTTTCCTTTCCCCATATCTCGCCGATAATGTCGGTACAGAGGAACGTCACGGCATAGGTGATGGCGCCGCCGCTCAAGGCCAGTGGGATACTCCCCAGGGACAGTCCCGTGGTGATCGTCCTGGCCCCGGTCACGTTAGCAATAACAATACTGATGACAAACAGCGTCACCAGGATAAACAAATTACGGTCATTTTTCTTCATGTTGTAAAATCCCCTATTCCTGCGGGCCTGCCGCCCGCTCATATTTTCGTTTGCAGATGGTAGCGCAGATGCTGGCATTGGTACAGTAGTCAAGGGTCTTGGCCCGGAGCGGAACGCCCCTGCTGTCTATGACCGCCTTTACCTCCGCCTGCCGCCTCTCGAAGATCTCCCGCTTAAAGTGCCGGATATGGGCCTTTTGCGTTCCATCATCGAAGTATCCGAATTTCACGCCAGCCAACCAGGAGGTGCTATCCGCCGAGGTGCAAAACCGATTTTGAGCAATCATCTTCACGTCGGTACAGCCCAGGAGGTGAATATCAATCTCCGGCTTGCGGTTCTTGATATAGTGCGTCAGGTACCGGGTATCCTCCCGAAAAGTCTTAGGCTTGATGATCCTCAGCTCCGGGACGCTGATTGCAATATAGCTGCTAAAATCAATCAGCCGGTCGAGGCCCCGCTTTCCGTCCTCAAAGTGAAAGACGTTAATCTGCGGGTTCTTCAACCGGCGCCGCATACGCTCCCGAAAATACCAGGCATCCTCTACACCGAGGACTTTCTGACAGTCGATTTCAACACAAGTGGCCGTGATCCCGTTCTGCTCCACAAAGGCAATCAGCTTGTCTTGCCATTGGGTCAAGGTTTCCCGGGTCTGCCGCTGGTCCTTGCCCTTGCCGAACATCAGGGTAAAGAGGCCGCTGTCCTGGATGACGTGGCGGTTCTCCCGATCCTGCACCTTGATAACATGATTCGCCGGCAATCTGAAATCTGCGTCAGGCGACTTATTCACAATATACTTGTAGCAGGAATACAGGCGGTACCGGGTCTTTGCGGCACACAGGGCGGCATAGAAAATCTCCTCCCCGTCACTGCCGGCAAAGTGAACCTTGATGTTGCTATCGAACAATCTCGGCACCCCCGAAACCATCCTCCAGCACCGTACAGGCCGACGCTCCGAATTGTTCCAGCAACTCCTCCGCGATATGCTCACAGGCCAGATTGCCAAACTCACAAGCGCCGTCCCCGTTGCCATACCGGCCCAGGAGATAGCGGGTGATTTCGTTCTGCCTCTGGTTGATTTCGATTTCCCGGTCATTGTCCCTGACCTGGAATTTCATGCGGACCTCGAAAATGTGCCGGTGCCTATGCCGCAGATACTCCAGGCTGCCCGCCGGTGCTCCCGGCCAGCAGTGAAAGCCCTCCACAGCCACGGCGCAGAGTACATACCGCCTCATGCCGCACCGCCGATCTGCTCCGTGCGGTAGGTAAAGCCCTCGTCCTCCAGATAGGCCGTCAGCGTTTCCAGGCTCTCCGAAGAAAGCCCGCATACAGTGACATTCCAGCTGTCGGCCCCCTGGGCCTTCTCCCCGCCTGCCGGGGGCTCCGGTTCTGCCGGCTCTTTCGTCTGCACTCCGCTCTCAAAGAAACCGTCTACATACGGATCCACGCCAGCCGGTTCCAGTCCTTGCGCCCGCCCCTCCAGGTCGGCCAGGAGGTTATCAAGCTCTCCCCGGTCAAAGCCCGTCAGGGTTTCATCAATGCTGGAGTCCGCCGAAAGCTCCTGGAGCAATTCAGTCAGCGCCGCCGTGTCCCACTCACCCGCAATCTTGTTGAGGGCGATATTAAGGGCTTTCTCGTCCGCATCGGAGAGATTGACCACACTGACATCCAGCTCCGTCTCCCCGGCGGCCAGCAGGATTTTTAACCGCTGGTGGCCGCCCACGACATTGCCGGTACGCTCATTCCAGACCACAGGCTCAACACAGCCAAACTTATCCAGGGATCGGGCCAGCTTTTGATACTCGGCGTCTCCCGGCTGAAGGTCTTTCCGGGGGTTATAGGCGGCCGGATTCAGCTTGCTTACTGGTACCCTTCTGATTTCCATGTCGCTGCTCCTTTTCATGTTGTGTCCGCCGCTGGCCTCGTTGGCGACCGCTGCCAGCCCGAACCATACCGCCCATGCAAAGGAGAAACATGGGGGCCGAAAAACCTCCTCCCGAAAATATTGACGACCCCCTCGGTTGGAGGGGGCCGCCCGGCTTAGTTAGGATTTTACACCCTACCATTGTAGCACGGTCTTTCGGAAAAATCGCCCGGTTTTTTTCCGGACTTTTTTACTCCGTCTCAGTGACCCCATAAAGGGCCAGGGTGAAATGCCGCAAAGCCTTGTCCCGCCTGTCATAGACGGCACTTTTCTCCAGGCTCAGGCTCTCGCACAGAGCCTCGACAGCCCCCTTTGCCCGATGGATGTAAAACCGGTCCAAAACAAGCCTTTCCTCGTCATCCAGGACGGCCAAGGCCTTATCGACCTGGGCCACCCACAAACGGGCCTCCTTCAGCCGCCGCTTCAACTCGTCCCGGTGAACAATGTTGGAAAGCATGGAGTCCTCCCGAGTGTTGCCGCCGCCAGAAACAGGCGTGCCGTCGGTAGTGGCGCTACGAATGCCAGTATAGGCGCTCTCCAACCGCTTGATCTCTTTGGGCAGGCATTCCAGAGCTTGCTTGTGGGCCTCATAGTTTTTCAGTTTGTCAGCTGCTTCGCGTTTCCAGTTCATGCTCGGTCTTCGCCTCCATAGCCTTCATGCGTTCTTTGGTGTGCCATATCTCCATAACTGCTTTGCAGATATTTGACACCGATTCTTCAACCACCAGCAGGGCTATAAACGCAAGGATAAACGTCATCCACGGATGATCCATAAACCACATCATTGACTTGCCTCCTCTAGCCATTGAACAATGCACCGTCCACAGGATTCCTCGCATTCGTCCGGCTTGGCGCCGTATGCTTTCGGACAAAACCGCCGCTCATTCCCATTCAGCAACAGTACCATGTCCGTGGGGGTCCGGCACGCCTTGAGCCGCTCGAAACGGCTCCGGGGATCTCTCGGGGCATCATCCTTGTCCCATGCTTTCATCAGCTGGTGACACAAAAAACCATCCACGAGGCACAAGGCAATAACCAAATACCAAGGGTTCATGTCGTCCCCTCCTCCGACTGCTTTTGCGTCCAATCCCGGCATTTGTACTCCGGCGCAACCATAATCATATTTTTCCTGCGCTTGCGGGGCTTACAACATACGAGCATCATGCCGCCCAACCCATAGACAGGTTTCATACTCGTGGGTGGATAGCAGCTATGCTCGCAGGTATCACATGTTTTACGGGGTTTATCCACAACTTCCACCTCCCTCCAGTTCATAACGATACGCCAGCCAACGCTTCCCGTATCCATAATCCTCGATATGCTGTGCATAGAACGGGTCAAGAACATTCCAGTGCGGCGGCGGGCTGTCCTCTTGCAGTCCAACATGCCAATAGGATTTCCCTCCCATCTCCCGCAGCTCATCCAGAGTAAGGGGCGGGTTAGGCGGCATAGTCCTCCGATTCCACATATCCCGAACCGTCCCCCAGCTTTGGGCATAGCCGGGGTCAATGCCGGCGATGCAGTCAGCACACCAACAACGCCATCTTTCTCCGACCACGCTATTGTATCTCTCATAAACTACATGGGTACTCCCGCAAAATGGGCACGGTTTTAATGCTGCATCTTCGTTAGGAAATGCCTCAATCAGTTCAATGGAGTCATCACCAGGGCCCCCAACAAAAAACTGATGTACCACAGGAATCCGCGCCGCTTTGTCGTCCCAATATTCCGATGCACCAACCTTCCGGGGCCGATTCTTGAAAGCCTCAATCCAGTCGGGGAGGCTTTCGTTCACAGCGTCAAAGGTCAAGCCCCAACCCTCACAGGCGGCCACGGCCTCCTGGAGAAGCTGATCCTCTCGGCAAGTCCAGAGAATCAGGCCAGCCCCCGCTCGCTGCTCCGCTTGGGCTCGTCTGATAACGGGCCAGTTCGGTTCCCCGATCTCCGGGTAGGCATTGGCGCAAAGGCACCCGTCAAAATCGATTGCTATTGCTTTTCTCATTGCTACCTCCCCGGCCGCTTATTCCAGGCCGCCCCTGCCTGTCCCTGGGCAACAAACTTGGTGTCATGCCAGGGCTGCACCCAAAACTTCGGGCCTCTGGTCTTGCACTTGCGGCACACCGCCCGATAGGCGGCGTTCTTATCGCTCTTGCCTTCCCGCATGATAGCTACGTCATGCGAGCCACAGAAGGGGCACGGTTTGAGGTTCATGCCGTCACCCCCAAATCCACCATGCTGAACACGATCCCCACGCAGAACGGCTCCCCGTCCTCCATGACGGTGAACGTCTCATGCGGGATGTCCGTCTCGAACGTCCAGCAGGGGCCTCCCTTGTCATGCCACACGGCCTTGATGGTCTTGGCCTTTTCCCGTTCCCGGGCAAAGTACGGGCAATCATCCTGGCCGCAGTCCGGCTCCTGGAGGACGCCGTCAGGGGTGAGGTAGACGGTCGTGCCGTTGTAGGCCCCGACCTCGTCATTGATTGCCCCGCAGAGCTCCACATTATCGTCGGAGTAGCCGTACACCACAACCAGGCCAGCAGCCCTTGCGTCTTGTGCCTCTCCCCATTCCATTTCCTCGCCGGTATCCCGGCCATTCAATTCGATTGCTAACTCTTTTGCTGTCATTTCGATAACCTCCAAATTCGTAATCGGTTGGCAATTTGCCTATCACTTGATTTCCTCAGCGCAGACATATATCCCCGGTACCTCGGCCCAAAACTTCTCGCAGATTTCCGAGGCCACCTGCGCGTCGTCCTTCCAGAACCCAACAGCGGTCATGCAGTCCTTCAGCAGCTTGTTCAGATTATCCGTGTCGGGCTTGGTGGTTCGGTACTCGCCGTCTTCATGCTCTCCCCTGGGGAAGCACCACTTCACCAACAGCCGCACGGCCCCCCTCATGCGCTGCTCCGGCCTATGCCCGGCCAGATGGTCCGTCAGTTTTGACCGGGCCGCCACCACTTCCGGGGGATCGTAGCTTACCGGCTTGCCCTTCACAACCCGCCATTTCTTTTCCTGGTGCGTGGCGGTGGGCGGGATCATCGGCATGAAAAACTCAATGCGCATCTTTGAGCAACCTCGTCATGGTAAACAGCAACTCAGGCAGCCGATAGCTGTCATCCTTGTTGTCGCAGGTGAGGTCAGCGGCCAGTTCTGCCAACGATTCACCAACGTCGTTTACTGCGCCAATGAGCTGATCCATCTTCCCCATCAATGCCTCAAATTGTTTGTCTGTCATTCTACCTGCTCCTTTTTTCTTCGCGGATGTACTGGGCGGGCATCCCCTCCCGAGTGTGGGGGGAGCTATGCCCCCCACACGTTAAGGGTGGGTGCCCGTACAGAGGGCTTGCCCGACGTAGGGTTTATACGTAGTATAAAGGGTGGCGGGAATGTTCCCGCCCGTCACCTGATTTTTAGGTAACGGGCAAACGCCCGCCCGGCTTTATTTCGGGTGGCGGGAATGTTCCCGCAATCAGTCTTTTTCGGGTGCCGGGCAAATCCTCCCTGAGTTTTTATCTATGATATAACCGACACTCTTTAGGGAATTTCGCACCGTTTTTTCTGCCGGATATTCTTCACCAGCAGCCTCGGCACTCTGCTTGATTTCCTCGAAAAGTTCCTTCACAGTGGGGTAAATATCATCATGGGAGAATCTAAAACTCTCAATAGCGATACTGTACTTGTGCTGTTTGGTTTTTCGCTGTTTCTCGGCCTGCTTTTTCCTGACTTCTCGTCCCCTTTGATATGCTGGTACATTTCCCTCCGGGTCAATGTCGGCCAGGACGCCACTCTCGTCGTTGCGGTGAACGGGAAAGTCAAACCACAGGTTGACCGGGGGGAATTTCGGAAACTCTCTGAGTGTCCCATCAATACGCCACCCTGTACGGGCTTCTGCGGCCTTTTTAGCGGCCTCCACGGCGGTCATAGTGTCCCTGTACCCCTGCGGCCCTAAAACGGCCTCTACGGCGGCCAGAGCGGCCTTCTCACTGCACAAATCATCCTGGCTGACTTCATCCAATTTCCCCGCCGCCTGGAGGGCCGCCGTACAGGCCCGGCCCACGGCGTTGTTGATCTCCTGCTTACGCAGATCCTCGCCTATCGGCAATTCAATGAGGTCTAGGAGGGCGTCAGGGTCACGGGCGAACACCCCCGAACCGCTGGCCCGATCCATGCTCCGCTTGCTCCCTTGGCTGCCCTTGCTGTGATGGTGGCAGTAGATGACCGCACAGCCCAGCTCGGTACATACCTTGTCAAACTGATTGCAGAATTTCGCCATCTGGTCGGCGCTGTTCTCGTCGCCAGTGATGACCTTGTAAATCGGGTCAATGACGATTGCGATATAGTTCTTTTTCATGGCCCGGCGTATCAGCTTGGGTGCCAGCTTATCCATGGGGATGGAGCGGCCACGGAGGTTCCAGACGTCAATGCTCCCCAGGTGTTGCGGGGGGTATCCCAGGGCCTCGTACACGTCCCGAAAACGGTGTAGGCAGGAGGCCCTATCCAACTCCAGGTTGACGTACAGGACACGCCCCTGAGCGCAGGAAAAGCCCAGCCACGGCCGTCCCTCGGCGATAGAGCAGCACAGCTCAATGAGGGCATAGGACTTACCAGCTTTACTCGGCCCGGCCAGGAGCAGCTTGTGTCCCTGACGCAGAACACCCTCAATCAGAGGCGGGGCCAGCTGGGGCAGGTTGTCCCAGGCAGAGGCCATATTTTCCGGGTCTGGCAGGTCGTCGCTGACGCTCTCGATCCACTCCCGCCACTCGCTCCAAGAGGCCTTGCCAATATTGGTGTCCACCAGGAATTGTTTGTGATTGTTCCGCTTGGCGCCGGGCAGACGGGATAACCGGGAGGGGTTGCGGTTCTGCTTGTCAACCTTCATCCCGTTCTTTTCACAGACGGAATACAGGTAGTCAACACGGGTACGGTACTCCTCATAAGAGGCGGCATCAATGCGGACAATGGCGTGGAGGCTCTTGCCGCCCGAGTACACCAGGCAGGCCACAGGCAACTCCAATTCCCGGATGAGTGCGTTCTGCTCCCCCAGGTCCATACTGTCCGATTCAATCAGGGCAAACCGAAAGGCGGTCACGTTGTCATTCTTTACGCCCTTGCCGTCCAGGGGGTTAAATCGTATCCAGGCCCCGGTGCCGGGGTCGTAGTCCCCCAGGACGGCCCCCAGGTCATCCCCGCACTTCTTTAGCGCCTCGATCAGCTGGCCCGCCGTGCGGTCGTAGTTCCCCCTGGTGGGCTTGCGCTCCCCGTCCTCCGCCTCGAATGTCTCTGTGACATAGCCCACATAATCGTCCGGGGAAAAGAGGGTGCCGAGGTATTCAATCAGGTCATGGGCCGGGTGCCATTTGCTGTCGGGGGGCTCCTGTATCTCCTTGGATTCCAACCAGGCCGGATTGACGATTACCTGCTCGTCCTTGGCGTTGATTTCATCGTCCCAGCTTAATTCATGGCCGGGCTGAGAGGGCGCAGGCCGCCAGCCCATGTCCATGGCCATCTTGACGACCGTGCCGCCAGTGACCGGCTCCGCATTCCCGGTGAAGCTCTCCCATTTGCGCAGGCACTCCCCCGGATGATACCGCTTGCCGTCCCGGCGGCTCCAATCCTCCCAGGCAGAGGCGGGGTATCCCGCCTCCTTCAGCCCCATGCCCACGGCGACCCAATCCTGATATGAGAGGCCCGCCGGGTCAATGTGCTCCAGCGCCTCCAGCAGATCAAGGGTGTTTTCCATTACGCTTACACTCCTACATACTCAGACGGGTTAATGTTTCCGGGTACCCTCCAGCCATTGGCGGCAATCCGGTCAATCAGGTGCTTTGCCGTATCAAATTGCCACTGGCCTACATGCTGGAACCCTTTGCCCTCCAGGAACCGAATTTGTTTCGGGGTCGTCAGTCCCTCCACCCGGCGCTTCGCCAGCCGATCCAGGAGCAGCGTCGCCTTGCCGGCGGTTTCGATCTCGTCCGGGAAAATGCCCAGCTTTTCCAGGGTGGCCCGCTGTTGGTCGCTGGGCGGCCCCATCTCCCATCCGAAGGAGGGGACATAGCTGGACAGGTCTGCCGCCTGGATGGACATTTCAAATTGCAGGGGATCCACCAGCTTACGCTTACGACTGCGCATTTCGGCCAGCTGCTTTGCCAGGGACTCCTCCCGCTGGGCCACAACGTCCTCGCTGGCCTTTTTCTCGGCCTCCTCAATGTCAACCGGGCATCCGGCTGCCTCGATGTTCTCGGTCATCTTCCGGGCAACCTCGTCCGATTCACAAATCAGGTTGGCGGGGTGGCACAGCTCATGGCGCTCGGTATGCCACAGGAAGTCCAGGAGCAACAGGTCTTCTTTGCCGGGAAATAGGCGGGTACCACGTCCCACCATCTGGCTATACAGGCTGCGCACCTTAGTGGGCCGCAGCACCACCACGCAATCCACACTGGGGCAGTCCCAGCCCTCGGTCAGCAGCATGGAGTTACACAGGACGTTATACTTCCCCTCGTCAAAGGCCTTGAGGACTTCCGCCCGGTCTTGGCTGTTGCCGTTGACCTCTGCCGCCCGGAACCCCTGGGCATTGAGCAGGCGGCAAAACTTTTGAGAAGTGCGTACCAGGGGCAGGAATACCACCGTCTTGCGGTTCTCACAGTAGGTACGCATTTCCTCGGCGATCTGGTGTAAGTAGGGGTCAAGGGCCGTGTCAATGTCGGAGTTTTTGAAGTCCCCCGCCTGTACTCCCACATGGGAGAGGTCAAGGGTCAGGGGAATGGTGACGGCCTTGATCGGGCAGAGGTATCCGTCCTTGATTGCCCTGGGCAAGGTGTACTCATAGGCCAGGTGCTCGAAATACTGGCCCAGGTTCCGCATATCCCCACGGTCGGGGGTGGCGGTGACGCCCAGCACCCGGGCCTCCTCGAAATAGGTAAGCACCCGCTGATAGCCGTCAGACAGGGCATGGTGGGCCTCGTCCACCACAATCACGTCGAAATAGTCAGCCGGGAACTGGCCCAGCCGTTTCTCCCTCATAAGGCTTTGAATAGAGCCAACAGTCACCCGGTACCAGCTGTCCAGGCACGTTTCCTCGGCTTTCTCCACAGAGCAGCGCAGGCCCGTGGCCTGGAGCAGCTTATCGGCGGCCTGATCCAGCAGCTCCCCACGATGGGCCAGAATCAGGCACCGGCGGCCGGAGCGCACCATGTCCTCAACGATCTTTGAGAAAACAATGGTTTTTCCGCAGCCGGTCGGCAATACCAGGAGCGTTCTGAGGAACCCGGAGGCCCAGTCGCTTTTTACAGCCTCCCGGGCCTCCTGTTGATAGGGCCTCAGCTCCACTTAGAAGCTCCCCGAGCTCCAGGGGGTGGGGGTCCCCTGGGGCAATTCAGCCCACTGCTGGTCGGAGCCCTGGGCCGCGGGAGGCTTGACTTCCGGCGCACTCTCCGGGTCGTAGAACTCCGTGATCTCGTTGCTCTCCCGCTCCTTGCCGTCGTTGCCCGTCCACTTGCGGACACCCA
>CAJULM010000003.1 GCA_910587285.1 uncultured Oscillospiraceae bacterium | reverse complement strand
GGCCTTGTGGCACTCCGAGCCCTTGCCTCCATGGTGCCCGGATTCAATGTACTTTTTCGCGTTGTCCCAGGCGCCGCCCGCGTTGGACATGAACACCGCCACGGCGAAGCCGGTGACGGACACCCCGCCCAGCAGACCCACAACCCCTTCCACGCCTAAAATCAGGCCGGTGACGATGGGCACGATGATGGCCAGCAAAGAGGGCTTCACCATCTCCCGCAGAGCCCCCTTGGTGCACAGGGCCACACAGGAGGCATAGTCCGGGTCGGCGGAGCCGTCCATGATTCCGGTGATCTCCCGGAACTGGCGGCGCACCTCCACCACAATGGACTGGGCCGCCCGCTGCACCGCGCTCATGGTGAAGGCAGCGAACACAAAGGTGAGCATAGCTCCCAGGAACAGCCCCACCAGCACAGCAGGGTTGGTCAGCGACAGGTCGATGGCCTCCGTCTTAGCGGTGACGATGTCCACATAGCTCACCAACAGAGCCAGGGCAGTGAGAGCGGCAGAGCCGATGGCGAACCCCTTACCAGTGGCGGCAGTGGTATTGCCCAGGGAATCCAGGGCATCGGTGCGCTCCCGCACCTCCTCGCCCATGCCGGACATCTCTGCGATGCCGCCGGCGTTGTCCGCCACGGGGCCGTAGGCATCGGTGGCCAGGGTAATGCCCAGGGTGGACAGCATCCCCACTGCGGCAATGCCGATGCCATACAGCCCCCGGGAGAAGCTGGAGGCATAGTGGTCGGCGGCGGTGGCAAGCGAGCCGCCCGCGGCGATGAAGGACACAATCACCGCCACGCCCACAATGAGAATGGGGGCGATGGTGGACAGCATTCCCAGAGAAAGCCCGCCGATGATGGTAGTGGCGGCCCCCGTCTCGGTGGCGTCGGCCAGACCCTGGGTGGGCTTATAGGTGTCGGAGGTGTAGTACTCGGTGAAGTAGCCAATGGCGCAACCACCGATGAGGCCGCACAGGATGGCGATATATATCCCCCAGCTGCCCAGCAGGAAATAGGTCAGCGGGGCGGCGGCGATGGCGGCCAAAACAGCGGCGGTATAGGTGCCCTTGCGGAGCGTGCCCAGCAGCTCCCGCTGGGAGGCTCCCTCCTTGGTCTTGATGAGATAGGAGCCCAGGATGGAGCACACGATGCCTACCGCCGCCAGCAGAATGGGCAGCAGCATGGCCTCCCACGCCTTGCCAGCGCCGGAATAGGCCGCCACCCCCAGGGCGAAGGTAGCCAGGATGGACCCCACGTAGGACTCGTACAGGTCCGCCCCCATGCCCGCCACGTCGCCCACGTTGTCGCCCACGTTATCGGCGATGGTGGCGGGGTTGCGGGGGTCGTCCTCGGGTATGCCCGCCTCCACCTTGCCCACCAGGTCCGCGCCCACGTCGGCCGCCTTGGTGAAAATGCCGCCGCCCACCCGGGCGAACAGGGCCATGAAGGACGCGCCCATGCCGAACATCACCATGGTCTGGGCGATCTGGGGGGCGTCGTACCCTGCGATGTACTTCAGAATGTGGAACCAGATGGACACGTCCAGCAGGCCCAGCCCCACCACTGTGAAGCCCATGACAGACCCGGCGGAAAAGGCCACGTTCAGCCCCCGGTTCAAGCTCTCCGACGCGGCCTGGGCAGTGCGGGCGTTGGCGGAGGTGGCCACCTTCATGCCCACAAAGCCCGCCAAAGCTGAGTACACTCCACCGGTGAGGAAGGCGAAGGGGATGAACCAGTTGTCCAGCTGCCGGAATACGCACAGCAGAAGCAGCACAGCGAACACCACCAGGAACACTTTAAACACGGTGGCATACTGATGGCGCAGATAGGCGTTGGCCCCCTCCCGAATGGCGGAGGCAATTTTCTTCATGGCATCGCTGCCCTCGGAAAAGGACAGAACCCGACGGGCCTGGACAACGGCAAACAGCAGGGCCAGACCCCCTGCGGCTAATCCCAGCCAAAATAAATGCTGCGTACCCAAAACGGCATTGCTCCTCTCTGTCGGCCCCCTGGCTGCGCGGCAAGGCCTCTTATTTCTGTTTACTATTTTACATAATTTTTAGAAGGTTTGCAAGATAAAAATGCGCCTTTTCACCTAAAAGATGAAAAGGCGCATGATATTTTTTTAACAATTTGCTCAAGACCGCTTCCACGCGCTGCGGCTGAACAGAACAAGTATGGGGAACATCTCCAACCGGCCCAGCACCATTAGAAAAGACAGCACCAGCTTGCTCAGCACCGAAAAGGCGGCGAAATTCCCCGCCGGCCCCACCATTTCCAAGCCCGGTCCCACGTTGCTGATGCAGGTGATGACGGCGGTCAGAGTAGTGCCAAAGGAGAAATTGTCCAGCCCCACTACGATGGCCATGCCAAACACCAGAAACAGGTTGATGATGAAATAGCACTGGGTGGTGTGGAGCGTAGCTTCCGACAGAGGCGCGCCGTCTAAGCGGACCACGGACACGGCTCGGGGATGGATGATGGAGCGAACCTCCCGCCGGGCGGAGCGGATCAGAATCAAAATCCGGCTACACTTGATGCCGCCGCCGGTGGAACCGGCACAGGCGCCGATGAAGGTGAGCACTACCAACAGCACCTTGGAGAACTCAGGCCACAGCTCGTAGTTGGCGGACGAAAAGCCGGTGGTGGACACGATGGACGCCACCTGAAAGGCGGCGTACCGCACGCACTCCCCTACGCCGTGGTAGATATCCCGGATGTTCCAGGCGATGGCCACGGTGGAGACCGCCACCATAATCAGGAAAAACCGCAGCTCATCGCTTTTCATGGCCTGCTTTGCCTTACCCGTGAGGACCAAAAAGTATACCGCGAAATTCACCGAAAACAGCAGCATGAAGACGGTGATGATGATCTCCACCGTCGGGTTGCCGAAAGAGCCTACGGACGCGTTCATATTGGAAAAACCGCCGGTTCCGGCTGTGGACATGGCATGGGTGACGGAGTCGTACCAGTTCAGCCCCGCCACGCGCAGGCACAGCGCCTCCAGCACGGTGAGCGCCAGATAGATGGTGTATAAAATTTTGGAGGACTGCGAGGCCCGGGGCACCAGCTTGCTCTTTACCGGACCGGGGCTCTCCGCCCGGATCAGAAAGTTGGAGCTGATGCCCAAAAAGGGCAGCAGGGCGGCGGTGAGGATCAGCACCCCCATCCCCCCCAGCCAGTGGGTGAAGGAGCGCCAGAACAAAAGTCCCATGGGCAGCCCCTCAATGGCGGTTAGGATGGTGGCGCCGGTGGTGGTGAAGCCGGAGATGGTCTCAAAAAAACAGTCCACATAGGGGCCGAACTGCCGAGAAAACCAAAATGGCAGCGCCCCAAACACCCCGAACAGAACCCAGATCAGGCCCACGGTAAAAAAACCCTCCCGGGCGAAAAAATCCTTTTTGGGATGAAAAAGGAATACCGGGACGCAGGCAGCGGCCAGGATAATCAAGATGGAGCACAAAAAGGGAATCGGGTTCTCCCCGTAGAGGAGGGACACCGCCAGGGGAATCAGCATGGCTCCCGCCTCGATCAGCAGGGAGAAGCCGGTGATGCGCGCAACCAGTTTAAAATTCATGGCGCTCAGCCCCCCGCACCAAAGGAGTCGGCATAAATGTCGTTCAGGTCCAGAATGCCGCTGTCCCGAGCCACCACGATCACATTGTCGCCGCTCTCCAGGGTGGTGGAGCCCTCTGGGATGATGACCTTCGTCCCCCGGACAATAACGGCAATGAGGATACCGCGGCGCAGCTTCAAATCCTTCAAGGGAATGCCCAGGTTCTGGGTGGTGGGAGCCACCACGAACTCCATGGCCTCCGCCCGCCCCTCCGCAATTCGGTACAGAGCGGTCATGGCGCTGCCCTTGGAGTTTTGCAGGCCCCGAATCAGCCGGAGAATCTGCCCCGCCGTGGTGAGCTTGGGGGACACCACCGACTCCACCCCGGCGGAGTGGGCGATGGAGGTGTAGTTCTGCCGGTTGGACTTGGCCACCACCTTAGGCACTCCAGCCTGGTGGGCATAGAGGGAGATGATGAGGTTGTCCTCGTCCCGGTCGGTGAGGGCGATAAAGGCGTCGCTGGCAGCCATGCGCTCCTCGGTGAGCAGCTCAGGGTCGGTGCCGTCGCCGTGGATGATGAGGCTGTGAGGGAAATCCTCCGCCAGCTGGCGGCAGCGCATCTCACTTTTGTCCACCACCTTACAGCTCATGCCCAGCCGCTCTAACTGAATGAGCAGGTAGAAGGCGATGCGCCCGCCGCCGATGATGAACACGTTGCGGATGCGGTGGCTGTGCCGGCCCAGCAGCTTGAAAAACTGGTGGACGCCGTTGGGGGTGCCCGCCATATAGACCCGGTCGTCCTTGGCCAACACGGTGTTGCCGTTGGGGATAAACACCTCGCTCCCCCGCTCCACCGCGCAGAACAGCACGGGCAGGTCCTGGATTTTGGACGACAGGGAGGCCAAGGAGTGCCCAGCTAAAAAGTCAGCCTCCTGAATGTGAAAGGAGATCAGCTCCACCTGACCACGGGCAAATGTGTCGATATTGGCGGCGGAGGGAAAGCGCAGCAGCCGGGAGATTTCCACCGCCGCAGCCAGCTCCGGGTTGATGAGCAGGGTGATCCCCAAATCCCGCTTCAAAGAGTCCAGATCGCTGGCATACTCGGCGCTGCGCACCCGGGCCACAGTGTAGGGCACGCCGATGCGGTGGGCGCAGTGGCAGCACAGCAGATTGATCTCATCAGAGCCGGTGGCGGCGATGAGCACCTCGCACTCCCGCGCCCCGGCCTCCATCAAAAGATCCCGCGAAGCACAATTCCCCTTCAGGCACATCACATCCAGCTGGTTGGACAGCCGCTCCAGCGTACTGTCCGAGATATCCACAATCGTGACGCTGTGGCCCTCATCCGACAGATGCTCCGCCACAGTGGCTCCCACTTTACCGGCCCCAGCGATGATGATATTCAAAGCAATCAGCTCGATTCCTTAAAAAGTCGTAAAGCGCGGTGCATTCCCGCAGAGGCGGCGGATTGGGCCGCTTCTGCGGGAATGTCTCAGCTCACTCCAGCACCGCCCCGCGGGCGGCGGAGGCGACCAGCTTGGCATACCGGGCCAGGTAGCCCGTTTTGATCTTCGGCTCCGGACACACCCAGGCGGCTCGGCGCTGGGCCAGCACAGCCTCATCCACCAGCAGCTCAATTTTGCAGGCGGGTATGTCAACGGAGATTTGGTCCCCCTCCTCCACCAAGGCGATGGGACCGCCTTGAGCGGCCTCAGGACAGACGTGGCCGATGGCCGCGCCCCGGGTGGCGCCGGAGAAACGCCCGTCGGTGACGAGCGCTACGCTCTCCCCCAGCCCCATACCGCAGATGGCGGAGGTGGGGTTGAGCATCTCCCGCATACCAGGGCCGCCCTTGGGGCCCTCGTAGCGAATCACCACCACGTCGCCCGCGTGAATTTTTCCGGCGTAAATGGCCTCGATGGCCTCCTCCTCGCAGTTGAACACCCGGGCAGGGCCCTGGTGGCGCATCATCTCATCCGCCACGGCGGAGCGCTTCACCACGCAGCCCTCGGGGGCCAGGCTGCCCTTGAGCACGGCGATGCCGCCGTCGGGAGAGTAGGGATTGTCGATGGGCCGGATGAGCTCCGGATTCCGGTTGACCACGCCCTCCAGGTTCTCCCCCAACGTTTTGCCGGTGCAGGTGAGCACAGAGGTGTCCAGCAGGCCGGCCTTGTTCAGCTCCGCCATGACCGCGTGGACGCCCCCCGCGCCCTCCAGGTCCTCCATATAGGTGTCGCCGGCGGGGGCCAGATGGCACAGGTTGGGGGTTTTGCCGGAAATCTCGTTGGCTCTGTCCAAATCCAGCTCGATGCCGCACTCATGGGCGATGGCGGGCAGGTGGAGCATGGTGTTGGTGGAACAGCCCAGGGCCATGTCCACCGTCTCCGCGTTGTGGAAGGCGGCCTCGGTCATGATGTCCCGGGGCTTGATGTCCTTTTTCACCAGCTCCATAATCTGCATCCCGGCGTGCTTGGCCAGGCGCAGCCGGGCGGACCACACGGCGGGAATGGTGCCGTTGCCCGCAAGGCCCATGCCGATGGCCTCGGTGAGACAGTTCATGGAGTTGGCGGTATACATCCCCGAGCAGGAACCGCAGGTGGGGCAGGCATTGTTCACATACTCCTCCACCCCGTCCTCGTCCAGCTTGCCGGCGTAGTAGCCCCCCACGGCCTCAAACATATGGGACAGGCAGGTGCGCCGGCCGTCGCGCAGCCGCCCGGCCAGCATAGGTCCGCCGGAGCAGAAAATGGTGGGGACGTTCACCCGCGCCGCCGCCATGAGCAGACCGGGGACGTTTTTGTCACAGTTGGGAATCATCACCAGCCCGTCGAACTGGTGGGCCATGGCCATGGCCTCGGTGGAGTCGGCGATGAGGTCCCGAGTGACCAGGGAGTACTTCATGCCCACGTGGCCCATGGCGATGCCGTCGCACACGGCGATGGCCGGAAATTCGATGGGGGTCCCCCCCGCCGCCCGGACGCCCGCCTTCACCGCCTCAGCAATTTTGTCCAGGTTCATGTGGCCGGGGACGATCTCGTTATAGGAGCACACCACGCCGATGAGGGGCCGCTCCAGCTCCTCCTTGGTGTAACCCAGCGCGTAGAACAGGGAGCGGTTAGGGGCCGTTGGAACGCCTTTTTTTACGTTATCGGAACGCATATGAAAGTCTCCTTTTGAAGTGCTTGACTGTATAAGTACCACAGATTGTACCACAAAAAAAACGGGAGCGCAATGGAAAATCGGATTGATTTCCCAGCGCTCCGCGCCCCCTTCTCCGTCCACCTGGCCCTATCCCGCGCTCAGCCGGCCCTGCTCCGCCGCAAGTCCCCCGACACAATGGCGAGAAATTGAGCCGAGCAGGGCTTGGTCCACAACAAGCTGCCCGCCATCTCTCCCAGCAAAACGGGATTCCGCTTCCAAGCCACCCCGATCACCGTCCGAATGTTCCGCTCCACCGCCTGCCACGTGGTACAGTACTGCCTCGCCACCTCCGGGTAGAGGTTCTTCGTCACCAGCATCAGCATATCGGGCTCCTTGGCGCACAGCGCTATGGCATACGCCGTATAGCGGCAGCCCTTGTAATTTGCCGTCACCCCCAGCCGGTACAGCTGGTCGCACGCCTCTCCAAACCGCTTATCCACCTGTGTCATCCTCTCTCTTTATATTCGGTCTCCAACAGACTGGACACCGTGATCCCCATGTAGGCCGCCAGCTTTTGCAGGGTGCTGAGCTTTGGGTCGGTCTTCCCGCGCTCAATGAGGCTGATCTCCTCAATGCTCAAGCCGGTATCGAAGGCCATATCAAGCTGATTTTTGGATTCCTTTTTGCGATATGCTTTTACGCGATTGGCAAGCGCAACTGTCTCTGGCATTTTTTCGACCCCTTTTGACAAATCATATCCAAAAAGGGTTGACTTTTCCACGTACCGTAGTACGTATTTTCACCCGTTCTATCCTTTCCGTGCTCACTGCACGCCCTCCCTACGGCAAAAGCAGGCCAGACCTACCGCAATAGGTCTGGCCTGCCCTGTCCATATTCTCCCGCGTCAAAGGTCTCTCAGCAAACCTATCCCGGAGATTACCGCACGGCCCGACCCATCCCCAGCCCGGAGCCACGGCAAATGGCAACTGATATTTATATTTATAAAATTATTACTCGTATGTTTATTGTACTTTTAAATCTCAATTTTGTCAAGCGTTTTTTCACAAAAAAAGGGCGGCATCTCGAAAGAAATGCCGCCAGCTCTTTTTAATTTTCCGGGAATGACCAGTCGGGAGGAACTGGAATCCAATCCGTCTTCCACACCCCGTATGAAATCGACCACAGGCGCATCTGCTTCTCCCCGTCATAAGTCCGATAATACCAGCGCACCTGCTCCGCCCGGGTCTCAATGTTGGTCTCCTCTCCAGTATAGGGAGAAGCCATGACAGGAGCAAGAGCGGAAGAAACCAAGGTCAATGCACACAGGGAAGCCATGAGCAAGGTCAACATTCGTTTCTTCATTGGTTACATCCCTCCTCAAAAATATAAACATTCTGGTACTCCTCGGAGGCAACCTCCGCCTCCGTCAGATACCTGCTGAATTCGTAATTGATAAATAACTGATATCCGCCATTTGAGTCTTTCCAAATAAATGTACTATTCGCTCTATCGCCATTCGTAGGATCATCGTAGTCTTCGCTATAAGAAGCTCGAATATCATTGTCAAAATCCTGTACTTCTGGCGAAAGTCCCGGCTGAATAATCACAAGATAGGACGCCAGAAATACCACCACAATCGCAGCCACTGCCACAGGACTCATGCGCGGTGGCTCCTTCTCGTAAGCCTGCATGAAATCTATCCGGCGCTTCAGAGAAGACTTGCTCTGCACCGCCATGGACTTGCCCGCAGCCAGCGCGTCCCGGTACTCCACCGCTTTCTTTCCCGCGTTGGTCAGGGTGAGCATATACGCGCTTCGATCCACCCGGCTCATGCTGCCCATCAGCTTGGTGTCGCACCGCATCTCCAACAGGTCCTCAAAGTTTCTCCGAAAGAAATGCATCGGAATGAACCACCACATCGCCGAAAGCAAGCACACGAACGCCAGCTTGATCCAGGCATCGTGATTGCGGACGTGCTGTGCCTCGTGGGCCAACATCATCTCAATCTCCTGATCCGATATCTCATTCGCAGGGAAATAGATGGTCGGGCGAAACCCGTTGAGCACAAAAGCCACCGTTACATCCGGCGACACCAGCACCCGCAGATTCGCGCCAAAACGCCGAGCGATTTTCTGAACACGCTCATCCTCCACGAGCACATAATCGCGGCACTGCTTACGGGTGTTGCAGTAAAGCCGCACCTCCCGCCCCAGCACAACAACCGCGCCCAGGGCCCAGACCGCTATCATCATTTTGACAACGCCTGGATGAGCGCTGAAGAACCTGGAAACCGAACCCAGAAAAGCCCAAGGCCAAGCCACTACAAAAGCAAACGGAATCTCAATCGGCAGGATTAACCTAAGGGAAGCGGCGGCAAATATCAACAGCAGAATGGATGCGCCGTACTTGTTTACGAGGGGCGTGCGCCGCTGTAATACGATGATCAGAACCATCACGACACAGTAGACACACAGAGCGTTGAACACAGAGAAAACGGAGATCATTCCTCGGATTCCAGCTCTTTCTTCCGCTCAGCCAGCATCTTTTCCAGCTCGTCCACCACTTCCATGGTGAGATCATCGGTCCGCAGCAGCATGGAAACAAACGCCGGAATGGACTGTACGCCCTTCCCCCGGAACAGCGTGTCGGAATAATACTCCTCCCGGGAAACATTGGCCTCGTACAAGCGCCCATAGGTCTTGGTCCTTTTAACAAATCCTGCCTCCCGTATCGCCTCCTTTTTCAGCAAGCCGTTGAGCAAAATGTGGATGGTGCTTGGACTCCAGCTTGGGTTTATGGACAACTCCAGAATTTCGAAACGTGCCAGCGGGCGTCCCGCCTGCCACAAGGTCTCCATGACCTCCAGCTCGCTTTTTGTAAGTTTCACGTTGGCCTCCTATCGGGTGATTTAACCACAATTTTAATTATATAATGTTATTTGCGCCTGTCAAGGGAAAACACGCAATTTGTCAAAAAATTTTTTGCTCTTTGGCGGCAAGCAGGAGGGGAGCCGCCCCGTAGGACCGCTCCCCTCCTGCTGCGCATTGTTCCGAAAAAATCGGAAAAGCTTACTTCAGGCCGTTCTCGTAGGCCTCGATCATCTTCTTGACCATCTGGCCGCCCACGGAACCGGCCTGCTTGCTGGTCAGGTCGCCGTTATAGCCCTGCTTCAGGTTGACGCCGACCTCATTGGCCGCCTCCATCTTGAACTTGTCCATGGCCTCACGGGCGCCGGGAACCACCAGGCGATTGGAATTATTGGTATTAGACATATCCTTGTTCTCCTTTTCTGAATCTTGGTTTGTTGCTTGTCGGATCGGGAATCCGAGCATAGTTTGAGCCGCCTGCGTTTTTATATGCGAGCGCTCGGTTGGTAATTTTCGCTTGCGCTGGAAATCCCATGACGGCAAAATCCTCTTGACGGACCGCCTATCCTTTTATAAAATGTACACGAAGGAAAAAATTCATTCACAGGAGGCTCTGCCATGAATTCCAAAGTATACTTCACCACCGACCTCTCCCCTGCCGCCATGCTCCGCCTGTACGACGCTTTGGGCGTACAGCTTCCCGGCAAGGTGGCCGTCAAGCTCCACTCCGGCGAACCGGGCAACCAAAACTTCCTGCGCCCTGACTTTATGAAGCCCATAATCGACAAGGTGGGCGGCACCATTGTGGAGTGTAACACCGCCTACGACGGCGGACGCAACACCACCGGCGCCCACAAGCACACCATGGATCTCCACGGCTGGACCGCCGCCGCCCCGGTGGACATCATGGACGAGGAAAGCGATCTGGAGCTGCCCATCCCCAACGGCAAACAGATTAAGAAAAATTTTGTGGGCGCTCACCTGGTCAACTATGATTCCCTGCTGGTGCTCTCCCACTTCAAAGGCCACCCCATGGGCGGCTTCGGCGGCGCGCTGAAAAATATCTCCATCGGTATTGCCTCCTCCCGCGGCAAGCAATATATTCACGGCGCGGGGGATATGGACAAGTTCTGGGACGCCGACCACGATGCTTTTCTGGAATCCATGGCGGACGCCGCCTGGTCCATCCATGACCGCTTCCAGGGTAGGGTTGCCTATCTCAACGTGATGAAAAATATGTCCGTGGACTGCGACTGCTGCGCCGTAGCTGCCGACCCCAAAATCGGCGACATCGGCATACTCGCCTCTCTGGACCCTGTGGCTCTGGACCAGGCGTGTCTGGACCTGGTATACGCCTCCAACGACCCCGGCAAGGCCGATCTCATTGAGCGCATCGAGTCCCGCAACGGCGTCCACACTGTGGAAGCCGCCGCCCAACTGGGCATCGGCACCCGAGAGTACGAGCTGATTTCCCTTTCCTGAATAAGCTCATGAAGCATTTGAGCCACAGTGATGAGAGTCACTGTGGCTCCTTTTTAAGCGCAGACCAATTCTCCTAAACACTTCCGTGTATCGAATCAAGGCAGGTCATCTACCATATAAACCCTTCGGACACAAGCGGTCTGATTGGCTCCGCAGATTGCTTTTCCTCCCGGCCTGATTATGTTATCTTCATCACAAATATAAACTTGATTTTCTTGCTGTCTTCATTTAAAATGATTTCGCAGGGTTTAAAAATGCCCAGCCAGCAACAAAACAGGGAGGCAATCCTATGCGGAAACGTATTTTAGTGGTAGACGACGACTCCATGAACCTGGTAAGAACGAAAATGATTCTGGGAAAGGAGTATGACGTACTATTCGCCACCTCAGGAATGGAAGCGCTGAACAAGCTGCGGTACGAAACGGTGGATTTGGTGCTGCTGGATATCGAGATGCCGGGTATGAACGGCATGGAGACCTTTGAGCGCATGAAGGAGTCCTCCATGGAGGTGCCCGTGATTTTTCTGACGGCATCAGGGTCAGAGGATGACGTGGTCAACGCCATCAAACTGGGTGCGGTAAACTATCTGAAGAAGCCCTTCCAGCCTCAGGAGCTGATGAAGCGGGTCACTCAGGAGTTTGATAAGGCATGAGAGCGGAAGAACAGACAAGCAGGCACCTGCTGCTGGCTGTCATCGTTACAGTATTCAGCGTAACGCTGAGCTTGATCACCATCGCCATGGCGTGGGAGAGTTGGGTGGTTCCGCTCACCATAGCAGGCTGCTTCAGCGTGTGGCTTCTGCATATTGCACGGGTTGGCTCAGACGCCTTTTACGAAAACCTATGCGCAGGGCTGCTGTTAGTCGAATTCTTTTTCTTCAGCGTACATGAGACCAGCCTGTTTGACGCGTCCGCCGTGGCCTGTATTCTGATTTTGGCACTGTTCATGCTGAACAAAAAGTGGATGCTACATACGATAGAGTGCTTGTACGTGGTAGAGCTACTTTATCATGCCCTCATCCTCCATACGATTTCAAAAGACATGGGGCTCCAGGCCATATTGCGTCTGGGGCTTGGTGTTGTTGTCGTTTTTGGCGGAACGATACTGGCGCGGTACTGGATCAAAAGGCGAAACCTGCAACGCGCATGGTATGAAAAAGCGTTCGCGGACCTGGAAACGGCAGGGAAACAGAGCGCCGTTTTCTTGTCGAACGTATCTCATGAGCTGCGCACCCCCATTAATATGGTAATTGGAATCAGCGAGGTGGCGCTGGGGAAAGAGCTCTCCCCGGAGATTCGCGCGGACATGGCATCCATAAAACTGGCTGGAAAACGCCTGTCCAGTCAGATCAATAATATGCTCGACTACACGGAAATCGTGGAGGGCACGCTGACCCCCGCCAAAGAGGACTACATGATCACCTCCGTGCTGAACGACGTGATTACCATGACCGCGCTGCAGAGCAACAGGCAGCAGTTGGAGATGGTGTTTGACATCAATCCAAAAATACCTGCGGTCCTGGTGGGCGATGCAGAGAAAATTTCCCATGTGCTCAAAATTTTAGTGGAGAACGCCATTAAATTCACCGAGGAGGGCGGCATAAACGTCCGCGTCGAGGGCCGAAGGGAAAGTTATGGCATCAATTTAATCATAGATATCCGCGATACTGGAATCGGCATGACAGATTCTCAGTTAGTGCAGATGTACGACGAGTTTTACCAAGCGGACGCCGGAACCAACCGCCTGGTGGGCGGGCTGGGTTTAGGCCTGCCCATTGCCCGAGGCCTCCTCAACGCTATGGGCGGTTTCATCCATTTCGACAGCAAGGGACGGCAGGGCCTGCACGCCCACATCGTCATCCCCCAGGGCGTGTCGGATGAACGGGCGTGCATTACCCTCAACCACCCAGACCAGCTGTGTATTGCGTGCTATTTCAGGCCGGAAAAATATAGCTGTGACGAGGTCCGTGAATACTATGACGGGCTGATTCGAAATCTGGTGGAAGGGCTCGGCATCCAGGGCTATCAGGCGCATAATTTCGAGGGATTTCTAAAGTTGCAGCGCAACCATACGCTGACCCACGCATTTATTACCCAGTCGGAATACCTGGAGAACCCGGAGTATTACGAAAGACTGACGGAAACGCTTCGAGTTGTTGTCATTGCGGAAAAAGAGTTTTCTTTGGACAGCAAAAGCCGGCTGCTGATCATACACAAGCCGTTTTCCGCCCTCTCCGTGGCAAACCTGCTCAACGGCGAGATGGGAGAACGCGGCTTCATGGAGGCGCAGGCAGCGGGACGAAGGCCGTTTACCTGTGTGGGTGTCCGGGCGCTGGCGGTGGACGATGAGGAAATGAATCTCGTTGTGGCCAAGGGTGTTCTGGGAAGCTACGGAATACAGGTGGAGACCTGCCTAAGTGGACGGGAAGCAATCGCACGGTGTGACAGCACCTCCTATGACATCATTTTCCTGGACCATATGATGCCTGGATTCGACGGCGTGGAAACGCTGAAAAGGATTCGCGAACTGCGCAGCGGGATGTATCAGGACCTGCCGGCTATTGCGCTGACGGCGAATACTGTGAGCGGTGCGCGGGAGATGTTTCGCAGCGAAGGATTTACAGAATTTGTTCCAAAGCCCATTGAGCGTACCGTTTTGGAGCGGGTACTGCGAAAGGTACTGCCCAAGAGCTGTATTCAGTATACCGCAAAACCTACAGAATCGGCTCTGCCTGGAGTGGATGCACCGGAGGTGCACCCTCTGGAACCGGGCGAAAAGCTTCCTCCGGCACAGAGCACCCAGGCCGTCGAGGCAGAGGTTTCGCCGGAGCCCGTGCCGGAGGAGGGCGCCATCCCCTATGACCGGCTTGTTCAGGCTGGCATCAACACCGAGGTGGGATTGAACTACTGCGGCGGCGAGGAGGACTTCTACCGGGAAATGCTGCGGCTTTTCCATGGACAAAGCGAGGAGAAAAAGGCGGAGATCATCTCTCTGTACGAGAGTGCCAACTGGGCGGATTATGCGGTAAAGGTCCACGCGCTGAAAAGCACGTCGCTGACCATTGGCGCAGAAAAGCTTTCCGCCCAGGCCAAAGAGTTGGAGTTGGCAGGAAAGCAGGGAGACGTGGACTTCATTCGGTCGCATCACTCCGCCCTGCTGCGCTCATATGAGAAGCTGTGCGGACAAATCGCCGATATATAGCTTGTTTCGGCACTCTGCTTGAGAGACGCCGTTTGAAGGGAGTGGAGAGTGCGTGATTAAAAAATGGTTTGAAATCCTCTCTGATCATAGAATCAGCCTGCGCGAGCGTATGTTCCGCATTGTCACCGTGATCTTCATGATTGCGCTGGTGTTTACCCTGCCCATGGGCAGGCACGTCTTGAATTATGTGCTCCTGGCCATAAGCCTGGTGGCTGTAGCGATAATTGTAAAGGTCAGCATCCGTACGGAAAACATCCAGGCGGGGGCTACGGCCATTGTGGTATTGCAGTTAATCCTGTTCCCCTTTACCTTTTTTTCTGCGGGCGGATTTTACAGCGGAGTGCCGGAATGGTTTGTGCTTTGCTTCATTTACATCTGCATCACCCTTCAGGGTCGGCGTATGGCCGTGTTTTTCGTCCTGTGCACAGCGGAAACACTGCTCTGCTATGGTATTGCCTTTTATTATCCGGAATTTGCGTCCTTGAATACTCCGCAGCGGTCATTCTTTGATTCTGCCTTCTCCATGGTCATGGTGGGGCTGCTTACCAGTGTGCTGCTCATGTTTCTTAATCGGATGTATGAGGAGGAAAATGCCCTTTCTCAGCAGCAGAAAAAGGAAATCGAGGAGCTCAATCAGGCGGAGAACAATTTCTTTTCCAGCATGAGCCATGAAATCCGAACTCCCATCAATACAATCATCGGATTAAATGAGATCATCCTCCGTGGAGATAACCCCGAAGATGTGGCAGAAAACGCCAGGAATATCCAGGATGCCAGCAAACTGCTGCTCACGTTGATTAACGATATTTTGGACATTTCCAAAATCAAGTCTGGAAAAATGGAGATTGTCAACGTCTCCTATGAGACGGGAGCCCTTTTTTCAGAAATTGTCAACATGATCTGGATCAAGGCCAAGGAAAAGGGGCTGGAATTTAAACTCCAGGTGGATTCGTCCATTCCCAGTATGCTGTGCGGGGATGAGGTGCGCATCAAGCAGATTTTGATTAATCTGCTGAACAACGCGGTGAAATATACCAGCGAGGGTTCGGTCACGCTGTCTGTGCGCTGTGAGCGTCAGGACGTAAACCGGGTGCGCGTATGGTATTCCGTGGAGGACACCGGGCAGGGCGTTAAAAAGGAAAACATCCCCCACATTTTTAACGCGTTTCGGCGAGTAGATGAGGAAAAGAACCGCCATATTGAGGGAACCGGCCTGGGCCTGAGCATTGTTAAGCAGCTGGTAGACCTAATGGGCGGTGAGATCAGCGTAAACAGCGTGTACACCAAAGGCTCAAAGTTTATCGTTACACTGGATCAGGATATCGTTGATGAGAAGGAGCTGGGGACGTTTACGCTGGCCTCCCGGGTGAGGAACCGTGAAGGCGAACCGTACCGTCAGAGCTTTGAGGCGCCGGATGCGCACATCCTCGTGGTGGATGACAATGATATGAATCTGATGGTGGTCAGCAAGCTGCTTGCGCAGACAAAAATCCAAATTGATATGGCGCACAGCGGCGCGGAATGCCTGAAGCTGACTCAGAACCATCATTATGACTGCATCCTGATGGATCATATGATGCCGGAGATGGATGGAATTGAGTGCCTCCACGCGCTGCGTGTACAGCCGGGCGGGCTGTGCCAGACAGCGCCCGTAGTGGCGCTCACCGCCAATGCAGGCAGTGACAACCAGCTTCTCTACCGTAAGGAAGGCTTTAGCGGCTATCTGGCTAAGCCGGTGAGCGGAGCGCTGCTGGAGGCGGCGGTGCTGAGCATTCTCCCCAAAGAGCTGGTGCATCTGAACGAGGAAGCCCGGCAGGCAGACATCGAAAAGGATATCTTGGTCTTTGAGAAGGTAAAACGGCGGTCTATTATAATCACCACAGACAGCGTGTGCGACCTGCCGGACAGCCTCAAAAATGAATTTGGCATCTCCACGTGCCCATACTACGTCTGCACGGATGAGGGGCGCTTTCTGGATGGGCAGGAACTGAATACGGACGAGCTGCTGTTCCACATCTCCGAAGGGCGCAAAGGTTATTCCAGCCCGCCTGAGGTAGAGGATTACGAAAAGTTCTTCGCCGAAAAGCTGACCGAAGCACAAAATGTGATTCACATCGCCATGGCCCAGCACGTGAGTGAGGGATATCAAAACGCCTTTGAGGCGGCAAAGTCTTTTGAAAATATCACGGTAATTGATTCCGGGCATTTATCCAGCAGCATGGGCTTGGCGGTGCTGTGTGCAGCCCATCTGGCGGAACACCACGCCAAAAAGGAGGATATCATAGCATCGGTAAAGCGAATGGAGCGCTTTATTTCCTCCGCATTTATTATCAACACTACCCACATCATGTGCCAGTCCGGACGGATATCTAAACGAATCCAATTTTTGTGCGATGCACTATTGCTGCACCCGGTTCTCATGCTGAAAAAGAGCAAAATGGTGGTTGCCACCATGGAGATCGGAAACTTTTCCCGCATGGCCAAAAGCTATATTCGCAAAACCCTTCAGGACACCAGGAATATTGACCGGCGTATCCTATTTATCACGTATTCCGGAATGGAAGCGGAAAAGCTGCAATACATTCAAAACCTGGTGAAGCAGTACTGCCCCTTCGAACGCGTTTATCTGCAAAAAGCGTCCTCAGCCATTGCCTGCAACTGTGGCCCAGGCTCCTTTGGTCTGCTGTTTATGAGAAAAGATGATACCGCAGTTCCATTTTTCCAGGCCCCAAACGAGGGGTAACGCACAGTCATAACAAGCCTATCAATGCAAAAAGGTTGGGCGTAGCCGCTTTCTACGGTACGCCCAACTTTTTTACTCAATTTTTATGGATTCAGTTTCCGCCTTCAAGGTCATGGACAAGGGGCGGTATCTGAGAAATCATGTTGTCCATATCCTCAAACATGGCGCTCTTAGTGGTACCCAGACGGCTGGCGGAGTCAATATGGGTGACCACCTGTTGGTACTGTCCCTTGATTTGGTCAAAGAACTGACACAGCAGCTGCAATTCCCCTTGGGCGGTTTGAATCACTCCGGCGATTCCGCTCTGCACGGCGGCTGCACCTGCCGAAGCTGCTGTAATCTTCTCAAAGCTGCCCTCAGTCTGCTCAACGATAGCCGCGCTCTGCCCCAGGGTTTCCTGGGCGCCGGCGATGCTTTCGCTCAGCCCGTTGGCCCGGCTTTCCACCTCATTGACGCCGGTATCCACCTCGCCCGCCAACTCCTTGATTTCCTCCGCCAGTTTCTTGACCTGTGACGCCACCACCGCGAAGCCGCGCCCCTCCTGTCCGGCTCTGGCCGCCTCAATCGAGGCGTTGATGGCCAGAATATTGGTTTGCTCCGCAATGGACACAATTTTGCCCATAGATTTTTGGATGCTGCAAATGGCGGCCTCCAACTGTTCAAAGGTGACAGACATGGCGCCAAAGGATTCCTGCACCTGGGTAGAGACCTGATCCAGCTCCCCCATCTGCGCTCTGGCCTCAGCTACCGACTGGCTGATCTCATCCTGCACTTGGCTGAACTGCTCCGCCGTCTCATTGATGCTGGAAAAGGACTCCCCCATACCCTGAAGCTTTAACTGAAACTGGTCTCCTCCCCTCAGCACATCGGAAAAAGATGCGCCCACCTGGCTCAGCTCCCACAGGGAGGCCACTTCCTTCTTTACCAGCTCCCGCTGATATTCCTTCAGGCTGCCCGCCACGTGCAGCACAGGATACAAACTCTTTTCCTCCCGGGCCTGATTGGGCTGCCTGTCTTTTTTCTGAAATAGCATAAATAAGCCCTCCTTCACTCAAAGACCACGCAGGTCATGGACTGGTTGACAAACCGGTTGTTATAGTGCTCTCCATAGCCTACAAAGCCGGCGTGATTGCCCAGCGCCGCCATATCCCGCAGATAGTTCTGCATATATCCGTGCTCGGAAAACAGCTTATAGCGGAACAAACAGTTCACTGAGAAAACAGCTGAGCGCCGGGGAAAATCCCTGGTAATCTGGCGAATGGTGTCCTGAACAATGGCCCGATAGTCCCCCAGCTCCAGCAGAATTAGCACATCAGAATCGTTGACCTGACGGAAGCAGGCCAACGCGCTGCCGCTGACCTCTTTGATGGAGATAATGCAAGTATCGTCCCCGTTGATTTTGCCGAACGGATTCTGGAACGTCCGGGTGAGAATTTCCTCGTCTGTCACATGGAGGATATCTTTATAGACCTGCTTGGCGCTCTTTCCGTTCAGCGCCCCCAGAATATAATTGGACCGGTCGGTGTTGGAGGCCACAAAGCGGCAGTTCCCCAACTGGTGGTAAATATTCTCTTTGTAGGTTTTGACCCGTCCGTTCTGATTGCGCACCAACCCGTAGGCCACTGCATCCTCATAGATGCGCCCATTGGCTGAAACTCGCCCCTGGTCTCCGGTGCCGCCCATGAGGGAAATTCCCCGCTTGTGAAGGGCGGTATAGAGGGTGGTAAGGACGCAGGCATCGTTGCCGGCGCAGAAATCAATGCACACGGTGTCCCGTTCGGAACCCCCCACAGCCTGCATATCCGTTTCCAGCCGCTGTATGTATTTCACCGGCATGGAGGATACCTGCTCCAGCACATTGGCGGCAGCCTTGACCCCGTCAGAAAATGCGATAACTCCCACACCGTTTTCCACGACACCCAACTGATAACTCATCCCGATGCAGCCGATGCTGGGCACGCCGGGGAAGCGTTTTTCCAGCGCCGCCACATGGCTGTCAAACTGATCCTTATTGGATAAAAGCATAATGAACTGCGGCGAGTAAAGGCCCTGGAGCGCCTCGTCCAGATTACCCCGCTGGCTCATGCCATAAAATTGTTTCATAGTGTAATCCTCCTCCATAATCTCGTGGGATGCTTAAATTATATGGTAAGTTTTTCAGTGTGTCAATCATATTTAAATGGACTTTTCCTTTTCTACCAAAGAAAGCTGTTCTCAAGCTATTTCAAGCTGGGACAGCTTGAGATGGAAAACCATTTCATGACATATCTGCGGCATTTCACTACATCGGGGTTGCTTTCCCGCCCCTCTTTTGTTACTCTGGTAAACTGACAGAAAAGCGTGGTGGTGAACATGATAACCTTTGCAATCTGCGATGACGAACCGCTGATGGCCCGAGAGCTTGCCGGCCACCTCGCGGACTATATGAAAGAAAACTCCATCACTGACTACTCCGTCACCAGCTTATCCAACGGCCGTGCCCTGCTGGAGAGGGCTGGCGGCTTTGACGTGATTTTCCTGGACATCCAGATGGAGCAGCCGGACGGTATGGAGACTGCCAGGCTGCTGCGCCAGCGGGGAGACCGCGGCCTGCTGGTCTTTGTGACGGTTCTGAAGGAGTACGTCTTTGACTCCTTCCAGGTGGAGGCGTTTGACTATCTGCTCAAGCCCTTTGACCGCGTCCGCTTCCGTCAGACAATGGACCGGCTGCTCCGCTCACTGGAACATAGGACGGTTAAGGACATTGTGATCCAGCGTGGGACCGGCTGTGAGGTCATCCGGCTCTCGGACATTGTGTACTGCGAGGTATTGGGCCGGAAGGTCTATCTCCACAAAAACGGCGGGGCCGTGATTGACTACTATGACAAGCTGGAGAACCTGGAGCGGCGTGTAGATGGACGCTTTTTCAAGTGCCACCGGAGCTATCTGGTCAATCTGGACTACGTGCGCGGGTGTCAGAACGGGCGGGTGGCGCTGTCCCAGGGGGAACACATTCCCGCCTCCCGGCTGCGGGAGCGGGAACTGATCCAGGCTCTTTTGCGGCACATGAGAGAAAGGGGAATCTGACATGGACTATTTCGCGCTGTTTCTGGACGGGATATGCCTCCTGGGGCAAGGTGTGATGCACATTCTTTTCGTCAGCCGCCTTACTGGGAAAAAGCTGAAGCCGCTGCACTTTGCCGCTTACATCCTCCTTTTGACTGTGCTCCAGTTTGTCTCGGTCAGGCTTTCCCTCAGCGGGACACTCTCCATTGCCGCGTGTGTGTTGGAACTGTATGCTGTCAGCCGTTTTTGGATGAGGAATCAACCGTCCGTATCCTGGCTGGCTGCCGTACTGGCCTTCTACATCTCCCAGCTCTCCCTTGGCATTATCAACTCTGTGGAGGCGGCGCTCTTTCCCCGCTTTATCGGAAGTCCTCTGTTGTATCTGCTGCTTTTGGCGGCGCAGGTTCTTTTCTTTGCGCTGTGCATTGGCTGCTATTATGCTGTACTGAAGTTTCTGGCTTGGACGGAGGACAGCCACACGCCCTATATCGGACTTCTTCTGTTTCCCGGACTGTTTTTCTTTGCTTCGGAATTATATATTCTCGAGACCGCCTACAGTTTTTTTGCCCCCATCGTCTCTCTGGAGGAAGTCGGAAAGCACAGTACGCTGCTGCTCCTGCAAGTTATGGGGCTGGCGGCGCTGCTGTGCACCCTGTATGCTTACCGTCAGCTCCGCAAGGGCTTTCAGGCTCAGGCGGAACTGATATCTCTGACACAGGCGGCCCAGGCGCAGAAAATCTACATCACCGAAGCCCAGGCGCGCTACGAACGGACGAAGGCCTTCCGGCACGACATCAAAAGCCATCTGTCCCTATTGGACGGCCTACTCAAAGGCGGAAAGTTGGAGGAAAGCAGGCAGTACCTGGAAAAGCTGGAAACTGTTTCGGAAGCCCTGTCCTTTCCCTATCAGACCGGAAATCCCATCGTGGATATTCTGCTGGGCGAGAAGCTGGAACCGACGAAGGGGATCGACTTGGAGGTGTCACTGGTTCTGCCCAAGCCCTGCGGAATTGATGATTTTGACCTGTGCATACTCTTTGCCAACGCCCTGGACAACGCCATTACCGCCTGCCGCGCAGACGATGGGGCTAAGGCTATCCGCATCAGCGGGAAGCAGCAGGGAGATTTCTATCTGCTGACCTTTGAGAATACCTGCTCGGACGAACCTCTGCCCCCGGCGGGAACCGGACTTTCCAATATTAAAGCGGTGGCGGAAAAATATCACGGGGCGGTGCTGACGGAAAAAGACGGACGGCAGTTCAATTTGAGTGTGCTGCTGAATATTTCGTCCAACCACTGAAACGCATGGCGGCCATCCAGCGCCTCAGCGGTTTTCTGAATTTCTCCCAGTATGATTGTAAAAATTCCCCCTTTCTCTTACACTATCAACCGCGGACATACTCCCTTGAAATTCTTTGTCACAGATTTGTTTCTTGCAAGTCTAATTCCATAGGAGGTGTTTTAATGAACACAAAGGAACATCAAGAACTCTCAATACTGATTGAGCAAGCCACCGCTGGGGATAGGAGTGCGCTGGAAACGGTACTGACCGGCGTCCAGGATCTGGTATTCAACCTGTCCCTGCGGATGCTGGGTACATTCCATGACGCGGAGGATGCGTCCCAGGACATTTTGCTGAAGGTCATGACCCATCTCTCCTCCTTCAAGGGAGAGAGCGCCTTCACCACCTGGGTATTCCGCATCGCGGTGAACCACCTCAAGGACTACAAGAAGCATATGTTTGCCCAATTCCCTTTAAGCTTTGAGTTCTACGGAGACGACATCCGCAACGGAAAAATTCAGGATGTGCCCGACCTGACCCAGAATATAGATCAGTCGATTCTGGCCGAGGAGCTGAAGCTATCCTGCACGAACATCATGCTCCAGTGCCTGGACCCGGAGAGCCGGTGCATCTTCATCCTGGGCACCATGTTCCGGGTGGACAGCCGAATCGCCGGGGACATCCTGGGCATCACCCCGGAAGCCTATCGCCAGCGCCTTTCCCGGGTGCGGAAAAAGATGGCTGCGTTCCTCTCGGAATACTGCGGTGAGTACGGGCAAGGCACCTGCCATTGTGTGCACCGGGTGAATTACGCGATACAGAACCACCGTATCACCCCTGACCGTCTGGACTTTACCGCCGCCAAGCCCAGCGATGCCGCCGAAGCGGTGACGGCAGCTATGGAGGAGATCGACGGGTATTCCCAGCAGTTCTCGTTCTGCCGGGCGTATCAGTCCACAGACCGGCTGAAGCGGATGCTCCAGGACTTTTTGAACGGCCCGGCCTTTTCCACGATTGTGAAAGCTTAGGAGGTAACGAGATGAATACACAGACAATCATGGACTATCTGACTGAATTAAGCGCCAACAATAACCGGGAATGGTACCATGCCCACAAGGCCGAGTATCAGGCGGCCAACGGGCAGTTTGAGGAGCTGCTTCAGGCTCTGATGCTCCAAATTGGAGAATTCGACGGTAGCGTCTTGGGCCACGCACCCAGAGAGCTGACCTTCAAGCTGATTCGGGACACCAGATTCAGCCACGACAAGTCCCCCTACAACCCTGCGTTCCGGGCGCACATCTCGTCCATGGGGAAGCTGCCCATCCCGGTAGGCTATTATCTGATGATAAAACCAGGCGACCAGTCCTTCCTGGGAGGCGGCCTATTCGCGGATATGTTCAAGGACGCCACCAGGATGGTACGGGATTATATCTCGGAGCACGGCAGCGAGTGGGAGACGATTATCACCGCCCCGTCTTTTCAGGCGTATTTCACTGTGGGCGGGTCAGCGCTGAAAAACGTCCCGGCTGGATACGAAAAGGAGCATCCCCAGGCTGCATATCTAAAGCATAAGAGCTGGTATCTGGAATATCCCATTCAGGACCAAGAGCTTGCGGATGGCGAGCTGTTCCTGTCCAAAGCGGCGGACATCTTCCGCCGGATGAAGCCGTTCAATGACTACCTGAACAAAGCCCTTACAGGTTTCAAAATGCCGGAGAGATGACTCTATACAGCGGGTCCGAAAAAATTGCGAATAAAAGTGAACGGACGGGGCTTGCTTGAACCTTGTCCGTTCGCTTTATAAGCGCAGGTTTTTTGAAATAGGCAGGCCGCTGTAACATTTCGCGGACATTTCTCCGCTAATACTATTAAGCGCTGAATCGTCGTGAGCAGTGAACCTGGACCTGAGCGCAAAAGTGTTAGCCTAACATTTCGTGACATCCAGAGAGCATTTCATGACGAAAACCTTGAAGCGGTACCCTCTGCCCGATAAACTAAGAAGGCAAAGGTTTTATTCTGCGTAGAACTTTAAGGAGGAATGACTTATGATACCTGTTTCTGTTGTGAGCACCGGTGCGGTCCAGCCTTTGGCAACAGCTGAGAAGGTACTGGGGGCACCCAAGGTCCAGAAGCCCACAGAGGATAACCAGGACCGCCAGTTGAAGCCCGTGATGGATCAATACGTCCCGGAGGTGCCCCAGGAGCCGTCCGGCCGCTACTGGATGGGCAAGGGCGAAGACGGTCAGCCCAAAATTTATTTCGACGGTCCGGAACGGGCGGCGGGAGCCCTTGAACAGCCTAAGGGCGCTCCCGCCGCCAAGAAATCGGATGCGGACGCTCCCAAGGCTGAGGAGCCCGGTCCGGCGGATAAGGACGCGAACAGCCCGTTGGGGAAGAAGGACGAGAAAGAGGTCTGGGCGTGCAATACCGACAAGGTAGACCGCGAAATCGAAACACTGAAGAAGAAGCGGCAGGAACTGTCGCAGCGGCTTAATACGGAGACCAACGAGGCCAAGATCAGAGACCTGGAGCGCCAGTTGGCCCAGGTGGAGCGGGCGTTAAAGCAGAAGGACAACGATACATACCGGAAGCAGAACGCCACATTTACACAGCTCTCTTGATTTCTGGAACGCGGCGTATTTCCTTAACTTGCGAGAGGGAATCATCTGCTTCCAAAGCAAATTGCAGAATATGGCGCGGGAAAGCCCCACTGCCTCCCATAACCGGGGATGGGGCGGTTCGGCAGCCATTGGCGGAATGAGGTCGCCTCCATACGGGAAAACTGCTATGGACGACGCGGGAAAGGCGGATGAATATGCCGATTGAAGTGATGCAGGGGATCGTGCTCCCCTTTTTAGGGACGTTTTTCGGGGCGGGATGTGTGTTTTTTATGGGCAGTCTGCGCCCCATGGTCCAGCGGGCCCTCACCGGCTTTGCGGCCGGCGTCATGGTGGCGGCGTCCATCTGGAGCCTGCTGGTCCCCGCCATGGAACAGGCGGAGGATTTGGCCCGATGGGCATTTCTCCCGGCGGTCATTGGGTTTTGGCTGGGCATCCTGTTCCTGCTGGCTTTAGACAGGATAATCCCCCACCTGCACCAAAACAGCGATGCGCCGGAGGGCCTGCGTGCCCAGCTGAAAAAGACCACCATGCTGGTGCTGGCGGTCACCCTCCACAACATCCCGGAGGGGATGGCGGTGGGGGTGGTGCTGGCGGGCTGGATGGCCGGAAATGAAACGATCACTGCCACTGGAGCGCTGGCCCTGTCCATCGGCATCGCCATCCAAAACTTCCCGGAGGGGGCCATTATCTCCATGCCCCTGCGAAGCGCGGGGGCTCAGCGCCGGCAGGCATTTCTCTATGGCGTGCTGTCCGGCGTGGTGGAGCCCATCGCCGCCGTACTCACCATCTGGGCGGCGGGACTGGTCCTGCCCGTATTGCCTTACCTGCTCAGCTTCGCGGCGGGAGCTATGATCTATGTGGTGGTAGAGGAGTTGATCCCGGAGGCATCCGCTGGGGAACACTCCAATCTGGGAACTCTGTTTTTCGCGGCGGGATTTACCGTCATGCTGGCGTTGGATGTGGCGCTGGCATGATGCCTGTTTCAGATCAGGCGCGCTATTTATCCCGACGCCATCAAAAGGCATCCAAAAATTTTGCAGCTCTTTGCGCTGAGCCAGCCATGAAAGACGTACAAAAAGCACCCGCAAACCGTCATATTGCAACAGTTTGCGGGTGTTTCTCTTTGTCATTTGTGGGTTAAAAGATGCGGCTGGTCAATTAGAAGCCAAAGTAAATTCATCCACCAACTGTTTCAAGCCGTTGGCCTCAGCCGACAGCTCCTCACTGGCGGCGGCGCTCTCCTGGGCGGTGGCGCTGTTGGTCTGCACCACAGAGGAGATCTGGTCAATCCCCTCCGTGACCTGAGCCAAGGCAACGGTTTGGTTTTCCACCGCCTCTACCACCACATTCATCTGAACAGACACGTTACCCGCCAGCTCATTGGTCCGCTCCAGGGATTCAGTCACCCGGTTCACTACTTGGCTGCCCTCCGAGACGGATACGATGGAGCTCTCAATCAGCTCCTTGGTGGCTTTGGCGGCCTCGTCGGACTTGGAGGCCAGGTTGCGAACCTCGTCGGCCACCACTGCAAAGCCCTTCCCGGCGGAGCCCGCGCGGGCGGCCTCCACAGCTGCGTTCAGCGCCAGGATATTGGTCTGGAAGGCGATATTCTCAATGGCCGCGATGATCTTGGATATCTCCTCCGAGGAGTTGGATATGCGCTCCATCGCAGAGTTCAAAACTTTGACGTGCTCCACGCTGGTGCCCAACTGGGCGCCGGCCAGACCGACATAGCGGCCGGCCTCCTTCGCGGCGGCCGATGTCTTTTTCGCACTGGCGGAGATATCGTTTATGGTAGCCGCCAATTCCTCAATGGAGCTCGCCTGCTCCATTGACCCCTGGCTCAGCGTCTGGGCTCCGGTGGATACCTGACCGCTGGCGGCGGATACCTGCCCGGCGGCGGAGTTGATCTGCCGCATGGTACCGCTCAGCTCCATCTTCAGCGTACGCATAGACATCAGAATGCTCTGAAATTCTCCCACATAGGCATCCCGGTGGGGAGACTGAATGTCAAAATTCTTGTTGGCCATCTCGTTAAGCAGATAGCTGATGTCGGCAATGATGGTGTTTAAACCCGCCACCATGGCTGCGGTGGAGCGGGTCAGCTCCGCCGTCTCATCCCGACCGGTGGCCTGGGGAACGGAGGACTTCAGGTCGCCCTCCACCAGCAGCTTCATTCGCTCGGCGCAGGCCCGCATGGGCACGCTGATGTTGCTGGACAGCTTCAAGGCCACCACAATGGATGCTACAATAGAAACCAAAATCACCAGAACGCTGATGAGGATGCCGAAGTATGTATCCGCCAGATAGTTGGATTTAGGCGCGGCCACAGCCAGGCTCCAGCCGTCGGTGCCTCCCACGGGGGCGTAGGCCAGGAAACGGGGACCGTCATCGGCTCGGATGGAGCCGAAGCCATTTTTACCCTGACGCATGGACTCATGGAGAGCGGCCCGGCTTTTCAGGGAGGAGTCGCTCTGGGCCTCCCGCTCAATGTTCTGGGTGGTGATGGTGTCCAGCGTGATATCGGCGATGGTGTCGCCGGACTTGTTGATCATGTAGGCCCGGCTGTTGTCCCCGATCTGGATGGACGAGACAATGTCATTCAGGAAGGTCTCGGGAGGCACAAAATAGACCACGCCTACGATATCGGCCCCATGGCTCCCGCCCGCATAGAGAGGCGCGGCCACCATGATGGACAACTCCCCCGTGATCTTGCTGACCAGCGGCTCGGAAACATAAACATTGCCCTGCATGGCCTGCCTTACGTATTCCCGATCCGAGTAGTCCTTGCCGTCGAAAATGCTGATACCGTCGGCGCCGATGACATTGCCGCGCTGGAAGCCGTGCATGGCCACGCGCTCGTCGATGATGGCGCGCTTTTCCTCCTGCGATGCGCTATCATCAGACAGCTGCGGGATGCAGCCGGTGTCCATGGCCACGTTCTTGTAGGCCGTCAGCTCCTGCTCAATGCGCTGAGCCGCGAGCACTGCGGTTTCGCTCATCATCTGGTCTACGGTGGCGACAGTGCTCCGATAGCTCAAGGCGCTACTGGCTGCCCCTACTGCGACCAATGCGACCAGAACGGTCGCCATCAAGCAGACTGTAATTTTTTTACGAATGCTGTTCATCTCTTTCCACCTCAATAATAATCGTGCCGAAGCCGTATTTCTCCTCATGGGAGCGTATCTTCATTATAGGACCTAAAAAGTTGTGCTGTCAATAGCTTTTCTCCATGAGTTCAACCAATTTCTCTGCACTCAAAAAAGATATTATTTGAGCCAAATAAACTGGAAATTGTGGAAATTTGAAAAATAAATTTGAATTTTGATTAACAACTATTGTAATCGGAGAAATTTGCATTTTCCCTTGATTCAGGAATCTGCCACCGTACTCTACAGGTGCCCACGCCGGATGATCTCCGCCCTCAGCGCCGAGCCCCGGAGCAGGACCAGGGTAGACAGAAGAACTGCGCTGAAGCCAATACATATCACCGAGGGGTAGATCATCCACAGTGCGCCGCACAGCAGGGGGATCAGGGGGAGAAAGCCGGCAAGCACGCACAGGCCCAGATAGAGCAGGTAGTCGGATGGCCGCAGCCGTAGAACCCACGCGGCCGCGGCCACCGCCAGCTGCATACAGGGGATTAGGCAGGGCAGCACGAAATTGATGGACCAGCCCTTGAAGCCCGTGCGCCAGTCCCATATCAGCACCAGCGCCGACACAGCAACCAGCAGCCAGACGATGGCCTTCATGGGGTTGCGCCGTTTTCGAAACGCGATGCCCAGCAGCAGCCACGCGCTGGCCAGGCCCGCCGCCACAAACAAAAACCACCAGCCTCCGGAGGGAAAGCAGTAATTGACCGCGGCGCACACCGACAAAACCACCATCGTGATCCATCCGGCCAGCCGGACGGTCAGCCAATATGGCCGCTCCATCTTCAGCAGGACTGGGTATGGGTCCTCCTCCGGCGTGCCGGACACCTCCCCCTGGCACAGCGGGCAGCGGCGCATGGAGCCGGACAGGTGTACGCCGCATTTTTTACAGTACAGCATCACGATCCCCTTTCACTTTCAGGCGGCAGATTGGTGGTCAGCACCACGTCGACCCCCATCTGCACCAGCTTTTTGAAAAATACGCGCTCCGTCTCGTGGCTTCGGAAGGGGCCGGCAAAGCTGACCACATACTGTCCGCCAAAGGAACAGGCGCAGGCCTGGGTTTTCCCGGCGCTTGTATAGGCGCCGAAGAAATGGATCAGGTCCTCCATCTCCCGGGGCATGGACACTTTTCCAATGTTAGAAAAGGAGGCTGTCACCCCTCGGGCGGTCAGGCGATTGGCGGCAAGCAGGATCACGTCCTTGAGGGGCAAGGGCACCAGCCGGAGGGGAACGCTGTGCTCCAGCGCACACAGCCGGTTCATGTGCTCCCGCATCCGCTCCTGGGTCAGATTTGCCTGAAAGCTGCGCTTGACCTCCGCCAGCACCGGCTCCAGGCTGTCCTCTCCCTTGCTGAAATCATAGCCCACGTTGATGGTGGCAAAGAAGTTCCGGGCGGATTCCGATGGAAAGAAGTTTCGCAAATTCACGGGCACGGCGATAACCACCGGCTTCCTGCGGTCCCGCACCCGCATCCCGTCATGGATCGCGCACAGGAAAACCGCCGTCATCAGCTCGGTCAGCGTGGCGCCCTCCGCGCACAGGCCAGGACCTGGTCCAAGGGCATCCGCCCCTCCAATACGGCCATCTGCCGCCGGGGCAGGCGTTCTCCCCGAAACTGGTAGGCGGGGGGAGAAAGCCGGGCAAAGCGGTTTGACGGCTTCTCGTAATACTTTTGAAAGCTGTCCACCTGAAGCTGGAATTGGGCGGCGTCATAGGGCGGAGCAGGGAAGGCGTCGGAAAACACGCCCTCATAGCGCAGGAGCAGGTACTCATACACCAGCGCGCACAGGAAGTGGAGCGCCCCGGTGCCGTCGGTCAGGGCGTGGTGGACCTCCAGGCTGATCCGCCTGCGGTAGTAGAGCACGCGGAAGAGCAGGCTGCGGCGGACGGAGGGATAGATCGGGTAGCAGGGCGGCAGCTCCTCGACGGAGACCCGGGCGGGCAGGGGGCTCTCCTCCAGATAGTACCAAAACCACCCCCGCTTCATCACGGAGCGGTACATGGAGAAGCGGTCCAAGGCCTTGTCCAACGCGGCCTGCAAAAGCTGGGGCTCCACCGGCTCCCGCAGCTCGCAGACGAAGCGAAACACCTTGGAGTCGTGGGAGGAGCCGGTGGAGGGAAATATCTTCGCGGCGTTGTCCAGTGTCCGCCAGGGCGGCGAGCTTCTGCTATTCATACGCTTCTCTCCAAAAAACGGTTGATGATCTCATAGGTCTGTTTTACCAGTGCAAACCGGGCGGGGAGGGAGAAGTAGCCGTGAAGGGCGTCGGGAATCCGATGTGTCTCCGCATAGCCCCCGGCCTCCCGCAGCCGCTGCCCATAGGCCTCGCCCTCATCCCGCAGCGGGCAGTACTGGGCCGTGATGATCAGCGTATCCGGCTGGGCCGCCAGACTGTCCGCGCTCAGCGGGGCAAAGTAGGGGTTTGTCAGGTCATCGTCGGAGGAACGGTAGAGGTCCAGAAAGTCCCGCACCCGTTTGGCGGTCAGCAGATACCCGGTCCCGTTCTCCCGCACGGAGGGATAGGGGGAGCTCTCCGAGTGGTCGCCGGCCAGGGCCGGATAGATCAATATCTGGCGGCGGGGCAGAAATTCCCCCCGGTCCCGCGCCATCAGCGAGACGGCGGCGGCCAAATTCCCACCCGCGCTGTCCCCGATCAGAACGAGATCCTCCCGCCGCACGCCCAGCAGCCCGGCGTTGCGGAACACCTCCCGGGCGGCGGCGTAGCAGTCCTCCGGCGCTGCGGGAAAGCGGTGCTCCGGCGCCAGGCGGTAATCCACGCTGGCCACGGTGCAGCCGGTCATGGCCGCCATATCCGCGCACACCCCGTCGTAGCTGTCCACCGTGCCCGTCACCCAGCCGCCGCCATGGAAGAAAACCAGCACAGCCGGCCCAACTGCCTCGGCGGGCTTGAACACCCGCACGGGGACCTGGTGGCCGCCGTTTGACACCGGGTACTCCCAGACGCGGTAGAGCGCCGGGTTTTTCCGCCGGTGGGCCAGCAGCTTGTGGAGCTCCCGCTCCACCAGATAGGTCTTTTTCACGTCAATTTCCGGGTAGGACAGAATACTCAGCGCTGCCCGCATCGCTTTATTGATCGCCATAGTGTTTCCTTTTGTCCTTACTTTTTGTATCAGTATAGCATGAATTCAAAATAAAAACCAGTCTTGATTCCGCTATCGGCAGAATTATTGGAAAAAACAGGGCTGGTTTCATCCTTTCACCGCGCACATATACGCTGTCCACGGCCTATCGGCCGTTCCTGGGACATTTATGCTCCTCGCCAGATTCATTTCTCAACGACCAATGAAGTTATGATGATTCAAGGAGGAAAGTCCATGAAATGGGTTCCTACGAGAGAGTACGGGACATTTACGGGACATAAAAATTTCCTCAAAGAGTTCATGAAAATGAGCTTTTGAGGAAATTTTTAGCTTGATGTGATAAAATCGCTCTTCCTGGCCCGCTAAATCGGGACCCCGCAAAGCCGCCCTATCTTTTGTCATGGAGATGGGGCAGCTTTGCCGTATTTCTTGCTTGAATTTTTCCACCGCCTTTTCCACCACCAAATCAGTCAAAACCTTGCATTTGTTTGCCTTGAGCCAAACACGAGAGACGCGCAAAAAATACCCGCAAACCGTCATTTTGCAACGATTTGCGGGTATTTTTACTTTGGTACGCCCGAAGGGACTCGAACCCCCAACATTCAGAACCGGAATCTGACGCTCTATCCAATTGAACTACGGGCGCGTATCAGGGGACCCGACCGCTATCGGGCCCCCTTGAATATTCCATCTCAGCTTACATGGACTCCGGCGCGGTCACGCCCAGCAGCTCCAGTGCGTTGCGCAGGGTCACCTGGAGTGCCTTCACCAGCCCCAGACGCTGGTTGGTCAGCTCGGGGTCCTCCGGGTTGTTTACCCGGGTGCTGTTGTAATAGCTGTGGTACAGCTTCACCAGCGACAGGATATAGTCCGCCACAATGTTGGGCTTGCGCATCCGGGCGGCCTTGGCCACCAGGCCGGGGAACTCGCCCATCATCTTCAGCAACAGCAGCTCCTTCTCATCGGTGAGGCCGTCATAGCTGTCCTCCCGGTGGAAGTCGGGAATGTCCTCCTTCTTTAGGATGGAGCACATCCGGGAGTAAGCGTACTGGGCATAATACACCGGATTGTCGTTGTCCTTGGCGGCGGCCTGCTTCATGTCGAAGTCCATCTGGGAGGAGATGTCCTTGGACACAAAGAACCACCGGGCGGCGTCCACGCCCACATCCTCGCACAGATCACGCAGGGTGATGGCGTTGCCGGTCCGCTTGGACATCTTGACCTCCACGCCGTCCTCCACCATCCGCACCATCTGGATCAGATCCACCGACAGCGTTCCCTTGGGATAGCCCAGGGCGGTGAGGGCGGCCTGCATCCGGGTGACGTAGGAGTGGTGGTCCGCCCCCCACAGATCCACCATCGTGGGGTAGCCCCGCTCCATCTTGTAGACGTGGTTGGCAATGTCCGGGGTGAGGTAGGACAGGGTGCCGTCGCTCTTGCGCAGCACGCGGTCCTTCTCGTCGCCGTAGTTGGTGGTCTTGAGCCAGAGCGCGCCGTCCTGCTCATAGAGCAGGCCCATCTCGTCCATCTTCTTGAGGCAGGCGTTAATCCGCTCCATGTTGTTCTCGTAGAAGTAGGTCTCGTGGATCCAGGACTGCATATGCACCCGGTAAAGCTCCAGATCCTTCTCAATCTTTTTCAGCTCCCGGGTCTTGCCCTCCAGCATGAAGTACTCCAGCCGCTCCTTGGGGTCGGCGGTCAGCCACTTGTCGCCGTCCTGCTTGGCGATATCGTGGGCGATCTGCTTCACATCGTCGGCGTGGTAGCCGTTGTCGGGGAGGGGGTACTCCTTGCCAAAGCACTCGAAATACCGGGAGATCAGGGACTCGCCCAGCATGACGATCTGGTTTCCGGCGTCGTTCACATAGAACTCCCGCAGCACGTCATAGCCGCTCTTTTCCAGCAGGCGGCAGATGGCGTCGCCCCAGGCCGCGCCGCGGGCGTGGCCACAGTGCAGATCTCCAGTGGGGTTGGCGGACACCCACTCCACGAGGATGTGCACACCCTCGCCGGAGTTATTCTCGCCGAAGCTGTCCCCAGCGTCCAGCACCTGGTTGATCAGGGCGGACAGCGCGCCGCTTTTCAGCTTGAAGTTGATGAAGCCGGGCCGGGCCACGGTGACGGACTCCGCCTCCGGCAAAAGCTCCTGGAGCTTTTCCGCCAAAGGCGCAGCAATGTCCATGGGACTCTTGTGCAGGGCCTTGGCCAGCTTCATGGCCGCCCCAGTGGCGTAGTCTCCCAGCTTGGTGTCCCGGGGCACCTCCACCGTCAGCACATTGTCCTCCGCCTCCAGCCCGTAAACCTCCTGGACGGCCTGCTTCACAGCCTGGAAAATTTTCTGTTCAAAATCATTCATGGCATTATGTCCTCCGTTATGGCAGCGCGTGCTTCCCATCCAGTAACTCCTGGATGGTGCGAAGCAATTCGTCCGCTGTCTCATTATCTTTCATGACCAGCAAAATTGTGTCATTGCCAGCCAAGCTCCCCACAAAGCCGCGCTGCTCCAGCTTATCCACATAAGACCCCACCGCATTGGCCAAGCCGGGCAGAGTCTTGATCACAATGATATTCTGCGCCGCCTCCGCCGAAATGGCCGCCATTCTTGTGATATTCATCAGGCGCTTCAAATCATTGTCCTCCACGGACAACGGATTTACACCATAGTGGATGCGCCCATTGGGCTCCATCTGTTTCACCAGTCCAAGCGCGTGCAAATCCCGGGAGAGCGTGGCCTGGGTACAGTGAACCCCATTCTCCTCTAAAAGCTCCTGGAGCTGCTGTTGTGTTTCCACCGGCTGTCTGGAAATCAGTTCCAGAATCAGCTTCTGCCGATTCTTCTTCATGAGCGTCCTTCCAATCCTTCTCAGTTGTCGTATGAAAGGAGCGCAGACCCTGCAAATAACAACTATTATATGCAGCGAAGACACTGCCCGCTATTCCTTTCTCACGGTTTTTCTTGTATATTATTGCAAATTTTTGCATGGACTTTCGGCATATCATCCCGCCCTACCGTAACTGTGTTCTCCATCGCTCCAGAGCAGGTCCTGTACCGAAAAAGCGTTGCCAGTATACACCCTCTCGGCCTTTCATGCAATACGTTTTGCATATTTTCCGCATATTTTTACGTCACTTTCCGCCGTCCGGCCCCCGCCTTCCAGTCCGCTCCGCCTCGCTCCTATCCGCCTTTTGAAAGGTGATACGGCTGCGAAATTCCGTGGGCGTCATACCTTTGAACTTCAAAAAGTTGGTGTTAAAGGTCTTAATATTATTGTAACCCACCTCAAAGGCCACGTCGATGACATAGTATTCCGTGGAGGCCAGCAGTTCGCAGGCCCGGTTGACCCGCACAAAGTTGAGCAGCGTCTCAAAATTCATGTCGGAGTGGTACAGCATCAGCCGATTCATCTCGGCCACAGACACTCCAAACTTAGACGCCACCTGGCTGGCCGTCAGCTTTTCGGTGGTATAATTTTTATAAATATAGTCCGTAACCTCATAGGCCACGTTTTTGTTCGTGCGATTGAACTTGGTTTTGGATTTCCCATAAATTTTTCTGAACTTGACGGGAGGCACCCCCACCTGGGCTACAAAATGTTTCGATAGATGAGAGGCATCTACAAACCCGGTAAGCGTTGCGATCGCATCCAGGGTCAGGTCGGTATAAATCAAATAATCCGAGGCCTTTTCAATGCGGATGCCGGACACCAGCTTAGAAAACGTGGTGCCGGTGGTATCGGCGATGCGTTTTGACAGGGTGGATTCCGAAATGAAGAACGCGCCCGCCACGCTGGCCAATGTCAGCCGCTCGGCAGAGTGGGCATAGATATAGCTGAGGATGGAATTCTCTGCGGCAATCCCCTTTTCATAGTCCTTCTCTCCCCGGACGGCCATAACGTACCGCCGATACATAATCATCAGCTCCACCAGCTTATTGGTGACATAGAGCTGGGCCATGGGCCTGTCCGGGGGCGGGCTCACCCGGGTGGATTCCACCCCCAGCTCCGCCTTGAGCTGTTCCGCCAGATTGTCCACATATTCCGCCTGCACCGAGTCCAGATAAGCCACTGGCTCCATGGAGAGAAACCGCAGAAGCTCTGAGCTGTCCTCCTCCATCCCCGGCACTCCCTTGAGCATGGAGTTGATGTACTGGTAGTCGTAGACAATGAGGATCAGCTGCAGGGTCTGCTCCACCTTCGTAATCTCCGTAATCGTCCATGGAGTGACAGCCACCAGCATATTGGGCACAATATCGTAGCTCACCCCGCCCACCTCAATGGTTCCCCTGCCCCGTTTGATATAGATAAAACGGGCGGATTGGTGAATCAACGGTTTAGTGGGCGCCTGGATGGCCTCATAGTCAAAGGAGCAGATCGCGGCCGGATCGTTGGAGGCGGACAGATTGTCCTGCATCGCCGCAGGTCGGTTCAAATGGATCACCTTCAGCCTTTCTCTGTTTGTTCCCGCAGGAACAGGAAAGCCCGGCCGTATGTGACAGGCACATACGGCCGGCTTTTCCTATGATTGGGAGGATAAAACTTGCGAATTGAACAAATTAGCTCAGAACCAGCATGGCCACGGTGAGCACCACAGCGGAGAACGCCGCGATGACGGCCAGAAGCTTAGCAGACCACTTCACCCAGGTATCCCAGGGAATCCGAGCCAAAGCCAGACCGCCCATGATGAAGCCGCAGGTGGGGGTAAACAGGTTCACGAAGCCGTTGGCGGCCACGTTGATCATAATGGAGGTCTCCACGGACCAGCCCATGCCGGCCACAATGGGGGAGACGATGGGCGCGGACAAACTGGCCAGACCGGAGGAGGACGGCACCAGGAAGCTCAGACCCACATGGAGCAGATAATCCAGGAAGCCGAAAATCGGAGCGGGCAGGCCGGAGGCAGTCAGCGCGGTGATGGACGCCTCCACCAGCCAGGTGCCCAGGCCGGTGGTGGCCATGATCACGGTGGTGGCACGGGCCAGGGCGATGACAAGGTTGACGGAGATCATGTCGGTGAAGCCGTTGATCACGCAGGGCATAAACTTTTTCTTATCGTCCAAACCAATAAGGCCCATGACGAAGCCCATCAGCAGGAACCAAGTGGCCGCGTCATCGAACCACCACCAACCGAAGGGATTGCCCGTCAGGAAAGCGGAGAAGCCAAAGAAGTTGAACACGCCCTCATTCAGATCCTCCCAGGGGATAAAGCCCAGGATTTGCACCACGAAGGACAGGGCAAACACGATCAGCACGGCGGTCTGCTTGCCGGTGAGACGCACGTTGTCGTCAATTTCAGTAGAGGTGCCGTAGGCCTCGGTGCACTCCTTGATCTGCTCGCTGGTGAAGATGGAGCCCTTGCCGGACTTCACCTTTTTGGCGTAGGCGGTAACGAACAGGCCGGAGAGGATAAAGGTGCCTATCCACAGGATGACGGCCAACACGTACACAGTGCCCATTTTGACATCGACTCCGCTGTCAACCGCCGCTGACACAGCGGCGCCAGTGGCGAAGGGGTTAATGGTGGAACCCAACACACCGGTGCCGGCGCCCAGCAGAACGGTGGCCGCGCCCACCAGGGGATCGAAGCCCGCCGCCACCATAGTAGCCGCCAGCAGAATATAGAAGCCCACGGTCTCCTCGCCCATGCCGTAGGTGGTGCCGCCGATGGAGAACAGGAACATCAGAATCCAGACCAACACCAGTTCCTTGCCCTTGAGCTTTTTCACCAGCACATGAATGCCGGTCTCCAGCGCGCCGGTGGCGTTCAGGATGGACAGGAAAATGCCCAGGCAGAACACGAAGCCAATTACGTCGCCGGCGTCATGCCAGCCGGCAATGGGGGCCATCAGGATGTCGCTGACGGACGCGCCCTCCACCACCATCTCCACTGCCTCGCCGGTCTCCTCGTCGAAGCCGGTGTAGGTCTGCCCATTGGCGATCCAGGTGACAATGGACACCACCAGCAGGACGGCCAGCAAAATCAGGAAGGTATTTAACGAGCGTCTCTTTTTCTTCTCTGCCATGACAATCTCTCCTTCTTATATTATAGTCGTTTTCTCTTACTTTTCAACCACCGTTCCCGTTTTTCCGTCCAGCGCCTCCGCCGCCCGCGTCAGTGAGGTGATCAGGGCGGTGCCTCCGTTTGTGCTGTTCTCCACAAATTCCATGCAGGACTGCACCTTGGGCAGCATACTGCCGGGGGCGAACTGGCCTTGCTTGATATACTCCTCCGCCTCAGCCAGAGTCATGGAGGGCAGCTCCCGCTGGTCAGGCTTGTTGAAATTGACGCATACCCGATCCACTGCGGTGAGGATGATGAGCTGGTCGGCCTTCACATCCTTTGCCAGCAGAGCGCTGGCGCGGTCCTTATCAATGACGGCGGCCACGCCCTTCAGGCCCGCGTCCGTCTCCACCACGGGGATGCCGCCGCCGCCCACTGTGATGACAATGTTGCCGGCGGACACCAACTGCTCCACCACGTCGATCTCCACGATGCGCTTGGGGATGGGAGAGGGCACCACCCGGCGGTAGCCCCGGCCCGCGTCCTCCACGAAAGTGAAGCCCTTCTCCGCCGCGATGGCATCGGCCTCCTCCTTGGTATAGAAGCTGCCCACGGGCTTGGTGGGCTTTTGGAAGCCGGGGTCGGCCTCGTCCACCACCACCTGAGTCACCACAGTCGCGCAGGCCTTGTGGATGCCCCGGGCTCTCAGCTCGTCCTGGATGGCCTGCTGGAGATGATAGCCGATATAGCCCTGCGTCATGGCCCCGCACTCGGGGAAAGGCATATACGGGGTATCCCCGCCCTTGTTGGCGGAAAACTCCATGGCCAGGTTAATCATACCCACCTGGGGACCGTTGCCGTGGCCGATGATGACGTCATAGCCCTTCTCCACCAGGTCCACGATGGGCTTGGCGGTGCCCTTCACCAGCTTCAGCTGCTCCTCGGGGGAATTGCCCAGGGCGTTTCCGCCCAGGGCCACTACAATCCGCTTCCCCATCGTCTTACTTCAGAGTGGCGTACATCACAGCCTTGATGGTGTGCATACGGTTCTCTGCCTCATCGAACTGGCGGGCCTGCTTGCCCAGGAATACGTCGTCGGTGACTTCCATGGCGGGCAGACCAAACTTCTGGAAAATTTCCTCGCCGGTGGTGGTGTCCCGGTCGTGGAAGGAGGGCAGACAGTGCAGGAAAATGGCGGTGGGCTTAGCCATAGCCATCACGTCCTTGTTCACCTGATAGGGCAGAAGCAGCTTGATGCGCTTCTCCCAAAGCTCGGCGGGCTCGCCCATGGAGACCCAGATGTCGGTGTACAGCACGTCGCAGTCCTTCGCGCCCTGCTTCACGTCGTCGGTGAGCTCGATCTCCGCGCCGGTCTCGGCGGCGATGGCCTTGCACTTCTCCACCAGGTCGGCGGCGGGCATCAGCTCCTTGGGCCCACAGGCGCAGAAGCGCATACCCAGCTTGGCGCACACCACCATCAGGGAGTTGGCCACGTTGTTGCGGGCATCGCCGAAGAAGGTGAGCTTGCGACCGCGCACATCGCCGAACTCCTCTTTGACGGTGAGGATGTCGGCCAGCATCTGGGTGGGATGGAAGGCGTCGGTCAGGCCGTTCCACACGGGCACGCCGGAGTAACGAGCCAGGTCCTCCACCACGGACTGCTTGAAGCCACGGTACTCAATGCCGTCGTACATACGGCCCAGCACCTTGGCGGTGTCCGCCAGGGACTCCTTCTTGCCCATCTGAGAGGAGGCGGGGTCCAGGAAGGTGCAGCCCATGCCCAGATCGCGGGCGCCCACCTCGAAGGCGCAGCGGGTACGGGTAGAGGTCTTTTCAAACAGCAGCACCACCTGCTTGCCGGTGAGCCACTTGTGCTCCACGCCGTTGTTCTTCATGCGCTTGAATTCGGCGGATAGGTCCAGCATATAGTTGATCTCAGCAGGGGTGAAGTCCAGCAGGGTCAAAAAGCTGCGGCCGCGAATGTTGATAGCCATTGTAAATTCCTCCTAAAATTCAGTTGAGATTGGTGGGGCTCTGGCTTATTCTGCCCGGATCAGGGGCATGGACATACACCGGGGACCGCCGCGGCCGCGAGAAAGTTCAGCGGAGGGCATTTCCAGCACGGTGAGGCCAGCGTCGCGGAGAATGGCGTTGGACACATCGTTGCGCTGATACACCACGATCTTGCCGGGAGCGATGCACAGGGTGTTGGAGCCGTCGTTCCACTGCTCGCGGGCCGCCGCGATGAGGTCGTCGCCGCCGCAGTAGATCAGCTGCACATTTTCCACGCCGGTATACTTCTCCAGGATGCTCTTGAGGTCGGAGTCCACCCGCTTGATGTGCAGGTCGGCGGGGTCGTCCTGTCCGGGAGTAATCTCGTACACGGTGAGCGGGCCCAGGATGGCGGGATGGACGGTGTACTTATCCACGTCGATCTGGGTAAATACGGTATCCAGATGCATAAAGGCGCGGCTCTTGGGAATGTCAAAGGCCAGCACCGTGCGGATTTTGGCCTCGGGGTCGGTAAACAGGTTGCGGGCCGCCGCCTCGATGGCGTCGGGGCAGGTGCGCTGGGAGATGCCGATGGCCAGGGTGTCCTCGGTGAGATTGAGTACGTCGCCGCCCTCGATGTTGGCGTGGAGGTCCCGGTCGTAGTAGCGGGTAACCATGCCCTCAAAGTCGGGATGATACTTGAAGATATAGTCGGCGTAGATGGTCTCGCGGCAGCGGGTGATGGAGTACATCTTGTGGAGGAACACGCCGGTGCCCACGCTGGCAAAGGGATCACGGGTGAAATACAGGTTGGGCATGGGGTGGACCACCAGGTCGTCAGGCGGAGCCACCAGGTCCTGGAGGGAGTAAGCCCGGGCCGCGTCGCCCATCTCCTTCAGGGTGATGCCCTCCATGGTCTTCTCCACCAGCGCCTTGCCCTGGAAATGGCTGGTGAGGTATTCCAGGCACTTATCCTGCCAGCGGCGGGTCTTGATATTGCCCTCAAACAGCCACTGGCGCAGGAAGGGCTCCACCAGCTTGGGATTCAGACTGAGCACATCGGTCATCAAATCCTCCAGGTAGACCACCTCGGTGCCGTTATCGCGCAGAATCTGAGCAAAGGCGTCATGCTCCTCCTGAGCAACCTTGAGGAAGGGAATGTCGTCAAACAAAAGCTCTCCCAGCGTATCTGGGGTAAGGTTCAGCAGCTCTTTACCGGGGCGGTGCAGCAGCACCTTTTTCAGCGGGTTGATCTCGCTTCTGACATTAATACCTTTCATGGCTCCTCCTATTCATTTCAGCGACTCAAAAAATTGAGTGTATTTGGGGTCCAACACCTGCGCGCATCGGTGTGGCCTGATATGACCATATTTATAGTACCCAAAATTGGGAAAAATGATGGACATTCATCCCATCCAGGATTGTATATTTCAGCTAAATTTATCCCGCTCCGGCGGACGAATTTTGCATAGTATCACGACACCCCTCTGTAAAGCGTCAAAAAAGGCCGAATGAACGCGATTTCTCGCTTTCACCCGGCCCTTCTCTTTCTACATATTAACCTATTTCAGCGGCGCATCGCAGAAAGCGCAGCAATCTATGCCCCCCGCTTTTTTAATCAGCGGCGGCAGGTAATGCTCGGTTTGGGTAATGCACCGGGGATTATGGCACACCGGGCCATGGCCGATCTCCACCGGCCCCGGGTCCAGCCGGGGCTGGTTGGCCAAGTCGGCCAGCAGCGCCATTCGTGAGAACATTCCGTAGCGTGCCTGCTGGAAATACACCGCCCGGGGGTCGTCGTCCACGTCCACCGCAATCTCGTCCACCCGGGGCAGGGGGTGCATCACCAGCAGGTTCTCCCTGGCCCGCTTCAGCTTGGACCGGGTGAGGATGTAAACGCCTTTACAGCGCTCGTATTCCAGAGGGTCAATGAACCGTTCCCGCTGAATGCGGGTCATGTACAGTACGTCCAACTGAGGAATCACCGGATCCAGACCGGTGACCTCCAAAAAGGACATATTATTCTCCTTCATAAACTGGCGCAGATAGTCAGGAATGGCCAGCTCCGGCGGAGCGATAAGGAAAAAACGGATGTCCTTAAATTTGGCCAGCGCTTTAATAAGCGAATGGACGGTGCGTCCGTTTTTCAAATCCCCGCACAGGCCCACGCTCAGCCCATCCACCGCCCCGCGCAGCCGGGTGATGGTGGTCAGGTCGGTGGTGGTTTGGGTGGGGTGCATATGTCCGCCGTCCCCCGCATTGATGACGGGGACCTCGGAGTACAGCGAGGCCGCCTTGGCCGCTCCCTCCCAAGGGGTGCGCATCACCACCACGTCAGCATACCCTGCCACCATCTTAATGGTGTCCTTCAGACTCTCCCCCTTGGCGGTGGAGGAGGATTTTGGGTCGGCAAAACCGAACACTGTGCCGCCCAGACGGAGCATAGCGGTTTGGAAGGAGAAATTGGTCCGGGTAGACGGCTCATAAAACAGCGATGCCATCACCTTGCCCCGGCATACGTCCAGGTGCTGCTCCGGCGCGTCAATGATGCGCTGCGCCCGCTGGTACAGCTCGTCCCATTCCTCCCGGGCCAGATCACCAAAATCAATCAGATGGCGCATAATATCTGTCTCCTTCCCGATTCGTTCTATTGAATTTTTCCGCAAAAAACCCTGCCCAACGGGCAGGGTTAAAACGGGCGGCATTGCCCTGCTGTGGTGCGTGGAAATCTGCATGACTCCTGACGCACCTCATTTTTAGTTCGTTTAATGATACTCTAATGTGCCTGAAGCAAGATAGTAATTAGTCCATGTTTTTCTTGTATATAATCACATATTTTGTGCTGCTCAATTTCCCCCTATTTCACACGCTGCAGCAGGCGGAATCTCCCTTTCCTTGACGCCCTGCCGCGGCCACAACCCGCGCATCGATTCTAATTCCCCATAGACATAAAATCAAGCCGGGAGACGTCAAAAACGCTCCCGGCTTGGCCCAAATTCTTCGAAAGCCGGACGGTACAGAAATGCCTTGCGGCTCAAATCAACAGCCGTTCCAGCCCTTCATACCGCAGCCGGACCTCCCTCTCCGGGTCACTCTCCAGCCGGTCCTCCCGGTCAATGATTAAGGTGCTGCGGGAGTGCTCGGAATAGGGCTTCCACTCTGTCAAGCCTTGGAGACTTGGGCTGCCGGATCGGGCAAAGGCCCCCCAGTAGCGGTGCATCCGGGTTCCGATTTCCCGCACCACCTCCTCCGAGCCGGCAAACAGCGGCCGGAAATTGGGCGTGGCCACCTCAAACAGCGGCAGCAGCTCCGCCACGTGGCAGGCGTACAGCTTCAGGGATTCCAGCACGGCGGTGTAGTAGTCGAACCGATACACATACACCGGATTTCCGCCCCGGCTGAGGCGCTCGGCAAAGCGCAGCTTAGGCAGCGTGTACATCACGTCGGTGAGCATCTCACCAAAAACCGCCCGTTCCGGCAGCCCTGGGTAGCAGGCGTACAGCGCCTCCTGCCGCTCCTTGGAAAGACGCTGCAACAGCAGCGGCGCGTACTTTTCGCCGTCGGGCCAGGTATAGGCGGCCTGGAAGTTGCCCTCCGAGCGGTTGGAGCCCACCAGCACCGGCTTGTCCAGCCCGGTAAAGTCGGCCAGGGTGGGAAAGTCCTTCAAAAATACGCCGTCCACCACAGGGCAGAAGGAACAGCGGCCCATGTAATGCTCCCAGACATACTGGTCCAGCGCCCGCCCCGCCTGAAACAACGTCTCATAGGGCAGGGAAAGCAGTCCCTCCGCGTCCCCCTCGTCCAATCCCGCGAATTTCAGGTACAGCCGGCAGATCTCCCGCTCCTCCTCCACCGTGTAAAACGAGTCGAAGCAGTTGCTTTCAATGATAGCCTTGTGGAAATAGGGGACAGCCTCGTCGACGAGCAACAGGGCGGAGATGGCGCAGCCCCCCGCCGATTCGCCAAAAAGGGTCACATTGTCCCGGTCCCCGCCGAAGGCTCCGATGGCCTCATGGACCCAGCGCAGGGCCGCGATGATGTCCTTCATCCCCACATTGTCGTCAAACCGGGGGCTGAATTCCGACAGATTCAAAAAGCCGAACACGTTCAGCCGGTAACTCACCGACACCAGCACGCAGCCCGTGTTCCGGGCAATCCGCTCGCAATCGTAGGCGGTCGGGCCCTCTGGGGCAAGGGCTCCGCTGCCCCCGGTGGCAAAGGCTCCGCCCGGAATCCACACCATGACGGGAGCCGGAACGGTCAGGCCGTCCGGGACCCAGATGTTCAGGTACAGGCAGTCCTCGCTAAAGCACTCCGGGCCCAGACCACGGTAATCCTGCATGGGATCGGGGGCAAACCCTTTCGCGGGACGCACATCCGGCCAGGGCTCTACAGGCTGGGGCGCTCTGAAGCGCAGGTCCCCCAGCGGCTTTTGGGCAAAGGGCACGCCCAGAAAGCGGACAGTGCCCTCACCGGGGACTCCCTCCAGCGCGCCAAATGGAGTGTGAACCAACGTATTCAATACAAAATACCTCCTTTTTGGAGCTGCTGACCGCTCCAATTTTAACACAGCAATCATCATGGCGCAAGGGCCGCGGCGGGCTGTTCCCCGCCGCGGCCCTTACCATGCGTCCGGTTTACTTGCTCAGTACATCGTCCAGATCGGCGAAGGGGAGCAGATTGATCATCTCCTCGCTGCCGGTGGCGGGGTCGCCCACGTACTCCAGCAGCGCCATGGCGTCCACGCCCATGCGCTTGCCGCCTGCAAAATCGAAGGTGACGGCGCCCATCTCAAAGTCGCCCATCTCCATCACAGTGCTGAAATCCTCCCAGTTCAGGCCGTAATCATCCTGCATCTCGTTGAGCCGCTCAAAGGCCTTGACAATGGTCATGCCGTAGAGATAGCCCGCCACGCAGTAGTTGTTGTCCCGGTAGGAGATGCGCACATCCTCGGCAATGTCGGGGCAGTAGGACAGAGCGTCCACCATATCGTCCAGCATGGCCTGGCCGCCGTCAGAGGCGTAGTCGGCCCAAACGTTGGCGTAGCAGGGACGGGTGCTCTTATAGGTGTCGGGCACGAAGGACTGGAGGGTAGAAGCGCCGTAGGAGAAGATCACGGGGACCTCCCACTGGGCGTCGTCCATAGCGGAAATCCAGGTGGTGGCGTCGATGCCCATGAAGATGACCGCCTGGCAGTCCTCGCTCTTAAACTTCTGAATGGCGGTGGCATAGGTCTCCTGGGTGACGGCCTCGCACACCAGCCGGTCCAGAGCGCCCTCCTCCTCTGCCATGGTCTGAAGGTGGCCCAGGTTGTCCATGCTGGCGGAGTCTACGCCATGGACCACGGCAATTTTGGCGTCCGCGGGCAGCTTCTCGTCCTTGTTGGGGCCAAAGATGGACTCATGGAGCACCCGGGCCAGCAGGAAGCGGGCATCGGTGCGGTTGGCGGGCTGGACCTGGAAGATGCGGCTGCCGGGGTCGTTCTCGGAGAAGCAAACGTCCAGGCCGGAGGCGATGTTGACCACGGGAATGCCCTTATCCTTCAGGTAATCCAGGCTGGGCTCCACGATATTGCCCCACAGGGAGGTGAGCAGGAAGACCTGGTCCTGTTCCACAAAGCGTTCGATGGTGGCCTTGCCGGTGGCGGCGTCGAACTGGTCGTCATAGGCCACGATCTCAATCTGGCGGCCCTGGACGCCGCCCTGGGCGTTTAGCCGGGCGATGGCGGCGCGCATACCATCATAGGCGGGCTGGCCAATGTAGGCAAAGCCGCCGCTGACCAGGGAGATGGTGCCGATTTTTACCACGTCATCGGTGACGCCCTGGGACACCACGTCAGGGCTGCCTGCGGTGGACGCGGGCTGGCTGTTGGCGGGCTCGGGGGCCTTGGTGGGGTCGGCAGAGGGTGTGGCCTCCTCCCGTTTGCAGCCGGCCAGCATACTAAACAGCATCATACCGGCCAGAAACATACTGAGAATCCTTGTCTTTTTCATTGTTTTGATCTCCTTTATGATAGAATTGGGTTCCCAATCGGACTGGGTGACTGAATGCGGGCCGCTCAGCCCTTTTCCTGTTTTTTGCCCAGATAAGCGCTGATGAGGGCTTCGTCCTTCAGCAATTCTTCGCTGGTGCCCTGGGACTTGATCCTGCCCAGCTCCAGCACATAGGCGTAATCGGCGATATACAGGGACTGGCGGGCGTTCTGCTCCACCATCAGCACGGTAACGCCCTCCTCGGCAATGCGCTTCACGGTCTGGAAAATGCTTTTGACGATGAGAGGAGCCAAGCCCAGGGACGGCTCGTCCAGCAGCAGGAGCTTGGGCTTCATCATCAGCGCCCGGCCAATGGCCAGCATCTGCTGCTCGCCGCCCGACAGCGTGGTGGCCTGCTGGGCCCGGCGCTCCTTCAGCACGGGGAATAAGTGGTACACCTGCTCAAAGCTGTCGCTCATCTGGGCTTTAGATTTCAGGTTATAGCCGCCGATGCGCAGATTTTCCTCCACCGACAGGCCCTGGAGAATCAGCCGGCCCTCGGGCGACTGGCTGATGCCCCGCTTGGCGATGGCATACGCCTGCTTGTTGCGAATGTCCTCTCCCTGGAACAAAATCTGGCCTGAGGCAGATTTCACCACGCCGGAGATGGTGCGCATGGTAGTGGTCTTTCCCGCGCCGTTGGCGCCCAGTACCACCACGATTTTCCCCTGGGGTATGTCCATGCTCACGCCCTTCAGGGCGCGGATGATGCCGTAATCCACCACCAGGTCCTTGATCTCAAGAATGTTTTCCATTTCGCACCGTCCTATTCCGTTCCAAGATAGGCTTCCTGGACAAGGGGATTGTTCTGAATCTCCTGGGGCGTGCCGATGGCCAGCATTTTGCCGAAGGATATGGCGCAGACGGTGTCGCACAGGCTCATCACCAGGTTCATATCGTGCTCCACCAAGAAAATGGTGCAGTTGAAATCGTCCCGGATCAGGCGGATGATTTCGGTGAGGTCCTCGGTCTCCGCGTCGTTTAGTCCGGCGGCGGGCTCGTCCAGGATAATCATCCGGGGGGAGGACATCAGCGTACGGGCCAGCTCCACCTTCTTCAGCACGCCGTAGGGCAGACCCGCCGGGGGCAGGTCTTTGTACTCTAAAATGCCCAGCCGGTCCAGAATAGAGATCGCCCGCTGGCGGAACACATCCTCCTCCTGCTTCAGCTTGGCGCTGTGGACAAACTGGTCTCCCAGGTTAGAGCGGTAAAAGGCGTGTACGCCGATCAGCAGATTGTCCAGAATGGACAGCCAATACACCAGCTCGATGTTCTGGAAGGTGCGCGAAATGCCCAGCTTGATCACATCCGGGGTCTTGTAGTCCGTGAGAGAGGTGATATTGCCGAACCGGTCCCGGTAGTAAACCTGACCGCCGGTGGGCGCGTAGAACTGGGTGATGCAGTTGAACACGGTGGTTTTGCCCGCGCCGTTCGGGCCGATGAGGCCAAAAATCTCTCCCTGCTTAATGTGAAAGCTGAGGTCGTCCACTGCCTTAATGCCGGAAAAGTACATCTTCAAGCCCTGAACGCTGAGGATATTGTCCCGCCCAAACTCCTCCTCGGAGACAGGGGCCATGGACTGCAGTTGGGCGTTGAGCTGGTCAAACCGGGCTTGAAGCTTCTGATTTTTCCGGCCCAGCTTATCCGTCAGGGCGCGGTCTTGCTCCTCCCGCTGAGCTTCCAGCCTTTGGCGCAGGGCGGACAGACGGGCGTCCTCCTCTTGGGCGGTGCGCTGGTACTGCTCCGCCGCCTCGGACGACACATTTTGGGAAACAATCTCCGGGTATTTCTGCCGCAGCTGGGCCCGCTTGGCCTCCAGCTCCTGATCCAGCTTTTTCAGCTGCCCGTCCCGGTATTGGACGGCGGGGCCCTCGCCCTGCTTTTCCCTCATGCGCAGGTACTTTTGCTGGACGGCGCGACGGGGCAGGCGCTGCTTTTCCTCCAGCTGGGCCAGTTCCCGCTCCGTGAGCACGGCGTTGCGCTCCCCCTCGGGCAGCGCGGCGATCTCCAGCGGCAGCAGGCGTTTTTTGGTCTTGAGCTCCTCCCGCTTCAGCTTTTTGTCGTCCTTCTGCTCCCGCAGGGCCCTGGCCACCGCAGGATATTCCTGGTTGAAGACCAGGTCGCCGTGGACGCGGTCGCGCTGCTTAACCGTCCGCTGGAGGGAAAAATTATTCTTCGGGGCCATATCTGTACAACCTCCCCTTCGCAAAGAGTGACCGAACCTTGTTTTTGACGGCGCCCAGGAATCGGATCAGCCCGCCGGGGTACTTGGCGATGATGATGATAATCAGGATTCCATTGAAGAACAGGGACGCCTGGGGGTACTGCTGGAAAAAGGTGATGTTTTTCAGGAAGGCGTAGTCAATGGTAAACACCACGAAGGAGCCCACCATCACCCCCGCAGGGGATGCCGTTCCACCCAGACAGGCGGCGATGAGAATATTCATAGCCAGGCTGCTGGACCACGTGGCGTAGATGGACGACTGCATATAGCTCACGTAGAGCACGCCGGCCAGCAGGGAGTACACCGTGGCGATGACGAAGGCCAGCACTCGGTACTTCAGGAGCTTCACCCCCATGGCCTGAGCCAGCGATTCGCTGCTGCTCATGGCCAGCATGGCCCGGCCCATGGGACTGTTGATGATGTTCAGCGTCACCACAATCAGCAGGAACATCACGGCCAGCACCACAAAATACATGGTGTCCCGGTTGGTCTTGAACAGCATGGCCAGCTCTGGGAAGGGCACCTTGGAGATGCCGGAGGGCCCGCCGGTGAAGTCATTGGGCAGGGCGTACATGGTGGACATGACGGTGGCCAAGGCCAGGGTGATGATGAGCAGGTGCATTCCCTTCACCCGCAGGGAGACAAAGCCCACCAGCACACCGGCCACCACGCCCACCAGCAGCACGAAAAACAGGATGACGATATAGGGCACCATGTAGGATTTAAGGATATAGGCCGCCAGATAGGTGCCCAGGCCGATGAACGCGCCGGTGGCGAAGCTCATCAGGCCGGCCATGAACAGCAGCAGTCCCACGCCCATCCCCGCCACAATATAGATCATGGTCTGCATAATGGCCTGAGTCACGTTCAGCGGAATCAGGCCGGAGCCCGAGATAAACAGAATCTGAACCGCCATGAGAATGAGGCTGACGATTACATAGCCAAACAGCGGGTGCGAGGACATTTTTTTCATGGGCCGCGGCGCATATGCCTTTTGCAGCTCCGTATAGTCGTTGTTCAGTTTTCTCATCGCATTACACCTTCTTCTGGACGGATTTTCCGAACAATCCCGCCGGCTTGATGAGGATAACCAGCATGACCACGATGTACAGCAGTGCGCTTGCCCAGATGCCGCTGATGAAGGCCATGAGGGATTGGACCACGGGGATGATGGCCGCGCCCACTACGGGACCGTAGAATGAGCTGAACCCGCCCAGCACAAAGGCCAGCAGGGAGTTGGCCTGGACGCTGCCCAGCATGGTCAGGTTGATAACCTGAGTTTGCGAGGCCAGCAGAATGGCGGCCAACGCACCGCAGGCGCTGGAGATACCCCAGCTGAGTGCAGTCATCATGTTGGTATTGACGCCCATCATGGCCGCCACATAGAGGTTGGACGAGGTGCCCCGCACCCCCAGCCCCCACTTGGTCAGGTTGAGGGCGGCAAAAATCAGCCCGATGACCGCGATGGAGAGCAGCAAAACAAACAGCGCGTTCTGGGTGACGTTGAACTGCATCCCAAACAGGGTGAACTCAATCTGCTCCTTGAAAAAGCGGGGGAAATTATAGGGGATCGTGCCGTACACCAGGGGGATCCCGGCGGTGAAGATGACGATGAGGGCAATGGTGACCATGGTGCGGCCGCTGCCGCCGCCAATGTTGCGCACCACCACCGCGTCCACCAATACACCGATCACAAAGCACAGCAGCACGCCCGCCACCATAGCCAGCCAGGGATTGCAGCCAAAATCCCGCACCATCAATCCGGCCATATACGCGCCGATGGTGGAGGTGATGGCCTGGGAGAAATTGGCCACGTTGGTGGTCTTATAGGTCAGCGTAATGCCCATGGTGGACAGGGCGAGCACGCCGATCAAATAGAGGTTGTTCAGAATCAGCTGGAACACATCATGGAATACATTCGCCAAATGGATCGCTTCCTTCCGTTGTCATTTGCAGGCCGCGGCATAGGTGAACAGCTCGGCGGGAAATTGCTTCAAGTTCTCATCGGACAGGGGCAGCTCACCCGCGCCGATGCGCTCCACAATCTCCACCACCTTGTCGCAGAAGGGAGTGGGAATGCCGTGCTTGCGCCCCACCTGACAGACATAACCGTCAATCATGCGCACCTCGGTGGGGCGGCCCTTCTCCAAATCCTGAAGCATACTGGCCTTGGCCGGGCGCAGGTCCTCATAGGCCTCCAGAAACATCTGCTGGCTCTCATCGAACTCCTTTTGGTCGCGCAGAGACAGGGACACGGGCGGGTAGGGCAGGCTCAGCAGAGGATGGAGCGTACGGCCCTCCGCCTCGCAGCACTGCTTGACCTCCCGGCCGATGTAGCTCAGGCAGGCCCGGGAGACGGGGTTATCCAGCACCTGGCCGAAAGTATAGCCGCACACGGCGGACATACCGCTCATGCAGGCATTATTGACCAGCTTGCTCCAGCGGGAATCCATCAGGCAGTCGCTGACCATAGCGGGGCCCATGTGCTCCAGGGCGGCGGCCACCTTTTGAATGCGCGGACCGATGTGCCCATCCATCTCGCCGATCTCAAAGAGGTGGGTGGCTTTGGTGATGTCCTGGGTAAGCTCAGACACACCGGGCTCCAGGAAGGTGGCCCCCCACAGCACCGTGCCGCCCACCGTACGGCTCTCCCCCACGTAGTTTGCCACAAAGGGCTCTGGAACGCCGTTTTGCAGCGTGCACACCGTACTGTTTTCGTCCAAATGGGGCAGCAGCGCGGGCAGCACCGTGTCATTGGCCAGCTGCTTGGTAAAGAGGAATACCAGGTCGTAAATTCCCTCCATCTGCTCCGGGAGGATGGCTTTGACGGGAACCACCATATCCACCGCGCCCACAATATGAGCGCCGCTGTCGTTCAGTTTGTCCACGTGGGCCTGGTAAGTATCCACCAGCTCCACCGCGCACCCGTTTTTTGTGAGATACGCCCCCAGGACGGTGCCCATGGCTCCGCTGCCAAGAATCGCAATCTTCATACAGATAACCCCCTGTTTTTTATAAATACAGCAAATATCATGCCACTTCTCCACAGGTGCGTCTCCCGCTTCTCTGCACGGGAATTTCCCACGACGTCCTGTTATGCCGGCAAAACCCCGGAGAGAGGCAAGCTTCAAAAATGAATTGCGTAAGTCGGAATTGACAATATAGTCATTTTCGACTTGGCGTCCAGCCGATCAGAATACCTTACGGGTGAGACCCAGAATCTGGCGGGCCTCGTCGGGGGTAGCGGGCTCCAGGTTGTTCAGCGCCAGCGCCTTCACCGCCCGCTCCACCAGCTCCACGTTAGACTTGGCCAGCACGCCCCTGTCCATGTACAGGTTGTCCTCCAGCCCCACCCTCAGGTGGCCGCCCATGGCGATTGTGGCCATCATAATGGGCAAATGTCCGGAGGAGATGCCGCAGGCCGCCCAGGTAGAGCCCTCGGGCATAATACTGCGCAGATAGACCAGGTTTTCCACCGTGCTGGTCATGCCGCCGGCGCAGCCCAAGACGATCTGATAGTGGCAGGGGGCCTTGAGCACACCGGTCTTCATGTAATAGACGGTATTGTAGATCATGCCCGCATCGAACACCTCGATCTCAGGCTTGACGTTGCATTCCTGAATGGCGCGGCCCAGCTTTTCCAGGAAGCGGGGGGAGTTTTCAAAAATGGTGCGGTTCTGCCAGTTCAGGGTGCCCGCGTCATAGGAGCACAGCTCGGGCAGCAGCTTCTGGATGGGCTCGATGCGCTCCTCGTCGGGGCCGCACTCCCGGCCGGAGGAGGTGATGTTGATGCACACGTCGCAGTCCTTGTGGGCGCGGATGCGGTTCACAATATCCTCATACAGCTCATAGCGAATGGAGGGGGCTCCGTCCGCCTCCCGGGCGTGAATGTGAACGATGGCCGCCCCTGCCTTCCAGCAGTTGTAGGCCTCGTCCGCAATCTCCTCCGGGGTATAGGGGACGGCGGGGTTCATATCCTTGGTGGGCCAGGACCCGCACAGGGCGGCGGTGATGATGCGCTTGTTCTTCAGGTCAGACATAAATTGATTCCTCCCAAAAATTTTTAACGGCATTGTGAAACAATGGAACGCGGCGTAAGTCGATTTTGACCACATCATCAGGTCTGACGGTTTCCTCCGTCAAAATCGACTTATGCAGGCAACAGCAGCATGGCTTCGCCGGCGGTGACCACCTTGCCCTCCTGGTTCACCACTTCCGTGGTGAGGACGGCGCGGTTCTTCTCCGGTATCAGTTCTTTAATTGTGGCTGTGGCCGTGATGGTATCCCCCAAATAGACGGGGGCCAAGAATTTCAAGCTCTGGCTCATGTAGATGCTGCCGGGGCCGGGGAGCTGGGTGCCCAAGACCGCCGAGATCAGGCCGGCGGACAGCATCCCATGGGCGATTCGGTGCTTGAACCGGGTGCCGGCGGCATAAGTCTCGTTGACATGGGCGGGATTCAGGTCCCCGGTAATTCCAGCAAACAGGTAGACGTCGGTCTCCGTGATGGTTTTGGTCACGCTGGCGCTTTGTCCAACTTGATAGGTCATGGAACATTCCTCCTTTGTTCAGCGGGTGAAGCTGCTCGCTTGACCAATAGTTACAGCAAAATGCTTGCCAAGTTTTCTCGAAAATTTTTGTTTTGAGATAGAAAATATGGGGCGGGCGTGATATAATATCTTTTAAATGTGCGCGGTCAGACCGCAGGAAAGAGGCTCAAGCAAAAATGATGGAACAGACGCACCAGCCGGATTATAAAAACTTTTATGAACTGATGCTTGACAACCTGCCCGACGGGGTCTACATTCTGGACGCCGCCGGCAACTATATCTACGCCAACAGCGCATACATCCACCTCATCGGGCTGGACCGGGCGCAGTTGATGAAAACCAACGTACACGACCTGCTCTCCAGCAATCAGATCGACATCTGCATCTCCGATATCGTCTACCGGGAAAAGCGCCGGGTGGTGATGTTTCAGGATGTGACCATCGCCGGCGGCTGCGCCCATATGCCCTTCCGCCAGTTGGTAATCTCAAACCCCGTATTTGGCAGCGATGGAAGCGTACAATACATTTTGGCGGTCTGCCGCCCATTGGAGACGTTAAATTCCTTCTATAACGAGGCCGCCAGCAGCGAGATCAACGGGACCTGCACCATCCCCCTGGCTGGGGACAAAAGCGTTTCCATCGTCGCCGAAAGCCGCAGTATGCAGCACATTCTCCAACTGGCCCGGGACATTGCCGACATCGATGCATCCGTCTTGATTTCCGGGGAATCGGGCACGGGAAAAGAGGTCATTGCCCAATATATTCACGATCAGGGCCGCCGGCGGGACGGAAAGCTGGTTGTCATCAACTGCGCCGCCCTGCCGGAAAATCTGCTGGAGGCGGAGCTGTTCGGCTATGAAAAAGGGGCCTTTACCGGCGCATCCTCCAAGGGAAAGGCCGGCCTGTTTGAAGTGGCCTCCGGCGGAACTCTGTTTCTGGATGAGATCAACTCCCTCCCCATCTCCCTGCAGGGCAAGCTGCTGCGGGCGATTGAGACCAAGACCATCCAGCGCATCGGAGCCACGGTGAGCAAAAAGGTGGACTTCCGCCTCATCTCCGCCACCAATGAAAATCTCCTGTCTGCGGTGAAGGAAAAACGGTTCCGGGCGGACCTGCTGTACCGGCTCAACGTGATTCCCCTGGAGCTTCCCCCGCTCCGGGAACGCCGGGAGGATATCGTTCCCCTGGCCCTGTACTTTCTGGACCACTACAACCAAAAATACAACAAAAACAAACAGTTCGGCGTGCGCACTCTGGAGTCCATGGAAATCTACGACTGGGGCGGCAATGTCCGGGAGCTGAAAAACTTCGTGGAGCGCTCGGTGGTCATGAGCGCCGGGGACTATATCGACCTGACCAACATCCATTCCATCGCGGCCAGCCATGACCGGCGGCTGCCCGAGTCCAACTCCCACCGGGCGGCCCGGCTGGAGCCCCCCTGGGAGGAGTGGCTGGGGGAGGACCTGCCCCTCCAGGATTACATGGACCGCTGCGAGCGGGAGTATCTGGCACGGGCGCTGATGAAGTACAAAACCTCCTACCAGGCGGCGAAGGCGCTGGGCACCAGCCAGTCCAGCATCATGCGCAGAAAATCCAAGTACGGCCTATAAATACAAAAGGGACTGCGGCAGGCCGATCTGCCGCAGTCCCTTTTGCGTCCCGCCAAAAAGTTGGCCCGCATTTTGCGCGATTATCATAGTATCTCAGATAGTTGGAGGGAAAACCACAATGAAAAAAGGATTTCTAATGCTGGCGGCTGCGCTGCTGGCCCTGCCGCTGATGCTCAGCGGCTGCGCCCCCCAGGATTCCATCGGCGGGGAAACGCCCGCCCCCTCTCCCGAACAGGAGCCATCCGCTCCCGCCCCAGAGAGCACCGCCCCGGTGCTCAGTCCGCCGCCCCCGGAGGGCCCCCGCGTGGAGGCGTTTTCCATCGGCCGCCTGGCCCGCGGAGAAGCGTCTTATCAGTATGCCGGACAGCAGGTAACGCGCAGATTTTACTATTACATCCCTTCCACCTATGTGGAGGGAACTGCGCTGCCCCTGATGCTCTCCCTCCACGGGAGCGGTTCCAACGCCACCATGCAGCTCAGCGAAAGCCGATGGACAGACTATGCCGAGGAGGAGGGCATCATCATCGTCGCCCCGGAATCCACCGCCCTCCACGCCAACGGAAAAATTTCCAGCGAGGGCAAGCTGCCCTATGAGATCGGCCAGAGCGACGCCTCCTATGTCCGCTGGGCCGCCGTATCCTCCGATCCCTGCGCCATGGAGGGGGTGGACGACGTGCAGTACCTGAGCGATTTGATCGACCTATTTGTGGACGGCGGCTACGCCGACCCCTGCCGGGTGTACGCCAGCGGCCTGTCTCACGGGGCGTTTATGTCCCTGCGCCTGGCCCTGGAGCACCCGGAAAAAATCGCGGGGATCGGCGTGGTGGCCGGACTGCTGTGCGCGGAGCTGGATGAGGTTGCGCTGTCCGAACAGGTGAAGGTTGTGCTGATTCACGGCACCCAGGACACCATCGTCCCCTTTGGCGGCATGACCTACGGGGAAACGGTGTGGGCGCACTCCTCGGACGAGACAGCGGCGTGGTTTCTCAAGCAGTATGGCATAGAGTCGGAGCCGGTTATCTCCCCTCTGCCCGACACGGACCCGGAGGACGGCACCACCATCACCCGCCGGGCCTACGCCGATGAAAATGGAGCGGAGCAGGTCGTCCAATACGTGGTGGAGGGCGGCGGGCACACCTGGCCCGGCGGCACGCAGTACGCCCCGGTGTCGGTGTGCGGCGTGGTCAGCCGAGACGCCCAGGCCTCAGAACTGATCTGGTCGGAGCTGAAAACTGCCGCAAAGCAATGAATCATGCCACCGAAAAAGCCCCTTCTGATTTCTGTGGAAATCAGAAGGGGCTTGGCTATAGGGGAAAACCGGCGCGCCCGCCTCGCTACGTAATCACCTGTGCGATGGTGCCGCCGCCTAATACAGCGCCATTCTCGTCGTACACCACCGCCGCCTGTCCCGGCGTCACCGCCCGCTGAGGCTGGGCAAATTCCAGCCGCACCCGATCCCCCTGGGGGCAAACCCGCGCCGGCTGCTCCCGCTGGCGGTAGCGGGTTTTCACCAGCGCATCAAACGGCCCACCCGGCGGGACAATAAGCCAGTTCCAGTCCTTCGCCATGCAGCCGCTGGAATAAAGCGCCTCCTCCGGTCCCACAGTGACGGTATTGTCCGCCACGCACTTGGCGCACACGTAGATGCGCCCGGACGACGACACCCCCACCCCCCTGCGCTGGCCGATGGTGAGCCCCGCCGCACCCCGATGGCGGCCCACCACCTTGCCCGCCTGGTCCAGAATGTCCCCCGCCGGATAGGTTTTCCCGGAGTACCGCTCCATAAAGGAGAGATAGTCCCCGTCCGGAATAAAACAGATATCCTGGCTGTCGCCCTTGCGCGCGTTGGGGAAGCCCTCCCGCTCCGCGATGGCGCGCACCTCCGCCTTGCTCAGCCGACCCAGGGGGAACAGGGTATGGGCAAGCTGCTCCCGCGGAATGGGATACAGCACATAGCTCTGATCCCGGCCTGGGTCCGCCCCTTTGACCAGCCGAAAGCCTCCCGCTCCGTCCTCCAAAACCTGGGCGTAGTGCCCGGTGGCAATCAAGTCACAGCCCAGCTCCCGGGCCTTTTGGTACAGCAACCCAAACTTTAAAAAGCGGTTGCAGTCCACGCAGGGATTGGGGGTCTCCCCCCGCTCGTAGGCCTCCACAAAACGGCGCACCACCTTCTCCTCGAACGCATCCGCAAACCCCAGCACGTGGTGGGGAATGCCCAATCGCCCGGCCGTCTGCCGGGCGTCCTCTATATTTTCCGGCGAACTGCCCATCAGCTCCATGGTGGCCCCCACGCAGTCATAGCCCTGCTCCTTCAGCAGAAGCACCGTCACACTGGAGTCCACTCCGCCGCTCATTCCCACCAGCACCCGCTTCTTGTCCTGTCCCATGCTTTCACCTCCTGAAAATAGTATTATACCACGTCTGTCAACTCAAAAGGCCCCCGGCGCCGCGTGCGCCGGGGGCCTTTCTCCTTCGAATTACAGCGCCCGCAGCATTGCCGGGCCCTTTTTCGTCAGCATAAGAGCACATACCGCCATCCACACCGCCAGCAGAATCACAGGCAGGACCAGCGATGCCCAGGGCGTGATCATGCCCCCCAGCCAGTACAGCAGGCAGCACACCCCCACCATCGCCATGGGTACGAACATCCCCAGCCAGACGGCCAAGGACTGCTTCACCACCACCGTCTCGTTTACCGCGTCCAGCTTGGGAAAGGCCAGACCCACCAGCATTCCAAATACAGCGTGGCCCCCGTTAAACAGCAGGGTAATCAGCAGCAGCGCCACCCCCTCCACGGGGGACAGCTCCAGGGCTATGGCAAGGCACACCCCGGCGACAATGGTGCAGGGCACGCTGAGCAGCAGCTGAAAGCCGGTCTTCATCCACAGCAAGGCGCTCTCCCCCACCGGGGCCTCCCGGAGAATCCACAGGTACTTGCCCTCCAGGCTGATAGACGGCGCGGCAATGGCCGTCATCGATAGGCAGAAGCCCATCACGGCCGCCGCCACCAGCGCCACGGGGAAATCTCCCCCTATCATCGCAATAAAGCCTCGCAGGTCCTTTTGCATCACCAGCGCCGCCACCCCCATGGCCACCAGCATAATCAGGCCAATGCCGGCATTCCACAGATACATGGGGGTGCCAAAGAACCGTTTGGCCTCCTTGGCCAGCAGCGCCTTCTTCTGCCCCGAGGCGGACTGGGCGGACAGCTTGTAATCGTTCCGGGCGGACCGGGCGGCAAAGGCGGTGACCGCCTGCCGGTACACCCTACCCAGCCCGAACACCACCAGGACGAAGGGAACGGCACAGCTCAGGGCAAACAGAAGCAGCTTCCCCCAGTCCCCCATAATGCCGTCCGCCATCCACAGCATGGGGGCGGCCCAGGACAGGGACTCCTTCACTCCCATGGCGTTGGCGGCCAGCCCCTCAATCATGCCGTTGAGGTTGAACGCAAACCAGAACACCGCCACCATATAAACGGCCATGACGATGTTCTGGCCCAGGGCTCCCTTGGACACCTTGGCCGATAAAAAGGCCACCAGCGCTCCGAACAGCACGGACAGCGCCGTGTCCAGCAGGGGCAGGGCGAACACCGCGATGAGCAGCCGCACCCAGAACAGCAGGGAGTGCCCCACCCCGGCCTGGGTCATAAAGGCGCACACCGCTCCGGCAGGGCCCAGCACAAAGAAGGAGAACAGCAGGTTTTCCAAGTAGATGGCCGACACCCGGCTGACCATCAGCATGGTGGAGGACACCGGCATGGACAGCAGCAGATCGTTATCCTTGCCGCCGAACACCACGCCCTTCACGGCGAAGGTGGTAAACAGCAGCCCCCCCATCAGAGCTCCCATACCCATGAAGATGAACACCAGCACCTCCATATGAATGGGAGCCAGCACCTGCATGAGCATAAAGCTGTAAAGTCCGGACAGGTACAGCCCCAAAATTGCGATGAGCACAATGGCCCCCGCGCCGGACACCGCTTTTTTCCGGCTGCGCCCCCGGCTGTTGGTGGAGGACAGCAGCATGGACTTGACGCTGACCTTCAGCAGCGCGAAGAACTTTTTCATTTGTCTCCCTCCAGCTCCAGGAACACGTTTTCCAGGGAGGAGTCGCCCACCAAATCATCGGTGGCGCCGCACTTCACCAGCCGCCCGTCCTTAATAATGGCGATCTGATGGCACAGCTTTTCCGCCACCTCCAACACATGGGTGGAGAAGAACACCGCCGAGCCGCCCCGGCACAAATCCGCTAAGTACCCCTTCATGAGATGGGAGGCCGAGGGGTCCAGCCCCACGAAGGGCTCATCTAAAATGAGTAGCTTGGGCCGGCGGATAAAGGCCGAGATGAGGGCCAGCTTCTGGCGCATTCCGTGGGAATAGCTGCCAATGGCGGACCCCAGGTTGCCGGTGAGCTCGAAGGCGTCGGCATACTTTTTGATGTCGGCGGTGCGCTGGTCTGCCGGGATGTCATACAGGTCGGCGATGAAATTCAGGTAGTCGATCCCCTTCATAAACTCGTACAGGTCCGGGTTGTCGGGCAGAAAAGCGGTGACCCGCTTGGCCCCCACCGGGTCCTTTTTCATGTCGTGTCCATCGATGATGATGGTCCCCTCGGTGAAGTCCATCACCCCCGCCACCGCCCGCAGGGTGGTGGTCTTGCCCGCCCCGTTGTGGCCGATAAAGCCGTAGATTTCGCCGGGCCGGACGTGGAGGGTCAGATCGTCCACGGCCTTTTTGCCGCCGGGGTAAGTTTTGGAATAGTGTTCGATGCGAAGCATAATGTCACTCCTTTTGTTTTTGCGCCTCTGCGATGTCACAAGGTATACCTTTCAACAGTGGCCATGGAAGGCATGGCTGCGAAAGAATTTTGTCTCAATACCCTTGCAAATGACAAAATTCTGTGATATTCTACGTTGGTCGGCTGAACTGTCAAAAGGTATACCTTTTGACAGTTCAGCCTTTTGCGTTAAATCAAAACCTTCTTCCAGGTCAAAGGTTTTATTTGTACCGCACCGCAGTGCCGTACACCGTGATCTCCGCCGCCCCCTGCATGATGGACGCCGAGGCGTAACGCACGTTGACCACCGCGTCCGCCTCTAGGGCCTCCGCCTCGTCCACCATCCGCTTGGTGGCCAGCTGGCGGGCCTCGTTGAGCATGGCGGTGTAGCTCTCAATCTCCCCGCCCACAAAGGTTTTCATGCCGGCCATAAAGTCCTTGCCGAAGCTTTTGCACTGGACCACCGAGCCCTTTACCAGACTCAGCGCCTCAATCTCCCGGCCGGGAATGTGGTCAATATTGAGCAGCAGCATCTTCTTCCCCTCCCTTGATCTGCTTGATGCGCTGGTACAGCGCCGCCAGCACCCCGATGATGACCACCACCGGAATGGCCGCCAGGGCGGTAATCACCCCGATGGGAGGCGCGTCCTCCGGCGAGACGGTGAAGCCCCAGACGATGAGGGCGATAAACGCCGCCATCATCACCAGCACCACCACCGCAGCCCCCACAGGGCTGACATACCGGGTCAATTTGTCCTTTTTTCCCACGTTCATGAACTTTGTTCCCTCCTGTTCCTGCCGCTCCATGCCGGCCAGCACCTCGTCGGCGTCCAAGCTGTCCAACTGGCTGCGGCTGTCCCGAATCTGGACGCACACGCCCTGGGCCGCCGCTAAATTGGACTGCTTGCGCTGAAGCTGGATGATATGCCGCCCCATAGCGTCCTCCAGGGTGAGGGCCCCGGATTTCAGCCGGAGGATTTCCTCGATGGGTACGTCCAGCATCCGCAGCAGCTTGATTTTTTTCAGCCACGCCACGTCGGCGTCGCTATAGTCCCGGTAGCCGTTGTCGTTGTTGCGCCCGGGGGTGAGCAGCCCTTCCTTTTCATAGAAACGGATATTGCCCTTGGTGATGCCCACCAGCTGCTCCACCTGATTGATTTTCATCGTCTTCCCTCCCTCGCTGGACCTATGGTACACCTTACACAAGGTGCAAGGTCAAGAGGTTTTTTCAAAATTTTCTTCTCCCTGCTTCTCCTCGTCGGCCAGCACCACGTCCTCCGCCCGCAGCACCCGCCGATTTTGGAAGGAGTGCCCCGCCCCGCTGACGGTGATGCGCACCCCCTCCACCCCCGGCAGCTGGGTGAGGGTGAGGGTGAGGCAGTAATCGGCCAGGGTGAGGTCGATGCCCGCCAGGGCCGCGTAGGTGTCGGACATCTCCACGTTCACCACCCCATCCGCCAGCCGCCAGCCCACCACGCGGGTCCCTGCGGGGATGGGCGTCGCCAGCTCGCTGTCCGCCGGCGGGCCGGAGAGCAACGCCGCCAGCAGGCCGGACACCGTCTCCTGTCCCTCATAGGGGCAGGAGGCCAGCGCGGGCGTTACCTGTATCTTCTGCTGGGCGCTGGGCGTGATAAACCACAGCCGCGCGCCCTCCTCCTCCTGGCCGCTCTGGGTCAAGCAGGCGGTGAGCAGGCTCAGCAGCAGTGCCGCGGCCAAAAGGGCCGCCCATTTTCTCATCCCCTGTCCCCCTCCTTCAACTCGGGAAACTCCGCCTCAAACCGGGTGCCCTTCCCCGCGGGATTGGGGCCCACCTTGATGTCCCCGCCGTGGAGGCGGGCGGTGTCACGGGCGATGGACAGCCCCAGCCCCGTGCCCCCCGCGGCCCGGGAGCGGGCCTTGTCCACCCGGTAGAACCGATCGAAAATCTTGGGCATATCCTCCCGTGGTACGCCCACACCGGTGTCGCACACCACAAGGGATACCTTGCCGCCTAAACGCCGCACCGTCACATCCACCCGGCCGCCGGGCAGATTGTACTTGATGGCGTTTTCCATCAGGTTAAACGCCACCTGATAGATATCGTCCTCCGTGGCCAGCAGGGCGCAGGCCGGCTCGATGCGGCATTTCAGCTCCACCTCCACCGCCTGGGCCAAGGGGAGCAGCAGATGGGCCACCTTTTCCACCACCGCCCCTAACTCCACCGTCTCCCGCACCCGCTCCGCCCCGGCGTCCAGCCGGGTGAGGGCCAGCAGGTGCTCGCTGATGCGGGTGAGGCGGTCGGCCTCCTCCCCGATGTCCGACACAAACTCCCGCACCGTCCCCATGTCCACCGACTCGTTTTGCAAAATGGAGTCGGTGAGCAGGCGGATGGAGGCCAAGGGCGTTTTCAGCTCGTGTGAGGCGTCGGACACAAACCGGCGCCGGGCCTCCTCCGTGGTCTGGAGGCGGTGGGTGAGCTGGTTGAACTCCTCGGCCAGCTGGGCCATCTCGTCCCGACCCAGGGACTCCACCCGGTGGCTGTACTCGCCCTCCCGCACCCGGCGGATGGCGGAGAGCAGCCGCCCGGTATTCCGGGTGAGAGCCTTGGACAGCAGCAGCACCAGCACTGCCGCCGCCACGCAGATCACCAGGGAGATATACCGCAGGTTGGACTGGATGGACAGCAGCACCTGGGCCTGCTCCCCATCGTATTCATAAATGTATACCGCCCCCAGGGTTTGGCCGTTGTACATGGCGGGAGCCGCCGCCCAGCAGCGGATCGACCCGTCCCGGTACTCCGAGCGGGACACGTCCTGCCCCCGCAGCGCGGCCACCACCTCCCCCATCAGGGCGTAGTCTCCCACGCGGTTGTCCTCGGCGGCGCTGTCGTACAAAATCTGTCCGTCCGCATTGGTCACCAGCACCCGCGTGCCCTGGACCTCCTCCAGCAGAGCCATGGTCTGCTCCACGCCCTCTTTGGTAAGGGTCTCTGACACCGCCAGGGCGGAGCCGATCACCAGCGCCTGACGTTTGAGCGTATTTTCCTTCGAGGAGAACACCATATTCTCCGCCATGAGCAGGGGATACGTGTTCATCACGATGAGAATGGCCGCCACCACCAGCAGATAGGTCAGGGCATATTTGGCCTGAATGCTGCGGAAAAACGGGACATGGGTCTCCCGCTCCTGCCATTTTGCCGCTGTCATCGGCCTCCCCCTCTCTTGATAATCTCCGCCGTATTCACGCTCCAGCTGCGCCCATCCCTATGCACCCGCTGTCCCGCTATTGGCCAGATAATATCCGACGCCCCACTTGGTCAGAATATACTCCGGATTGGCGGGGTCGGGCTCCAGCTTCTCCCGCAGGCGGCGCACGTGCACGTCTACGGTGCGGAATTCCCCGATATACTCATAGCCCCACACCAGGTTGAGCAGATTCTCCCGGCTGTACACCCGCCCCGGATTCTGCATGAGCAGCACCATCAGGTCGAACTCCTTGGCGGTGAGCTCCACCGGACTGCCGTCCCGCCAGGCCGCCCGCTCGCCCAAATCCAGGGTGATGCTCCCCTGGGTCAGCCGGTCGGCCTCCTTCTGCTGCTGGGCGGCGGCCCCCGCCCGGCGCAGCAGCGCCCGAATGCGGGCCTTCAGCTCCAGGATGTTAAAGGGCTTGGTGATGTAGTCGTCCGCACCGCACTCAAAGCCGATGATTTTATCCGCATCCTCGCTCCGGGCGGTGAGCATGATAATGGGCACGTTGGAAAACTCCCGGATTTTCATGCACGCCTGCAGCCCGTCGATTTTGGGCATCATAAGGTCCAGGATAATCAAATCGAACTGTCCCGTGCGGGCCTTGTCCACCGCCTCCTCCCCGTCCGAGCCGGTGTCCACCTGATAGCCCTCGTTTTCCAGATTAAATTTAATGCCCTTCACCATCACGCGCTCATCGTCAACCACCAAAATTTTGGGCATCTCCTTCACCTCCTGTGGTAATCTGATCCAAAATGCCGTTTAAGGTCCCCTCGCCGATCCCCTTCACCCGAATCAAATCCTCCGGATAGCGGAAGGGGCCGCGCTGCACCCGGTCGTCCAGAATGGCCTGGGCCCGAACCTGGCCTATGCCGGGCAGGGCCGTCAGCTCCTCCAGCCCGGCTGTGTTCACATTCACCTGTCCCACCCGGTCCGCCACCCCGGCGGGCGTTTCCCGGGGAATGGGGCTTTGAGGACCCATCGCCCCGCCTCGCAGCCCAAAGCACAGCAGCATGGCGGCCCCCGCCCCCAGCACAACCGACAGCACCCAGCGCGCCGCCCGGCCCAATTTCATCCTCTCCGTCCTCCAAAATCCGGCCAAAAGCCTGTTTTCCCCGGTTGCGCCGGGTCGCATTTTCTGCTATAATAACAGTGGTTTATCCAATCATGCCGCCCACCAGGCAGCAGCATTCTGTATTATAACATAGATGACGGGAGATTCCTATGAAAAAATATCGTTTTCTTTCGCTTCTTCTAACCGGCCTCATGGCCTTAACTCTTATCGCCCCCGCCCTGGCCCTGGAGGACCCCCAGCCCCAGGCTAAGGCCGCCATTGTTGTAGACGGCGACAACCGGGAGGTCCTTTACGAGTTCAACGCCTACCAGCGGATGTACCCCGCCTCCATCACCAAGATCATGACCTCCATGGTGGTGCTGGATGCGGTGGCGGCCGGGGAGCTCTCCCTGGATACCCAGGTCACCGCCTCCGCCCAGGCGGTGGACCTGCCCTGGAACAGCTCCACGGCAGGCATACTGGCCGGAGAGACCCTCTCCATTCTGGACCTGCTGTACTGCGACCTGCTGCCCTCCGGCAACGAGGCGTGCAATATTCTGTCTGAAGCGGTGGCGGGCACCTCTGCGGAATTTGTGGCCCGGATGAACGCCAAAGCCCAGGAGCTGGGCATGAAGGACACCCATTTCATGAACCCCCACGGCCTCCACGACCCGGAGCACTACACCACCGCATATGACATCTACCTCATGGCCAGCGCCGCCATGGAAAACGAGACCTTCCGCACCATTGTGCGCACCCCCTCCTACACCCTTCCGGCCACCAACCTCCAGCCGGAGCGGACCATCTACTCCTCCAACGGCCTACTCAGCAGCTTTTACGCCATCGGCTATAACTATGGAAAGGCCATCGGCATCAAGACGGGCAACACCGGCGAGGCCGGACGCTGTCTGGCCTCCGCCGCCGTGGACGAGCTGGGCCGCACATTTTACTGTGTGGTGCTGGGCACCGAGGACACGGTAGACGAAAACGGAAGGCACTACTGGTCCTTCATCGAATCCAAGCGCCTGCTGGAGTGGGCGTTTCAGAATTTTCACCGGGTCACTCTGCTGGATCAGAACACGGACAACGTCACCCGGGAGGTTCCCGTCACCCTGTCCGACGAGGGAGACTACGTGCTGGCTCAGCCGGTGGGAGAAATCCAGGCCACCATGCCCTCCGACTACGACCCCAAGCTGGCCGAGCTCACCTTCGACCTGCCCGATTCCGTGGAGGCCCCCATTGCGAAGGGACAAAAGCTGGGCACCGTTACGTTCCAATATGACGGCACGGTCTACGGTACGCTGGACATGGCCGCCAGCTACGACGTGGAGCGCTCCGACTTTCTCTACACCATTCAGCAGATTCAGTTTTACTGGTCCAAGTGGTGGGTAAAGGCGGCGGTGATCGGCGGCGTGATCCTCATCCTGCTGCTGATCCTGTACATAGCGTTGGTTCGCCCCAAGCAGCGCCGAGCCCGCCGGTACAGCTATTCCGGCGGCGGACGCCGGGGAGGCTCCCAATACCGGGGCCGGCGGTGAGCGAACCGCGGGGGTTTTTGTCAAATCCCTTCTGCATTCATAAAAACTTCACAAAAGGTTCTTAAATTATACAACATTCCCCATCTGAAGTCTGTTATTATCATGTTGTCAGGATGAAAGCCCGACAATCTCTATCCTCCCTCTCTCTTTTCTCAAAAAATGAAAGCCCTCCGGCGTGAGCCGGGGGGCCTTTCATTTTATAGAAGCGCGGAGAAGCGGTCAGCGAGGAAGCTTGGAGCGAAGCAAAGGCAAAAGCCCAAGGCCCACGCAGTGGGACTGGGTTTTGCCTGCGCCGCAGCGAAAGCGACCGAGCGACCCTATCCCCCCAGCTTTTCCTCCAAGCGGGCCTCCTTCAAGGCCTTGCGGATGGCCACACTCAGGACAGGGGCGCAAATCACAGCCAGGGCGCCGTTCACCAGCGTAGCGGGCAGCTTTCCCACGATCAGCGCCCAGCACTGAACCGGCGTGGTGAATCCCTCGATGAGCATCCCGTTGTAGAAATAGACCTTCACAGAGTAAATCACCAGAAAAGCCAGCGCCGCACACAGGGAGGATACCAACAGGGCCAGATAGTTGTCCCGCTCCTTCTTCAGCAGCCTGACGAAGCCGTAATACATCACCAGGCCCGACACCAGGCCGTAGACGCCCTTGACAAAGAACGTGATGAAGGCTTCATGCGCGTAATACCCCTGTGTCAAATCATAGAGGAGCGACCCCAGTCCGGCGGCGGCAAAGCCCCACCAGGGCCCCAGCAGCAGCCCGGACAGCGTACACATGATATTGCCCAGGGTGAACGCAGTGACGCCGCCCACAGAGAGGGGCAGGACAATGCGCGCGAAATTGCCTGCGGTCACCAGCGCCGTCATCATGGCCGCCACGCAAAGCGTTAGGATCCTTTCCCTGTTTTTAGATTGATTCATCCCTTCCAACTCCTTCCGGGGCCTTGACGGCCCCCTGCTATGGTGCTATTATATGCGTATCTGACATGGTTTCCATGCCCAGTTTTCATCTTTTTTATGTGGTCAGTTTTAGCGAGGTGATTTGCGTGGACGGCTCCTTCCCTCTGCCCGTGTTCCGCAGCGGCGCCCCCCTGTACGATCAGCTCTACCGCCACATCGCCGGGGCCATCCGTTCCGGGGCCATGCCGCCGGGGGCCAAGCTGCCCTCCAAGCGGCGGCTTTGCGCCCTGACGGGGGTGAGCATGAGCACGGTGGAGACCGCCTACTCTCTGCTCACGGCGGAGGGCTACGTACTGGCCAAGCCAAAAAGCGGCTATGTCTGCGCCGACCTGCTCCCCCCGGCCCCCGAACCGCCCCCGCCCGCCAAAGCCGCTGCCCCCGCTCCCGCAGCCTCTCCCCGCTGGGCCCTTGACTGCTCCACCTCGGCGGTGGACGTGTCGGCTTTCCCCTTCTCCTCCTGGGCCAGAATTACCAAGGAAGCGGTATACGAAAATCCCGGCCTCTTGCAGCGCGGCCACCCCCAGGGGGATGAGCCCCTGCGCGCCGCCCTGTCCCAGCTGCTGGCCCAGTACCGGGGGGTGCGCTGCTCGCCGGAGCAGGTGGTGGTGGGGGCGGGGGTGGACCACCTGCTGTCCCTGCTGCTGCAAATGCTGCCGGAACAGCGCGCCATCGCGCTGGAGGACCCCGGCTATCCCGCCGCCTACGCCGCCGCCTCCCTCCATGGCCTGGCCGCCATTCCCATACCCGTGGACCGATACGGCATGGACCCGGAGGCCCTGGCCGCCTCGGGTGCAGGTCTGGCCTATATCACGCCCTCCCACCAATTCCCCCTGGGCGTGACTATGCCCGCCGGTCGGCGCAGCCGCCTGCTTCACTGGGCGGCCTCCGGGCCGGATCGCTTTCTCATTGAAGACGACTACGACAGCGAATTTCGCTACTCCTCCCGGCCCATCCCCGCCCTTCAGGGGCTGGACCAGGCGGGGCGGGTGGTGTATATCGGCACCTTCTCCCGCTCCATCGCCCCCGCCATCCGGGTGGCGTACATGATCCTGCCCCCACCGCTGCTGAAGCGGTATCAGGACACCTTCTCCCACCGAACCTGCGCCGTCTCCCGGTTCGAGCAGGAGAGCCTGCGCCGCTTCATCACCCAAGGGCTGTACGGCCGGCATCTGCGCCGGATGGGAACCCTGTACCGCAAAAAATGCGCCCTGTTCACCAGAGCGCTGTCCCAGCTCTCCGGCGCGTCCCTCTCGGGGGCGGAGGCGGGGCTCCACTTTCTCCTCACCCTTCCTCGGTTTTCCGAACAGGAGCTGGCGGAGCGGGCGGCGGAGCAGACCGTCCGGGTCTATCCCCTGAGCCGGTACTGCCACAGCCTGCCCCCCCCGCCCTCCACGGTGGTGCTGGGCTTCGCGGGACTGAGCGAGGAGGAAATTGGCCGGGCGGCCGCCCTCCTCCGGGCGGCATGGAGTTAGAACGTGCGTTTCACGTGAAACATTTTTGAAAAACCCCTTGACTCTCCCGTTACGTTATGGGTTACAGTGTCCCTGGAGGTGAACAGAGATGAGATTATCCGTGAGCGAGGCGGCCCGCCGGGCGGGCGTCAGCGTGCGCACCCTGCGCTGGTACGACGAGATCGGGCTGCTGAAACCGTCGGAGGTCACCCCGGCCGGATACCGCTATTACGACGGCACGGCCATGGCCACGCTCCAGCAGATTCTGTTCTACCGAGAACTGGACCTGCCCCTGGAGCAGATCGGCCGCATCCTGTCCGCCCCGGACAACGACCGCACCGAGGCCCTGCAAAAGCACCGGACCCTGCTGCTCATGAAGCGGCAGCGGCTGGACGATATGCTGCGGCTGGTGGACGAAACGATTGGAGGAATCACGATGTATGACGAGAGACCCAAGCCCACCCAGGCGGACTGGGAGGCGGTAAAGGATCACTACGCCCAGGAGGCGGCGGAGCGCTGGGGCAATGCGGAGGCGTTCCTGGAGAGCCGGGAGAAGCATAAACACTACACCCCGGACCAGGAGGCGGCCATCCAGGCCGAGATGGAGGAGATTTTCCGGGCCTTCGGCGCCTGCGGCGACCCGGAGGGAGCCGAGGCCCAAGCCCTGGTGAGGCGCTGGCAGGCGCACATCACCCAGCACCACTACCACTGCACCGACGGCATCCTGGCCTGCCTGGGGGAGATGTACGCCAACGACCCCCGATTCCAGGAAAACCTGGACCGGTACGGCCCCGGCACGGCGCAGAGGATGAGCGCCGCCATAGCCAAGTTCGTGCAAAAGGACCCCTGAACCCTTTTACGCCCTGCGGCAAAAAAGGTCCCCGGACGCTCCACCGTCCGGGGACCTTTTCATCTTCAAGCAGTCGGGGCCTGGGCTTCCCGGCGCATGGCGGGCCTCAGAACACGCGCCTGAGACAGCGCCTTGAGCAGCACCGTACCCAGCACATAGCAGGCCAGCGCCTCGCCGGGAATGAAGGTGAGGGCGTTGAAGCCGCAGGCCGTCCAAAACGCGGGATTGACCGCCCCCACCTCGGCCCAGGCCCATATGGGGGGCAGAATCAGGGCGTTCACCAGGATGGGGGGCAGAGCCGCCAGATACCACCGGGGCATCTTCATGGTGATCCAGGCGGCGATGGCGGTGGCCAGCGTGCCAAAAATCACATCGACGGGGCCGTAGGGAGAGAGCAGGTTGGTGATGAGGCAGCCAACCGCCAGCCCCGGCGCGGCGGCGGGAAACAGAACGGGCAGGACGGTGAGGGCCTCGGCAAAGCGGACCTGCACCGGGCCAAAGGTGAGGCCGAACACGTTGCCAAAGTAGCCCATCACAGTGTACAGCGCCGCCACCATGGCGGCCAGGACCAGATCGAGAACAGAGAACTTGCGCATCACAAAAAACCTCCAATTTATATTTAGAGCGCCATCGCGTTGGCGCAGCGGCGGGCGTTCCTTCCGGGCGGGAACGCGCTTTCCCGCCCGCGGCTCTCTGCCCGCCGGTTGGACCGAAGTGGAGGTCGGTCGGAGGTATTATACCACAGTTATTCCGGCCTGTACAGCAAAACTTCTGTACAGGCCGTCGCGGACTTTATATCATGTCCGCTCCCGCACGTCCAGCTTGATGGCGATCACGGTGCGGTCGTCCCCGCTGCCCGTTCTGCCGTTGCTCTCCTTCAGGATGCGCCCCGCCAGCTCCTGGGGGGACAGGCCGTCAAAGCTCTCCAGCACCTGGCGCACCCAGCGGTCGTCCCGCCCGGTGGTCACTCCATCACTGAGCAGCACCACGCAGTCCCCCGCGTCCAGGGCCAGCTGAAACACGTCTGGGCCGCCCCCAGCCCCGGCGGGCACCCCCGCGGGCAGGGACTCTCCCGTCAGCCGTTCCACCACGCCCCCCCGGCGCAGATAGGTGGGGGCCGCGCCCAGCTTGTACACCGCCCCCTTGCCGCTGAACAGGTCGATGCGCAGCAGGTCCACAGTTGTAAACCCGCCCTGCTCCTCCCCCCGGAGGGCCAGGGCCTCCCCCACAGTATTCAGCGCCTCCTCCGGCTCCAGCCCCGCCCGGAGGAATTTTTCCAGCAGACGCAGGGCGCAGTCGCTGTCCTCCCGGGCGGCGGGGCCGCTGCCCATGCCGTCGCACAACAGGAAGTTGAGCACCCCCGCGCTGTCCTTAAACCATACCCCCGCGTCGCCGCTCACCGGCTGGCCCTCCCGGTCCGCCGAGGCCACCCCAGCCACCGCCATCAGCGGCTCGCGCTGGCTGAGGCGCGCCCGCCCCCGCTGGCTGTCCGCGTCCCGCAGGGGGCAGCCCAAAATGGCGCTCAGCCGCCCCAGCTCTCCCTCCTTGGCCAGCTGCTCCGCGCCGGGGCCGTCCACCTCCACCTGAAGGTGGCCGTACTGGTCGGCGTACACAGTGCACCGGCCGTCCAGCCCCAGGGCCGTCATGCGCTGCTTCATGAGCCGCTGCCGGCGCACATCCACCGCGCTCTCCCGGGCCAGCTCCGCCGCCGTGCGCTCCAGCACCGCCGCCATGTGTCCATATTGGGCACATACCGCCGCCCGGCTCTCCCGCACCCGGCTGTCGTACCGCCGCCGGTGGAGCAGCGCGGTGAGCTCTCCGTTGGCCGCCATCAAAAAGGCCTCGAAGTGGATGCACCGGCTGGAGAAGTGGGGGGCAAAATCCTCCATGGCCCCCGCCCCCCGGTCCAGCATGGGGGTGAGGGCGTCCGCCAGGGCGGTTTTGGTGGCCTGATACTCCCGCTGCCAGCAGCGCTCCTTCTGCTTGCACTTCACGCACACCCGGTCCGCCGCGCGGTCAAAGATCCGGGCCGCGTCGCCATCGTTGGGCTCCGCCGGAACCTGAAAGGCCAGGCGCAGCCCTCCCGCCACCGCCCGAAACGCTTCGGCGGTCCCCCGCAGGCGTCCGGCGGCAAACTCCCTGGCCCGGTCACTTTCCCCCTCCGGCTCCTCCTGCCGGGTCAGGCCGGCGGCCCGGCGCAGCAGCTTGTCCGGTACCACCAGGAACACCGCCACCCCCGCCGCCAGCTCCCAGAGGAACGCGTCCCCCGATCCGCTCTCCCAGGTCCACAGGGCCGCCGCCAACCCGCTCAGGGCGTAGGCCGCAGCGCACATCAGGCGGCTCTGTTTGGCAAAAATCCCGGTGAACACGCCGGGCAGGGCGTACATCAGGGTATACCATGCGGGCTGCCCGGCGGAAAAGCCCATGGCCAGCCCCGCCGTCACTCCGGCGGCCGCCCCCACGCCCACGCCCCCCTTCCAGGCGCACAGCAGCACCGCGCCCACGCACAGCACCCGTCCCAGAGAGTAGTCCCCCGCCACCGTCACCCGGGCCAGGGACATCATCAGCGTGGCGCACAGCATCAGCAGCCCCGCCCCCTGGCGCACATCCGGCGCACTCCCCGGGCGGCGTTTTTCCCACACGTCAAAAGCCTGGCGGTAGAGCACCACCGTCCCGGCGGTGAGGATCACCTCGGTGGCAAAGCCCACCACGTCACCCCGGCCCCAGCCGGCGGCGGACTGGTAGACAAAGCCCACCACGCCGTTTACCGCCGCCGCCACCGCAGGCATGAACCAGCGCCGGTGGTACAGCTCAAATTCCCCCATGGCCAGAGAGACGGCATAGATCATCATCGCCGCGGCGATATACCGCAGCCCCTCCACCACGCCCCGGAAGGATAAGTACCCCAGCGCGGCGCCCACCAGCGCGGCCAGCCCCTCCATCCCCGGTTCGCACACCCCCACCAGCGCCAGGGCGAACAGGGCGTGCCCCCCCATCAGCTCCGCCCCCGCCAGCACTGCCGCCAGCAGAAACCGCACCGCGCAGTCGGACAGGCGCATCATCACCGGCACAGACAGCCCGCGCCCCCGCTTTTCCCGTTTCGTTCCCTCGTTCGCCGTCATCGCGCATCCCTCCGTGGTAATATCCCAAGTAAAAACCATATTATGGTAACTCCATCATTATAGGACAGGCTTCACAAAAACGCAGTCGGAAGCTGTCTTGCCTTTTTGGGTGTAATTTGGTATGATATAGCCAAATTTGATTATCGAAAGCGAATCAGGAGAATAACCCATGAAAATTGGCAACGTGGAAGTCAATACCCATCTCGCCCTTGGCCCCATGGCTGGAGTGACCGACCTGGCCTTCCGGCAGGTGTGCCGGGAAAAGTCTGGCTGCTACACCGTCACCGAAATGGTGAGCGCCAAGGCCCTGTGCTACGGCGATAAAAAGACCCCTACCCTGCTGAAGCTGGGGGAGGAGGAGCACCCTGCCGCCGTACAGATTTTCGGCTGCGACGAGCCCTTTATGGAAAAGGGCGCCGCCCTGGCTCTGGAGCGGTCGGGGGCGGATATCATCGATATCAATATGGGCTGCCCCGTGCCCAAGGTGGCCAACTCCGGGGACGGCTCCGCCCTCATGCGCAGCCCGGAAAAGGCCCAGCGCGTGGCAGCCGCCGTGGTCCGGGGGGCGCAGGGCAGGCCCGTCACCGTGAAGTTCCGGCTGGGCTGGGACAAGGGCTCCATCAACTGCGTGGAGTTTGCAAAGCGCATGGAGGACGCGGGGGTGTCCGCCGTGGCTGTCCATGGCCGCACCAAAACCCAGATGTACTCCGGCAGCGCCAACTGGGACTATATCGGGCAGGTAAAACAGGCGGTGTCCATCCCCGTCATCGCCAACGGAGACGTTTTTGAGGCAAAGGACGCGGTGCGGATTTTGAAGTACACCGGCGCAGACATGGCCATGGTGGGCCGGGGGGCCTTTGGCAACCCCTGGCTGCTGGAGCAGTGTGCCGCCGCCCTGGAGGGGCGGGAGATCCCGCCCCTGCCCCCCCTGTCCGCACGGATGGACACCGCCGAGCGGCAGTTTCAGCTGGCCCTGGCCCACAAGGGGGAGAAAATCGCCTGCCTGGAGATGCGAAAGCACCTCACCTGGTATCTCAAGGGGGTGGCTTACGCCTCCTACTGGAAGGAGCAGGCCTGCAAAATCCAGACTGCCGGGGACTTTGACCGGGTTGCCGCCGGCATACGCCGGGACCTGGTTTGAGCCTGCCACCCAAGAACCTGCGGACTTCGGAAAAAAATTCGTCAAAATCCTCAAATAGCCGTTGCCAAACCGCCGCGCTTATTGTATAATAATTTTTAGCGGCATCTCGGCTGCGGCTGGGAGCCTGACCGTAATTCGTTAAGGAGTGGAACAATTATGAGCTATTCTCCCCACAATATCCGCAATATTTGTCTGCTGGGCCATGGCGGCAACGGCAAGACCACCCTCGTTGAAAGCTTTCTGCGTATGACCGGCGTCATCGACCGTCTGGGCAAGACCACCGACGGCAACACCGTCTGCGATTACGATCCCGAGGAAATCAAGCGCCAGATCTCCATCTCCGCCGCCGTGGCGCCGGTGGAGTACAATGGCTGCAAGATCAACGTGCTGGACGCCCCCGGCAACTTCGACTTCGCCGGCGAGGTGGCCGAGTGCCTGTCCGTGGCCGACGCCGGGGTGCTGGTGTGCGCCGCCAAGGGCGGGCTGTCCGTGGGCACGGAGCGGGCCTGGCGGCTGCTGGACGAGCGCAAGCTGCCCCGCATCGTCTACATCTCCAAGATGGACGAGGACAACATCGACTTCAACTCCGCCTTCGACACCCTGCGCGAGAACTTCGGCAAGAGCGTGGCCCCCGTGGTGGTGCCCATCTGGGACGAGAATAAAAAGGTCACCGGCGTGGTGGACGTGATCCACAAGCGCGCCTTTGAGCCCGCCGGCAACAAGCGCAAGGAGGTCCCCATCCCCGAGGACAAGGTGAGCGTGGTGGATGAGCTGTACGACCAGCTCATGGAATCCGTGGCCGAGACCAGCGAGGAGTTTATGGAGAAGTTCTTCTCCGGCGAGTCCTTCACCTACGCCGAGATCATGCAGGGCCTGCGCTCCGGCGTGCGGGACTGCTCCCTGGTGCCCGTGGTGTGCGGCTCCTCCTTCACCGGCCTGGGCACCCTGATGCTGCTGGACTTCATTGTGGACCTGCTGCCCAACCCCTTGGAGGGCGTTCCCGCCTCCGCCACCAACAAGGACGGCGAGCGCGAGGACTTCATCGTCTCCCAGGGCGCGGTGCCCGCCGCCTTCGTGTTCAAGACCGTGGCCGACCAGTACGGCAAATTCTCCTTTGTCAAGGTGGTGTCCGGCAGCCTCACCTCCGACATGACGCTGGTGAACGCCGCCTCCGGCCAGAACGAGAAGCTGGGCCGCCTGTATATCATGAAGGGCAAAAAGAGCGAGGAAGTGAAGGAGCTGGGCTGCGGCGACATCGGCGCCATCGGCAAGATGGACCGCATCAAGACCGGCGACACCCTGTGCGACGCCCGGAAGTTCGTCAAGCTGGACCCCATCCCCTTCGCTGAGCCCAACTTCTCCAAGGCCATCGCTCCCAAGACCCGGGGCCAGGAGGACAAGATCGCCGCCGGCCTGGGCCGCCTCAACGAAGAAGACCCCACCTTCACCGTGGTGAACAACGCCGAAACCCATCAGATGGTGGTCACCGCCGCCGGCGACATCCAGATGGACGTGCTGGTGAGCAAGCTCAAGAGCCGCTTCAACGTGGAGGTGGAGCTGTCCGAGCCCCGGGTGGCCTACCGCGAGAAAATCCGCAAGCCGGTTTCCAAGCAGGGCCGCCACAAGAAGCAGACCGGCGGCTCCGGCCAGTTCGGCGACGTGTGGATTCGCTTCGAGCCCTGTGACAGCGAATCCCTGGAGTTCTGCGAGGAGGTCGTGGGCGGCGCGGTGCCCAAGAACTTCTTCCCTGCGGTGGAAAAGGGTCTGCGAGAGGCCTGCGTCCACGGCGTGCTGGCGGGCTATCCCATGGTCAACCTGAAGGCCACCCTGTACGATGGGTCCTATCACCCGGTGGACTCCTCCGAAATCGCCTTCAAGACCGCCGCTCAGCTGTCCTACAAGGCCGCTCTGCCCGAGGCGTCCCCCGTGCTCCTGGAGCCGGTGGTGGAGCTCAAGGTCACTGTGCCCGACAACTACATGGGCGACGTGCTGGGCGACCTGAACAAGCGCCGCGGCCGCGTCATGGATATGCAGCCCATTGGCGGCGGCCTCCAGGTCATCACCGCCGAGGCTCCCATGGCCGAGATGATGACCTACGCCATCGACCTGCGGGCCATGACCCAGTCCAGAGGTTCCTTCGTGCAGCACTTCGTGCGCTACGAGGAGTGCCCCGGCCCCGCCCAGGAGAAGGCCATCGCCGCGGCGAAGGCCATGGCGGAGGAATAATGGATCAAAACGGGGACGCTTCCTGGGAAGCGTCCCCGTTTTGTTATGTCATTTATTACAAGAAACTATACTATTATGAAAGGTGGATATGACATGGACAACAAAACCTACGATACTTACAGGGATGCTTTGGATGCCGCTTCCGGTGACAGAGACTTGCAAAAGAAAATTCTCGCCCAAGCTATCGCCGAGGAAGGCATGAGCGATGACGTCAAACTGCTCGAGGAATTCCACACCTAATATTTCGGAAAAGTTTTCCCCAAACAGGCCCATCCCTCAATACAGGGAGCGGGCCTGTTTGAATGTGTTTTAACTGTCATCGTGTCATTGCGCGGAAATGGATTCTAATAACCAACAGATTAAAGCTCTTTTTCGGTTCCTTTTTCTCTCGAGAAAAAGGAATAAAAACCTCAAAACAACAGCCGCACCGCCCAGGACGCCGCCAGAAACCCGGCGATGTCCGCGCACAGCGCCGCCGGGACGGCGTACCGGGTCTTGCCGATTTTTGCCGCGCCGAAGTACACCGCGATGGTGTAGAACGTGGTCTCGGTGGAGCCCAGCATCACCGCCGCCGTCCGGCCCACCGGGGAATCGGGGCCATAGGTCTCGATGAGCTCCGCCCCCACCCCCAGGGCGGCGGAGCCGCTCACCGGGCGGACCAGCAGCAGCCCGATGGTCTCTGCCGGGATGCCCACCACCGTCAGCAGGGGGCCCACCGCCTCGCCCAAGAGCTCCAGCGCCCCGGAGGCCCGCAGCATATACACTGCCGTCAGCAGCCCGATAAGGGGAGGCATGATGCGCAGCGACACCTTTAACCCCTTTTCCGCCCCATCGGTGAGCGCTCCCCACAAATCCACCCGTTTGTAAATGCCCCACAGGGCCACCGCCAGCATGAGAAAGGGCACCAGCATCGTGAATATCAGGTCCATCGCCTACCTCCAGGTGCGGGAGAACAGCTTGGCCGCCGTGATGCCCACCATCACGGAAATCACCGACGCCAGCCACACCGCAGGCAGGATGTCAAAAGGGTTGGCGCTGCCCGCCGCGGCGCGCAGACTGGCTACCGTGGTGGGGATGAGCTGGAGGGAGGCGGTGTTGGTGACCACCAACATACATAGGGCGTCCGACGCCACGCCGGGGGTGCGCTCCGCCATGAGCCGGGCGGCCTCCAGCCCCAGAGGAGTAGCCGCGTTGCCCAGCCCCAGCAGATTCGCGGACAGGTTGGCGCTCACCGCGTCCATCACCTTTTTGTTCCCGGCGAAATCCGGGTACAGGCGCTTGATGGCGGGCCGAAGCAGGTTGGACAGCCCCTGCGCCAGACCCGAGCGCTCCATCACCTCCATCACCCCCATCCACAAGCACAGCACCCCCATCATGGATAGGCACAGCTCCACCCCGGCCGCTGCGCCGTCCAGAGCGCCCTTGGCCACCGCCGGGCCGTTCCCCGTGGCCAGCCCGCACAGGATGGCCGCCCCCACCATCACTGTCCAAATCAACGACATCGCCATACAAGCCCCTCCTTTTTCCTCCTGTCCTCCTCTCACTATACGGCTCCGCGGAGAAAAGTATGCCCTGTCCTCTCCCTTCGCGGCATTCCGACAGTGATTCCCAAAATTTGTTGCAATTCTCCATTATTTTGATTGACAACTATATACGATATGTTATAATGTAAGTGCCGTGATATTATGTCTGCGCAAAATGCAAGGAGGATTTCACCTATGAAAGCAACTGGAATAGTTCGCAAGGTCGATGAATTGGGACGTATTGTTCTGCCCATCGAGCTCCGACGCACCCTGGATATCGCGGAGCGCGACCCCCTTGAGATCTATGTCGACGGCTCGTCCATTGTCCTGAACAAGTACCAGCCCGCCTGTATTTTTTGTGGAGATTCCAGGGACATCATCTCCTACAAGGGCAAAAACATCTGCAATACCTGCTTGAAGGATCTAAATAGCAAATAACCCTCTGTATGGTACGACAAAAAGAGCCGCCGAAACCGGGCGACTCTTTTTTGTTCCATTTTTCCTATTTTATCCTATTCATTATGGCTTGTCCGCCAATTCTTTTATCAATTTAAAAACTTTTTTCAGCATTCTCCCAGTCGATTTTCCAGGTTCAGAAAATTTTTACAAATTCTAACTTTTTCGACAAATTCTGCTGGTAAAATGTGCTCCACAATTTCCCAGTTTATAAATACCATCTGTTATCACCCGTCCCGACGCCCGCTCTCCAGCGCCCGGTTATACAGCGTGCGCTTTTTCACGCCGAACTCCTCCGCCGCCTGGGCTGCCGCCGCTTTGAGAGGCATTCCCTCCCGGCGCAGCTGCTCCACCCGGAGTAGGGCCGCGTCCTCGTCGCCGGCCTCCTCCTGCGGGGGACAGCCCGCCACCACCAGCACAAATTCCCCACGGGGCTCCTGGACGGCGTAACGCTCCGCCGCCTCCCCCACGGTGAGGCGCAGCACCTCCTCGTGGAGCTTGGTCAGCTCCCGGCACACTGCCATAGGCCGATCCGGCCCCAAGGTCTGGGCCAAATCGTCCAGGGTAGCGCGCAGCTTGTGGGGCGCCTCATAAAAAATCATGGTGCGCTCCTCCCGCCGCAGGCCGTCCAGCTGGGCCCGGCGGTTTTTCTTGTTGAGGGGCAGAAACCCCTCGAAGGTGAACCGCCCCGTTGGCAGGCCGGACACGGACAGGGCCACCGTCAGAGCGCACGGGCCGGGAACGGCCTCCACCTCCACCCCTGCCGCAGCACACAGCGCCACCAAATCCTCCCCGGGGTCGGAGATGGCCGGGGTACCCGCATCTGTGACCAGAGCGCAGCTCTCCCCCGCCTCCAGCCGCCGGACAATGGCGGGGCCGGCCGCCTCACAGTTGTGCCGGTGATAGGTCACCATGGGCTTGCGCAGCTCCAGATGATTCAGCAGCTTCACCGTCACCCGGGTGTCCTCGGCGGCAATGAATTCCACCGACGCCAGCGTCTCCGCCGCCCGGCGGCTGATGTCCCCCAGGTTTCCGATGGGAGTGGGCACCAAATACAGCTTCCCGGCCATGTCAAGCCCTCCTTTTTCGTCCTATGGCTCCACCAGCGCGATGGTCACCGTCTTTTCGCAGTGGTGGGGCACGTCCTCATCTTCGCACCACAGCCAAGCGCCAAAGGCATTGGTGGGTTCGTACCCCTCGTACTCCGCCTCCTGGGTGATGCGCAGCCCCCGGTAGGTGAGCTTGGCGTTCTTCCACTCGGAAAACTGCTCCTGATACGTCTTCACCCAGCCCCGCAGGTCGTAGGTGAACAGGTTCAGCCCGTCCAGCGAGCCGGACATGGCCAACAGCGTCAGCAGCTCCCGGGTGTCCCCGCCCACCGCCTTGTCCCTGCTCTCCATGTGAAGCTCCACCTTCACCACCCGGTCCCCGTCCAGGGTAAAAACAGGGTCGGACCACACGGTGGTGTCGCCAAACATATGGATGACCACCGTGCCGCTGGGCTGCTCCTCCTCCACCCAGCGGCCGTCATTGCTCAGGGTGGGCAGGCCGGAGGAGCCTTCCCCCAGCTGTTTGTGATAATAGTTGTAGTTCCGGGCAAACTGCTCCACCGTTAAGCCTCCCCGGCAGGGCGGCGTGTTGGTGTAAATCATCCCCACCACCAGCAGGATTACGGCCACCACCTGCACCCCAGCGAAAATCCAGCCGCTGAACCGCCGCTCCTCCTTGGTGTAGCGGTGGCCCTCCTCCCCGTCCCAGTGACAGTCCCGGCCCTCCAGCCCTATCTCCCGGCACTTCCAGGCCCGCCAAAGATTGTAGACGGGGATATTCAGCCCATAGCCCTCCCGGATGACGCCGCCGCTACGCCGCCAGCCCTGGGCCAGCGTAAGCTTGCCTCCGTCCCGGTCCCGCAGCTTCAGCCCGAACACCCACTTTCCCGGCGTCCAGCCCCAGAAGTGGAGCCACAGGGGCTCCACCGCCAGAGCAAAGGCCAGCCCCAGCAGGGACCGCATCCAGGTCACAAAGGCACCCCCCGTCACGATGGTTTGATCCCGCAGCAGCACCAGCCACAACACCCCGAATACTGTGCTGTACAGCGTGATATCCAGCAGGCGCGCCAGCCACCGCTGCCAGGGGTGATAGCAGGCCCGGGGCGTGTCGTCCCGGACCGCCGCCTCCTTTGGCGCAGGGGGCGGCGGGTTGGGCAGCACAGGCCGCACCGGGGGCCTTTCCAGCTGGGCCAGCCAGGGCTGGGGATCCAGGGCAGCGTACTCCACCCCGCTTTGCTCCAGCTCCCGGCACACCGCCGCCGCCCGCTCGATGACCAGCCTGTCCCCCTCCAGCCGGGTCAGCTGGGTGAACAGCGCCTGGTCCAGCGTGAGCGCCCCCTGCTGCACCTTGCGGATGGTGTCCAGGTCCAGCTGAAGCTGCCGCAGCAGGCGTATTTTCTCCAGGGTGCGGGCATCCTCCTCGGAGTAGTCCCGGTATCCGTTGTCCAGACGTCTGGGGGACAGCAGCCCCTCGCTCTCGTAAAAGCGGATGTTGGCCCGGGTCATTCCCGTCTTATTTTCCAGTTCCTTGATGGTCATGAAACCACCTCCCAGGGCTATGCTACGCTGTCAAGCCGCTTCACAGTCAAGGGTTTTTTGCAAATTTCCACAAGTTTCAGCCCAGGGGCGAACCGTCCACCCACTTTACCTGGGCCGCTCCAGCGGATTTGGAGATGTACTCGTAGCACTGGCCCTTCCAGAAGGACAAGCGGTAATCCCTGCCATACTGCCGCACCGTTCCGTCGTCATAAAACACGTCCGCGGCGTCAAAGTACCCGAAGAAGTAGGCGTACACCGTGCCGTCCTGTTCGCTGAGCACCACGGCGGCCTCGCTGATCCACGGCTGGCCGCCGTCCTCCCCGGTCTCCCTCACCACCCGGAGGACCAGCTCCTCCTGGCCGTCACCATTCATATCCTGCCATGCGTGGGCGCTGACCGTCAGCGGTTCGTCGTTGTAGGGATAGGCTCCGCCGGGCTGGACATACTCTGCCCAGGCGATGGGACCTGTGTCGCCGTAGAAGTGGTCGCCGGACGCACCGTACACTTCCGCTTCCCCGTTCAGCACGGCCAGAATGGCTGTTCGGGCTCGCTCCGAGCTGCTGCCCGTGGCGGCGGGGCCAGCCTGCCAGTCTGCGATGGGCAGCAGCAGCGCCCTTCCCGCTGACGGCTGGGGCTGGCTCGCCGGCCAGGGGTCCCACTCACCCAGCTGGGTGTAATAGTATTCGACGAACTCCGCACCGGGGACAATCTCGTCTACCGGCGTGTAGTCCCACACATCCTCCTCGGTGAACAGCACCCGTTCCTCGGTAAGCACGCCACCCTCCATGGGGTACTCGTACATCTCGGCATAGCCCATTTGGCCCTCGCTGCGCAGGACGGCGCTCTTGTCCGGGCAGGTATACAGGGCGCTGTGGCCGGAGCGGAACTCGCCGATACACACCACCTGACCGTCCCGCCAGGTGTAGCACTGGGTGGTGTAAGCCGCCTCGCAGTTCCCGTACTTGACAAACAGCTCGGGCACGCCGTCCTTGTCCACGTCATAGAGGGAATAGGATTCCGACATCATAGACATCACGTAAGACAGGGGCTTGGGTGACTCGTCATAGATGCTGAACTGGGCGGTCACCCCCCGCTCGTCCACCGCCAGGCCCGCATAGGCCACCGCATCCTCTCGGGTGTCCAGCTCCGCGTGGAGCAAGGCGGTGAGGAAGTCCATGTACGCCGTCTGCCAGGGCTGGTAGTCCCGACCAGGCAGGTCATCGCCCGCCGCGGTCTCCGGCGGGGCGGTCGGCTCCACAGCCAAACTTGGCTCCACGCTGGGCGTCGGCGCAGGGGCCGACGGATCTGTTGGGGCCGGAGCGGAGGGCGCAGGAGATGGGGACGGTCTTGGCCCCTCCCCCGCAGGGGCGCAGGCGCACAGGGCCAGGGTCAGCGCTGCCGCCAGCAGCAGGAAAATCTTTCTTTTTTTCATGGCCGATCACTCCTTTTCCACCATTTTAAACGCCGTGGGGGGAAAAGTCGTTAAAAACCGCTTACAATCCGATGCCAAAATCATTACAACCGGCTACATCTGGTTACAATTTATCCTTGCGCATGGTGAGGGAGATGCGCTTTTTCTTCTCGTCCACTTCCCGAACCCACACCGTCACCACGTCCCCCACGCTGAGCACCTGGGAGGGGTGCTTGATGTAGCGGTCGCAGATTTGGCTGATGTGCACCAACCCGTCCTGGTGGACGCCGATGTCCACAAAGGCCCCGAAATCAATGACGTTGCGGACGGTGCCCTTCAGCTCCATCCCCGGCTTCAGGTCCTTGATGTCCAGCACGTCGGTGCGCAGAACGGGGGCGGGCAGTTCGTCCCGGGGGTCCCGGCCAGGCTTCATCAGCTCCGCCGCCACGTCCTTCAGCGTGGGCACCCCCACGCCGCACTCTGCCGCCGCCCTTTCCTCACCGCAGGCGGCGATCCGCTCCTTGAGATCACCCAGCTTCCCTGCCTTCACGTCCGCCATATCGTGGCCACACAGGGCCAGCAGCTTTTCCGCTGCGGCGTAGCTCTCCGGGTGGACGGCGGTGTTGTCCAGGGGAGACCTGCTCTCGGGCACCCGCAGAAAGCCCGCGCACTGCTCAAAAGCCTTGGGCCCCAGCTTGGGCACCTTCAAAATCTGCTTCCGGGTGGTGAAGGGGCCGTTCTCCTCCCGGTACTTCACGATGTTTTTGGCGGTGGTCCCGTTCAGCCCCGCCACGCGGGTGAGCAGAGGGGCGGAGGCGGTATTCACGTCCACCCCCACGGCGTTCACGCAGTCCTCCACCACCCCGTCCAGGGCCTCGCTCAGCCGGGCCTGGGGCATATCGTGCTGGTACTGGCCCACGCCGATGGATTTGGGGTCGATCTTCACCAGCTCGGCCAGCGGGTCCTGGAGCCGCCGGGCGATGGACACCGCGCTTCTCAGGTTCACGTCGAACTCTGGGAACTCCTCAGCGGCCAGCTTGGACGCGGAGTACACCGACGCCCCCGCCTCGTTCACCATGGCGTAGCTGACGCCGCCCCCCACGCGGCGGATGAGCTCCACCGCCATCTGCTCGGTCTCACGGCTGGCAGTGCCGTTTCCAATGGCAATATGGGCAACCTTATGCTTTTTGATGAGGACGGCCAGCTTGTCGATGGCCTCCGCCTTGCCCCGCTCGCCGTGGGTGGGGTAGACCACCGTGGTATCCAGCACTCTGCCCGTGGGGTCCACCACCGCCACCTTGCAGCCCATGCGGTAGCCGGGGTCCAGCCCCATAGTGACAAAGCCCTTCACCGGGGGCTGCATCAGTAGCGGCTTCAGGTTCAACGCAAACTGCCCAATGGCGCCCTCGCTGGCCTTTTCCGTCAGCTCGGAGCGCACCTCCCGCTCCAGAGAGGGGGCAATGAGCCGGTCGTAGGCGTCCTCGGCGGCCGCCTTGACAAATTCCATGGCGGCGCGCCCGGGTACCACCTTCCGGCGCAGGGCCACCAGGGCAGTCTCCCGGTCCATCTCCACCGACACCTTCAGGATTTCCTCCCGCTCGCCCCGGTTCATGGCCAGGATCTGATGTCCCTGGGTTTTGGATAGGGCGCTTGAAAACTCATAGTAGAGTCGGTACACGCTGTCCTCCGGCTCTTTGGAGGCCGCCTCGGATACAATGGACGCCCGCCGCCAGTACAGCTCCCGCAGTCCCTTGCGCACCTCGGCGTCATCGGAGATCAGCTCCGCGATGATGTCAGACGCCCCTCGCAGGGCGTCCTCAATGCTCTCCACACCCTTTTCAACATCAATATAGCCCAGCGCCGCCTCCTCTATATCCACCGCCGGCCCCTGAGTAAAGGCCAGCAGGGCCAGGGGCTCCAGCCCCTTTTCCCTGGCCATGGTGGCCCGGGTGCGCCGCTTCTGCTTATAGGGCCGGTACAGATCCTCCACCTCCGCCAAGGTTGCGGCGTCGTCAATGGCGGCGGACAGCTCCTGCGTCAGCTTACCCTGGTTCTCAATGGACTGCTTCACCTCGTCCCGCCGGTCCTGCAAATTGCGCAGGTACTGGAGCCGGTCCGCCAGCTGCCGGATGAGCTGGTCGTCCATGGAGCCGTGGAGCTCTTTGCGATAGCGGGCGATAAAGGGGACGGTGTTCCCCTCGTCCAGCAGGGCGACAATGTTTTGAACGTGCTGCTTAGGCCGGTCCAGCTCCCCAGCCAAAATCTGAATCATAGCTTCCATACGGTTGTCCACGCTGTTTGTCATGAGTAATCTCTCCTTTGGATTTGCGCTTCATGGGAGAGTATATCACATTTTTTCCGTCATGAAAAGAAAAAGCAGGCGGGTTCCCGCCTACTTTTTCACCGCTCATATCATCCTGCAAACCGCGGAATTACCCCATGCGCGATGCCGGCAAGACGCCGTGCGCCAGCTTGGCCCGGCCTCGCTCGTCACGCCCCGCGGCGGCCCGCTAATACAGCCCTAAGAAATACAAAATCACTCCGTACACCACACTGGCCGAGATGCCGTACGCCAGCACCGGCCCCGCCTCCTCCTCGCGGGCTCCATATCCCTCGCCCTGCCCTTCGGGCAGGGCTCGCTCATTCCACCGCTCGTCGTCTCCCATCCGCCGCTGAAGTTCGCGGCGGATGGGGCCCCCACCGTGTCGGGGCCGTCAATACAACCCCAGCACGTAAATAATAATCCCGTACACCACACTGGCCGAGATGCCGTACGCCAGCACCGGCCCCGCCACGGTGAACAGCTTGGCCCCAGTGCCGGTAACAAGCCCTTCGCTTTTAAATTCCAGCGCCGGAGACACCATGGCGTTGGAAAATCCGGTGATGGGTACCAGCGTCCCCGCCCCCGCCCGTTTGGCGATGTCGTCAAACACACCCAGCCCGGTGAGCAGCGACGCCAAAAAAATCAATGTGACAGAAGTCCATGTCCCCGCGTCCTCCTGGCTCGCCCCCCAGCTCTGATACAGGGCCGTCAGCCCCTGTCCGCCGGCGCAAATGGCCCCGCCTACGCAAAAGGCCCACAGCATATCCTTCCAGATGGGCGAGGGCTTGGCCCGGTCGCTGACGTATTTGTTATACTCCTGGTTATTCATGTCCATGCGCTTCACCTCCCTTCCAGTATGCCCCGCTCTCTGGAAATCATGCGAAAAAGCGCAGCCAACCCGGCATTTCGGGCGGCTGCGCTTTTTCTTGGGAGGTAAAAGGGACGGAATCAATAATTTTCCGCGTGCACCTCAAAATACGCCTGGGGATGAGCGCAGGTGGGGCATACCTCAGGGGCCTGGGTGCCCACCACGATGTGGCCGCAGTTGCGGCATTCCCACACCTTCACCTCACTCTTGGCGAAGACCTCCTGGGCCTCCACATTCTTCAGCAGGGCGCGGTAGCGCTCCTCGTGGTGCTTCTCGATAGCGGCCACCATACGGAACCGGGAGGCCAGCTCCGGGAAGCCCTCAGCCTCCGCTGTCTTGGCAAAGCCCTCGTACATATCCGTCCACTCATAGTTTTCCCCCGCCGCAGCCGCAGCCAGGTTCTCGGCGGTGGTGCCAATGCCATCGAGCTCCTTAAACCACAGCTTGGCGTGCTCCTTCTCGTTGTCCGCCGTCTTGAGGAACAGGGCCGCAATCTGCTCGAAGCCCTCCTTCTTCGCCTTGGAGGCAAAGTAAGTATATTTATTCCTGGCCTCGGATTCCCCGGCAAACGCCGCCATCAGGTTTTTCTCGGTCTGGGTGCCTGTATATTTTGACATATGGGTCCCCTCCTTTTAATCTCCCGGCTCAATCCGCCGGGTACACTCACAGTATATCAAACCGCTTGCTGGAACGCAAGCCCATTTCCCGCCCAGGCTACAAAGCGGCGGAAATAGTTATTTTTCACAAAAAGCGCGGCAAATTTTTTGGCAATTCTCCGAACTTGTGCAGAACATGAAAATTATGCTTGCCAAACGGCCAAAATGTGGGTATGATGGGAGCGTAGGAACTGGAAACGTTTCCAGTAACGTTTCCAGCCGTACAAACCCATCATAAACAGGAGGAAATGAAAATGAGCAAGAAACTCTTAGCGCTCGTATTGGCCCTTAGCATGGTCATGGCCATGCTGCTTGCTGGATGCTCCAGCAAGCCCGACGCGGAAGGCAGCACACCCCCCGCCGAGAACTCCAACTCCGGCGCGCAGACCCCTGACGACAACAAGGATCCCGCCCCCGCCGGCACCGGCTCCGTGTACTGGCTGAACTTCAAACCCGAGTCCGACGAGACTCTGCAGAAGATCGCCGCCATGTACAAAGAGCAGAAGGGCGTGGACGTGAAGGTCGTCACCGCCGCCTCCGGCACCTACAGCCAGACCCTGATCGCCGAGATGGATAAGTCCGCTCCCCCCACCATCTTCGTCATCGGCAACCAGAACGGCGTGAAGGATTGGAAGGACTACGCTCTGGACCTGACCGGCACCCCCATCGCCAATGAGCTGAATACCGACGCCTATAACCTCTATGACGAGACCGGCAAGCTGGTTTCCATCGGCTACTGCTACGAGTGCTACGGCATCATCGTCAACCCCGATCTGCTGGAGCAGGCCGGCCACAAGGTGGAGGACATCAAGAACTTCGAGACCCTGAAGACCGTGGTGGAGGACATCCACGCCCGCGCCGCCGAGCTGGGCTTTGACGCTTTCACCTCCTGCGACATGGACGGCTCCTCCAACTGGCGTTTCGTGGGCCACATGGCCAACCTGGAGTACTACTACGAGCAGGAGGGCACCCCCTGGACCGAGTGCCCCGCCACCATCTCCGGCAAGTATATGGAGAACTTCAAGAACCTGTATGACCTGTGCATCAACAACAGCCTGACCGCCCCCAACGCTCTGTCCGTGGGCGGCCACGACGCCAGCCAGGAGTTCAAGGACGGCAAGGCCGCCTTCCAGATTCAGGGCTCCTGGGAGTTCGAGGACTATAAGGACACCGTGCCCAACGCCACCATGATCCCCTACTACTGCGGCGTGGAGGGCGAGGAGAAGGCCGGCCTGAACTGCGGCACCGAGAACTGCTGGGCCATCAACTCCAAGGCTTCCGCCGAGGATCAGCAGGCCACCATGGACTTCATGGTTTGGTGCGTTACCGACCCCGAGGCCAGCCGGATGCTGGTGGACACCTTCGGCGTCATGCCCTATAAGAACGCCGCCGAGTCCACCAACGGCTTCCTGGCCGACGCCAACGAGTACAGCAACAACGGCTGTTATGTCATGAACTGGGCCACCAACTTCCAGCCCAACGTGGACGAGTACCGCGCCGTGCTGACCTCCGCCCTGAACCAGTACAACGCCGATCAGAGCGACGCCAACTGGGAGCAGGTCCGCACCGCTTTCGTGGACGGCTGGGCCACTCAGTATCAGGCCATCAACAGCTAATCCTCTCAGCGCTCACAATCGAAATACACCACGGAACGGGGCGGGCGGTATCGCCCGCCCCGTCCTCTCATTTTCCCCGCCGTTCAACTTGAGTAAAGGGAGATGTTTATCTTGAAGCGGAAAAAATCCTCCGGAGTCAACGCCCTGACCGCCTCCACCCGGCGCTGGGCGCTGCTGTTCCTGGGCCCCGTCGTGGCCGCCTTTGCCATTGGCTTCGTCTGGCCCTTTATCCAAGGCATTTACCTCTCCTTATGTAACTTCCGCCTGATTTCCGACGCAAAATTCGTCGGCTTCAGCAACTACGTGAAGGCCTTCCAGGATCCCTCCTTCACCCACTCCTTCTGGTACTCCGCCCTGTACGCCATCGTGAGCCTGGTGCTCATCAACGTGCTGGCCTTTGCCGTGGCCTACGCGCTCACTCAGGGCATCAAGGGCAGCAACCTGTTCCGCACGGTATTCTTCATGCCCAACCTCATCGGCGGCATCGTATTAGGTTATATCTGGTCCATGATTTTCGATGGCATTCTCAGCCACTTTAACACCTCCATCCTCCTGGACTCCAAATTCGGCTTCTGGGGCCTCATCATCCTTATGTGCTGGCAGCAGATCGGCTATATGATGATTATCTATATCGCCGGGCTCCAGGCGGTGCCCGAGGATATGCTGGAGGCCGCCCGCATCGACGGCGCCACCCGCGCCCAGACGCTGTTTAAGGTGACCATTCCCAACGTGATGCCCTCCATCACCATCTGTATGTTCCTCTCCCTCACCAACGGGTTCAAGCTGTTCGATCAGAACCTGGCCCTCACCGCCGGCCAGCCCATCCAGATCATGCCCGGCGGCGCCAGCATCAAGACCACAGAAATGCTGGCCCTGAACATCTACAACACGTTCTACGGCTCCAACGCCGCCTCTCAGGGCACCGCCCAGGCCAAAGCGGTGATTTTCTTCATCCTGGTGGCTGGCCTCGGCCTGGCCCAGCTTGCCTACACCCGTAAAAAGGAGGTGCAGCAATAATGAACAAGAAGCAGCATACTCTGTCCGCCCAGCGCCGGAACAAGGCCATCCTGTCCGTGACGCTGGCCGTCATCTGCATCATCTACGTGCTGCCCGTGGTGATGGTGCTGATCAATTCCTTCAAACTGAACACCTTTGTCAAAACCGACACCTTCGCCCTCCCCACCGGGGAGATGTGGGCCGGCCTGGACAATTTCATAAAGGGTATGACCTTCGGCAACTACCCCTTCCTGGACAGCGTGAAGTACAGCGTCATCATCACCGTGCTGTCCACCGCCCTGATCCTGGTGTTCACCTCCATGGCGGCGTGGTATATCGCCCGGGTGAACTCCCTGTTCTGTAAAATCCTCTACTTCCTGTGCGTGTTTTCCATGGTGGTCCCCTTCCAGATGGTCATGTTCACCCTGACCAAAACCGCCGGCAACCTCCACCTGGACACCCCCTACACCATCCCTGTGGTCTATCTGGGCTTCGGCGCGGGCCTGGCCATCTTCATGTTCGTGGGCTTTGTCAAGTCTATTCCCCTGGAGATTGAGGAGGCCGCCGCCATCGACGGCTGCGGGCCGCTGCGCACCTTCTTCCTGGTGGTGGTGCCCATGCTCAAGCCCACCATGATTTCCGTGGGCATCCTGGAGATCATGTGGGTGTGGAACGACTACCTGCTGCCCTACCTGGTGCTGGACAAGAACCTGTACCGCACCATTCCCATTCACATCCAGTATCTGAAGGGCAGCTACGGCACCGTGGACCTGGGCGCCACCATGGCTCTGATTCTCATGTCCATTATCCCCGTGATTGTGTTCTACCTCACCTGCCAGAAGCACATCATCAAGGGCGTGGCCGCGGGCGCCGTAAAGGGTTAAAAAACGGCACACCCCGCCCTGGTGGGCGGGGTACGCGGGAATTTCACATCCAAGGCGTGGCCGCCGGCGCCGTAAAGGGTTAACGCTCAGCCATGCCGAGCAAAGGAGGGACACGAATGACCATCAAGGATATCGCCAAACTGTCGGGCGTGGGCGTGGCCACCGTGTCCCGCGTCCTCAACGACCATCCCGACGTGAGCGAGGACACCCGCCGCAAGGTGATGGCGGTGGTGGAGGCGCACAGCTTCCAGCCCAATAACAACGCCAAGCATCTGAAGCAGCAAAACGGCGCTTTCATCGCCATCATCGTCAAGGGCACCATGAATATGCTCTTTGCCGACCTGGTGGAGCGCTGCCAGCAGCTTTTGCAGGACGAGGGGCGGGACGCCGCCGTCTACTATCTGGACGAGGACGCCAACGAGGTGGCCTACGCCCTCCAGCTGTGCCGGGAACGCAAGCCTCTGGGTATCCTCTTTCTGGGCGGCGACCTGGAATTTTTCCAGGCGGAGTTTCAGCACATCACGATCCCCTGCGTGCTGCTCACCAACTCCGCCCGAGAGCTGAGTTATCCCAACCTATCCTCTATCACCACCGACGACGAGGAGGCCGCGTACCAGGTCGTCCGTTTCCTGGCCGGCCAGGGCCACCGAAGCATCGGTCTGCTGGGGGGAAACTGGTCCTGCACCCAAATCAGCTACCGCCGTGTCCGGGGCTGCCAGCGCGCCTTTGACGAGCTGGGCCTGCCCTTTGACGCCCAGCGGTGCGAGCCCTGCCGCTATTCCTTCACCGACGCCTACGACACCACCAAGCGCCTGCTGAGGCGCTGTCCCGACCTCACCGCCCTGTTCTGTCTCAGCGACGTGATGGCCATGGGGGCCATCCGCGCCATCTGGGACCTGGGCCGGAGAGTGCCCGATGACGTGTCCGTGGTGGGCTATGATGGGATTCTGCTCTCTCAATTCTCCGTCCCCCGGCTGGCCACTGTCCGGCAGGACACCCAGAAGCTGGCGGAGCGGGGGGTGGATTTACTGCTGCGCAGTCTTCAGCGTCCCCGCCCCCCGGCCCATGAGGTGGCGCCCTTCCAGCTCATCCCCGGCGACAGCACGGTGTCTCCCAAAAGCACGACCGCATCCTAAAACGACCAAACCGCCGGACCTCCCCTACGGTCCGGCGGTTTTAGCAAAAGGAGGAACCTCCTATGAGATGCTCCGGCATTTTGATGCCCATCTCCTCCCTCCCCTCTCCCCACGGCATCGGCACGCTGGGCGCCGCCGCCCGGGAGTTTGTGGATTTTCTCGCTGCCGGCGGCCAGACCTGCTGGCAGCTCCTGCCCATCTGCCCCACCAGTTACGGCGACTCCCCCTACCAGTCATTCTCCTCCTACGCCGGCAACCCCTATTTCATTGACCTGGACGATTTGGCCACCGACGGCCTGCTCCGCCCGGAGGAATACCAATCCCTCCCTTGGGGAGACGACCCCCGGCAGGTGGATTATGCCCTGCTCTACCGCCAGCGCTACCCAGTGCTCCACCTGGCCGCCAACCGCCTGCTGGCCCGGCCCCCCGCTGAGTATGCGTCCTTCTGCCAAGCTTCGGACTGGCTGGAAAACTACGCGCTGTTCATGGCCCTGAAGGGAAAGCACGGCGGCGCGTCCTGGTTCACCTGGCCCGAGGAGGAGCGGCTGCGCCGCCGGCCGGCCATGGCCGCCGCCCGGGAGGAGCTGGACGGCGAAATCCAGTTCTGGAAAGCCGTGCAGTTCCTGTTTTTCCGGCAGTGGAACGCGCTGAAGACCTACGCCAACAGCGCGGGGGTCTATATCATCGGCGACCTGCCCATCTATGTGGCCGGGGACAGCGCCGAGGTGTGGGCCAGCCCCGACCAGTTCCAGCTGGATGAAAACGGAGCTCCCACCGAGGTGTCCGGCTGCCCGCCCGACGGCTTCGCCGCCGATGGACAGCTGTGGGGCAATCCCCTGTTCCGCTGGGAGCGTATGAAGGAGGACGGCTACCAGTGGTGGCTGCGGCGCATCGCCTTCCAGTTCACCATCTATGACGTGCTGCGCATCGACCATTTCCGAGGGTTTGACGCCTACTACGCCATTCCCGCCGGAGAAGACACCGCCCACAACGGCAGGTGGCGTCCCGGCCCCGGCTCGGAATTTTTCCGCGCGGTGGAGGCCGCCTTAGGCCCCAAGCCCATCATCGCTGAGGACTTGGGCTTCCTCACCGACTCGGTGCGGGAGCTGCTGCGGGAGACGGGCTTCCCCGGCATGAAGGTGCTGGAGCTGGCCTTCGACCACCGGGACCCCGCCCCCGGCTACCTCCCCCACTGCTACACCCCCCACTGCGTAGCCTACACCGGCACCCATGACAACGATACCATCCAGGGCTGGATGGCCCAAGCCGACCCCCAGGACGCCGCCTTCGCTAAGGCCTACCTCCGGCTGAACCGACGGGAGGGCTATCACTGGGGTATGATGCGCGCCGCCTGGGCCTCCCCCGCCGGCCTGGCGGTGATGCAGGCCCAGGACCTGCTGGGCCTGGGCAGCGAGGCCCGGATGAACACCCCCTCCACCCTGGGCGGCAACTGGATTTGGAGGGCCCAGTCCGGTGCGTTCACCCCCCGGCTGGCCCGCCGCCTACGCCGCGAGATGGAGCTTTACCAGCGCCTGCCGGGGCAGGCGTAGCAGCAGCAGCGGGGCGGATCTGGGATCCGCCCCGCTGCTGTTCTTCGATTTTCCCGAAAAACTTTGGGGGACAGGCAAATTCTCCCCATCCTGCGCATAGTCTCTCCCACAGGAGGTGAGGCCCATGCTCAGGCTGCTGCGGGAAAAAAGAGTGCGGGACGCGCTGGCGGCACTGGCCCTGCTGGTGGCCACCGCCGGGCTGGTGGCCGCGCCGGGGGAGGCCATTGAAGGGGCTAAGGATGGCCTCCTTCTGTGTTTCAACGTGATCGTCCCCTCCCTATTTCCCTTTTTCGTGCTGTCCTCCCTGGTGGTGGACCTGGGGCTGGCCGCCTATCTGGGCCGGGCCCTGGAGGGGCTGATGCGCCCCCTGTTCCGGGTGAGCGGCAGCTGCGCGGCGGCGGTGGCCCTCGGCTTCATCGGCGGCTACCCCGTGGGCGCGCGCACCGCCCTTCAGCTCTACGAGCAGGGCCTGTGCTCCAAGACGGAGGCGGAGCGCCTGCTGGCCTTCTGTAACAACTCCGGCCCCGCCTTTATCCTGGGCGTGGTGGGCGCGGGTATTTTTGGCGACAGCCGGGTGGGGCTGCTGCTCTACCTCACCCACGCCCTGGCCTCTCTGCTGGTGGGGCTGCTGTTCCGCTTCTACGGCGGCGGACGGGTTGGGCGCGCCTGCGGCCAGCGCCCCAAGCCCATCCGCACTGTCACCCTCCCCGCCGCATTCACCGGCGCGGTGTCCCGTGCCCTTCAGAGCACATTAAATATCTGCGCCTTTGTGGTCTTTTTCGCCGTAGTGCTCCGGCTGCTGTCCGCCTATGGCGCGCTGTCAGCGCTGGCGGAGCTGCTCTCTTTGGCCGGGTTTGAGGGCGAGTGGGCCCGGCGGCTGGTGGCCGGTCTGTTGGAGCTGTCCTCCGGCGTCGCCTCCCTCCGGGGGAGCGCTCAGCTGGTCGGCCGGGTGTCCATGGCGGCGTTCATGCTGGGCTGGGCCGGCCTGTCCGTCCACTGTCAGGTCCTGTCCTTCCTGGTGGACAGCGGCCTGTCCGCCAGGGTTTACCTGGCGGGCAAGCTGTGCCACGGCCTCATCGCCGCCGCCCTGACCTACCTCCTCACCCGCTTATTCCCCCTGTCCGCCCCGGTGGCCGACTATCTGGCGGAGCAAACCGAATCCATCGCTGCGCTGGACTTTTCCACCGCTCTGGCGGCGTCCACCCTGGCGGCCCTGGCCGGCTGGCTGATTTTGGCCGGGCTGTGCGGCTTCCTGCTGCGAAAAAAGTGTGGAAACGCGGCGTAAGCTGTGCTATAATGCAGGAAGCGTGACAACAGTCGCCCAGAGAAAGCGGCCGTGCGCCGTCACAACGCCGCCCAAAGCCTGTGCGCAGTCCTCAGAAGACGCGTCCGCTTGCCGCCCCAAGGAGGTGCCAAACCATGTTATTTGCAAAGGATATGGACCCTCGCTGCGCCTACTGCCAGCGGGGCACGCCCCTGGAGGGCGGCAAGGTCATGTGCGTGAAAAAGGGGATCGTAGCCGCCGCCGGCTCCTGCCGCCGCTTTCGCTACGACCCCCTCAAGCGGGTGCCTCCCAAACCCATGACCGCCCGCTTTGACCATCTTCGAGACGAGGATTTTGTCCTGTAACCCACAAAACCGCCCCGCCCGGCAATGCCGGGCGGGGCGGTCCGCGCCTATCAGATTTCGTCTTCAATCAGACCGTAGCCGCCGTCATTGCGCTTATACACAACGGCGAACGCGCCGCCGTCCTCATCCTTGAACGCATAGAAGCTGTGACCCAGCAGGTCCATTTGCAAAATGGCCTCGTCCACCGTCATGGGCTTGATGGGGAAGCGCTTGGTGCGCACCACCTGATACTCCCCGGCCTCCTCCACATCGGGCACAAAGGAGGTCTCCTCCACCGGCTCGGGCGGGGTGAACGCGCCCTGGCGCAGCCGTTTCTCCAGGCGGGTCTTGTGCTTGCGCAGCTGCCGTTCCATGGAGGTAACCGCCGCATCCACCGACGCGAACATATCCGACGTACTCTCCGCCACCCGGAGAATGGTGCTTCCGGAACGGATGGTTAGCTCCACCTTGTTCCGGTCCTTTTCCACAGAGAAGACCAGGTTGGCCTCCGCCTCATTCTTGAAGTAGCGGTCCAGCTTTCCCACCTTTTTCTCAGCATAGTTGTGCAGGGACTTGGGCAGGTTGACCTTTTTGTCTGTAAACGTAAACTTCATGTGCTCAGCTCCTTTCGCCCCGAGGGCGTGTCATTGGGGAAAGAGCACCCCCGGTATGCCGTTATTATACCATACTCTCCTGCTGTTCGCCATAGTTTTTTGGCGCTTTTCACAAAAAATTTTCTTCCGTCAAATCACAGCATGGGCGTGACGGGTGACATGGCAGCCCAGGTTCACCGCGCAGGGCAGCCCGGCGATGTGGGTGGGGTAAGCCAGAATGGCCGCCGACAGGGCGGTGGTGCCCCCCCCCAGCCCCTGGGGGCCGATGCCCAGACGGTTCACCCGCTCTAAAATCCGCTCCTCCATCTCCCGGTAGAAGGGGTCGGGATGGCCCTCCCCCGCGGGGCGCAGCAGCGCCCGTTTGGCCAGCTGTGCCGCCACCTCCGACGTGCCCCCCAGCCCCACGCCGATCACCACCGGCGGGCAGGGGTTGGACCCGGCCTGGGACACCGTCTCCACCACGAAATCCTCCACCTGCTCCGCTGTGACGGAGGGGTTAAACATCTTCAGCCGGGTCATATTCTCGCTGCCAAAGCCCTTGGGGGCCACGATGATGTCCACCCGGTTCCCCGGAACCATGCGCAGGTGCACAATCGCCGGGGTGTTGTCGTTGGTGTTCACCCGCCGCAGCGGGTCGGCCACCACCGACAGCCGCAGATGCCCCTCCAGGTAGCCCCGCCGCACGCCGTCGTTCACCGCATCCTCCAGGGAGGCGCCCACCAGGCTGCAGTCCTGCCCCCAGTCCACAAATACCACCGCCATTCCTGTGTCCTGGCAGATGGGCAGGCCCTTGGCCTGGGCAAACTGGTAGTTCTCCACCAGGTCCCCCAGGATGGCCTGTCCCACGGGAGAAGCCTCCGCCTCCCCCGCCTCCTCAATAGCCCGGCGCAGGTCCTGGGGCAGTATGGTATTGGCCTGGATGCACAGCGTCCGCACCACGTCGGACAGGGTCTCCGCCTGAATTTCCCGCACCATCTACTCCACCTCCTGCCCGTCAATGAGCACGTGCGTCACCCGGCTGCGCCAGTCGAAGGGGTGGCCGTCCATGACCACCACGTCCGCATCCTTCCCCGGCGACAGCGCCCCCAGCCGGTCCCCCACCCCGGCGATGCAGGCGGCGTTCACCGTGATGGCGGCCAGGGCCTCCTCCTCGTCCATCCCGGCCCGGGCCGCCATCGCGGCGCAGAAGGGCAGCAGATGGATGGGCGTCTCCGGGTGGTCGGTACAGATGGCCACCTGCACCCCCGCCTGGGCCAGGATGGCCGTGTTCTCCGCCGTGAGGCGATTCAGCTCCGGCTTGGAGCTGTAGGTGAGGAAGGGGCCGGTAATCACCGGCACTCCCTCCCTGGCCAAAAAGTCCGCCACCAGGTGGCCCTCGGTGCCGTGGACAATTACACAGTCCAGCCCAAACTCCTTGGACAGCCGCACAGCCGTCACAATGTCGTCCGCCCGGTGGGCGTGGAAGTGGGCGGCCAGACGGCCTGTCACCACCGGCCGCAGGGCATCCAGCCGGATGTCGAACTCCGGCTCGTCCAGCCGGCCGTCCGCCTGCGACCGGGCCCACTTCGCCTCATAGTTCAGCGCCTGGGTGAGCTTCTCCCGGATGACAGCGGCGGTGGCCATGCGGGTGGCGGGCCCCTGCTTCTCGTGAATCCGTTTGGGGTTCTCCCCCAAGGCGAACTTCATGGACGCCGGGGCGCGCACTGTCATCTGGTCAATCACCCGCCCCACAGTTTTCAACAGCACCCCCTGCCCCGCGATGGGATTGGCCGAGCCGGGCCCGGTGAGCACGCACGTCACCCCCGCCCGGCGGGCCTCCTCAAAATAGCGGTTAAAGGGGTCCACCCCGTCCAGCGCCCGCAGCTGAGGCGTCCAGGGCTCGGGGCACTCGTTCAAATCGTCCTCCCCCGCGCCGCAGCCATACAATCCCAGGTGGCAGTGGACATCGATCAGACCGGGCAGGATATGCCCCCCCTGAGCGTCGATGACACCGTCGGAATCTGCCCACTCCGACAGTTCGCACACCCGGCCCACCTGGGCGATGCGGCTGCCCTGAATGCGGACGTAGCCGTCTGGAATGGTTCCCACCTCCATGGTGTGAACGATACCGTTGACGATAAGCATAAGGGTTTCCTCCTTTTTTGCGGGCAGGCTCCGGCCATGGCCCCGATTCGACAGCATTTTATCTGCCGCTGTGATACACTTCTATTGCGGTCCAAGCCGCGGCATGGGGGCTGCCCCCATGTGGTCATTCCATTCTCCCGCGCAAGATACCTTTGGGCTCTTTCTCCGCAAGGGGAAAGAGTCACTTTTTTGCCTTCGGCGACCTACTTTCTGCTTGTGCAGAAAGTAGGCAAAGACACACTTAAAGGGTGGCCTCCGGGTGGAGCAGGCCAAAGGGCGGGCCAGCTCCACAGTCGGCCGCCCCTTAAGAATCCCCATCTTGCGTAAGAGCCCTATATGCGGCGCGGCTGAAAACCCTTTCGGCGCGCGCGGTTTTCGACGTGCATCCCCCTATTTGTGCTGCCGCCGGTGTTGAAACACGGACCGTCAGGCAGGGTCCACGCCCCGCGCCTCAGCGGGCGCACCGTGCCATTGGTGCCGGTCACGACGGTTCCGCGCTCCTTTGCTGTCACGCTGCGCCTGTTCGCGACGCGCGGCTTCGCTCCGTCTCGGGCAAAACCCGGTCCAACTTCGTTGGCCCTGGGCTTTTCCCCTCGCTGCGCTCCATCCGCGCTGCTCACGACGGCTCCTCGCTTCTTTGTTGTCACGCTCGCGTTGGGCGCATGGCCGGGTCGATAACACCTGCGACTGCGGGCAAACCCGGCGCCGCCTGCGGCGGCCCCTGGCTTTGCCCATCCGCTCCGGCGTTATCTCCCCTATGCGCCTACACTCGCGCTTCTATACAAAAAGGGGACGCTTTCGCGCCCCCTCTTTCTTATTTTCTTCCGCCCCGGCGGTTGCCCCGCTTCTCGTTCATATGCAGCTCAGACAGCTTGCTGTCCGAACTGGCCATAAACTGCTTGAGCTGATCCTCAAAGCTGGCCGGGCCTCTGGGCTGGGCGGGTTCCGGCGTGAAGCCGCGCCCCTGTGACGGGCGGCGGGCCGGACGATGCTCCCCCTCTGCACGGGGGCGGGGATTGGGTCCGCCCGGCCTGGGTCCGGAGGGACGCTCCGGCCTGGCGGGGGGCGGTTCCGCCTGCTTGATGGACAGGTTGATCCGATTGTTGGCGTCCACACCGATGACCTTGACCTTGACCTCCTGCCCTTCGCTCAGGTGGTCATGCACATCGTTGACGTAGGAATACGCGATCTCCGAAATATGCACCAGCCCGGACCGATTGCCGGGCAGGGCCACGAACGCGCCGAAGTTGGTGATTCCAGTCACCTTTCCTTCCAAGATAGAACCGACTTCAATCCCCATAAATCTCTTTTTTCCCTCTCAATATGTATTGGTTTTTTCCCCGTGAGCCAGTAGCAGTGTGCCTCGTTGTCACGCTCCGATTGAGCGCGCCGCGGGTCGCTTTCGCTGCAACTCAGGCAAAACCCAGTCCCACTTCGTGGGCCTTGGGCTTTCGCCTTCGCTCCGCTCCAAGCTCCCCTGTGCGCCTATCGTCGCGCTTCTACTTCGACGAGTCCACAAACTCAATCTCATCCGGCTCCAGCAGGCCCAGCCTACTTCTGGCGATATCCGCCAGATACTCCGCTTCCCCGCTGTGGGCGATATCGTCTGCCAGGGCGGCGTTTGCCTCCTGCTGCTCCCTCACCTGCCGGGCCAGTTCGTCCCGGTCGGCCTGAGCCGCGCTCAGCTTTCCGTGGGTGGTGAGCAAAGCGACGGCCAATACCGCCATCAGCACCAGCACAAACAGTTTTGTTGCAATGCCCGCGCGTTTGACCTTCATTGGCTGCCGCCTCCTCTCCGCCGTTTTTGGCAAAACGGTATACTATATTTATTTTATACCATCCCAGCCAATTTTGAAAGTCTTTTTTTTGGTTTTTTAAAACTTTTTTTCCGGCCCGCCCCGCACGCCGCACCGGCGCGGTCAAAAACCGCCACAGCCGCCGCACCAGCTCCGCCGCCCACAGCAGGACGGGCAGCACCAGCCGGCTGGCTGTGGCGAAATACAGCCCGCCCCCCAGCAAAAAGGCGGCCATATGATAGATTTGCACCTGTCCGTTGTCCCTCAGCAGGGTCAGCGCGAACAACGCCGCGATAACCCCCAGCCAAAATAACAGATCCAGCGCGAACGCCAGCGCACGCAGATGAATGCTTCGCCGGGCCGCCCTCATTCCATCGTAAATCACGCCCAGCAACGCACCCAGCAGCATCCCCTGCCCGAATATGGCCGCCTGGGCTCCAACCTCCACATACATTGCTCAGCGCAGCAGCCGGGAGAAGAACCCGCCTCGCCCGCCAACCGCGTCGTCCTCATAGGTGACGGCGTCGATGTCGCCCTCCACCTTCAAATCGCCGCCGTCCAGAGAGAGCTTCTCAATGTGCAGGTTTTCCCCCGTCACCACCATGGCGCCCTTGGAGGTGGACAGCACAATGCTGTTTTCGTCAAACCGCTCCACGTCTTCTACTCCGGACACCGTAAGGCTCTTGCGCTCCTCAATCACCACGTGATGGGGCGCGGGCAGGCCGCTGTCATATGTCATGGAACCATCTCCCTTAGTTTAGATAGTCCATACATATGGAGTTTGTCCCAGGATTATGCCCAAATTTCAGCCCTCGGGCGGCGCGTCCTCTCCCTGCGCCTCCTCTGCGGGCAGACGCGCGCGCACATCCCGCTTAATCAGGGTATAGGCCACCGCCGCCAGCGGCACGCTGATTACCATGCCCACCAGCCCCAGCAGCGAGCCGCCCACAGTGACCGCCGCCAGCACCCAGATACCGGGCAGCCCCAGAGACGTGCCCACCACGCGGGGGTAGATCAGATTGCCCTCCAGCTGCTGGAGCGCCACCAGGAACACCAAGAACCACACCGCCTGCCAGGGGTCGATCATCACCAGCAGCAGCACCGCCAGCACCGCCCCCAGGTAGGCCCCCGCGATGGGAATTAGGGCAAACACCCCCACCGCCACCGAGATCAGCGGCGCATAGTCAAAGCGGAATAGGCACATCCCCAGGAAACACAGCCCGCCCAGGATAAACGCCTCCACCACCTGGCCGTTGACATACTTGGAGAAGGTGTCCGCCGTGAGCCGGGTGACGCCGAGCACCGTGTCCGCGGCATTCTTCGGCAGATAGGCCTGCACCAAGCGCCGGCACTGGGCGGTGAGCTTGGGCGCGCCGGACAGCATATACATGGAGAACACCAGGGAAATCACCCCGGTGACCACCCCGGACACCACCACGCTGGTCATGCCGATGAGGTGGGGCAGGGTGTTGGTCAAAGCGTCCAGCGCGCCGGTGAGCAGCTTTTGCAGCGACCCGCTGATGCCGGAGGACAGGTCCAGGTTGGCCAACTGCTCCAGGTCCAGCTTGGCCACCACCCAGTCCAGCAGGTCCTGGAAGTTGGCGGCGTAGGTGTTCAGGTTGCCCATAAACATCTCAATGCTGTGGGTGAGCTCGGGCACCACCAGGGCCACCAGCGCCGTAATCAGCACCGCCACGATGAGATAGGCGGTGGCCGCCGCCATGGGCCGGGCCGCCCGGCGGGCCTTTTCCGGCAGGGATTTCTCGTACAGCCGGGCAAAGAAATTGCAGGGCCGGTTGAGAATAAAGGCGATGGCCGCCCCGATGATGAGGGGCTGGAAGGCCCCCAGCACCCCGTCCAGCCAGCCGGTGACCTCGTCCAGCTTGACGATGACCGCCACCAGCACCACGGAGTAGGTGATGAGCAGAAGCAGGCTGCGAAACAGTTTTTTGTCCAACGGGAACAGACCTCCCCACGATATTTTTTCAGTGTGCCATTCGAAGCGGCACGCCGTCCATTCAAAATTACTCCAAAATTCCCTTGTACCGGCGCCATTCCGCCAGCCGCCGCCCGGTCTGCTGGGACAGGGTGTCGGGAAGCTGGTCCAGGGCAAAGAACCGCAGCTCCTCCACCTCGCCCGCCTGACACGCCAGCGCCCCCGACCAATCCCGGCAGGCGTAGGCGAACTCCACGTTATACACCTCGTCCCCGTTGGGGTAAATATGGTGCTCCTGGGGGCCGGCGTATACGCCGTACAGCTCCAGGCTGTGGGCGGCCAGTCCTGTCTCCTCCAGCAGCTCCCGTCGGGCGGTGTCCTCCGGCGATTCCCCCGGCTCCATAGAGCCCGCCGCAGAGAAGCTCCATTGATGATTATCGGTACGTAATTGCAGGAGGATCTGTCCCTGTCCGTCCTCCACAATGACGCTGGAGCCCACTTGAATCAGGGGACGGTGGCCCACAAAGGCCCGCAGATCCATAATATAGCCCATAGCTGCCTCCCGGGGGTTCTAAAATTTTCTTACCCGCTTTTTTCAGTGTACCACGGGGGCGCGTTTCCGTCAACTTAAGAATTTCCGAAGGAGGGGCGCACGTCGTCGCCCCGGACCCGTTCCAAATCAATTTGCTTCTTTCGCTCCGAGGCGTAAGCCAGCATGGAGCGCAGCCCCTCCCGGTCCCCCGCCTCAATGGCCTCCCGGCACTGGCGCAGCCGCCCCTCCAGCGCCTCCACCACCTGGCACAGCGCCGGGGCGTTCAGGCTGAACAGCTGCGTCCACATGGCCGGGTCCAGCGCCGCCACCCGGGTGCAGTCCCGGAAGGAGCCGCCCTCGAACCCCTTGCAGGAGAACAGCCCCTCATCGGCGCACACCGACACGGCGATCACGTGCATGAGCTGGCTGGTGTAGGCAATCATCTGGTCGTGGCGCTCCGGAGTGGTCTCAATCACATCGCCGAACCGGCAGTGAGCCGCTATGCGGCGCAGCAGGGCCAAATGCTCCGGTGTGGAATGGGGGCCGGGGGTGACGATGAAGTGGGTGTTGCGGAACAGCCCCGCCTCCGCGTTGTCGATGCCGGACACCTCCTTGCCCGCCATGGGGTGGCAGCCGATGAAGTCCACCCCGGCGGGCAGGCACTGCGCCGCCTCCATCACCGCGGTTTTTACGCCGCACACGTCCCAGATGAGGCAGCCGGCCTTGAAGCGGTCCCGGTGCTCCTGGAGGAAGCCGATAATCCCCGCCGGGTCCTGGCACAAAATCACCACATCCGCGCCGGGCAGCTCGTCGGCGGGATAAAAGGTGAGCCAGTCCGCCGCGTGCCTGGCCGCCGCCTTGTCATGGGTGGCCTGAGAGCGCACCGCCCCCACCACCTCGAAGTCCTCGAAGCCCCGCAGGGCCATGGCCAGAGAGCCGCCGATGAGCCCTAAGCCCACCACTAAAATCTTTCTCATGGAAAACACCTCTGCATTTTCGGGATGTTTCACGTGAAACATCCGTTCTTTTTTCTGCGCCTGCCCTCACACTTCCCGCCCCACGCAGGCGGCCACCGCCCGCAGCTTGTCCATGATGGAGCCGAACTGCTCCGGTGTCACCGACTGGGCCCCGTCGCACAAAGCGCAGGCAGGGTTGTTGTGCACCTCGATGATGAGGCCGTCCGCCCCGGCGGCCACCGCCGCCATGGCCATGCGCTCCACCATCCACGCCTTTCCGCAGGCGTGGGACGGGTCCACCACCACGGGCAGGTGGCTCTGCCGCTTCACCGCCAGCACCGCCGACAGGTCCAGGGTATTACGGGTGTAGGTCTCGAAGGTGCGGATGCCCCGCTCGCACAAAATCACATTGGGGTTTCCCCCCGCCATGATGTACTCCGCGCTCATCAGCCACTCCTCAATGGTGGAGGACAGCCCCCGCTTCAACAAGATTGGCTTACAAGTGTGGCCCACCTTTTTCAACAGGTCGAAGTTCTGCATATTCCGGGCCCCGATCTGGATCACGTCCACCGCCTCCTCAAAGAGAGGGAGCTGGTCGGCGCTCATCAGCTCGGACACGATGGGCAGGCCGGTATTCTTGCGGGCCTCGTCCAGCAGGAGCACCCCCTCCACCCCCTTGCCCTGGAAGGCATAGGGGGAGGTGCGGGGCTTGTACGCGCCCCCCCGGAGAGCCGCCGCCCCGGATTTCTGAACGGACCGGGCCACCTCCAAAATCTGCTCCTCACTCTCCACCGAGCAGGGCCCGGCAATCACCGCGATTTTGTTTCCGCCGATGGCCACCCCGCCGCCGATGTCAATCACCGAGTCGTCCGGATGGTACTTGCGGTTGGCCTTTTTGTAGGGCTCGCTCACCCGCATCACCCGCTCCACGCCGGGCAGCTGGGCCAGCTGCTCCTGGTTCAGCGCGCCGGCGTCCCCCTCCGCGCCTAAGATGGTGGTCTCGCTGCCCTTGGACACCATCACCCGCACGCCGCCGGCCTCCATGGCCTGCACCGCTTTTTCCAACTGTTCTGGAGTAAATTCCCGCTTCATGATAACGACCATTATATGTTCGCTCCCTTATCGTAAAATTTGCGCTCACTTCTCCGCGTTTCTGGTCTGTCACGCTGCGAAGCGGCCAGGGCACTCGGTCGCTTTCGCTTCGACTCGAACAAAACCCGCCTCCGCTGTGCGGCGGCTGGACTTTTGTTCTCGCTCCGTTCCAAGCTCCCTCGCTGTCCGCTTCTCCGCGCTTCCGCAAAAAAAGCGGCCGCCCCTCGGCAGCCGCGCTCCACAAGAAAGCCGCGCAACCTTCAAGGGCATGACAAAACGCCGCTATCATCATAATAGCGGTAATCGCCATACCCATAACTCCGGCGGTTCATGCGCGGACCCTCCTCTCATTTGACGCTATTACTCTAACACTCTGAAGCATGAAAGTCAAGAGGGAATTTTGCGGCCGGAAATTTGCTTGACATAGAACGAACTGAGCTTCAAAATAGAAACCCTTTGACATTTTCCATTTTTTCTTGCCCTTCTCCCCTTCCCATGGTATAATAGTTTGCTCACAAAATCATCGGCGGGAGGGTCCCCCATGTAGCTTACAGCTTTCATCGAAAACCATATCAAATACAATGGAGGGACCAACCCATGCCGCAATACGAATCGGAAATCAAAAGAAGAAGAACCTTCGCCATCATCTCCCACCCGGACGCGGGCAAAACCACCCTGACGGAGAAATTCCTGCTCTACGGAGGTGCCATCGCCCAGGCAGGGGTGGTCAAGGGCAAGAAGAACGCCCGGGCCGCCACCTCGGACTGGATGGAAATCGAAAAACAGCGCGGAATTTCCGTCACCTCGTCCGTCATGCAGTTCCAGTACGACGGCTTCTGCATCAACATCCTGGACACCCCGGGCCACCAGGACTTCTCCGAGGACACCTACCGCACCCTCATGGCCGCCGATTCCGCCGTCATGGTCATCGACGCCGCCAAGGGCGTGGAGGCCCAGACGAGGAAGCTCTTTAAGGTCTGCCGCCTGCGGGACATCCCCATCTTCACCTTCATCAATAAGATGGACCGGGAGGCCCGGGACCCCTTCGAGCTGTGCCAGGAGCTGGAGCACGAGCTGGGCATCGACACCTTTGCCGTCAACTGGCCCATCGGCTGCGGCAAGGCCTTCCAGGGGGTGTATGACCGGGAGCGCCGCCGCATTCTCCACTTCACCTCCAACGGCGGCTCCAAGGCGGCCACCGCCACGGAGATCGGCCTGGACGACCCCGCCCTGGCCGACCTCATCGGCCAGTCCTACCGAGATCAGCTCAACGATGAAATCGAGCTGCTGGACGGGGCCTCCTGCGAGTTCGACATGGACCGGGTGCGCCACGGCCAGCTCTCCCCGGTGTTCTTCGGCTCGGCCCTTACCAACTTCGGCGTGGAGCCCTTCTTGGAGGACTTTCTGCGCATGACCACCGCCCCTCTCCCCCGCACCGCCGGAGAGGAGCTCATCGACTCCTTCGACGACGGCTTCTCCGCTTTCGTCTTCAAAATCCAGGCCAACATGAACAAGGCCCATCGGGACCGAATCGCCTTTATGCGGGTGGTCTCGGGCAAGTTCGAGGCGGACAAGGAGGTCTACCACATCCAGGGCGGTAAAAAGCTCAAGCTGTCCCGGCCCCAGCAGCTCATGGCCGCGGAGCGGGAGATTATTGAGGAGGCCTACGCCGGCGACATCATCGGCGTGTTCGACCCCGGCATCTTCTCCATCGGCGACACCCTGTGCACCGCCGCCCACAAGTTCCAGTTCGACCCCATCCCCACCTTCGCCCCCGAGCATTTCCGCCGGGTGCGGGCCCTGGACACCATGAAGCGCAAGCAGTTCCTCAAGGGCATGGAGCAGATCGCCCAGGAGGGCGCGATTCAGATTTTCAAAACCCCCTACTCCGGCATGGAGGAGGTCATCGTGGGCGTGGTGGGCACGCTGCAATTCGACGTGCTGGAATACCGCCTGAAAAACGAGTACGGCGTGGACCTGTACGCCGAGGGCCTGCCCTACGAGTACCTGCGCTGGCTCCACCACGAGGGGGAGGAGCCCCTCCGGGCGGAGGACCTCACCCTCCCCGGGGACGCCATGCTGGTGGAGGACTACCGGCAGAACCAGCTGCTCCTGTTCGCCTCCCAGTGGTCCATCAACTGGACGGCGGAGCGCAACAAGAATATCACCCTGTCCGAGTTCGGCGGAGCAAAATTTTAAAAAAGCCGGCCCTCCCCGATGGGGAGGGCCGCTTTGATGTTTTATCTGCCGTAGCGCTGGCTGATGCGCAGAATCGTTGCCATGGCCTGCTCCCGGCTGAAGGTCCCGTTGGGGCCGAAGGCGTCCCCCTCGCCCTTCATAATGTCGTTGGCCGCGCAGTAATCGATGAACGGCTGAGCCCAGCCAAAGGTGTCCCGGTCGGAGAAAACGGGGGGCGTAGCGCTGAGCGTTCCGTCCTCATTTTTCAGCAGCTGGGTGGTGAGGGCCAAAATCTTGGCCGCCTCAGAGCGCTTCAGATTTCGGTGCGGGTCAAACCGGCCTTCGCCCACCCCGGAGATGATGTTCAGCTGGGCGCACCAGGACACCTCGGCCACATCGGTATCCGAGAAGGTGACCTCCGGCTTGTTCCACAACAGCTCCATATAGTTGGGCTGCTGCTTAATCAGCTCCCAAATCAGGATGCAGAAGTCCTGACGGCTGATGTCCTTGCGGTAGTCCGACTGGAGGGCGGCGGGCACCAAGCCCTCGGCAATCGCGGTTTGAATCTCCGGCGCCGCCCAGGCGGAGGGCTCGTCGGTGTTCACCGCGGGCGGAGGCGTCACCTGGCCGCCGGTGCGGTCCACGATGGTGAGCACGCTGGCCAGGTTCCGGCCCGGCCGGCTCTGGAACGCCTCATTGGCGTACAGCATACAGGAGCCGCCGCCGTCCATGGCCAGCCCCTCCTGCACGCCGTTGGCCACCATCCAGTCGGCAATCTGCCGGAAGGAGGCGGACACCGTACCCATCACCAGGCTGCCGCTGCCGGTGACACCGATGAAGGTGCGGGCCAGCACCGCGTCGGGGCGCTGCTTGGGGTCGCCATAGTAGACGCTGTTGCGCTGGTCGTCCACCACGTTCGCGCCGTTCTTCACCAGCACGGGGCCGCCGGTGAGGGCCTCCTGCACGCCGTTCCATGCCTCGTCCCGGTCGGTGCCGCTGGCGCTGAACGTCACCTCGGCGCTCATGCCCGCCTGGGGCAGCCGGTGATAGCCGTTCTCCACGCTGGTAATGCCTGCGTTATACACCAGCACGTAGGTCCCCGCGGGGACAGTGATGGTGCTGCCGGGCACGGCGCTGGTAATCACGCCGTTCTGGATGTAGAACATGGTGGAGCTGGCCGGAATGGTAACGGGCAGCGTCAGATGCTCGTCAAAGAGCATAATTGCCTCCGGGTCGCTCTCGTAGGTGTTCACGCTCCAGCAGCCGGGGGTGAACCCGTTGCCCAGCTTCACGCTGGCCTTAAAGGTCACCCAGTCCACCATGGGCTTGCCGTCGGCGGCGAAGCCAATGACGGAGGACCGGCCGGTGTGCACCAGCTTGCCCCCGGTGATCACCGCGTCCATAATGGCGGGGCAGCTGTTGGGGAACACCGGCGTGCCGCTGGTGTAGGAGTTGAAAAAGCCGCCGTTCATGGCCGCCACCACATGGGTGCCCGGCTGGGCGTTCACGTTGTCAATGAGCGTCTGGGCGCCCACGGCGTCCACCACGCTGTTGTTGGCCAAGCTGACCTGCCCGGTCCGGCCCGCCGGCATGGGCACGGACATCACCTTGGCGCTGTGGCCGCCGATGGTGCTGCTCCACACCTGAACGTCCCCTGCCGCCGCTGCCGCCGCAGGCGCGCACAGCATGGACGCGCACAGCGCCCCTGCCGCCAGCAGGCTCAACACGGAAAGCTTACTCCGTTTCATAACAATTCCTCCTCTATTTGTCTTGGACCGGCGACAAAAACGCCGGCAAATGTTATAAAGCATTTTATACTCTTTCCTCCGGCCTGTCAATAAGCCGGGCGCATAGTGTCCCCCGTTTCAGCTCTCCCCGCTCCCACAGCAGGGCCAGCACCTGGTCCGCGCAGTCCGCCGGCAGGTCTATCCCCTCCGCCTTCAGCCTCAGACCGCCCAGCGAACCCGCTCCATACAGCTCCACGCTGCGCCCCCAGCGGCCCCCGCCAGGGCCAAGGGCCACCGTGGCGTCCGCCCCCGCCGCCGGCGGCGTCACCGGCAGTCCAAATTCCTTTTGGAGCCGCCGGGCGTACTCCCCTCCCCCCGGCGCGTCAATGAGCAATCCCCGCACCTGTGGGCACAGCCGCCGGGCTGCCCCTATGAGCTCGGGGCACAGCCGCGGCGCGGACAGGGCCACCCGCCCCCGCCGGGGCTCCACCCCTTGCGCCGCCAAGGCCCCCAAGGCCAGCACATCCGCCGCCTCCCGCCAAAAGGGGAGCACATCCACTGGCCGCAGCACCCGCAGCAGCTCCCGGCAGGGGAAATCCGGCCTCAGCACCACCCGGCCCACCCCTGCCGCTACCAGCGCCCGCTCGGCCCGGCGCAGCCGCCGCTCCGCCCTCCACCGCGCCATCCCCTCCGGGGCGTGCACCGTCCAGCGCAGGGCTGTCAGCGGGCCAAGCGCCACCCGCTCCGCCCGGCCCCGCCCTTTTGCAGTGCTCCACACCAGCTCGCCCACCATCTCCCTCACCTCATGAACATTTATGCGTTTTGCCGGCAAATATGCCCGCCACCTTGTCTGTCCTGCGCCCCTTATAAAAAATCCAAACACTTTGTTGTCCGTGACAGGATTCCTTATCCATTTCTTCCCTTGCAATTCCCCGCCGCCTCTGATACAATGGGATAACCTTTTTGACGGAGGTCCTTTTCATGTCCATTAAAATCACCGCCACCAGCACCTGTGATCTGCCTGCCCAGCTGTTGGAGCGCTATCAGATCACCATGGTTCCCCTCTATGTCTCCTTCGGCGGCGGCACCTACCGCGACGGCCTGGAGACCGGTCCAGACGACATCTTCCGCCATGTGGAGTCCGGCGGCGCGCTGCCCTCCACTGCCGCGGTGAACATCGCCGACTATCAGGAGCTGTTCACCCAGCTCTCTCCCCAATACGACGCGGTCCTTCACATCACCATCGGCAGCGAATTTTCCTGCTGCTATCAGAACGCCCTGGTGGCGGCGGAGGAGTTTTCCAACGTATACGTGGTGGACTCCCGCAACCTCACCGTGGGCCAGGGTCTGCTGGTGCTGGAGGCCGCCATGGCCGCGGAGCGAGGGGATTCCATCCAGGACATCCTGGCCATGCTGGACAGCATGACGGACCGGGTGGACACCACCTTCGTGGTGGACAAGCTGGACTATCTCGCCAAGGGCGGCCGGTGCTCGTCCGTGGTGGCCCTGGGGGCCAACCTGCTCAAGCTCAAGCCCTGCATTGTGCTGGCCGACGGCAAGATGACCGTGGGCAAAAAGTATCGCGGCGCCTTTGACAAGGTGCTGCCCGACTACGTGCTGGATCAGCTCACCGACAAGAGCGTATCTCATGATCGGATTTTTGTGGTCCACACCCGCTGCGACCCCGCCATTCCCGAGGCGGTCTGTGCCATGGTGCGCCAGTTCGGCTTCCGGGAGGTGCTCACCGCCGTGGCCGGCTCCACCATCTCCTGCCACTGCGGCCCCAACACCTTGGGCGTTATCTTCCTTCGAAAATAACGGTAAAACGCCCCCGCTCGCTGGAGCGGGGGCATTTTTTATTTTGTCAGAAGCTCAACGGCCGCCTGAAGCTGGTTGTCGTCCTCCCCGCCCAGGACCGCGCCCTCGTTCAGCGCCAGCGCCACGTCGGGAATGATTCCCTCCCCGATGAGAGAGTGGCCGCTGCCGGTGCAGTAGGTGGCGGTGGACAGCCCCACCCCGCCGCTATTGGGCAGGGGGAAAGTCACCTGGGAGTACCCCTTGCCCGAGGTCACCTCACCCACAATGGGGGCGTCCACGCTCTCCCGCAGCTGGGCCGCCAACAACTCCGCCGCAGAGTAGGTTCCCCCGTTCACCAGCGCCGCCATGGGCAGGTCCACGCACCCCTCATCCGATTGGGTTACAGATGTAAACCACCACCGGGGGCTGTGGGTGAACACCGGCCCCTCGGGCAGCAGGTAGTCCAAAATCTTCTCCAGCTCAGTCACGTATCCCCCCGGGTCGCTGCGCACGTCCACGATGAGGGCCGCCGCCCCCTGCTCCACCAGGGCGTCCACCTCCCGGACAAAGCTGTCCGCCGCACCGGAATAGAAATTGTCCAGCTTCACGTAACCGATATTCCCCTCCAGCATTTTCCCGTGGGCGGAGGGATTGCGCAGAGTGGCCCGGGTGCACACCGCCTCCCGGCTGGCCCCGTCCTCTCCCAGCAGGGTGAGCGTCACCTGGGTGCCCGCCTCTCCTAAGATCAGGTCCGTGCCCTGGGTCCGTTTTTCCCCCGCGATGGATACGCCGTCCACAGCGGTGATGATATCCCCGGCCACAATACCTGCCTGCTCCGCGGGGCCGCCCTCGGTGACGGACTGCACCAGCAGCCCCTCCTCCCGGGTGTAGTTCACCGTCACTCCCACGCCCACATAGTTGTTGGCCCGGCGCTCATTGGTGGCCTTGTAGCCCTCCGCGTCCAGATAGTAGGACCAGCGGTCGCCCAGCCCGTCTACAAAGGCGGCCAGCGCCTGGTCCACAGCTCCGTCCAGGTCCGCCTGGGCATCCACAAAGGCAAAGCGGCCCAGCAGATAGGTCTCCACCAGAGCCAATCCGCTGCTCCCCAGGGCCAGACACCACAGCCCTGTGGACACGGCCAGGGTAATGAACACCGTCAACAGAATCTTCGCCCAGCCGGGCAGACGCCCGCGCTGTCTTTTCCGCTCTCGTACCCGCTGCTCCTCCATCATTCAGCCCCCCTTGCAAATCATCAGAAGGGCGCGGGTGTTCCCCGCGCCCCTTCGCCGATGTAAATCCGCCCGGCCTCAGCCGCCCTTGATGGTCCCGCCCTTGGGCGAGGTAAAGGTCATGCCGGGGTAGAGCCGCAGCACATCTCCCCGGACGCCGTTCACCCGCAGTTCAAAGTGCAGATGGTTGCCGGTGGAGCGTCCGGTGGTGCCCACGTAGCCAATCACCTGACCCTTCTGCACCGTCTGCCCCTCCTTCACGATGGGCACCTGATTCTGATGGGCATACAGGGTGGCGTAGCCATTGCCGTGGTTGATGATGCAGTAGTAGCCGTACGATGAGGCATAGCGGTTGGCGTTCACCGTGGTCACCACCCCGTTTTGGGCGGCATAGATAGGCGTGCCGCCAGGGGCGGGGATATCCGTGCCGGTGTGGTTGTCCGGCCGGCCGTTGATGGGGTCGATGCGCCCGCCAAACAGGGACGAAATCTTATACCGTCCGGGCAGCGGCCAGTACCAGTTGCCGCTGGTCATGTTGGCCTGACTGTTCAGCGCGGCAATCTGGGCGGCGTACTTGCGCTCCGCCTCCTTCAGTTCCTTATTGATCTTAGCCTCGCTGTCCGCCAGCTCCTTGGCCTCCGCCGCCGCCTCGCTCTCCGATGCGGCGATCTGCTGAAGCAGGCTATACTGGCTTGACCGATTGGTCTCCAGCGCCCGCATCTGCTCCTCCAGCCCCGCCTGGACCTCCGCCTGCTCGTTCCGGCTGGTCTGAAGCTCGGCCTTGGCCACATCCAGCTCCGCTTCTGTGGCCTCCAGCTGCTTGATAATGCGATCGGAGTATTCCATAATGTCGGTGATGAGCATGGCATACTCCAAAAGCTGGGAGAAGGAGGATGCCTGGAACAAAATGGACAGGTAGGACACGCTGCCCGTCTCCTCCATCCACCGCACCTGCCGGTAGAACTCCTCCCGCTGCTCCACCTGCTGGGCCTCCAGCTCCAAAATCTCCTGCTCCTTGCCGGCAATCTGCTGGTCGTACCGGTCCAAAAGCATTTGACTGGTGCTGATTTCTGACTCGGTGAGCGCTATATTCGCCTCAATCAGCGCCATCTGGTCCTTGGCCTTGCTCAAATCATTGCGGATGGCCGCCAACCTCGCCTCGGCCTCCTTCTTCTGCTGCTTGATGTCACTCAGCTCGTCCTTGATGTTCTGAATGTCCCCCTGTGTCACCGTGGCCTTGGCCACCATGCTCAGGGCGGGCACCAAAATGGTCAGCAGCAGCGCCGCCGCCAGACAGATGACGATGATTCTCTGTGTCTGTTTCCTCATATCACGCCTCCCGCCCTATCAGACCTGAAGGAACCGCCGGATGGCAAAGCCGGAACCCACCGCGCCGATGCCGGCGCCGGACAGCAGAAATACGCTCAGCACCCGGCCCCAGATCTCCCGGAACTCCATCAGATGAAACAGCGTGACCGCGCCGCTGTTCACAAATGCCCGGCACACTGCGGCGTACACCGCCCATTGAATCACAAAGGCCACTACCGCCCCCATCAGCCCCAGAATCAGCCCCTCTACCACGAAGGGTCCGCGTATGAAGCCGTCGGTGGCGCCGCACATCTTCATGATGGCGATTTCCTCCCGCCGGGCAAAGGTGGCCAGGCGGATGGTGTTAGCGATGATGAACAGGGAGACCGCCGCCAGAATAGCGATGAGCACCCAGGCCACGGCGGTGACGGCGTTGCGCACCGCCACAAACCCCTCGGCCAGCTCACCCTCCGCCCGGTGGCCCGCCACTCCGGGCAGAGCCTTCACCGCCTCTACCGTCTCAGTAAAGCGGGACAGGTCCACCACGTGGATGGACAGCCGGTCCCGGAATACGTCGTCAGGGATGTTGGCGTACAGCCCGTCCCCCTCGTGCCCCTCCAGGTAGGCGGCCTTGGCCTCCTCCTTGGCAATGAATTTCACCGAGGCCACGTTGTCCAGCGCCCGCACCTGCTCCGACAGTTTATTGATCTCATATTCCGTATAGCTCTCGTCGATGTACGCCAAGAACTCGTTTTCGTCCTCCAACTGCTTCAGGTTTTTGTCCACGTTCATGGCCAGCAGGGAAAAGGACCCCATGATGATGAGACAGGCCACAATCATACACACGGCGGCAAAGGACATCAGCCCGTGGGAGAATACGCTTAGAAAACCTTCTTTAAAAAAATACCCTATGTTGAATCCTTGTCTCATACCCTATAGTAGCCTCCCTGACCGTCGCGCACCATTTCTCCGTCCTTGATGGCCACCACCCGCTTGGAGAAACGGTTGACCAGGTCCTTCTCGTGGGTGACCACCAGCACGGTGGTGCCCATGGAATTGATCCGCTCCAGCAGCGTCATGATCTCCAAGGAGCGCTTGGGGTCCAGATTACCGGTGGGCTCATCGGCGATGATCATGCGCGGGTTGTTCACCAGCGCCCGGGCGATGGCCACCCGCTGCTGTTCGCCGCCGCTCATCTCGTTGGGATAGGCGTCCGCCTTCTCCTTCAGGCCCACCAGGTCCAGCACATAGGGAATGCGCTTGCGCATCTCCCGGCCGCTGGCCCCTACCGTGCGCATGGCAAACTCCAGATTGCCCTGCACCGTTTTTTTCTCAATCAGCCGGAAATCCTGGAAGATAACCCCCAGCGTCCGGCGCATATGAGGAATCTGCCAGCGGCGGATGTTGTTCAGGTTGTATCCGTTGACGATCACCCGCCCCTGGGTGGCGGTGACCTCCGCAGTGAGCAGTTTGATGATGGTGGATTTCCCGGAACCGGAGGGACCCACCAGGAACACAAATTCCCCGTCCTCAATCCGAAGGTCAATCCCCCTCAGCGCCTTGGTCCCGTTGTCATATTCTTTATATACATCGATCAATCGTATCATGGGCGGCCTCCCCATCACTGCTGCTCTATTTGTCTTTATCGTTTTTTATGCCGACGGAAGCCTTTTTATTATATCGGCTATTTCCTGCCATGTCAACACAGCGCGCCTCTTTCCCAAAATTCGGCAGCAAATCCCGCCATGAAAAGAAAGCCGCCCAGACGGGCGGCTTTCCACAGCTTTTTAGGACTCAATTCCCCGGCTGACCAGGTACTTCTTGACCATCAGCGCCACCTTAAAGGTGATGGCATCGTCGAACTCCCGCAAATCCAATCCGGTGAGCTTCTTAATTTTTTCCAACCGGTATACCAGCGTGTTGCGGTGGACGAACAGCTTCCGGGCCGTCTCGGACACGTTAAGGTTGTTCTCAAAGAATTTGTTGATGGTAAACAAGGTCTCCTGGTCCAGCGCGTCGATGGGATTCTTTTTGAAGACCTCCCGCAAAAACATCTCGCACAGGGTGGTGGGCAACTGGTAGATGAGCCGCCCAATGCCCAGATTCTCGTAGCTGATGATAGACCGCTCGGTGTCGAACACCTTGCCCACGTCGATGGCCACCTGGGCCTCCTTGTAGGTGCGGGCCAAATCCCGAATATGGCCCACGATTGTGCCCACTCCCACCACCGTCTTGATTCCCAGCTCCCGGGTGAGGGTTTCCTGGACGTTCTGGGCGATCTTCTGCACCTCGCGGATGTCGGCATTCTCCCCCAGCTGCTTGACCAGGGCCACGTCCGTCTCGCTGATGGACAGCACAAAATCCGACTGCCGGTCCGGATACAGGCCGGCCACCACATCCACTGCGGACACATCGGGCGTGCCCAGCTGACGCACCAGAATCACCGCCCTGGGCGCCTCGGATACAAAGTGCAGTTCCTTGGTGCGCACATAGATATCGCCCAGCAGAATATTATCGCACAAAATATTTTTCACAAAGGCGGCCTTGTCGTTCTTCTCCTCATAATAGGTCTTGGCCCCGTTGAGGGCAATCACCGCCATGGAGCAGACCAGGGCGGCCCGCTCATCCTCTCCACGGGCAAACGCGGCGTAGTCGGACTGGCCATTCCAGCCGGGCAGGGGCTTGAAGGTAAACCCGTTGCTGACCACCAGAGCGTCCTGCTCCGCCGCCAGCAGCGCGGCCGTATTCCCCCATTTCTCGCCGATGCAGCTCAACTCATTACAGGCAATCACCGTTCCCTGCTCGTCGATCACACCTACGGCGCGGTCACAGCAGTCTTTCATTTGAAGCACGACGCTTTGGAAGATCCGGCTGAACATTGCGCTTTCTCCTTTCTCCGCGGCCCCGCGAGTCCTCCGCTCCGCCTGCGGTTTCATAAGAACCGCAGGCGCCGCCCGCTGCGAATTGCCGCATTCTCTTTTTCAAATCCGAACGCTTTTATTATACCGGGTTGAATTGCCAATTTCAATAGTTTTTAAAAATTTTTTTGTTGAATTTGCCAAATTTTTCGTCTCATTGACGGAAAAGCGCCTGTGTCTCCTCCTCGGTTAGTGCTCTCCACCCACCCTTGGGCAAACTCTCGTCCAAAATCAGCGGGCCGAAGCGCACCCGCCTCAAATAAATCACCGGTTTTCCCCGCGCCGCCAGCATACGTTTTACCTGGTGATACTTCCCCTCCCGCAGAGTCATATGGGCCGCCCGCCCCCCGGGCAGCGGCTCCAGCTCGCCGGGCAGGCACACATAGCCGTCCGCCAGCTTCACCCCTTGGCGCACCGCCTCCGCGTCGCCCTCATCCAGCACGCCGTCCACCTCCACATAGTACACCTTATCCACGTGGCGCTTGGGAGAGAGCAGCCGGTGGGCCAGAGGCCCATCGTTGGTGAGCAGCAGCAGCCCCTCCGTGTCCTGGTCCAGCCGCCCAGCGGGGAACAGGCCCAGGTTCTGGTACGCCTCCCCCAGCAGGTCCAGCACCGTGCGCTTTCCCGGCTCGTCGGTGGACGACACCACCCCCGCCGGCTTGTTCAACATCAGATATACCGGCCCGCCCCCACCAATCAAAGCCTCATCCACCGCCACAGCGGCGTCCAGCCCCACCTTGGTCTCCGGGGCGCGGCACACCTCTCCGCCCACCGCCACCCGGCCGCCGCGGATCAGCTCCCGGGCCTCCTTCCGACTCCACCTTCCTGTGTTCGCCAGCCGCTTGTCCAGCCGTTCCATCCCATTCCTCCTCGCATTTCGTCCTCATCGGCCTGCAAATTCTGCATTTGGTAACATTCTATCATATCAACGGAAAAAGGTACATATCCTTTCTTGAGACCCATGATGAAACGGAGTGGTACCATGATTATCGTCACGGCACGCGTACCAAAGAGGAAGCTGCTGGCGGGCGCGGCCACCGCCCTGTGCTGCTGCGCGGTGGTGGCCGCCGCCCTGCTGTTCACCCTGGGCGGCCGGGCAATCACCGCTTCGGCGGAAGTAAAAAACATTCGCACCAATGACGACCGCCTGGCCTATCTGGGCGGGCTGGGCTGGCAGGTATCCGCCCAACCCATCGCCACCGAGGAGCTGCTCATTCCGAAGCAGTTCGACGACAGCTACCAAAGCTATCTAAAGCTTCAAGCCGACCAGGGATTTGATCTCAGCCAATACTGCGGCAAGCGGGTCAAGCGGTACACCTATCAGCTTACCAACTACCCCGCCCAGGACGAATCGGTGCAGATCGCCCTGCTCATCTACAAAAACCGAGTGGTAGGCGGACAGATTCAGTCCTCCTCCGGCAGCTTTCTCCACGGGCTGGCCATGCCCGAGCCGCTCCAGGACAGCCAGCCCCCCGCTTCCACCGCCCCAACCTTTGGCACCATGATTTGACACAGACAAGGGAGACGCCTTCGCGTCTCCCTTGTCCTTTTCCTTAAATCCTTTTCCCGTGGAAGAACACGGCTTTCAGCTCCAGATCGGGCCCCAATACGGCCACATTGGCCCGTTTGCCCGGCTCCAGGCTGCCCACCCGGTCAAAAATGCCGATGGCCTTGGCCGGGTTTACCGCCGCCGCCCGCACCGCGTCCGCCAGGGGGATGCCGAAGGACACGGCGGTCTTCATACACGCCATCAGGTCCGTGACCGACCCGGCGATGGTGCCATCGGCCAGGGTGGCCAGCGGCCCCTTCACAATGACGTTCTGGCCGCCCAGGTCGTACTCGCCGTCCTCCATGCCGGCCGCCCGCATGGTGTCGGAAATCAGCACCACCCGGTCCGCGCCGAACATCTTAAAGGTGGCCCGCACCACGCTGGGGTGGATGTGGATACCGTCGCAAATCAGCTCCACCCGGCTCCATGCGCTGTCCAGCGCCGCGCCCACCACGCCGGGGGCGCGATGGGTGAAGGCGGGCATGGCGTTAAAGAGGTGGGTGACCTCCCGAGCGCCCGCCCGGAACGCCGCCAGGGCGGTGTCATAGTCCGCCGTGGTGTGGGCCACAGACACATTGACCTCCTCCGCCACTTCCCGGATGAAGTCCAGCGCCCCCGGCTCCTCGGGCGCCACGGACACCAGCTTCACCAGCCCCTCGGACGCCTCCTCCAGCCGCCGCAGCATAGCCACATCGGGCGCGTGAAGCCACTCGCCGTTCTGGGCGCCCTTCTTGGCGTAGGACAGGAAGGGCCCCTCCAAGTTCACGCCCACCAAATCCGCGCCCGGCTTCCCGGCCCGCTTGTGCTCCGCCGCCGTGCGGCACACCTTCATCAGCTGCTCCTCCAGCAGCGTCATGCCCGCCGGGCAGATTTGAGTCACGCCCCGGCTCAGCTCGTACTCCGCCATGGTCTGGAGGCCGTCGGCGTCGCCGTCGGACAAATCCGCCCCCCGGCAGCCGTGGAAATGCACATCGGTGAGGCCGGGGATCACGTAGCACCCGGCGGCGTCATAGCTTTGCCCGTCCCGGCTGTCCGGGGTGAGCAGCCCTTCGTCAAAACACACGTCCCGCTCTACGAAACCATTCTCCAGGTCAAATACCTTACCGCCTGTGATTTTCATGCCGTTCCTCCTCAGTTCAGGCCGCTGAGGGCCGCCTCATCACCGATGAGCGTCACATTGGGATGCAGCTGGAGGATAGACGCAGGCACCTCGGGCGTGACGGGGCCCATCACGGTTTTGCGCACCGCCTCCGCCTTGTCCGCGCCGCTGACCACCACCAGGATGCTCCGGGCGCGCATGATGGTGCCCACGCCCATGGTCAGGGCCTGGCGGGGCACGTCGTTGGCACTGGCGAAGAACCGGGCATTGGCGTCAATGGTGCTCTGGGTAAGGTCCACCAAATGGGTGGCCACGGGGAACTCGTCACAGGGCTCGTTGAAGCCGATGTGGCCGTTGCGGCCCATGCCCAGCAGCTGGAGGTCGGCGTAGCCCAGCCCCGCCACCACCTGCTCATACCGGGCGCACTCCGCCGCCGCGTCCTGGGCTAAGCCGTTGGGCACATTGGTGTTCTCCGGGACGATGTCCACATGGTCAAACAGGTTGGTCTGCATGAAATAGCGGTAACTCTGATCGTGGGTGGGGGCCAGACCGAAATATTCGTCCAGGTTCACGGAGCGCACCTCGGAAAAACTCAAATCGCGCTGCTTGTGCCACTCGATGAGCTGCTTATAGGCCCCGATGGGAGTGGAGCCGGTGGCAAGACCCAGCACGCAGTCCGGCTTGGACACCACCTGGGCGGCGATGACGGCCGCCGCCCGGCGGCTCATGGCGTTGTAGTCCTTCTCACGATAAATTCTCATTTTAAACACCTCAAAACCTTCAGATTATTTGTAACGCTTTCAGCAATACTTGGCAATGGCCGCGGAAATCATGTCCGCCGCCGCCTTCACGATGGCCGCGTCCTCCGGAACCAGCTCCAGCAGCGGGGCGCGGACACTGCCCGCGTCGGGGCCTCCCTGCTGGCGGATGATCTCCTTGATTACCGCATACATATTGCCCTGAGTGGAGCACATTCTATAAATGATGCGGCAGCACTCGTTCTGAATCTGGCGGCCCTCCTCCAGCTTTCCCTCATGGAACAGCCGGAAAATGGCCAGATACAGCTCAGGCATGGCGGCGTAGGTGCCGCCGATGCCGCCGATGGCCCCGGCGGCCAACCCGGAGAGCAGCTGCTCGTCGGGCCCGTTGAACACGATGGCCCCCTCGTCCTTCCACATCTGGATGTCCTGCACCAGCATGGAGGAGTTCTTCACACCGATCACTCTGGGATTCTTCAGCATCTCCTGGAGCAGCGGGGCGGTGAGGGCCACCCCTGCCAGCTGGGGGATGTTGTAGATAATGAAGTCGGTTTCCGGCGCGGCGGCGGAGATGTCGTTCCAGTACTTGGCGATTCCCTTGGGGGGCAGGTGGAAGTAGATGGGCGGAATGGCGGCGATGGCGTCCACCCCCAGGGACTGGGCATGGGCGGCCAGCTCCTGGCTGTCGGCGGTGTTGTTGCAGGCCACGTGGGCAATGATGGTGAGCTTGCCGCCCACTTCCGCCATCACGTTCTCCAGCACCAGCTTTCGCTCGGCCACGCTCTGATAGATGCACTCGCCGGAGGACCCGCCCACGTACAGGCCCTTGACGCCCTTGTCCAGCAGATACCGCGCCAGGGCGCGCACCCCATCGGGACTTACCGCGCCGCCCTTGTCATAGCAGGCGTAAAACGCTGGAATCACGCCTGCGTATTTGGAAAAGTCTTTCATTTTTGCTCAGCTCCTTTTTAGTCGATTGACGCTCTCGCACGGTCCCGCGCAAACCGCCGAAAAGGGTGGTTCACGCGGGACCGTGCTCAATTCTTTTTCTCTCACATACCGGGGTCAGCCCTTCACGGCGCCCATGGTGATGCCCTTGGTGAAGTACTTCTGGAAAATCAGGAACACGATGATAATGGGGACGGAGGCCAGGGCCGCGCCCGCCATCAGCAGACCGTAGTCCTGCCCAAACTCGCCCATCATCTTCGAGATACCCAGCGGCATGGTCAGCACGTTGGTATTGCGCAGCATAACCAACTGCATAAAGTAGTCGTTCCAGGTGTTGATGAAAGTGAAAATAGCCAGCGCGCCGATGCCCGGCTTAATCATGGGCAGCACAATGGTGGTAAAGGTCTTGATCTCGCCCGCGCCGTCTATGCGGGCCGCCTCCAAAATCTCGCCTGGAATGCCTTCGGCAAACTGCTTCATCAGGAACACGCCGAAGGGCCAGCCTACGATGGGGAAGATCACCGACCAAATGGTGTCCGACAAGTGCAGCCCGGACATCTCCCGCAGCAGCGGGATCAAAATCACCTGCTTGGGAAGCGCCATGGCGGCCACAATCAGGGAGAACAGCACCGCACGGCCAAAGAAACGCTTCTTTGCCAGAGAGTAGCCCGCCAAGGAGGCGGTGGCGCAGGTGAGCACCATGGCCGTCACCGACATAAACACCGTGTTGACGAGCCAACGGAAGGCGGCGGGCACAGTTGGGCCGGTGGAAAACACGATCTGGCTGTGGTCCTGAGTGAACCACTCGCTCAGGGGCACGTGCAACTCCCACAGGGGCGCGCTGCGCTTATCGAATAAGGTGTCGAAGTTGCGCATGACCCACTCCTTGGGCCACCAATCCGGGCTGGGGTTGTTGACGGAGGAGGGCGTCTTAAAGGCGCCGGTGATAATCCAATACAGCGGGAACAGGAAGACAACCACCGCGATAATGACAATCAAAACCATGGTGATGATCTGATAGACAGACAATTTCTTAACGCCAGAATTCATATCTTCCCCTCCCCTTAATCAGCCTTGGCCAGCTTGAACTGTAGCGCAGACAGCGCGGCAATGCACAGGGCCAGGATGACGCCCATAGCGTTGGCGTAGCCATAGCGGTACAGGGTAAAAGCACTATAATAGATGTAGTACATCACCGTATCCGTGGCGTGGTTGGGTCCGCCGGAGGTGAGCAGCTGAATCAGCGCGAAGCACTGGAAGCTGTTGATGGTGGTGATGACCAGGATGTACAGGGTGGTGGGCATGATCTGGGGCCACTTTACCTTCCAGAACACCTGGAGATCGGTGGCGCCGTCCACCTCAGCGGCCTCCACCAAGGTATGGTCCACATTGCCCAGGGCGGAGACGTACAGCACAATGGGCTGGCCCACGGAGGTGGTGAACAGAATCAGGATGATACACCCCAAGGCAAATTTCTCATCGCCCAGCCAGTTGATGTTTTTCTCCCACAGCCCCAGGTTGGTGCCCACAAAGTTGAGAATGCCATTATAATAGTGATAGATCCACTTCCACACCACGGTAACGGCCACGGAGCCTGTGACCACAGGCAGATAGAAAATCACGCGGAAGGCGGAGCAAGCCCACATCTTCATGTTGTAGATTCGGGCGCCCACCCACAGGGAAAACGCGCACACGGTGGGGACAGAGACCACCACAATGATGACGGTGTTCAGCAGTCCCTTTTGGAAAATTTTATCTTGGAACAGGTCCACATAGTTTTTG
>CAJULM010000002.1:138125-188955 GCA_910587285.1 uncultured Oscillospiraceae bacterium | reverse complement strand
CATGAAATATAATTCAATATATTGACTGTAAACAATATATGAACACATTATATTGCGTTTCGTGGACTGGCACCTATTGAAATGAAAGGAGATAATCACATGAACGGACATTTCACCTTTGAGGAGTACAAGAGCGTCCTTGCAAACACCCGCAGCGAACGCATCCGCGAGAGGCGCTTGGCCCAGGCAGAGGCGGACGGCTTCGACGCCTGGGAGCTGGCGGAGCTGGCCGCCTGGGCAGATGCCGGGGTTTAGAAAACGCCCCGCCAGGTGGTAGCAACACCTGACAGGGCAAGAGAACCGACCCACAAAATCAGTTCCGTGCCTTGATTATACCAACCGCACGGGCAGAAATCAAGGAGGTTTTACTTATGAAAATCAAACTCACCCAAGAACAGCTGGACGCTGTTGTTGAGACGTTGGAGTTTGCTCAGGCCCGGTATGAGCAGGAGGCCGCCGCCATGTTCTGTGCCAACGATCTGCTCGTGGCGGCGGAGGGGCGCGAGGCGGCCCGCAGACTTGGACAGTACAGGCTGGAGCAGGCAGGGAAGGCCGCTATGCTGGCAGACTTTTTCCTGAACGTCTAAGAGGAGGACGGCAGAATGGCAGAGAAAATGCTGAGTCTAAGTGAGGTGGCGGAGCAGTTTGGCGTATCAGTGAAGACCATTCACCGCCTGGCCAGTAAGAAGGATGGCCTGAAGTCCTACAAGGTCGGTAGGCTAATCCGGTTTAAGCGGGCTGACGTGGAGGCATATCTGGCCGCCAACGAGGTCGTACCGCCTGAGAGGCAGGAGGCGTTTCCAGGCATGGCGCGTTTTGCCTATAAGCCGGGGATGAAGGTGGTTTCAATCTGAAAATAAGAACGCGATTTCGCGTGTGAGGTGTACAATGCACAAAATATTTGACAACATATTCGCCGGGCTGATGCTGGCGGCCGGGGTCGCGGTGGTTCTGGCGGGGACGTGGGTGCTGTCCCACTCCATCGAGCAGGCGCGGCGGGAGCCGCCCCCGGCGCGGCCCGCGCAGACCCAGGGCCTTCCCGCCGAATCGGTCCCGGTGCTCTGCGTCGCAGCGGCGCCGACGCGCCGGCCGGGGCCGGATGACAGCGCGATCCCGCTGGACAAGCCCGTGGCCGAGGCGCTGGCGGAAAGCTGCGAGGAGTACGGCGTTCCGCTGAGCCTGGCGCTGGGCGTGATTGAGGTGGAGAGCGGCTTCCAGGCGGATGCGGTGAGCGCGGAGGGCTGCTATGGGCTGTGCCAGCTCAACCCGAGGTACTTCCCGGAGGGGCTGTCCCCGGCGGACAACGTCCGGCACGGGATGCGGTTCTTGGGCGAGCTGCTGGAGCGGCACGGCGACACAGCGGCGGCCCTGACGGCGTACAACGCGGGATGGGACACCGGGGACCGAACCTATGCAGAGGCCGTTTTGGCGGCGGCGGAAAGGTGGGATTGCGATGAATGAGGGCAAGTGCTGCGGCACGTGTAAATGGCGCAGGCCGGAGTGCGGCGGCGGGCTTCTCTGCGGGAACCGGGACAGCGACAGCAACTACGACTTTGTGAATCGGGAGGATGTCTGTCCCTATTGGGAGGCGGAGCGTGGAGCGGAAAATGGTTGTTGTTTTTGGCGATAAAAATCGCCTCAAGCTGGAGGAGGTCTGTCCATGAGCCGCCTGGTGCTGACCGTGGCCGTTGAGGACTTTTTGGGCAATCATCTGGGCGACAAGGAGGCCGTGGCGCTGGCGCTGGAACCGCTGGGCGGCCAGGTGCGGGTGTTGCGGGTGGAGCGGCAGGAGAATATGCAGGTGAGCATGGGGAGGGAGATGGGGACACGGTATGGAGCACATACTTAGCCTCTCCTACGGAAAGGACAGCCTGGCCTGCCTGGGAGCCATCGAGGCGCTGGACTTGCCACTGAACCGTATCGTGCACGCGGAGGTTTGGGCCACCGACACCATACCCGCCGACCTGCCGCCCATGGTGGAGTTTAAGGCCAAGGCGGATGCTATCATCAGGGAGCGGTGGGGGATTGAGGTAGAGCATATTCGCGGCCGTCTTACTTATGAGCAGGCGTTCTACAGAATTCTTGGAGGGGAGAAAAGGCCGGGAGAAATATACGGGTGGCCGTTCCCTAAAGGACCATATTGCAACAGTGATGTGAAAATGCCTCCACTTGATAAGATTGAGCGCGGAAATATCGTTTATATTGGAATTGCCGCCGATGAACCTGGCCGCTTCCACATCCTGGGCGACACCAAGAAAAGTCCTTTGGCGGAAGCGGGCTGGAGCAAGGCCATGTGCCGGGAGTGGTGCGAGAAAAACAATCTCCTATCCCCCATTTACACCTCAGTTATGCGGGGGGGCTGCTGGTTCTGCCACAATCAAAGCGTCAATCAGCTTCGCCAATTACGAAAAAACTATCCAGAATACTGGGCGTTGATGCTTAAATGGGACAGTGACAGCCCCGTTACATTTCACGCGGACGGCCACACCGTCCATGACCTGGAACGCCGATTTCAGGCGGAGGATGACGGTCTCATTTTTCCGGACGACAAAGTATTCCGCTGGGCGATGCTGGATGGAGATTTGAACTACAGATGGTTTTGAGGGGTGAAATTATGACCAACGAAGGAGCGATTGAAGTCCTGGAAAATGGGGCGTGGTGGGACTTGGTTGGCACCACGCCCTGTGGCAGCGAGGCAAGCGTGAAGTTCCACAATGCGCTTGAGGCGGCAATTTTTGCCCTCCGGGGCCAGCAGGCCCCAATGAAGCTGGACAGGAGCAGGTGGGAGGAATGCGGATTTTGCAGCAGAATAAACCCATCCTACATTTTGAACGGCATCCTGTATTGTGCGAGCTGCGGCCGCCCCCTTACCGAGAAAGCCTGGGCGGAGCTGGAGAGGAGGATTGGAGGAAACGATGGAACGATTGACAAAAATAATTGATGGCGGTGTCGTTTTTCCGCGTGAGCTTTTGGGCGTCACATTGACCCCGGACGATGATTATATGCACAAGCTGCTGACAAGACTCGCCGCCTATGAGGATGCCATGACCTTAGAGCGGGCGCAGGAGCTCGCCCAGGCCGAGATGGACGGGCGGCTGGTGGTGCTGCCGTGCAAGGTTGGGGATACGGTTTGGACAAACATAGCTATAGTTGGCGACAGATATAGGTCTGCGGACAAACCGTACCCGGTCGAGGTTGTTTTTATCGGAATGGGAGGAAATTGCGGTTTTTTCCACGTTCAATATAGCAATGGACGGGTCTTCCCGTTTGATTTCGACAAGGTGAGCAAAATTGTCTTTCTGACCCGCGAAGAAGCCGAGGCAGCGCTGAAAAAGAGGGAGGAGGATTGACCTGTGACCATAGAAGAAACAATCTCCGCATTGGATATTGTGGAACATATGGAGAGCTTTTCCGTCCTTTATGAGCCGGGAGGGCCCATGAATCAGACGACGGTTGGTAAGCTGAAAGAAGCTTGCAGGATGGCGATCTCCATCCTACGCGCCCGGACGGACCCGCCGCCCAACGACCCGCTGACCCTGGAGCAGCTGCGGGAGAGGGACGGGGAGCCGGTGTGGGTTGAAGCGAGGGTCGCTCTGAAAACTGAGTGGTGCATAGTAAAATACGACCATCAAATGAAGCGCATTAGGTTCTGGAGCGCGGACGGAGGGTGGTATGATTCCTACGATTATGGAGGTAGAATCATCGCCTACCGCCGCAGGCCGGAGGAGGAGCCGATATGAGAGACGTAACCAACGCAGAGCGCATACGCGGAATGAGCGACGAGGAACTGGTCCGGCTGATCATGTGTTGGTGCCCGCCGGAAATGGACTGGAACTGCGCCAAAGGTTTTAACGGGTGTGATGGCTGCGAAGAATGCTGGGCGAAATGGCTTCAGCAGCCAGCGGAGACCACTGCCGAATTACCCGGCCCAGATTGGGCGGCGCATCTGCAAGCCCGGTTTTTGCGGGAGGAATGAGGGGAATTGACATGAGTATAAAGCCAATTTTGTTTTACACCGACATGGTTCGCGCCCTCCTGGCCAACCGCAAGACGGTGACGCGGCGGGTGGTGAAGATGCCGGCTGCTGTGACGTCAAAAACCGTTGACCGCGTGTGCGTAAAAGATGGTGCAGCGCATTTTAGCTGGTCATGGTCAGAGGCTTTCTCCGGCTTTGATGTGAAGATGCCCTACCGCCCCGGCGACATCCTGTATGTGCGGGAGACGTGGCAAAACGGATTTGGCGGTACTTATCTTTATAGGGCTGATGCCGGCCATGACCTCTTTATGACGCCGGAGGGGAAACTTGTGTCGGACATTCCGTGGCGTCCCTCCATCCATATGCCCCGCGAGGCTGCGAGGATCTTCCTGCGGGTGACGGATGTGCAGGTGGAGAGGTTGCAGGATATCACAGAGGAATGCGCTTTCGCAGAGGGGGCGCAAACTACAGCAACCTTTCAGAGCGCCCGATACGTGTTTCGCGATATCTGGGACAACACCATTAAGTCCGTTGACCGCGCCCTGTACGGCTGGGCGGCCACCCCGTGGGTGTGGGTCATTGAGTTCGAGCGGTGCGAGAGCCAGAAAGGAGACTGACATGGACTACAAAGAGCTGATTGAGTGGCTTCGCCGCGTGGTGGAGCATGGAGACGAGACCCCACAAGAGTATTGCACGAACCGATGCGGTGGCTGCGAAGTATGCGACCAAGCCGCCGACGCCATCGAAGCCCTGCTGGGGGAGCGGGACGCAGCGGTGGAGGATTTGCGTGGGTATTGCCGCGCGTGCGTTTACGCAAGAATAAACAAAGCAGATTACCCATGTAGTGAATGCAAGCATCTTATTTGCGGCACCCAGGAAATTGACGGCTGGCAATGGCGTGGGCCGCAGAAAGCAGTGTCCGATTCGGACACAGAAGGAGGCGTTTAAATGGCCAAGGCAATCAAGCACATCAAGGCCGGGCTGCTCCACATCATTGCGTTCAAGTGGTGTGAGCAGCCAGGAGGGGATTGGAAATGCGGATCAAGATGCTCAAAAACGTAGTGCCGGACCTTGTGTTTCTGGCGAAGCCTGGGACATTCTTATGCGCGGGCGCAGAGTACGAAGCCAAATCTAACCCATACGGCGCAATCTCCGCCCTGTGCGACAATGGGGAATGGCTGGGCGTGAGACCGGGAGAGTTTGAGTTTGTGGAAGCGCCTGATTGGGTGCTGGAGATTTGGAAAGAAGCACATGATCTCATCACGAGGAGGGACTCAATATGTCAGTGAAAATTACTCAGTTTGAGGCTGAGAACGTCAAGCGCATTAAGGCGCTGACCCTCACCCCGGCCCCTGCCGGCCTGACGGTGATCGGGGGCCGCAACAACCAGGGCAAGACCTCGGGCCTGGACGCCATCGTGTGGGCGCTGGGTGGGGACCGCTACCGGCCCACCCAGGCCCAGCGGGAGGGATCTGTTCTCCCGCCCCGGCTCCGCCTGGAGCTGTCCAACGGGATCATCGTGGAGCGGTCGGGCAAGAACAGCGATTTGAAGGTGACGGACGCCTCCGGCCGCAAGGCGGGCCAGCAGCTGCTCAATTCCTTTGTGGAGCAGTTGGCCCTTGATATGCCCCGGTTCATGCAGTCCACCAGCAAGGAAAAGGCTACCACCCTCCTGCGTATCATCGGCCTGGAGGAGCAGGTGGAAAAGCTGGAACGGCAGGAGAAGGAGCTGTATAACCAGCGGCACGCGATCGGCCAGATCGCCGACCAAAAGGCGAAGTACGCCAAGGAACTGCCCAGCTACCCCGAGGCCCCCGCCGAGGCGGTTTCCGCCTATGACCTCATTCAGCGACAGCAGGACATCCTTGCCCGGAACGGCGAGAACCAGCGCAAGCGGGAACGGGCCGCCCATCTGGAACAGGAAAAGCAGAGCCTTTACCGCCAGTTGGAGGAGTTGAGCGCAAAGTACACCGCTGTGTGCGCGGACTGTGAAACGGCCCAAAAGTCGGCCCTGGATTTGGTGGACGAATCTACGGAGGAGTTGGAGGCCAGCATCCGGGATACGGAGGCTATCAATGCCAAGGTTCGCACCAACCAGGACAAGGCTCGGGCGGAGGCCGAGGCCAAGGAGTGCAGCGACCAGTACGCCGGACTGACGGCCCAGCTGGAGGCGGTACGCCAGCAGAAGTCCGATCTCCTGCAAGGTGCGAAACTGCCCCTCCCCGGCCTCTCCGTGGAGGATGGGGAATTGACCTATCAGGGCAAGCCCTGGGATTGCATGAGCGGCAGCGACCAGCTGAAGGTGTCCACGGCCATTGTCCGGGCGCTGAAACCGGATTGCGGCTTTGTGCTCCTGGATAAGCTGGAGCAAATGGACCTGGAAACCCTGCGGGAGTTCTCTGTCTGGATGGAGGCCGAGGGGCTGCAGGGGATCGCTACCCGTGTGTCTACTGGAGGGGAGTGTTCCATTATCATTGAGGATGGTTACGCCAAGACCCCCGCGGTTCCTGTCCCGACTCCTGCGGCGGCCCCCGCCCCGACATCTTGGAAAGCAGGTGAATTTTGATGAACCAGCTGAAAATCCATACTGGCAAAGCCGGGGGCGCTCTGAAGGTGGTTGTCTACGGCCCGGAGGGCATTGGCAAGTCCACCCTGGCCGCCCACTTCCCACGCCCGGTGTTCATCGACACCGAGGGCTCGACCCGACACATGGACGTATCCCGCACGGATAAGCCCTCCAGCTGGACCATGCTCATGGAACAGGTTCAGTACGTCCGCAGCGACCCGGGCGTATGCTCCACGCTGGTGATCGACACCGCCGACTGGGCGGAGCAGTTGTGCATTGCCAGCATCTGCGCCGACAAGAAGTTGAGCGGCATTGAGGATATGGGGTATGGCAAGGGCTATGTCTATCTGGCGGAGGAGTTTGGCCGTCTGCTGAATCTCCTGGAGGAGATCGTGGGCCGCGGTGTTCATGTGGTTCTGACGGCCCACGCCATGATGCGGAAGTTCGAGCAGCCCGACGAGATGGGCGCTTATGACCGCTGGGAATTGAAGTTGCAGAAAAAGACCTCTGCCCTGGTGAAAGAGTGGTCCGACCTGCTCCTCTTTGCCAATTACAAGACCCTGTCCGTGGCCGCCGATGATAAGGGGAAGAAATTCAAGGCCCAGGGCGGCCGCCGGGTGATCTATACGTCCCATCACCCGTGCTGGGACGCAAAGAACCGGCTGGGACTGCCGGAGGAGCTGCCCCTGGATTTCTCCGCCCTGGCGCAGTACATCGGCACGGGGGCGGCCCCCTCTGCCCCGGTAACGCCGCCCCCGGCCCCGTCTGCTCCTCCGCCTCCGGCGCAGGCCAGCAACCCCGCCCCCGACCCGGCTCCTGCGGCGCCCCCGCCCCCTCCGCCCCCGGCGCTTGACCCGGCCCCGGCACCCCAGGAGGGTGACGTCAAGCCCCAGGATAACGCCGATGCGCTCAAGGCGCTGCGCGACCTGATGAAAGCCAACGGTGTGGATGATTACCAAGTACAGGCGGCCTTTGCGGCCCGTGGGTATTTCCCGGAGCAGACCCCGCTGGAGAATTTGCCGGCCGACTTCATCCAGGGCGTTTTGGTGGGCGCATGGGCGCAGGTCTACAACTGGATCAAGGACAACGACACCCTCCCCTTTTAGAGCCTCATCTGGGAAGGAAAAAGAGGATAGTTGCACGGCCAAGCGCAGCTATCCTCCCGCAAAAATTTGAACAGCTTGAAAGGAGCTACAACATGAACGATTACGATTCTATGCCCCGCGAATTTGGCTGGGATGATGAAATCCAGCGCGACGACAGCCCGTTTCAGGTTCTCCCCGAGGGGGATTACAACTTCACCGTGAAGAAATTCGAGCGTGCCCGGCACAGCGGCAGCGAGAAGATCCCGGCCTGCAACAAGGCCATTCTGACGGTGGCCGTCAGCAGCGCCGAGGCCTCCGGCGATGTGCTGACCAACCTTTTCCTCCACAGCAAGTTCGAGTGGAAGCTGTGCCAGTTCTTTACCTCCATCGGTCAGCGCAAGCACGGCGAGGCCATGCGGATGAATTGGGGGGCCGTCCCCGGTTCCACCGGCGTCTGCCATGTGGGTGTCCGCAAGTGGACGGGCAACGACGGCAAGGAGCGGGAGAGCAACGAGATTACGGAGTTCTACGACCCGGAGAGTGCGCCGGCAGTTCAGCCCCCCGCGGCTCAGGGCTCCGGCCAGCAGTGGACTGAACTGCCCCAGGGGTCCCCCACCCCCTGGAGCTCGGGGAGCTTCTAAGTGGAGCTGAGGCCCTATCAGCAGGAGGCCCGGGAGGCGGTGGAGCGCGACTGGGCCGACCGATTCCTCAGAACGCTCCTGGTATTGCCCACCGGCTGTGGAAAGACCATTGTTTTCTCAAAGATCGTTGAGGACATGGTACGCTCCGGTCGCCGGTGCCTGATTCTGGCCCATCGTGGGGAGCTGCTGGATCAGGCCGCCGATAAGCTGCTCCAGGCCACGGGCCTGCGCTGCTCTGTGGAGAAAGCCGAGGAAACGTGCCTGGACAGCTGGTACCGGGTGACTGTTGGCTCTATTCAAAGCCTTATGAGGGAGAAACGGCTGGGCCAGTTCCCGGCTGACTATTTCGACGTGATTGTGGTGGACGAGGCCCACCATGCCCTGTCTGACGGCTATCAGCGGGTGCTTACCTATTTCGAGGAGGCCCGGGTGCTGGGCGTCACCGCCACCCCCGACCGTGGGGATATGCGGAACCTGGGCCAGTATTTCGAGCACCTGGCCTATGAGTACACCCTGCCCAGGGCAATCAAGGACGGATACCTCTGCCCGATCAAGGCCGTCACCATCCCCCTGACCCTTGACCTCTCCCATGTGGGAGTGCAGGCGGGGGACTTCAAAAACGCCGATATCGACACTGCCTTGGACCCATATTTACATCAAATCGCCCAGGAGATGCGTACCTACTGCGAGAACCGTAAGACGGTGGTATTCCTGCCCCTGGTGCGCACCTCTCAAAAGTTTTGCCGCCTGCTCAATGCCCAGGGCTTCCGGGCGGCGGAGGTCAACGGCAACAGCCAAGACCGGGGGTCAATCCTCAAGGACTTTGACGAGGGGAAGTATAACGTCCTGTGTAACTCCATGCTGCTGACCGAGGGCTGGGACTGCCCCAGTGTGGATTGCGTGGTGGTGCTGCGGCCCACTAAGGTGCGCAGCCTGTATAGCCAGATGGTGGGACGTGGTACCCGCCTATTTCCCGGCAAAGAAGACCTGTTGCTCCTGGACTTCCTGTGGCATACCGAGCGCCATGAGCTGTGCCACCCCGCCAACCTGATTTGTGAATCGGACGAGGTGGCCCGGAAGATGACCGAGAACATCGAGGCTGCCGGATGCCCGGTTGACATTGAGGAGGCCGAGAAAAAGGCCAGCGAGGATGTCGTGGCCCAGCGGGAGGAGTCCCTGGCAAATCAGCTGGCCGAAATGCGCTCCCGCAAACGCAAGCTGGTGGATCCTCTGCAATTTGAAATGTCCATCCAGGCGGCAGACCTGTCAAGCTATGTTCCGTCCTTTGGTTGGGAGATGGGGCCGCCAAGCGACCAGCAGAGAGCAACACTGGAAAAGCTGGGCATTTTCCCCGACGAGATTGAAACAGCCGGCAAGGCGACGCTGCTCCTGGATCGGCTGGCAAAGCGTCGGGTGGAGGGACTGACAACCCCGAAACAAATCCGATTCCTGGAGGGCAAAGGGTTCCAGCATGTGGGGCAGTGGCAGTTTGAAACCGCAAAGCACATGATCGACCGGATCGCCGCCAATGGTTGGCGAGTGCCTGGAAATATTAACCCGTCTGAATATGTAGGAGTGTAAACGCGATGGAAAATACCCTTGATCTGCAAGAGGCGCTGGAACATATCGACCCGGCGGGCCTCTCATATCAGGAATGGGTCTCCGTGGGCATGGGCTTAAAGGAGGCGGGGTATCCCGCCTCCGCCTGGGAGGACTGGAGCCGCCGGGACGGTAAGCGGTATCATCCGGGGGAGTGTCTGCGCAAGTGGGACAGTTTCACCGGGAACACGGAGCCGGTCACAGGTGGCACGGTGGTGAAGATGGCCATGGACAGGGGGTGGCGGCCTTCCACCTCGCAACCCGGCCATGAATTGAGCTGGGACGATGAAATCAGCGCCAAGGACGAGCAGGTGATCGTCAATCCGGCCTGGTTGGAATCCAAGGAGATCCAGGAGCCGACCGACAGCAAATGGCGCCCTGCCCACGACTTAATCGAATACCTCGGCACCCTCTTTTCCCCGGATGATTATGTGGGCTATGTGACAGAGACTTTCGAGGCCGAGGACGGGGAGCGCAAGCCCACCCGGGGGAACTATGACCGCACGGCGGGCCAGCTAATTGAGGCGCTGAAGAAGTGCGGGGACGACCTGGGGGCGGTGCTGGGGGACTATGACCCCGGCACGGGAGCCTGGATACGGTTCAACCCCCTGGACGGCAAGGGCGTGAAGAATGACAACGTGACCGCCTTTCGCTTTGCCCTGATTGAATCGGACAGCATGGACCTGGGGGAGCAGAACGCTATCATCCGGGAATTGGAGTTGCCCGTGGCCTGCCTGGTGTACTCGGGCGGCAAGAGTCTCCACGCCATAGTCCGCATTGACGCCGCCTCTTATGAGGAGTACCGCACCCGTGTTGACTACCTGTATTCCGTCTGCGAAAAGAATGGGATGAAGGTAGACAAGCAGAACCGCAACCCCTCCCGGCTGTCCCGACTGCCCGGCGCCAAGCGGAACAATCACAAGCAATTCCTGGTGGACACCAACCTGGGGAAGGCCTCTTGGACTGAGTGGCGGGAGTGGATTGAGAACGTCAGCGACGATTTGCCCGACCCGGAGAATATGGCCGATGCTTGGGACAACCTGCCCCAGCTGGCCCCGCCCCTGATTGAGGGCGTTCTGCGTCAGGGGCACAAGCTGCTCCTGGCCGGGCCAAGCAAGGCCGGCAAGTCCTATGCCCTCATTGAGTTGTGCTGCTCTATCGCCGAGGGACGCCCCTGGCTGGGCTTTTCCTGCGCCCAGGGGCGTGTGCTGTACGTCAACCTGGAGTTAGACAGGGCCTCCTGCCTCCACCGCTTTCGGGACGTGTACGAGGCCCTGGGACAGCCCCCGAAACACCTGGGGAGCATTGATATCTGGAACCTGCGTGGCCGGTCCGTCCCTATGGATAAGCTGGCCCCGAAACTGATACGCCGGGCCAGAAAGAAGGAATACATCGCCATTGTGATTGACCCAATCTACAAGGTCATCACCGGCGACGAGAACAGCGCAAATCAGATGGCCGACTTCTGCAATCAGTTTGACAAGGTATGTACCGAGCTGGGCTGCGCGGTCATCTACTGCCACCACCACAGCAAGGGCAGCCAGGGGAGCAAGCGGAGCATGGACCGGGCCAGCGGCTCGGGCGTATTCGCCCGTGACCCTGATGCCCTCCTTGACCTCATTGAATTGCCGATAGGCAAGGATCTTCGCAAGCAGGAAATTAACAACGCCGTGGGCCGGGCCTGTAGGTTGGCCCTTCAGGCGGCGGGGAAATTGGATGAAGTCAGCCAGGACGATCTATGCAGTGAGAAAGCCGCCCTGGCCGCCTGTGAGGCCGTTTTGGGGACGCAGGAGTATAAGGATACAGTGAGAGCCGCAGAGGCCGCTAAAAGGGTCGCAGAGGCCCGTACAGCGTGGCGTATTGATGGGACGCTCAGAGAGTTTCCGAAATTCCCCCCGGTCAACCTGTGGTTTGACTTCCCCGTTCACCTTAACGACGAGAGCGGGGTTTTGGCCGACATTGACCCGGAGGGCGACACCACCGACTGGCAGCGGGCCATGCAAAAGCGTAAACCTAAAGAGGTCAAGGCAAAGGAGCGAAAAGATTCCATTGCGCTGGCATTTGAGGCCTGCGGCATAGAGGGCAAGGTGACGATTAGTGCCCTTGCTGAGTACATGGGTGTGACGGAAAAAACGGCCAGGAACCGGCTGAAGGAGCACGGTGGCTTTTGGATCGATGATGGGGAGGTCGGTAAGAAGTAGAGGGAAAAAAACGGAAATTTCCCTTTCCCTTTGAGGGAAAATAACGTAAAATTTCCCTTTCCCTTTGAGGGAAAAAAACGGAAATTTCCCTGCTTTCCCTGACAGGGAAAAAAACGCAAAAACCCGTTTTTTTCCCGAGGGAAGAAAAAGTACCCCCCTACGGGGGGTAAATAAATCATTTCCCTGCGGTCAACGGGGGAAGTAGTCGTGCGAAAGCTACGCACGACGACTCCTTCCCCTGACCGTTGACAAAAAAGTTTTCAACAATGGCGCACTTTAGCGAGGTAAAGACACATGAGGATTGAATTTTTCATGCCGATGCGGCCGCCCACCGCCACACACCAGGAAAAGAAATGGCGGGTTGTGAAGGGCAAGCCGGTAAGCTACGATCCCCCGGAAGTGGTGGCGGCCCGGTCAAAGCTGACGGATCACCTGGCCGGGCATAAGCCGGCGCACCCCCTGGAGGGCGCGGTGAGGCTTGTGGTCAAGTGGTGCTTTCCCCGGGGCGGGCACAGGGACGGCGAGTACCGAACCACCAAGCCGGACACTGACAACCTGCAAAAGCTCCTCAAGGACTGCATGACCGCCGTGGGGTTCTGGAAGGACGATGCGCAGGTGGCTTCGGAGATATGCGAAAAGTTTTGGGCCGAGGTGCCGGGAATTTACATCTGCACCGAAGAAATTAGAGAGGGGGCGGGAGGATGACCGAAGTGCGGACAGCGCGGAGATGCCCAGGCTGTGGAGGCAAAAGCGTGGTAATTCGAAGCATTGACCTCCAGACTGGAGACGTTCTGCGAAGGAGAAGGTGCAGAGCCTGCGGCACGCGGTTTGAGACCATAGAGAAATTTTCACAAGTGCTATATATGGCACGACAAAATGAAAATTCTATGAGATAATTAGCGTGATAGATTGTATTTTCGATTTTGAAGGGGAGGTGAAATCATGGGACGGCCCCGAAAATTCAAGACCTCCCAGGCGCTGGAAACCGCCTGGGAGGAGTACAAGGCCTGGTGCAACGACCAAAAGGTGCTGACCCATGACTTCAGCTCCAAGAACTCTGAGTTTGTCAGCGCGGAGCTGAAGCGCTCCGTCACCTGCACCATCGAGGGGTTCTGCGTGCGTGTGGGTATTTCCAGGGCCGCATTTTATGAGCGGTACGCGGGGGATAAACGATTTGCTGACATCGTCACGCGCATGAAAGAGGAGTGCGAGGTGGACGCCCGGATGAAGTTCGAGCTGGGCGTCATCGACACCCGCTTGGCGCCTCTTTGGATGAGCAGGCACGGGTACGGCACAAAAGCGGAGACAGCCCTCTCTGCCGCCCAGGAGGACGACCCCATCACCAAGAGCCTGAAGGAGGCCGCCGATGCTCTCGCCAAAGCAGATTGAAATTCTCCGCTGGCCGTACCGGGGGAAGACGGCGCTGATCTGTGACGGGGCGGTGCGCTCGGGCAAGACGTCCATCATGTCCCTGTCCTTCCTGCTGTGGGCGATGGGCAGCTTCAACCGATGCTCCTTCGGCCTGTGCGGGAAGACGGTGGGCAGCGCGGAGCGCAACGTGATTCAGCCGCTTCTGGCCATGACCTATTTCGCGCAGAACGGTTTCGTTCTGGACTATACCCGCTCCGGCCACGTTCTGACCGTCACCCGGGGTGGTAAATGGAACCGATTCTATGTGTTCGGCGGGCGGGACGAGTCGTCCTATACGCTGATTCAGGGCATCACGCTGGCGGGGGTGCTGCTGGACGAGGTGGCACTGATGCCCCGGTCGTTCGTGGAGCAGGCCCTGGCCCGGTGCTCGGTGGAGGGGGCAAAGCTGTGGTTTAACTGTAACCCGGATGTGCCTGAGCACTGGTTCCGCAAGGAATGGCTGTTGAAGCTGGGGGAGAAGGACGCCACCCATCTGCATTTCATGATGGACGATAACCCCAGCTTGTCCGAGGCGACCAAAGCCATGTACCGCAGCCTGTACGCCGGGGTGTTTAAAAAGCGGTACATCGACGGAGAGTGGACGGCGGGCGACGGCCTGATCTATGATATGTTCGACCCGGAGCGCAATGTATACGGGGAGGAGGAGCGGCCCCTCGGCCTGCCGTATCTCTCCACCAGGCATATCGCCTGCGACTATGGCACGGCCAATCCCACCGTGTTTCTGGATATCTTCGACGACGGGGAGACCGTCTGGGTGGACAATGAATACCGCTGGGACAGCCGGGATATGGAGCGCTGTGGCCGGCAGAAAACCGACGGGGAGTACGGGGACGACTTGCAGGCATTCATGGGAGCAAACCCCCAGTTTTTCTGCCCTGTAGTGGCCGATCCGTCGGCGGCCAGCTTTATCGCTGAGCTTCAGCGACGGGGCGTGTATGTGATTCCGGGGGATAATGACGTACTGGACGGTATTCGACGGGTGTCCCAGCTGCTGGCCCGGCGGGCGCTGAAAATCAATCGAAGGTGCGCGGGGCTGATTGGGGAGCTGCAATCCTATGTATGGGACTCCAAGGCCGCGTGGGTGGCGGGTGTGGAGAAGCCGGTGAAGCAGATGGATCACGGGCCGGACGCCTTGCGCTATTATGTGAACACCTGCCTGCCCAAGTGGCGGTATGGAGAGGAGGGGTAGCTTGCACGAACAGGATAGCAGCGCCGCTGCGGTGGCGGTGGCGGACGCTTTTTCCAACCCGCTGTTCCGCCTGGGCTATGGTTCCCAGTCTCCGCTGGAGGCCACGGAATACCCGCTGACCCGCATGACGGGCAATTACGCCCTGCTCAACTCCCTGTACCGGGACAACTGGATTGTCCAAAACGTGGTGGGCATCATTCCGGACGATATGTGCCGGAAATGGTTCCAGCTTTCTGGCGCAGTTGGGCCGGAATATCTCCGCCAATTCGAACAGTCGCAGACGGACACCGCCCTGCGGGAGAGCGTGAACGAGGGCCTGCGCTGGGGCCGCCTGTACGGCGGCGCGGCAGGGCTAATCATGATTCGGGGGCAGGAGGGGATGCTGGAGCGCCCGCTGGACCCGGAGACCATTCTGCCCGGGACGTTCCAGGGGCTGTTCATTCTGGACCGCTGGTGCGGCATCACGCCGGACACAGGGCTGATCTACGATGGCCGGGGCCGAATGGCGCCGGAATACTATACCATCAACGGGGAGAACGGAATAACGGTGGCCCGGGTGCACCACTCTCGGATTGTCCGCTTCCTGGGCCGGGAGCTGCCCTATCTGGAGCGTGTGACCGAGCAGTACTGGGGCGAGTCCGAGGTGGAGGCGCTGTACCAGGACGTGGTGAAGCACAACAATGTGGCCGCCAATATGGCCGCGCTCACCTTCCGGGCCAATGTGGACACCATGGAGGTGCAAAACCTGGACCAGCTCTTTTCCCTGGCCTCCGGGGAGGCGCAGCGGCGGTTCTGGAACACCATGCAGGCCCAGAGCGTGATGCAGTCCAACTTTGGAATGCGCCTGGTGAACAAGGGCGACCAGGTGAAAAACACCCAGTACACCTTCACCGGCCTGCACGAGGTGCACGAGGCCATGGGCATGGACCTGTCGGGGGCCTCCCGCATCCCCATGACCAAGCTGTTCGGGCGCTCCCCCGCGGGGATGAACGCCACGGGCGAGAGCGATCTGCAAAACTATTACGATTATGTGGACACCCTTCGGGAGAGCAAGCTGCGGCCCATTCTTCAACAGCTCCTGCCGGTGCTGGCCATGTCCGCCTGGGGCTGTGTGCCGGAGGGGCTGGACATCCTGTTCCCGCCCCTGTGGACGCCCCGGGCGGACGAGGTGGCCAAAATCGCCAAGGACAAGGCGGAGACCATCGTCACGGTATTCCAGGCGGGGCTGCTCCAGGCGGCCACCGCCCAGAAGGAGCTGAAACGGCTGGCGGATGAGACAGGGCTGTTCGGCTCCATCACCGACGAGGAGATCGCAGCCAACGCCGGAAAGACATACCAGGATGTGACTGCTTTGCGCGACCCGCTGGCGGGGCTGAGCTTTGGAGGAGAGGAATCCGGCCCTTTTGAGCAGGACACCGAGGACAGCCTGACGGTGGACTACAAGGGCCAGCCCCGGGCGAAGAACGGGCAGTTTTCCTACGGAAAGCTGGGCGGAAGCTCGACAAAGGGGAAGAAAAGTGGTAAAATAAAGACGGCGAAGGCGAAGATGGGCCGGAAGGAGTTCGAGCGGGTGACCAGCGGATTCTTTACGGATCATCCGAAGGTGAAACCCGGCGAGATAAAGGTTTATGACTATGGAACCTATCAATACCGTATTTTTGTAAAAGGTCCTGGAGAGTATGACTTTATTTCGCGAATCAAGCTGAAATAGGAGCTGGGTGGCATGAAAAGAAAAGAGCAGGAATCTGAATATCAAAAAATCCTGATGGAGCGATACGCGCCGTTGGCCAAAGACAAGCTGGATAGGACAGCACTGCGGGCGCTTTATAACGATCCGCAGGAGGAGGGCTACGAGGACGAGATGCTGGAGTGGGTGAAAGCCCATCCAGACGCCACCTTTGACGAACTGCTCCATTTCGACTTCAGCTTCTATGAGCCGCTTGAAATCGTGGACGATGACGAGCTGGAGGATGAGGAGGACTAAATGCCCGCCCTGAACCGCGTCATGGCGGACCATGAGCTTCAGCGCATGGTTCAGCTTTACCTGCAAGCGGAGACGGACATCATCAACGAGATGGGCCGCCTGCGCTCCATGGGCCTGGTAGATTATCACGCCCAGGCCGCGCTGGACCGGGTGCAGGCCATTCTGCGCAGGCTGGAAGCGGATGACTGGGAATACGTGCCCAGGATGATTGAGCGCAATTTCTATGTATCTCATCCCGAGGCCCGCAAGCCCTCCGCCCGGAACGAGACCCCGGAAAAACACGCGCGGGGCTATTCCAACGCCGCCGTCCTCACCGGGGAACAGGTGGACATCGTCCAGAGGCTGACTATGAACCTGATGGGCGAACTTACCGAGGCCCACGCCACCGTCTACAGCACGCTGGAAAGCGCCCTGATTGGCCGGACGGAGCCGGATGTGTTCCGCCGGGTGGGCTTGGAGCAGACGGCAGCGGCCCAGGCCATGGGCCGGGGGCCGTTTCGGGCCGCGCCCGGTTTTGTGGAGGCGCTGCGCCGGGAGGGCGTGACCGCGTTCGTGGATAGGGCGGGACGAAATTGGAGCCTGCACACCTATGCGTCCATGGTGCTGCGCACCACCTCCCGGCAGGCGGAGGTCCTGTCCGTGCTCACCCAAGACCCGCAGTGGGATTTGTACAAAGTCAGCCGCCACGGCACCACCTGCAAGCTGTGCGCACCCTTTGAAGGGCGGGTGTACTCCAAAAGCGGCCGCGACCCGGATTTCCCGCCCCTGTCGGCGGCGTTTGGGAAGATGGACCCCGGCGGGCCGGACGACCTGTCCAACTCCTGGCTGAATATTCACCCCAACTGTTTGCACCAGCTGATTCGCTGGACGCCCATGGGCCGCAGCGAGGAGGAGCTGAAAAAGATCAAGGATTTCTCCAGCTTCACGAAGAACCCGCCCACCCGGGACCCGCGCACCCAGAAGCAGATGGATGCCTACCGAAAGAAGGAGCGGAACCGGGCGCGATGGCTGAACGATTACCGCCAGTGGGAGCGCTACCGGGAGACGCTGGGAAACGCCGTGCCCAAGACGTTCCAGACCTTCCAGCGGCACAAGGCGGCGGGGGATGAGAAATACGCCCAGTGGCGAAAGGATTATCGGTTCGCGAGGAAAACGGAGCGCTTTTCCGCTGTGATTGGATTGCGCACCTCTACTGGCGTCGAGATAACAGGTGTGTCAAAGCACGTGATAGAGCGTGCCGTTTCACGAAACTTCAGCGCAGAGGGTGTGGCGGATGCATTGCGAAACCCGGTAAAGGTTGGTATAATCAAAACAGACAGCGAAGGGCGGGTAAGCCAGCAGTTTATTGGCACGCGAGCTGCGGTGTCAATTAACCCGGAGACGGGGAATGTGATAACGGGGTGGAAAAAATGAAGCTGCCGCTGACAAAGAAGCAGATGGAGTTCTTGCTTACGCTTGGAATTGAGGACCGGGAATATACCCGAGAAGAAATGAGCGAACTTGCGGAGGGCCCCGTGTATGACTGCCTGATGTCGAGAGGATGGAAACCGGGCCCGGAGTTTGAGCAGACCAATGCGATTGGTGATATGTGCGAGTCGATCATTGACGCATTGACGGAGGTGACGCCATGAGCGAACAAACTATCCGCGCCATTGAAGCCATTCTGAAACGCGGGAACGATGTTGAAATCCGCAGGAAGGGCGACGGCTACATTGTGTTAGAGGTCAAGAAATCAATCAAATACAGCGCCTGACGAATTGGCGGCAGGCAAGAGCCATTGGAGCTGACGGGAGAAATCCTGTTGGCTCCGTTTTTGTTTAGGAGGCGAAACGCTATGCTGGCCTATTACGGCACAGCCATTTCCGAGCATATCACGAAAAAGCCGAGCGGCGGGATTATCTGCACCGGCGTGCCCGTGGCCCGCACGGGGACCCAGGAGTATCTGGCCCGGGAGCTTCAGCTGGACGGCGACCCGGAGCGGATCATCCCGGTGCGGCGTGAGCCAGAGGAGGTGTTCTCCCCCGCGGCCCTGGCCAGCTTTGAGGGCTGCGCGGTGACGGATGGCCACCCGCCGGAGAATGTGACGGCGGAAAACTTCAGCGCGTACGTCCGGGGCCACGCCCAGAACGTCCGGCGCAGCGGAGACTATGTGGTGGCGGATTTGCACATTGACGACGCGGCGCTGGCCTCGGACGTGCTCAACCATGTGAAGCGGCAGGTGAGCTGCGGCTACCTGTGTACCTACGCGGCGGACGGGAACGGGTACGCGCAAAAAGGGATACTGGGAAACCACATCGCCATTGTCCCTCGGGGCAGGGCGGGGAGTTCCGTATCAATAAAAGACGCCGCCCAAGAGGCGGAGAAAGGCAGGAAACGAATGTCTGACTTTTGGAAATCTGTCCTGACCGCCTTTGGCATGGCGGCCAAGGACGCCAGCCCGGAGGAGCTGGACGCTATGGTGTCCTCCACGGCCAGCGTGCTGGACGCCGCGCCGGCGGAGAAAGCTCCGGCGGCCGCGCCCGAGAAGACGGCGGAGCCGGCGCAGGACACGGTGGTGGAGCGAGCGCCCAAGGGAGACGATCTGGGCAGCAAGCTGGACCGGGTGCTGGAGCTGCTGAGCAGCCTCAAGAAAGAGGAGCCGGAGGAGAAGAAGCTCAGCGGTGAGGACGAGCTGGACGACTTGCTGAAGAGGCTGGGCGGCGAGGAGGCCGGGGAGAAGACCGTCACCGTCCCCGCGGACAAGGCGGCGGACGTCTGTCTCTCCTCCGAGGCGAAGGACGCCGCTGTGGCCATTCTGCGCTCCATGCGCCCGGTGGTGGCCGCCATCCAGGATAAAGCGGTGCGCGCCCAGGTGACGGATGCGTTGATTGCGTCCATCCAGGACCAGGGCAAGCTGGGCGAGCTGGCGGCAGCGGCCCAGGCCAGCGCCCAGAAGGCCGCGGACCAGGCGGCCATGACCAGTTATGAGAAGCGCTGCGAGGATTCCCAGGCGGCCTACGCTGCCCGGAACCCCCACAAGCGCCAGGAAAAGGAGGTTTAATCATGGCACTGCATCCTCAGAACATCGGAACCACCATGCCCCACGGCTTTGCGGGCAGCTACGCCCGCCAGCCTGATATGATCGTCAACCCCCACCCGGCGGGCGGCGCGGAGCAGATCGCCTTTGGCGCGCCCCTGAAGTATGACACGGGCGGCGCGGTGGTCCCCATGGGGGCGGGCTCCACCGCCGCGCAGTTCGTGGGCGTGGCCGCGCGGGAGGTCAAGAGCGCTTTGAACTACCTGGAGCAGGGCGCGGGCGCCTATGCCCCCGGCGAGGCTGTCCCCGTGTTCATGCGGGGCTGCATCAACGTGAAGTGCCAGAACGGCACCCCCGCTCTGGGCGGCAAGGTGTACGTCCGGGTGGCGGCCAACAGCGCCCTGCCCACCGCCGAGGTGGGCGGGTTTGAGGCCGTGGCCGATGCCACCTCCGCCAACACGGTGGAGCTGCCCAACTGCCAGTGGGCGGGTCCGGCGGACGCCAACGGAATCGCAGAGCTGCGCATTCTCACCATGAACAACGCCTGAAAAGGAGGAAGACCAAATGCAGAATTTTCAGAACGCGGGCACCTATAACGCCGGCGTGTTCAGCTCCGGCAAGCTGTCCGTCCCCGGTATGCCCGGGGGCGTGCCCACCATGGACGAGGCGGGGGTGGCCTCCGGCGGGGCCTTCCTGATCTCCGAGCTGGAAAAGCGGGACCCGCTGATCCGCAAGCCCCTGAGCAGCTACACCTATCCCCGGGACATCGTGATTCAGACGGGCGGCGGCTGGGTGGACTACGCCTCCGCCATGTCGGTAGCCTACGGCATCACCGGCGGTTCGGGCGAGGGTCCCATCACCGCCGGCGGGGCCAACGGCGTACCCATCGTCCAGGCCAGCTTGGACAAGGGGCTGTATAAGGCCCATGTGTTCGCCGCCGCCCTGCGGGTGATGTTTGTGGATATGCAGAAGTCCAGCTACATCGGCCGGTCCCTGGACCAGCTGCTCGGCGACGGAGTGCGGATGTCCTACGACAAGCACATGGACGAGAACGTCTACAAGGGCTTTGAGGCCTACGGCACCACAGGCCTGCTGAACGACCCGGACGCGGTGGAGACCACGGTGGCGGGCAACGGCCAGAGCACTCCCTCCACCAAGTGGAAGGACAAGACCAAGGAGCAGATTCTGGCGGACATCAACGCCGCCATCACCGCCACCTGGGCTGCTGCGGAGTACGACGAGAGCGCCATGCCCAACCACATCCTGCTGCCCTATGAGCAGTACACGTATATCCTCAACACGATGGTGACCGATCTGGCCACCGAGACCATCCTGGACTTTGTGATGAAGAACAACGTGGCGGCCAAGAACGGCGGGTCCCTGTTCATCGGGGCCACCCGGTGGTGCAAGGGCGCGGGCACCGGCGGCACGGACCGCATGGCGGTCTATGTCAACCATGAGCGCTACCTGAAGATGGACGAGCTGGTGCCCCTGGCCCGGGTGATGTCCGGCCCTAACGTGGCCAACGTGTGCTACGACACCGCCTACATGGCCAACATCTCCCAGGTTCAGCTGCTCTATCCCCAGACGCTGACGTACTGGGACGGCATTTAAGGAGGGCAATATGAGCGTTTTCGTGATGTCAAACCGCAATATCGTTATCCCCAGCCCGGACGGGAAGGAGTTCGTCCGGCTGAACCGGGGCGGTCTGTGCCAGGTGCCCGACTGGGCAGCCAAGACGGCCTACTTCAAGGCGCTGGCGCAGGACGGCAAGCTGGTGGTGTCCGAGAACAAAAAGGACAAGGACCAGGAGTCCAAGTCCCGGAAGGGCCGTAGGTCCGCCGGCCAGGAGTCCGCCAAGGAGGAGCAGGGCGAGGACAACCAAGAGTCCGCCGAACAGGAGGCAGACGAGGAGGCCCAGGAGGGCGGGGAATAGGAGGCGTGAGGGAGTGTTCTGCTGGAATAAGCCGCAATTCGCCGGGGTAAAGGCCCGGGCGGCCAACCTCAGCCGGGGCAGTGGAAGCTATACTGCGGAGCTGTTCCGGCAGGACTTCCCGCAGTTCTTTCAGAAAGGGGACGGGGAGCCGCTGCTTCCCGCCGCCATGCTGGAGGAGTTCATCCGACAGGCCAACGCCGCCGTCACCCCGGACCGCTGGGGCGAGGGGTGGCGGTTCGCCGCGGGGCTGTACACCGCCCATTATGCGTCGCTGTACCTGCGCACCTTCTCCATACAGAACGAGACCCCCGCTCAGGCGGCGGCCTCGGGGGCGCTGGTGGGGGTGGTGAAGTCCGCCGCACTGGGGGACAGCTCGGTGAGCTATGACACCGACGCCCTCACCCGCGCCACGGCAGACTGGGGCGACCTGAACGCCACCCAGTACGGCCAGCTGCTGGCCACCAGGGCGCGGCTGGCCGGGATGGGAGGGACCTATGTGATATGAACTACGCCGACTGGTACACCGACCTGGTGGATATCCACCGGGTGCGGCCCCGCAGGGAGGGGAACCTGACCAAGCAGGAGCGTGTCCTGGTGGCCCAGGGCCAGCCCTGCCGGGTCTACCGCAGCGGCGCACATCCGCCGCAGATGCAGTCCACAGCCGCCGCCGGGGAGAGCGAGGATAAGCTGGCCTGTGACAACGGCGTAGACATCCAGGGAGGGGACGAGCTTTTGATCCGGCGGGGGGCGCGGCTGGGCCAGGTCCGGCAGACCGTTCGGGCCTTCGCTGGGGACCCGGTGTATTTCTACGAGCCCTTTGGCGCGGTGCTGCCTGGACTGGCCCACCAGGAGGTGGGACTGCTCCAGCGGGAATATCTGAAAGGAGCGCTGGGAGATGGAGCTGGGTGACGGGCTGAGAAAACGGCTGGCGGAGCTGGAAAAACGGTTCCCGGATATAAAAAACCGTTTGGCCGATATCGCGCAGGGCGCAACCCTTCAGGCGGTGGAGCTGGCTGTCGAGCTGACCCCGCCCAATACCTTTGAGGACGGGGAGCAGCGGGGCGTCAACATGATTTCCGGCGAGATGGCGCAGCATTGGGTGAGCGACAGCAGCTACACCCCAGTGGGGGTGGGGTTCTCCACCATTCTGGCCAACAACATGGAGTACGCCAGCTATGTCAACGACGGCCACCGGGTGGACAAGCACTTTGTCCCCGGCCTCTACATTGACGCGGACGGGCTGCTGTCCCGGGACTTAGGGCGCAAATGCGGCCTGGTGGTGGGGACCAAAACCACCTATGTGGAGGGGCTGCACATCACGGAGAAGGCCATGGACAGGTACGACGAGGTGGCGCGGACTGAGCTGGACAAGCTTACAGGGGAGATCGGGCAATGACGGTTACCATGCAGGGGCTCACCCGCTCCCTGGCGGACTATCTGGCCCCGGCGCTGCCCAGCGTCACCTTCTACGACAACCCCAACCAGCAGGGGACGAAGCTGCCCGCCCTGTTTCTCCAGAGGACCAAGGCGAAAATCACGAAAAAGCTGGGCGGGCGCTTTCTGCGGCAGCTGGGGCTGGATGTGGTCTGCCTGGTGGACTACAACGTGGTGGACATGGAGGACCAGTATACCCATATCGCCGACGTGCTGGATGAGATGCTGGACACCTTCCCATACAGCGGGGAGGCTGCCCTGCTGCGCACCTACGAGCGCAACTGGTACATTCAGGACGACGCGCTGCACTACAAATTTGACTTAAAGCTGTGGGTGAGCCGCGAGGAGGACGCCGTCCTCATGCAGTCCATCCAGACCTACACCGAGGAGGTATCGTAATGGCCGCAAAAATGGAGAAGTCCGGCGCTGACCCCGTCCGCTATCCCACTGCGCAACTGCTGAAAAGTCAGGCGCTGGCCGGATATCAGCGGGATTTCGCGAAGGTTTTGCTGACAAAGCCGGAGTATTCGGTTCAGGAGGCCCAGAGCATTCTGGACAAATTCTTCAAAGGAGGTGTCCGCTGATGGCAGGCGGAACATGGACCGCGCAGAACAAGGTGCGGCCCGGCATTTATATCAACGTTAAAAGCCAAGGGACCCCCGCGGCCGCCCAGGGGACCCGGGGCACAGTGGCCATTCCCCGCCCCTTGTCTTGGGGGCCTGTGGGGCAGGTGAGCGCGGTGAACGCCGGGGATGACACCCGGAGCGCCATCGGCTATGCCGTCACGGAGCCGGGGGCGCTGTTCCTGCGGGAGCTGTTCAAGGGGAGTAATGTGACCAGCGGGCCCAGCAAGGTGCTGCTGTACCGGCTGGCGGCGGAAGGGGCCGCGTCCGCGTCCGCTGTTATCAGCGGTTCCGGGGAGGACCAGGTCACCGCCACCGCGCTGTACCCCGGCGTCCGGGGGAACAGTCTGGCCGTCACCGTGGCCGCCGATGTGGACGAGGAGGGCAGCTTCCTCGTCGCCACCCTGCTGGACGGGGAGCAGGTAGACCAGCAGAGGGCCAAGGATGTGTCGGGGCTGAAGGCAAACGGCTGGGTGACCTTCTCCGGCAAGGGGGCGCTGGCAGCTACGGCGGGGTCGCCTCTCACCGGGGGCGCGGACGGTACGGTGCAGCACGCCGCCTACGCTGACGCCTTGGCCGCGCTGGAGCCTTACTCGTTCGATATCCTGGCCTATGACGGCACGGACAGCACCGTTCGGGAGGCCATGGCTGCCTTTGTAACGCGCCTGGTGGAGCAGGAGGGCAAGTACAGCCAACTGGTGACCTCCGGGGCCAAGAGCGCGGACAGCCCCTACGTCATCAACACCAATCGCGGCGTGATTCTGTCTGACGGCACGCAACTGGCGGCAAATGAAGTAGTTTGGTGGCTGGCCGGGGCGGAGGCCGGGGCGCAGTACTACCAGTCTTTGTCCTATGCCGCCTACCCCGGCGCTGAGGATGTGGCCGACCGGCAGACCAACAGTCAGATCGAGGCGGACATTTTGGCAGGGGATATCGTTCTGACGCAGGAGTTCGGCCAGGTGCGGGTGGAGACGGACATCAACACCCTCACCACCTATACCCCCGACATGGGGAAGGTATTCCACAAAAACACCACCATGCGGGTGTGCTGCTCTCTGGCCAACGACATCTACCGGGATTTCTCTCTGAATTTCCGGGGCAAGGTGAAGAACAACGAGAGCGGGCGCGGCCTGTTCAAGGCCTCTATTCTATCCCGACTGCTGGAGATGTACGGGAAGGACGCCCTGCGTGAGCGACCCACCGGCGACGATGTGACGGTGGAACCGGGGGCCGACCTGGACAGCATTGTGGTCACCATTGCCGTCTACGTCGGAGACAGCGTGGAAAAGGCGTACCTCACCATCATCGTGGCGTAAAGGAGGAAATCATGAGCTTTTTGTTAGAGCGCGATACCCTGAACGGCGCGGCCGGAAAGGCGGTTATCATCCGGGACGGGCAGGTCAAAGACCTGTTCGGGGCCAAAAACGTCAAAACCCAGGCGGAGATCTCCTCCTCCGACATGAAGGTGATCGGCACCAAAAAGACCCAGCAAAAGCCGGGGGCGGTGAAGCAGACGGGCACCATGACCGTTTATTACGGTACTCCGCTGTTTTTGGAGATGCTGGCTCAGTACATTCGCACCGGGGTCATGCCCTATTTTAACCTTCAGGTCACCAATGACGACCCCACCACCACCGTGGGAGAGCAGACGGTGGCCTACTACAACTGCAAGCTGACCGGCACCATTCCCCTGTCCGTGCTGGACGCGGAGGCGGATATGCTCACCGTGGACGTGAGCTTCAGCTATGAGGACTTCGAGCCGCTGTCCAGCTTCCACGACCCCGCCGAGACGGGAACCTGAGAAAGGAGAACAGACCATGAGCAATTTGAGCGCGTTTTTGAGCCCCGTTAAGCTCCCGGAGCGGAAGGAGGTTGTCATTTCCAAGCGGTTTTGCGGGGAGGACGGCAAGCCCATCCCCTTTGTGATACGCCCCGTATCCGAGGAGGAGAACGAAAAGCTGATTGGTAAATCCACCCGTCGGGTAAAGGTGAACGGCCAGCTGCAGGAAAGGCTGGATGCCGGTGAATATGGCCGTCGGGTGGTGGTGGCCGCTACGGTGGAGCCGGATTTCACCAGCGAGGAGATGTGCAAGGCCTATGGCACCCTGGACCCGCTGGAGGTTCCGGGGAAAATGCTGCTGGTGGGCGAGTACCGCAAGCTGTCCAGCGCCATTCTGGAGCTGTCGGGGCTGGATGACGACCAGGAGGAGCAGGCAAAAAACTAATCCGCCGGGAGGACCCGGACACCCTGCTGGCCTACTATATGTTTGCTAACCACGGCTGGCGGCCCGGTAAGGTGTCCCAGCTTTCCTCCCGGGAGAAGATATTGCTGGCGCTGTTTGCGCTGAAGGAGATTAAATCCAGACCAAAGCCGAAAGGAGGCGGGTAAATGGCGGTCATACGGGAAGAAATGGTGCTGGCGGACCGCTTTTCCGCCACATTTAACCGCTATCTGGGGATGCTGCGGCAGTCGTCCAGCGCGAGCACGGCGGCAACGGCGGGCCAGCGGCAGTTTGAGGCGGCTTCCGGCAAAACCCAGGACGCGCTGGTGCGGATGGCGGGGGCGGCCCTGGACGCGGCCTCCGCCATGGGCGGGGTGGACGAGAGCACCGCACAGGCGGCTGCCGCCGGAGAGCAAGCGGCCCGGTCTCAGGACAAAATGAACCGCAGTATGCGCCAGGGTGTGGGCGCCGCCGCGGGCCTGGAAAGCCGTTTGCTGTCTTTGGCAAAGGCCTATCTGGGACTGCGCACCGCGCAGAAATTTGTGGAGCTAACGGACACCTTCACCCAGACCACCGCCCGGCTGGAGCGGATGAACGACGGACTGCAAACCACCGCCGAGCTGCAAAACATGATTTACCAGGCCGCCCAGCGCTCCCGAGGGTCCTACCAGGAGATGGCGGACATGGTGGGCAAGCTGGGCACCATGGCGGGGGAGGCCTTCGACAGCAACACGGAGCTTGTGGCCTTCGCCGAGCAGATTAACAAGCAGTTTGCCCTGGCGGGCACCAGCGGCCAGGGGATGCAGGCCGCCATGCTTCAGCTCACCCAGGCCATGTCCTCCGGCACACTTCGAGGAGAGGAACTAAATTCCATTCTGGAGCAAGCGCCTACTATTACCAAAACGATTGCCGATTACCTGGGCAAGACCACCGGCGAAATGCGGGAGATGGCAGCTGATGGGGAAATTACCGCCCAGGTGGTGAAAAACGCCATGTTCGCCGCGGCGGACGAGACCAACGCCGCCTTTGAAAAAATTCCGCTCACCTTCGGCCAGGCGTGGACCATGGCGGGCAACGCCGCCGTCAAGGCCATGCAGCCCGCCATGAAGAGGCTCACCGACCTGCTCAACAGAGATTTGGGGAAGAAGGCGGTGAACGGCGTCATTGCGGGATTCGAGCTGCTGGGCCGGGCCGCCACAGGGGTGATCGACCTGCTGGCGGCGGGGGCTCAGTGGGTGGCGGATAACTGGGATTTTGTGTCCAGGGTTCTGCAATTCGCCGGGGGTGCTGTGCTGGCGTTTGCGGCTGTGTCTGTGGGCGCGGCCATTATACAGGCGGGAGCTTGGGCGCTCGCTAATTGGCCCATTGTGCTGTTTGTTGCGCTGATCGGATCGGCAATCATGGCCATGTATGAAATGGGCATGAGCAGCGAGGAGGTATTCGGGCACATTGGATCTGTTCTGGGCTGGCTGTATGCTCTGGGGCACAACTTGGTAGCGTCTGCATGGAACCTGATCGCCACGTTTGCAGAATTTTTTGCCAACGTGTTCGATAATCCAGTTGCGGCCATCGCCAACCTGTTTTTAGGGCTGTTCAATTTCATCACGGATATTGTCACTGCGGCGGCAGGGGCGATTGACGCTCTGCTCGGCAGCAACATCTCAGGAGTCGTGAAAGGTTTTCAAGCCGATGTGAACAATTTTGTGCACGATGTATTTGGGGAAAACCAGGTCAAAGTCCAGCGCATGGAGCAGATCAGCTACCAGGATACAATGGCGGGGTTTGCCGGCGCGGGGGCGGGCATAGGGCTGGCCCTGGACAACTTCAACGTCAACGACGTCCTGGGCAGTTTTTCCGGCAGCAGCACCGATTTTTCAGCGCTGCTGGACGCATCCGGCGTTCCCGGCTCCCTGGACGCCATCAAGGGCGACACCGCCGCCATCAAGCGCAGCGTGGCTCTGTCCGAGGAAGACATGAAGCTGCTGGTGGACATGGCGGAGCGGCGGTATGTGAACAACATCAACCTCACCGCCCAGACCCCGGTGATTACCATCAACGGTCAGAACACCGGGGACACGGCCCAGGACCTGCAATGGCTGGAAAACGCCCTGCAAAGAATCCTGGCGGAGCAGGCGGCCAGCCACACGGATTTGAGCTACGTTTGAGGGGAGGGCGCGGCATGGAAAACCAATACGGCTTGTATCTGGCCTGGGAGGGGACCACGCTGCGCCTCCCGGTAAACCCGGAGAGCTATAAAATCAGCCGGGACAACGACAACAGCGAGTACAATGTGCTGGGCGCGGGCCCCATCATGATTCCCCGAACGCCAAAGCTTCAGGTGGTCACCTGGTCCGGCCTGCTGCCGGGCCGGGAGGACCTGGGGGCGGTGCTCACCGCAGGCGGCTTCCGGCCCCCGCGCTTTTACATCGACTTTTTGGAGGCGGCGATGGCGGAGCGGGCGCGGGTCCGCTTTGTGGCCAACCGCTACATGGAGGACGGCGCGCCCATCTTTGACACCAACATGGAGGTGCTGGTCACGTCCTTCCACACCGAGGAGCGCGGCGGCGAGACCGGGGATTTCTATTATGAGCTTGGCCTGACCGAGTACCGGGATTACTCCGCCAAAACAGTCACGCTCCAGCAGAGCGCGGCAGGGCAGCCGGTGGAGGCCTCCGCCCAGACCACCCGGTCCGTCCCCGCAGGGCAGCTTACCGTGGGCCAGGATGTGACGGTGAACGGGAACTATTATTCCTCAAGCCAGGGGGCGGAGCCCCACGGCACCTTTTCCGGGTTCCGGGGGAAGATATCCCGCATTGTCACCACCGACCCCCAGCGATCCTGTCCCTACCACATCACCACCCAGACGGGGGCGGCCCGGGGATGGGTGAAAGAGGCGCAGATTCAGGTGGTGCGCCCATGACCTACGAGCTGATTGTGGTGGAAAAGCGGACGGGGAAAAGCTGGGACATTGCCCCCCAGGTGCAGAAGGCCACCTATGCGACCAACCGCACCGGCTCCCCCGGAACGTTGAAATTTACGGTGAACGCCTCCGGGATTTCCTTTGTGGAGGGGGACGCCGTGCGCCTGTCCGCGGACGGGCAGGTGATCTTTCTGGGCTGGGTGTTTACCAAGCAGCGGGACCGATACGGCGTTATCGATGTGACGTGCTACGACCAGCTGCGCTACCTCAAGGCCAGCGCCAGCTATTGCTTCGTGGGCCGCACGGCGGGGCAGATCATCCAGGAGATTGCCCAGGATTTTCAGCTCACCGTGGGCGTGCTGGACGACACCGGCTATCCCATCCCCTCGCTAATCAAGGAGGACAAGAGCTGCCTGGACATCATCTCCGCCGCCATTCAGCAGACCCTTCTGGCCACCGGGAAGCTGTACACCTTCTTCGACGACGCGGGGGCCCTCTCCCTTCGGGAGGCGGGGGCCATGGTGGCCCAGGGCGTGGTAGGGGACGGCTCGCTGCTGCTGGACTACACCTACAAAACCGACCTCGACGAGCGCAGCTACAACTCCATTAAGCTGGTCCGGCCCAACGAGTCCACCGGCCGGGCGGACGTGTTCCAGGCGGTGGACAGCGCCAACATCGCCCGCTGGGGCCTCTTGCAGCTGTATCAGACGGTGGACGAGGCGCTGAACGACGCCCAGGCGGCGGCTCAGGCCCAGGCCATGCTGTCCTACTACAACCGCCGCTGGCGGACGCTGAAGGTGTCCGCCCTGGGCCTGCCGGGTCTGCGGGCGGGGCAGATGCTCATGATGGACGTGCCCAACCTGGGGGATATCAACCTGTACGCGCTGGTGCTGCTGGAAAAGGTGACGCACACCTTTGTGCATGACGTTCACACCATGGACTTTGAGGTACAGGAGCTGGGGGTGGCGTAGAGAATGGACTTGATTGACACCCTGCATGGGATTGTGGAGGGCTCCATGAAGGCCTACGGGCTGTCCGACCTGGTGGTGGGGACCGTGACCAGCGCCGCCCCGCTGGAAGTCACCATCCGGGAATCCATGGCCCCGCTGCCTCAGCAGGTGCTGTGGCTCACCGCCGCCGTGGTGGAGAAGAAGATCCCCGTCCTGGCCCATGAGCACGTCACAGCGGGCTTCCGGCACAGCCATACGGTGTCTGGCCTGGGCCATGACCATGGAGTATCTGGGCTGGGCCACACCCACGCAACCCAGGATGGAGCCACCGGGGAAGCCATGGGCGGCTCCTATCAGACCGGCGAGGGGCTGGGAGGAAGCTATCCCACCGGCGAGGGGCTGACGCCGGACGCCTACACCTCAGATGAGCGGCTGGAGGGGATTGTCTGCTATGAGGACGGCAAGCCTCTGCCGGTGGAGGACGGATATATCATCCTGAACCGGGGGCTGGCCGCGGGGGACAAGGTGCTGATGCTACGGGTGATGCGTGGAGAGCAGTTTATCATCCTGTCCCGAATTTTTGAAAGGGGAGAGCGCAATGGCGACGCTGCCGCGGGCTGACATCGACCTGTCCCAGGGCGTGGTGTTTCAGGACCAGCCCTCCCTCACCTGGATTGCCGACCCGGTGACGCACCGGCTCCGGGGCCGAGGAGACAATTACGAGGCCGTTTGTCAGGCGGTGGAGATCATCGTCAACGTGGAGCGGTTCCACTGGCAGATTTACTCGTCCAATTTTGGGATTGAGCTGGGCGGTCTGCTGGGCAACGACCCAGGCTTTGTGGCCTCCGAGCTTCAGCGCCGGCTGTCGGATGCCTTCCTGCCGGACAACCGTATCCTGGGGATCTCTGAGTTCTCCTATACCTTCCAGGACACGGTGCTCACCGCCTGCGTCACGGTCAATACCGTGTTCGGGCCAGTGAAGACCGGAGTGGAGGTGGCGCTGGCGGTTTAGGGCGCGGCGTGAACGAACCTTGACAACCTCATATCGAGACAGCGGAAATTGAGAAAGCCAGCCTCCGCTCATTAATGCGGAGACCGGCTTGGCACTTTATATCCTATTTTCCGAATCAAGGTTTCCCGGTCCCACAGCTGAACGCCCACCGCCTTGGCGGCCATTTCAGCGCCCGATGTAAAGTAGCTGTTGGTGATGACCACGCCAACCTGGCAGGAGTAAATCCTTTTCCCCGTGTTGACCTCCTGCACCGGTCCGTTTCCCAGCTTGGAGGAATATCGCTTGCACTGAAACGCATATCGCACTCCGTTTTTAATCGCGATAATATCTACGCCCTGGTCGCCGGAGCTTTTGGTTACGTGGATGTTCTGATAACGGCAGCGCTCCAGCAGTTCGGCGCAGAACTGCTCAAATTCATGGCCATCCATTGCGTCGATGATTGCCATGGTCCGATCAAGCTCCGCATTTCCTGTTTTGGGAAAGGGAGAGCTCTGCTCAACGGCCTGGTTCCCTTTCCGGGTAGCGGACGCTTTGGACGAGGGCTTGAATAGCTTGGAAAGAACCGCTTGCAGTTCACTGAGCGCCGAATGAAAGAATACCATATTTCTCCCCTCCTATCTACACAATATCATTCAAAATGACTTTTGTCTACAATTTGCAAAAATTTTAGGAAACTTTCTTCGCCGTCTCGATATGAGGTGGCGGGGATTTTTTGCAAAGGAGTGATGACAGGATGCTCGACTTCACCAACAAAACCTACCGCGCCCTGTTGGAAGCCATGCTGGACCGGGTGCCCAATTCCCTGGACAAGCGGGAGGGCTCTATGATTCAGACGGCTCTGGGGGCGGGGGCCTATTCCCTGGAGGAGTTCTATCTGGACTTGGACAAGGTGCAGCGGGGCGGGGCCATTCAGACCGCTGTGGGGGAGGACCTGGACAACTGGGCGATGATTGCCAACGTGGAGCGCTACTCCGCGTCCCCCGCGGTGCGCCTGGGCGTATTCAATCTGGACGAAATCCCCATCGGGGCGCGGTTTTCCACCATCGACGGCGGGGACAGCGTGAACTTTACGGCCACCGAACGGGTGGGGCCGGGGGAGTACCGGCTAACCTGCGAGACGCCGGGAGTCATTGGGAACAGCTACACCGGGCCGATTCTGCCCATCACGGTCATTTCGGGGCTTACCAGTGCGCAGATCACCGATATCCTGGTTCCGGGGGACGACCGGGAGGGGGAGGACGCGCTGCGTGCACGCATTATATCCGCCCTTCGGGAGCGGCCCTTCGGAGGCAATGTGGCGGACTATAAGCGGGTTGTGCTGGCCATAGACGGCGTGGGCGCCCTGCAAATCTACCCCACCTGGGACGGCGGCGGGACGGTGAAGCTGTCCGTGATAGGTGCGGACTGGATGCCGGCATCCTCTCAGATGGTGGAGACGGTGCAGACCGCTGTGGACCCGCCGCCCAACCAGGGCCTGGGCTACGGCACCGCCCCCATCGGGGCCAAGGTCACTGTCACCGCTCCGGTAGCCGTGACCGTGGAGGTATCCGCCGTGCTCACGCTGCGGGCGGGGTATACGGTGGAGCAGATGCAGCCGCTGGTGGAGGCTGCCGTGGGGGAATACCTGCTGGCTGTTCGCCAGGGGTGGGCGACGCCTGACGCGGACCGCCTGACCAGCTACTCCTGCTGGGTGTATCTGGCCCGGATGATTTCGGCCATCCTGTCCGTCCCTGGCGTGGTCAACGCCGCCAGTGTGACGCTGAACGGCGCCGCGCAGGACCTTCAGCTGGTGGAGACGGGGCAGACCCAGCAGGTTCCCGTTTTAGGGGAGGTGACGCTGAGTGCCCGAGATTGACATCTGCCAATATTGGCCGCCCTGGTTCCGGGAGATTCTGGACTTTCAGGCTCTGTGCCGGACGGAGGGGGAGGAGTTGCGCGTCATGGCCATGTTCATGGCACGGGTGCGGGCAAACCTTTTTGTTCAGACTATGGACGAGAGCACCACGGCGGACTGGGAGGCCATCTTCCACATCGTGGCCAACCCGGTGACGGAAACTTTGGCCTTCCGCCGGGACCGCATTCTGAACCGCCTTTCCATGCACCCGCCTTTTACCCTCACCTTCCTGTACCAGCGCCTGGACGCTCTATTTGGCCCGGGAAACTGGGAGGTGGAGGTGGACTATCCCAACTACACCCTGTACATCGAGGCGGCGGTGGAGGACCAGCAGTATTTCTCCGAGATGTCCGTGACCATGGACATCATCAAGCCCTGCCACATCGTGTATATCAGCCGTCCGAGGGTGGCAGCGTCCTTCCTGGTGTCGGAGTCCATTGCCCGTACCCTGGGGGAGTATAACTACATTTTGGGCAGTTGGGAGTTGGGCCGGCTGCCGTTCTTCAGCGGAGACGAGGAGGAGGTTGTGAAAATGGCGGGACAGCCCAGCATACAGCAGGCGTTCCTGGACCAGGCGGCGGGCTTTGTGGCCAACGATATCAAGTCTGTGCGCATCAACGGGAGCATTGTGATTACGGCCTTGTCCCGCTCCACCGTGGGAAACGTGGCCAGTGTGGGCTACCGGGTGCTGCGGGAGCAGACCGAGGAGGTCACGCAGATTGAGCTGCTGGACCAGGCGGGCACCGTGCTGACGTCCAGCGCGGTGTACGTGCCCATCGCAGAGGAGACTGTGGCGTTCCGCCACGCATTTATCGTAAAGGAGGGAGCCTGAAATGGCCGATAGACCTTTGAGCACACCCCTGCCCGCCGACCTGCCCGAGAACTGGACCGCAGGGCAGACGGTAGCGCCCTCCGGGGCCGACGTGGGACTTTCCCAGCAGCACGGGTATAATTACCTTATGGAGCAGGTAAACGCTGCCCAGCGGGCCGCAAACGCCATTAACGAGAGCTTTGACACCATCTCTGGGAAACGCACCTGCCGCGTCACCATGGGCACGTCCACCGCCGGGTGGACGCAGGCGGACTGCGACTACCTGTGCGACGGGACCGACGACCAGGAGGAGTTGAACGCGGCCATTGCGGAGGTGCTGGCGAAGGGCGGTGGGGAGATCGTGGTACTGGGCGGGGAGTACTTTATTGCTGAAAAGGTAAACATATCGAAAGTGCGGGTCAGCTTATCCATTACTGGTGAGGTAGGGGCTACCATATTCTATCTCTCTGCCGCAGAGTTGGGTGGGATCGATATGGGCACGGCAGATGAATCAGTTGTGGTTCGGCTTTATGGAATCACATTTCGAAAACTGAATTCTGACGTGCGGGTCAGTATCGGTATTAAAAATGGTATCATTATAATTGACAGCTGTATATTTCAGAATATGTCGATCCATAGGTCGTACCTGGTAGATGATTTGATCAGGTTCATATTCTGCAATAATCATATGGAAGTGGATGAGGCATCGGGTCTCAACGGTACAAACTTGCAAATTCTGGGCGAAAGTAACGCCAATTTTATCATTTCCAACAATACTTTTGTAGTATCTGATTTTGTAAATACTGATTTACAAATCATCTATATGTATATTCAAACAGATGATAATGATGCGGATATGTCAAATGCGGTTTTTGTGGGGAACACGATTGAGACAAATGGGTGTTTGGGCAGGGTAAGCTGTTCTATCGAAGGACCTGTTGTGATGACGGGCAACTCCTTCTCCTGGTGCAATATCGACATTCGATTTACCCTGTTCTCCAACAACTTTGTTTCTAATGGGTGGGTTCATGCGGCAACTGGGGCGGTTGTATCGTTCAATAGCATCATGCTTGGCCATATTCAGGCATGGGGCGAATCCACGGTTTCTGGAAATTTTGTGAAAGCGCCGGCCGACCAGGCTGCCATCATTGCCTATAAGGTAGGCCTTGACGTACAGGAGGATGCCTCCCCCTGCATTGTCGGAAACAACATTGTAGCGGGTAGCATTGGCATCTATCTGAGAAAAGACGATTGGCTGCCTAACACCAGCATTTCCAAGGCCCTGGTCTGTTCCAACCGCATTTTCGGCTGCACTACACCCATTCAAATTGACGAAAACTGGCAGGAATGCTTGGTTACTAACAACCTGATTCCCACCGGGAGCAGCATTGTGAACTACGGCAAGAAAAACATCGTCCGCCTGAACAGCAACGATTCAGGCGAAAGTGAGGGCGGCGGGACCGCCGGAGTGGCCAGCTTCAACGGACGCGCGGGGGCGGTAACGCCGCAGACGGGGGACTATACGGCGGCGATGGTGGGGGCCAGGCCGAACACCTGGACGCCCACTGCGGCGGAGGTGGGGGCGGTGTCGGCAGGGTCGGTGGCTGCCATGCAAGTCCTGACCCAGACCGAATACGACGCCCTGACCACGAAGGATGCCGCCACGCTGTATCTCATCAAGGAGTAGGGCCATGATAAAACTGGGAACACAGAATATCTCTGCCCTGCGTCTTGGCGGACAGGAAATCAAAAAGGCGTATCTGGGGGAGACGCTGGTGCTGGGGGCGGAGAAAAAGCCGTCTCGTCTGCCGGAGGGGTATACCGAGGTGGAGTATGTCCAGTCGGATGGCGCGTCTTGGTTTGATCTTGGCGTCAAGCCATCTTCAAACACCGAAATTGATATGGTTGTGGAGACACTGGAGGCTGGCGTGTCCACCTCAACAAAATACTTTGTTATTTCGTATTTGCAACAAGGGAGTGGGACTTCAGTGGTAAGGTATTATTTTGATATTAGCTGGAGTGCCAATGGCGCAGGCGGAAGGTTGGGTGGCTACGCTGGTACAACAAGGACACCAGCAGTTGCGGTTAATAATAATGCACCACGGAAAATGAGCCTTAACATTTTCGCCAAAGGCAAAACGTTTAGTGAGGATGGACATTTTGTTTCCGCAGGAACAAACAATACTTTTCCAGCAACAACTATGCCAAATATTAAAATATTGGGGAATTCCACAAAAAATGGGTTAAAGGCAAATCTTTATGCTTTCGACCGTTTTGATGGGAGTTCTCTAACTTTGCAGAACAAACTAATCCCCTGCATCAGCCCCTCCGGCGCAGTCGGTCTCTACGACCTGGTGGGCGCGAAGTTCTACGGCAACGCCGGCACAGGCACGCTCACCGCGGGCCCCGCCGTCTGAGCGCAAAAAAGCCGCCCCGGGAGGGGCGGCCAAGCGGAGACTCACCGTCAATCAAAAAGCGGTTTTCCGCACAACACGAAAGGAGACGTCAAAATGGAACAGGTACATAAGATGAAGGCGGCAGTGGCCGCGGTGCTGGGCCTGCTCACGGGCCTGTGGGGCTGGCTGGGCTGGCTGGTGGTAGGGTGGATCGGGTGCATGGCGCTGGACTACCTCACCGGCTCGCTGGCGGCGGCCAAGGAGGGGGAGTGGTCCAGCGGCAGGGCCCGGGAGGGCATCTGGCACAAATGCGGCATGATTGTGGTGGTGGCGGTGTCCGCGGGGGTGGATCTGCTGCTGTCCCTGGTGCTGGCCAACCTGCCGCTGGTGGAGCTGCCCTTTCAGTACGCGGGGCTGGTGTGCCCGGTGGTGCTGGTGTGGTACATCGTGACGGAGCTGGGCAGCATCGCGGAGAATGGGGCGGCCATGGGGGCCCCGGTGCCCAAGTGGCTGGTGAAGCTGCTGGCGGCGAGCAAGAGCGCGGTGGACGGCGCGGGGGACAAGCTGGGCGGGGGTGATTGCACATGACGGCCCCGGAACGGCTCATCGCCACGGCGGAGGAGCAGGTGGGCTACCTGGGGAAAAAGACCAACGCCCAGCTGGACGATTTCAAGGCCAACGCGGGCGGGCTGTGGAACAGGTTCGCCCGTGATCTGGACGCTCTGAAGGACTTCTACAATGGACGGAAAAACGGCTACGACTGGTGCGACGTGTTTGTGGACTGGTGCTTCATGCGCACCTTTGGGCGGGAGCTGGGCCAAAAGCTGCTGTGCCAGCCCAACAAATCCCTGGGCGCGGGGACCAAGTACTCCATGGACTACTACAAGGCCAAAAAGCAGTTTTTCCAGACGCCCCAGCCAGGGGACCAAATCTTTTTCGGCACGGCTACAGTGACCAGCCACACGGGGCTGGTGGTGGCGGTGAAGGACGGGTACGTGCACACCATTGAGGGCAACGCGGGCAGCCCCAGCGCGGTGCGCTCGTGTAAATACTCCCTGCGGTACGCAAAAATCAAGGGCTATGGGCGGCCGGACTGGTCCCTTGTGCCCGACGACAAAAAGGAGGACGACGAGATGGTTGTTATTTACGAGAAGCTGGAGGATGTGCCCAGCCACTACCGGCCCACGGTGGACAAGCTTGTGAAGAAGGGTGCGCTCAAGGGCACCGGGGACGGGGCGCTGAACGTGTCCGAGGACTTCTGCCGGACCATGACCGTGCTGGACCGGCTGGGGAAGCTGGACTGAGGGATATGAGGAACGCCGGGGAACTACTCCCCGGCGTTTTCTTTGGCCTCTGTGCGGCCCTCAGAAGCCCAAGGAGCGGCATTGTCGCGCTCCATGGCCTCGGATATGGCACGGTTAATGAAGCCATTTACGGACTCTCCACGGGCCTCCGCGTGGGCCTGGATTTCGGCCTTATGGCCCTTTTGAACGGTAACAAGAAAGCGGTCAAATTTTGCTTTATTATATTCGTCCTTTGTTATTCGTTTACCGTCAAGAATATAAGCCTTTTTTACCACGAAATCACCTCTATTACAAGTATACCACACTTAATGGTTTGGTGATATCAGCAATTCGCACAAAAATTTTCCTAAATATTTGGTGATATCACTAATTGCATACTACTGATATCAGTAGTATAATAAGACCATGGAAAGGAGGTGAACACCAATGAGCAAGCGAAGAAAGAAGGGCGGCGGCAAGGTCCCTGATTCCCCAATCAACCTCGCCGCCGCAATTCTAAACCTCATCACCGCAATACTTCTCCTGATTGAGAAGCTGAGCGAATAGAGGAGGGGGAGGGAAACCTCCCCCTAATAAGATAACAAATCGTTTGCGAGGTGTCAATATGGATATTTTGATTTATGGGCTGTTGGCGGTGAGCATCGGGCTTTCGGTGCTGGTCATTGTGCGGAACCTGAAAAAGTAAGACAAAAATTTCAAGAAGGTTTTTCGGTGCCAAATTTTTTTGAAAAATCTCTTGACTTTTCGCACTCTGATAATTATAATAAATTTAAAGAGTGCAGAAAGTAGGTGATAAGGTGAGCCCACGCACAGGGCGACCAAAGGCAGAAAATCCGCTTAATGTGGACTTGAAAGTGCGCTTTGACCAAGAAACTAATACCCGATTGTTGGCGTACTGTGAGAAGTACGGCGTGACGAGAACCGAAGCAATCCGCCGCGGTATCCATCTGCTTTTGGATCAAGAAAAATAGAAACAGCCTGCCCCTCGTCAAAGTCGCAGACTGTTTCCACACCACCGCACCAAGAGGTGAGGCTAAATCTATTATAGCCTCTCCCTTGGTGGAAATCAAGAGGAGGTTTTTCAAAATGAGCGAAATTGAGAAAATAAAGCGGTATATCGAGCGCAGCAAAATTTCCCGATGGGGACACCCTATCAGATGAACCTTTTGGAAGCGTTTGTCTTGGCAGACATGAGCGCCGAAAACGCCACAGACGCTGTGTGCCTTGCGTTCAATTATGGCCGTGCCAAAGGCTACCGCGCCGCGAAGGCGGAGAGGAGGGCGCGGGCATGAACGGCTTGAAGGTCCAGGACTTCCACGGCAAGCAGGTCATTGACAGCCGGGACGTGGCCCAGATGGTGGAGCGTAACCATTATGAATTGCTAAAAAGCATCCGGCAGTATGCTCAGTATCTTAACGAAGGAGAAATCCCCGTGGTTGATTTCTTCATCGAATCTACCTATCAGGACGGCAAAGGAGAAACCCGCCCCAATTTCCTTATTACCAAAAAGGGCTGCGACATGATTGCCAACAAGACCACGGGCAAGAAAGGCGTTCTGTTCACCGCCGCCTACGTCACGGCCTTTGAGGAGATGCGGCAGGCCCTGACCGCCCCGCGCACCCCGGTCCTTCCCGAAGGCGTGACCTTCAGCAGCGCGGTAGGTTTTATGCGGCTGGCCCGGCGGGTGATGCTGGACATGGGTGGCACTCCGACTCAGATTGGCATGATGATGAAGGAGACGTTGGAGACCTGCGGCTTCCCGGTCCCCACGTCATTCAAAAAGCAACTGGAGGGACAAATGAGCTTGTTTGAACCGCTGGCTCTACAATGAGGATTGGAGGACACCTGATTGCTCAGGTGTCCTCCAATTCTATCTGATCCACTTCTTCCTCGAACTTTTTCACCCATTCCTTGCACGCCCACTCAATTTCTTTGATTCTGGAGCGCCCATAATATGTTCCGATGTAGGTTAGCTTACGGGCCAGTTCTTTGTCCATAACCATTGTGAATTTTACGTTCATTGCGATCACCTCACGGAAATTCTACCAGTAAGGCATATTCGTGGGATGAAAATGGTATTGATTTAATGTTGAAATGGTGATAAAATAAAATAGCACCGGGTGTGAGCCGGTAGCTCCAACCCGGTGCCGTGCTTAACTGGTTCGCCGAATGTAGTCAGCCATGATGTAGATGAACTGGGAGGATGTAGGGCGTTGGGGCAAGCGGTAGTCGGCCATTTGCTCCAACGCATCTCGTCCCTTGCCGTTCCAGCAGTTGGAGATGGATGTGCGAATAGCTCGTTCAACGCTGGATGCCGACACGCCGAAGGTGCGGCCAGCGTCGGGATACAGGTTTTTCGTCATAAAGAGCGGAATGCCTGCATTGGGGACGACCTGAAGCAGAATATGGGTCAGGTAGTAATAGCCGCGCAAATGAGCGGGAATGTGCATCCGGCGCAGCTCGGCCCTGATCCGATCGGAGAGCAGGTTTTGCTGGTCCCTGTCAGGGGGATTGAGTGGTGTTTGAATTGTGATCACCTTCCTTTGGTTTGATTGGGTTTGGGTCTTTTTCGTTCCACAGTAGCGCCATTTCAAGAAACAACTGTGCAAAATGAAATTGCTTGTCCTTTGGGAGCGCCGCTACTTCCTGAATGGTTTGAAGCAGAAGAAGAATTACATCTCGGCGGTCCATGTCTAACAGCCCGGTTAGAAGCGCAGCGGGGGTTATCCCCAGCTTCCCCGCCAAATGTTCGATCATTACGGCAGTGGGATTTCCCTGGGCCTTCAGGTAATCCTGAAGGGTGGAGCGAGAAATTTCCAAAGCCTCCGCGCATTCTGCCAGAGTCATGTTTTTCATGGTCATGATCATGCGGAGCATATCGGCCATATTTTGCTGAATCCCCATATTCTCCCTTCCTTCGACAAAATTATAACGAAGCGATAGGATAAAGGTAAATGCCGGTACGTCGGCAGCAGTACCGTTATGCAGGTATGCCGACGATGAGCTGGGGATGCGCCGCTTCCTTTCGTAAAATATTTGGCAGAGATATTGTGTTGATACGTTCAGTTTTCAGGGGGTCCGCGGCACATCTGCGGGCCTCTTTTTTGTGCCCCGAAAAGTGCCCCGAACTGCCCCGAAAGTGCCCCGAAATTCTGGGCCTTACTGAACCAAACTGGGCTTTCTAAGCACAACGAAAAACCCCTTGAACCGTTGCGATTCAAGGGGTTTCGGTTGGTGGACGATACAGGACTTGAACCTGTGACCTCCCGCACGTCAAGCGGATGCTCATACCAGCTGAGCTAATCGTCCCTGTATTAAATTTGTCCAAACGATGTTGGAACGAATCATATTATAGCGGTCCTGCCGCCCGTTGTCAAGGCTTTTTTCCAAAGCTTCCGCTCGGGAGGGCATTGCCAAGCGGTATGACCTCTGCGGGAGCTTCAAGCAACCGCCTGGCAGCGGCCGCCCGATATGCGAGCGGCCGCCTGGTTACAGCCCGGTGAGGTCAAAAGCAGGGATAAATCCCTCTCCCACGGCGTCCAGCTCCTGGACATAGCCTGCCAGCCCAAGATTTTCCATATATTCCCTGGCCGAGCGCAGCTCCGATGGGCGCAGGGGGCGGCACAGCTCCGGGGCGCCGTCCAGCCGCCCCACAGGGGTGTACTGCGCCATCAGGGAAAACAGCACAGCTCCCGGCGGAAAGCTTTCCGCCACCCAATCCATCACCCGCTTGGCCTCCTTCACCTGCCCCGGCAGGATGAGGTGGCGGATGAGCACGCCGCTTTTCAAAAGGCCGTCCTTCATCCGGATGGGCCCGCGCTGGCGGTACATCTCCCCGATCGCCGCCTGGGCCGCCTGGGGATAGTTCGCCGCACCGGAATAGCGCTCGGCCAGGGCGGGGGTGACGTATTTCAGGTCGGGCAGATACACGTGGACCTTGCCGTCCAGTGCCCGGAGGACCTCTGTGCGCTCGTAGCCGCCGCTGTTCCACACCACCGGCAGGCCGCCGGGCACAGGCCGCTCCAGAACCCTGGACAGCACATGGGTGAACTGGGTGGGAGTGACCAGCTCGATGCAGGACGCGCCATGGCTGGCCAGACGCTGGAAGGCGGCGTACAGCTCGTCAGCCGTGAGAGGCTTTCCAAAGTTCTCCCGGCTGATGGAGCGGTTTTGACAGAACACGCAGCCCAGGGTGCAGCCGGAGAAAAACACGGTTCCCGCTCCGGCCGTCCCTGAGATGCAGGGCTCTTCCCAGAGGTGGAGGGCGGCGCGGGCGCACACGGGGAGGGTGGGCATACGGCAGAAGCCCTCGCCGTGGGTCTCATCCCGCAGGGCCCCGCACCGGCGGGGGCAGAGATTACAGATCATAGCGCCTCCGAAGATGTTTCACGTGAAACATCTGTTTTGGTTTTGGGCGGAACCTGGGGCGTCTGGCCCCAGGTTCCCCTCCTTCCAGTGCCGCCGGCACAGGCCGATGTAACAGTCGTTGGCCCCCAGCACCACCTGCTCGCCCTCCTTGAGAACCACGCCGTTTTCGTCAAATCGGGCGTTGCAGGTGGCTTTCTTGCCGCACCAGCAGATGGTTTTGACCTCCTCGATGATGTCTGCGCAGGCCAGCAGCGCCTGTGAGCCGGAGAACAGCCGCCCGCTGAAGTCGGCCCGCAGGCCGTAGCAGATCACCGGCACGTTCATGTCGTCCACAATTCGGGTGAGGTAGTCCACCTGGGCGTGGGTGAGAAACTGGGCCTCGTCCACGATGACGCACTGGTAGGTCCTGATGTCCTGGGCGGACATGGCCTCCAGCTCCTCAAACCAGATACAGGCGTAATTCAGGCCGATGCGGGAATTGACCACGCGCTTTCCCTCCCGCTGGTCCAGGGCGGGCTTCACCATCAGCGCCCGCTGGCCCCGTTCCTCGTAGTTATAGCGTACCATCAGCGCGTTGGCGGACTTGCTGGAGCCCATCACGCCGTAGCGGAAATACAGCTTTGCCATTTATGTTCCCCCGTTCAATCTCTCTTTTGCCAGCCGCAGCGCTCCGTCAAAGGCGTTGGGGACGGCGTATTGTTCCTCCAGCTCGGCCCCGCTGGCCCACACCCAGCCGGGGGGCAGCGCGTCCGTCTCCGCCTGGGCGGCGCGCAGGGCCATGTGCCACTCAATGTGGGTAAAGATGTGCTTGGCCTGCCCGGCGTATTGCTGGGAACAGGCGGAAATGCCCCACTCCCCCGGCAGGGGGCCGTCCCCCAGCTCGTTGGGAAACTCCCACAGCCCCGCCAGCAGGCCCTTGTCCGGGCGGCGGCGGAGGGCTACGCGGTTCCCATGGAAGATGAGCCATACCGCGCGTTTCTCCACCCGCCGGGCCTTTTTCGGGGCCTTGACGGGCAGCTCCCCGGTGCGGCCATGGGCCAGGGCGGCGCAGAAGCCCTTTGCCGGACACCGCTGGCACAGCGGCGCGCCGTTGGGCAGGCAGACAGTGGCCCCCAGCTCCATCAGCGCCTGGTTAAAGGCCCCCGCGGCGTCAACGGGGATGATTGCCTCCAGCCGCTGCGTCACCTTTTTCTTCATCTGGGGGGCGGCGATGTCTCCGTCGTCCCCTGTGATCCGGGCGTATACCCGCAGGACGTTGCCGTCCACGGCGGGGACGGCCTGGCCGAAGGCAATGGAGCAGATGGCCCCGGCGGTATAGTCCCCCACCCCCGGCAGGGCCCGGACGGCCCGGTAGTCTGAGGGGACTGCGCCGCCGTACTCCGCGACAATGAGCCGGGCCGCCTTCTGCAAATTCCGGGCGCGGGAATAGTACCCCAGCCCCTGCCACAGCTTCATCAGCCGCTCCTCGGGTATGGCGGCCAGGGCGGGGATGTCTGGCGCAGCCTCCAAAAACCGCTGGTAATAGCCCAGCACCGCCGCCACCCGGGTCTGCTGGAGCATGATCTCCGACAGCCACACGTGGTAGGGGGTGGGGTCGTCCCGCCAGGGCAGCCGCCGGGCGTTGTCCCGGAACCACTCCAGCAGGGGGATGGGCAGCTGCTCCAATGCGTCCACGCTCACGCCTCCCCATGTGATGATGAGACAGTTTATCACATTTTGCCGGCGGTTTCAACGGGAGAATAGCCGGGCGGCCCAGGATAAATGCGAATTGAAAGGGGCGGGGGCTTGTGGTATACTTGGGGAAAACAGCGGGGCTGCGGTCAAGCCCCGGAGGGAGGGAACTGGGACATGAAGATGTTGAATGTCGCTCTGCTGCAAATCGCCCCCCAGGGGACGCTGGATGGGAATCTGGAAAAGGGCCTGAGCTGCTGCCGGAGGGCAAGGGAGCTGGGGGCGGACATTGCGCTGTTTCCCGAGATGTGGAGCAATGGATACCGCATATACGGCCGGCCCGGAGAGGAGTGGACGGCGGAGGCGGTGGACGCCCAGGGCGGATTTGTCCGGGCCTTCCAGCGGCTGGCCGGGGAGCTGGACATGGCCATTGGCGTCACCTTTTTGGAAAAGCATGAGGGAGGGCCCCGGAACGCTCTGGCTCTTTTTGACCGGCACGGGGAGGAGAAGTTTGTGTACGCCAAGGTGCACACCTGCGACTTTGACGTGGAGCGCAGCCTGACGCCCGGGGAGGAATTTTATGTGGCGGAGCTGGACACCGCCCAGGGCATGGTGAAGGTGGGGGCCATGATCTGCTATGACAGGGAATTCCCCGAAAGCGCGCGGATTCTCATGCTGAAGGGGGCGGAGCTGGTTCTGACGCCCAACGCCTGCCCCATGGAGGTCAACCGGCTGTCCCAGCTGCGGGCCAGGGCGTTTGAGAATATGCTGGCGGTGGCCACCTGTAATTATCCGGGAACCGTCCCCGACTGCAACGGCAATTCCACCGTCTTTGACGGCGTGGCCTATCTCCCGGAGCTGGAGGGCTCCCGGGACACCTGCATTTTGCAGGCGGACGAGGAGGAGGGCATCTACATCGCCCGGCTGGATTTGGAGCGGCTGCGCCGCTACCGGGAGACAGAGGTCCATGGCAATGCCTACCGCCGGCCGGAGAAGTACGGGCCGCTGCTGGACCGGGCGGTGGCGCCGCCTTTTGTGAGGGCGCGCCGCGGCGGGACAGGAGGAGGATTTCCCCTCTTGAATTCCTATTAAACATATGGTATTTTAGGGGTAGAGCGCGGGAAGCGGCCGGCGGCCCGAGCTGGAGAGAGGGAGCGCTGCGGCCGCCGCGTTGCCGCGGGCTTCGCATCGCTTATTTCCAGCGTTGACGACAGCCCGCCCACTGCCGGAACGGCCGATGGAGGGATACCCATGAAAATTTCCACCAAGGGGCGGTATGCCCTTCGCCTCATGGCGGACATTGCCCAATACGGCGGGGACGGACCGGTGTCCCTGCGGGACGCCGCCCGGCGGCAGCAGCTCAGCGACAAGTACCTGGAGCAGATTGTCACCCCCCTGGCCAGGGCGGGGCTGGTGCGCTCGGTGCGGGGCGCGGGGGGCGGCTATCTGCTCACGCGGGCGCCGGAGGAGTACACTGTGGGAGAAATTCTGCGCCCCTTGGAGGGGGACCTGGCCCCAGTGGAGTGCGCCACCGACCGGGATTTCTGCCAGCGCAGCCGGGAGTGCGTGACGGTGGAGCTGTGGCAGGACATCCACCGGGCGGTGGCGGCCGTGGTGGACGGAACCACCCTGGCCGACCTCATCGCGCGGCGGCAGGCCAGGCAGGGAGAGGCCGGAGAAATGTAATTTTAGTTGCTTCCCCGGGGAAAATGTGATACAATATTCCCCAACTTGAGGCATTTTTACAAGAGAGGAACGGTTCCATGGAAATCAACGGCACGCAGGTGCAAGAGGTATATTACTATAAGGATATGGGGCTGTCCGAGGCCACTATGAAGGCTCTGGACAAGAAGGGCTTTACCCAGGCCACCCCCATCCAGGGCGGGGCCATCCCCTGCTTTATGGATTGGAAGGACGTGGTGGCCAAGGCGCCCACCGGCACGGGCAAGACCTTTGCCTTCGGCATCCCCATGGTGGAGCACATTGACCCGCAGTCGGATACGGTGCAGGGGCTGATTCTGGCCCCCACCCGGGAGCTGGCCATCCAAATCCGGGACGAGCTGCGGGACCTGTGCGCCTTTCGGGAGGGAGTGCGCGCGGTGTGCCTCTACGGCGGCCAGCCCATCGACAAGCAGATCACCCAGCTCAAGAGCAGGCCCCAGATCGTGGTGGCCACGCCGGGGCGGCTGATGGACCACATGAAGCGGCGCACCGTCAAGCTGGACAAGGTGCAGACCGTGGTGCTGGACGAGGCGGACCGGATGCTGGACATGGGCTTCATCCAGGACGTGACCCGCATCCTGGATAAAATGCCTCACCGACGCAACTTGGGGTTATTTTCAGCCACAATATCACGGGAAGTTATGGATATCTCCTGGGTATACCAGCGTGACCCGGTGGAGATCACCGTCCGTCCGGTGGAGGAGAACCGCCCGGACATCCAGCAGTACGCCATTGAGCTCATGGGCCGGGAGCAGAAGCTGGACACTATGGCCGCCCTGCTGCGGGCGGGAGGTTACGAGCGGGCCATCGCCTTTTGCAACACCAAGAATATGACCGACCGGCTGGCGGGCCTGCTGAAAATGCGGGGCTTCTCCTGCGAGGCCATTCACGGCGACATCCAGCAGCGGGTGCGGGAGCAGACGCTGAAAAGGTTTAAGGACGGCAAGCTTCAGGTGCTGGTGGCCACCGACGTGGCCGCCCGCGGGCTGGACATCGACGACGTGGATGCGGTATTCAACTACGACGTGCCCGACGAGCAGGAGTACTACATCCACCGCATCGGCCGCACGGGGCGGGCCAGGAAGCACGGCGTGGCGTATACGCTGATGGCCTCCGTGACGGAATCTGTGAAAATGCGGGACATCACCCGGAACACCAGGGCGGAGCTCCAGCTTTTGAAGTACGACAAAGACGGCTGCCTGCTGCCGGTGGAGCAGGAGGGCTGACCAGCAGACCGAGGGAGCGGGAATGCGTCCCCTCGGTCTTTTTGCCAAAAGGAGGGCACAGCGATGAACATTCGGGTATTGGCTGTGGGCGACGTGGTGGGAGAGGCCGGGCTGGACTTTCTGTGCCGGCGGCTGCCCGCCCTGCGCCGGGAGCATGGCGTCCACTTCACCGTGGTGTGCGGGGAGAACGCCGCCAGCGATGGGCTGCTCCCGGCCCAGGCGGACAATATTTTTTCAGCCGGGGCGGATGTGATAACTATGGGCAATCACACCTGGGACAAACGACAGATTGTTAAGTATATGGAGGACTGCCCCTACCTCATCCGGCCCGCCAACTACACCGCCCGCGCTCCTGGCCGGGGCTGGGGAGTGTTCGACGGGCCCCAGGGTCTGCGCGTCCGGGTGGTAAACCTCATCGGGCGGGTGGAGATGAACCCCAATTTCGACAACCCCTTCACCGAAATGGACGAGATTTTGAAGGGGGAGGGGGGCGACCTTACCCTGGTGGACTTTCACGCCGAGGCCACCAGCGAGAAGGGGGCCATGGCCTGGTACCTGGACGGGCGGGCTCAGGCCCTGTGGGGCACCCATACCCACGTGCCCACCGCCGACTGCCAGGTGCTGCCCCAGGGGCTGGGCTTCGTCACCGACCTGGGGCTTACGGGGCCTTATCAATCCGTCATCGGCGTCAAGCCGGAGCAGGCCATCAACCGCTTTCTGGGCGGTCTGCCCCAGCGGTTTGAGCCCGCCCCCGGCCCCTGCCGGATGGGCGCGGTGCTGTTCGACATCGACACGCGGGCCAAGCGCTGCGTATCTGTTCAACGGGTGGATATTTGTGAGGAGGGGCGCCAATGAAATTACTCCACGCCGCCGATTTTCACCTGGACTCCCCCATGTCCGGCCTGGACCGGGAAAAAAGCGCCCAGCGCCGGGGGGAGCTGCGGGAGCTTCCCGCCTGCCTGGCCCGTCTGGCCGGGGAGGAGGGGGTGGACTTGGTGCTGCTCCCCGGCGACCTGCTGGATGGGGAGCGGGTCTATCCCGAGACCGTCCGGGCGCTGGCCCAGGCGCTGGGGGACATGGCCGTGCCGGTGTTCATCGCCCCGGGCAACCACGACTATTACCGGCAAAAATCGCCCTATGCGTCGATGGATTGGCCTGACAATGTACATATCTTTACAGCGCCTGAGGTGCGGGCGATAGAGCTGCCCCAGCTGGGCTGTGTGGTCCACGGCTGCGCCTTCACCGCTCCCCACCGGGAGGACGACCCTCTGGCGGGCTTTTCCGCGCCAGAGGACGGCAGGACGCACCTGCTGTGCATCCACGGCGAGGTGGGGAAGGCGGGGGCCTATGGGCCTATCGACCCCAAATCCCTGGAAAAAAGCGGCGTGGTCTACGCCGCCCTGGGCCATGTCCATGCCGCCGGCAGCGGCCGCGAGGGCAGAACCCTGTGGGCCTACCCCGGCTGCCCGGAGGGGCGGGGCTTTGACGAGCTGGGCCCCAAGGGGGCGCTCATCGTGTCCCTGGGCGAGAGGGCCGGGCTGGCCGCCGCCTCACCGGACGGTCCCTCAATGGCCCCGATCGACCTGGGCGTCCAGGGCGTGGCGGCAAAATTTGTCCCCGTTTGCAGGCGGCAGTACCGCGTTGAAACTGTAAATGTAAATTCCTTTATGGACGCGGTGCCCCAGGGGGATAGCCCCGATTTGGTGCGCTTCCTGCTCACCGGGGAGAGCCGCCTTGCGCCGGACCTGGCCGCCCTCACCGCCCAGGCCGCGCCCCACTTTTTCCATGTGGAGCTGCGGGACCGGACCACCCTGCCCGTGGATCTGTGGGCCAGGGGGTCGGAGGACTCCCTCACCGGGCTGTTCCTGCGGGAGATGAGGGCCCGGCTGGATGGCGCGGAGGAGGGGGAGCGGGACAAGCTTCTGCTGGCGGCCCGGTTCGGGCTGGCGGCGCTGGAGGGAGGGGAGGATGTCCGGCCATGAAAATCAAAAAGCTGACCGCCGTGTTCGGCGGGTTGGAGGGGGAGACGCTGGAGCCGGGAGCGGGCCTCACCGTCATCACCGCCCCCAACGAGACGGGAAAGTCCACCTGGGCGGGCTTTTGGAAGGCGATGCTCTACGGCATCGACACCCGGGAGCGGGACAAGACCGGCTTTTTGGCGGACAAGACCCGTTATGCCCCCTGGTCGGGCGCGCCCATGTCCGGGGAGATGCAGGTGGAGTGGGAGGGGCAGGACATCACCATCCGCCGCTTTCCCGCCCGGACCAACCCCTTCGGCGGGTTTGAGGCGGTGTACACCGCCACCGGCGACCCAGTGCCCGGCCTCACCGCCGCCAATGTGGGGGAGCGGCTCACCGGGGTGGGGAAGGAGGGATATCTCCGTTCCGCCTTTGTGGGGCAGGGGGGCGCGGCCATTGGCTCCAGCCGGGAGCTGGAGGCCCGCATCTCCGCCTTGGTCACGTCGGGGGAGGAGGACGTGGCCTACTCTGCCGTTGAGCGGACCCTGAAGGACTGGCGCAACCGCCGCCGGGCGAACCGCGCCAACGGCCTGATCCCGGAGCTGGAAGGGGAACGCGCTCAGATCGACAAAGCCCTCCAGGAGATGGCAGACGCCCGCCGGCGAAGGGAGACGGCGGAGCAGGAGCTGGAGCGCCTGACGAAAAATCAGAAGGAGCTCCAGGCGGATTTGGAGCTCTGGGCGCGGATAGAGAAGCACGAGCTGAACCGCCGCTATGGCGAGGCGTATGCGGAGTGGGAGCGGGCGAAGGAAGCCGTGCCCGAGGACAGGCCCCACCCGCTGTTCGGCGCCATGACCGGGGAGGAGGCGTGGGCCTTCGCCCAGGAGCGGCAGAGGGAACATGAGGCGGCCCTTGCGGAGAACCGCCGCCGCCAGTCCAAGCGGGAGGAACTGGAAAAGCGGCGGGAAGAGCTTTCGGAGCGCCGCCGCAGGGCGCTGGTTTACGGGGGGATATCCGTTTTTCTCCTGATATTGGCCGTGATTTTGGTCGTGGTTACTCCCGGGATTATAGACCTTCTCTGGCCCCTTGCCATTGGGAGCGGGCTGGCGTTGGCCGTACTTGCCGGGTCGGTGTTTTCCTTGTTGAGAGACCGGGACATTGTGCCCAATCTCTCCGAGCTGAAGCCCGTCCCCGTTCCCCCGGCGGGGGACATTTTGAATCAGGCGGCCCAGTACCGGGAGGAGCTGGCCCAAGCGGCCCAGGCCCGCGCTGCCGCGGACGCCGCCCGCCGCCGGGTGGACGACCTGGCCGCCCAGGGAGGGCGGCTGTTTGATACGCTGGAACTGCTCCATCCCCCCGCCCAATCCAAGGCCGCCACTGCCGCCCAGCTCAGCGCTGTAGAGCGGGAGCTGGCTCGGGTCCAAAGCGAGCTGGCCCGGATAGAGGGCATTTTGGCCCATATGGGCGGGCCGGAGGACATGGAGGCCCGAAAAACTGAGCTGGATGGGCGGCTGTCCCAGCGTTATGAGGAGTACGAGGCCCTCACCGCCGCGCTGGAGGCTCTGTCCGCCGCCAATGACCAGCTGCGCCAGCGTTTTTCTCCGGCGTTGAATCAGGCGGCAGGGGAGCTGTTTTCTCAGCTCACCGGGGGGCGGTGGGACAGGCTGGCCCTGACACGGGACTTTTCCGCGCAGGCCACCCAGCGCAGCGGGCTGCTCCCGCGGACGGCGCTGGCCCTGTCCGCCGGTACGGCGGAGCAGCTCTATCTGGCTGTGCGGCTGGCTATCTGCCAGCTCACGGTTCCGGAGGCGCCCCTGGTGCTGGACGACGCGCTGTGCGCCTTTGACGACGCCCGCTGTGCCCTGGCTCTGGAGCTGCTGGCCGGACAGGCGCAGGGGCGGCAGATTCTGCTGTTCTCCTGCCACAGCCGGGAGGCGGCCTGGGCGAAGGCCCGCGGCGTGCCGGTCATTCAACTGTAAACGAGGCCCCCTCCGCTGAGCGGAGGGGGCCAAAAATCTGTGCCGCGGTTTTATTAGTGCCGGTTTATTGGACCTTCTTTTGAGTATACTGGGCTCAGAAGACAGGGGAGAGCCCCCAACAGGAGGGAGTGTCCAAAATGTATGAGATTGAGTTTGTGCGGGGCCACGTGGAGGTCTATCTGGACGGAGCTTTTTGCTTTTCCGCAGATACCAGGGGGGAGGCGGAGGCCGAGCTGATGCTCATGGGGGCATAAGAAAACCAGCCCGTGGGAAAACCGCGGGCTGGTTTCTGCTACGCTTCGGTCCAGGCTCCCTGGCTGGCCGCTTCTGCGAGTTCAGCGTCTGAAGAAGTAGCTCCAGGGGAAGTTGTTGAAAAATTCGTCGCCTCCGTCCCCGCCATAGGGGTACTGGCTGCCGTAATTTCCGCTGGACGTGGGCTGAGCGGGGGGATCTTGGGTGCCGGAGCTCTGCGTGTTGTTGTCCTGCTCGTCAAAGGTGAGGTTGAGGGTGAACGTCTCGCCGGAGCGGAACACCTCGATGCTCACCGTGTCCCCCGCCCGGTAGCTGTTTTTGACCGCCACCATCTGATTGGCGTCAGTGATGGGGGTATCGTCGATTTTGGTGATGATATCGCCTGGGCGGATGCCGGCGGTGTGGGCGCAGGAGCCCTCCTCCACGCCGTAGATCGGAAGAGCGTCGTGTAGGGAAAGAGTGTA
>CAJULM010000002.1:113115-138115 GCA_910587285.1 uncultured Oscillospiraceae bacterium | reverse complement strand
GCCCTCCTCCACGCCGTTGACGTACACGCCGGAGGGCCAGCCGAAGTACTGCATATTGTCTTCAGTGACGGTTCTGGGGTTCAAAATGCCCATGTAGGGCCGGCCGGTGACGTAGCCGTACTGCATATAATCGGTGACGATGCCGATCACGTCGTTGATGGGGATGGCGAAGCCAATGCCCTCAATGGCGGCCTGGGCGGAGCCGTTATTGGACAGCTTGGCGGAGGTGATGCCCACCACGCGCCCATAGCTGTCAAAGAGAGGGCCGCCGGAGTTGCCGGAGTTGATGGTGCAGTCGGTCTGAATCATATTGTTCATCACGGTGCCGTCGCTCATGGTGATGGAACGGCCGGTGGAGGAGACGTATCCGGAGGTCTGGGAGAAGGACAGGGTGCCCAAGGCGTTGCCGATGGTGCACACCTGCTCGCCCACCACCAGGTCGTCGGAGTCGCCCAGAACCACCGGCTTCAGGCCGGAAACGCCGTCGATTTTCAGCACCGCCACGTCGTTGAGCTCCTCGCCGCCCACCAGCTTGGCGTCGTAGGTGTCGCCGTTGTTCAGCGTCACCTGAATGGAGGTGGCCCCGTCGATGACGTGGTAATTGGTGATGATATAGCCGTCCTCGCTGATGATGAAGCCGGAGCCCGCGCCGGAGGTGGGCTGCTGATACCAGCCGTTGGTGGCCATGCCCGTCACCGCGATGCACACGCAGGAGTCGGTGTAAGCGGCGCTGATCTCACTCAGGCTCATAGGGGTGAGGCCGTCGGCCTGCTTCACCTGCACGGCGGTGGGGTTGGTCTCGTTGCGGTAGATGGTGGTCTCGCTCTGGGGGGCGCGGTTCATGTGGCTGTAGGCCGCCGCGCCGCCCACGCCCGCGCCGCCCCCCACCAGGGCGCAGCACAGCACCAAAGCCACCGCCCTGCCCGCGCCGCTCTTTTTCTTCTGCGGGGGCTGGGACGGCGAGGTCTGCCGGTCCCAAGGGTCGGAGGGCTGAGCGGGCTGAGAATAATTGTAGTGGTAGGTGCCGCTGCCGTCGAAGTGATTCTGATCATACATGGGTAAAATCTCCTTTCCAGGTTGGCCTGAAAATCTATTGATAAGCCGGGGCGGCTGCCGTGGGCCGCTCCCCTGCTGCTGGACATTAAGATACACGCAAATTATGTCCAGAGTATGTCATAGGCTGAAAATGATTTTGAATTTACCCTGAAAAAAAGCTGAAAGCCGGTGTGCAGGCCGGCTTTCAGCGCAGTTTAAGAGGGGTTTTTCTTTCGTCCCGAGCGGAGGATGGCGCTGATATCTCCGGCGGCCAGGGACAGGTCGTCCAGCACCGGCTGGAATATGCCCAGCTTGGTCAGGTTAATCAGCACCAGCAGGAGCAGCGGCCCCACCACCATGCCCAGCACGCCCCCCGCCTTCATGCCCACATAGATGCCCACCAGGGAGAGAATGGGGGACAGCCCGGTCTGATCGCCCAGGATTTTTGGCTCGGCAAAGCGGCGGAACACCACAATCACACCCCACACCGCCATCAGCGCGGCGGCCTCGCCGTACTGGGCCAGCACCATATCCAGCACCGCCCAGGGCACCATCACGGTGCCGGCGCCGATGATGGGGATGAAGTCCAGCACGGCCAGGCCGAAAGCCAGCAGCAGGCCGTAGGGCTGCTTCATCAGGAGAAAGCCGATGGTGAGAATGATGAACACGCCGAAGGACAGGATGAGCTGGCTCTTGATATAGCCGCCGAAGGCGCTCATGAAGATATCCTTCACCGAGCGGCAGAAGTCCCGGGCCACCATGGGCACCCGGTCGGTGAGCTCAAAGCGCAGACGGGGATAGTCCCCGGTGATGAAGTAGCTGGCCATCATGAACACCACCAGCGCCACGGCGAAGCCGGATACGTTGGCGGCCATGGAGGGGGCCTGTCCCGCCATTTGAGTGAGCCAGCCGGAGAAATCCAGCCCCTGGACCCAGCGCAGGAATGCGTCGATCAGGTCCTCGCCGGTGGTAAGCACCTCCTGGGGCACAAAGCCGCCCAGGCCGGCCAGCCAGCTCTGCACGCTGTTCACCACGCCGGCCAGCCCCTGCAGCAGCTCGTCCAACAGGGACTGCCGGTTGTCGAACAGCAGGCGCACCTGATCCACCGCGATCCACCCCAGGCCGAACAGCACCCCGCCGATGACGGCGAACACCAAGACGACCAGCACCATGGAGAGAACCTTGCGGGAAATACTGGTTTTCCGCTGGAGCCAGCGCACCGCCGGGTTGAGCAGCCAGGCCAGCACCAGGGCGAACAAAAAGGGGCTGAGCAGAGAGGCCAGGGGCAGGCCCACGAAAATAAACAGGGCGATTCCCCCGGCCAGCAAGGCGCCCCGCAGGCCGAGGCGCAGCCAGAGCTGCGCCCGTTCCGGCCAGGTGAGCTGAGAGTATTCCATGCGCACGCCTCCTTGTAAAAGTTAGATGAGCAGCTGGGCCAGAGAGGCCATCACCGGCAGGGTGACGACGCACAGCAGGGTGGACAGTGTAACCTGCTGGGCGGCGAGAGCGGCGTCCTTGCCCATGCTCTGGGCAAACAGGCTGGTCGCCCCAGCGGTGGGGCAGCCGGCTAAAATCACCGCGGCTACGTAAATCACCGGGTCCGGCCGGAAGGGGAGCAGCGCCAGGGCGGTGAGCATCGGCACGGCCAGGAGCTTGACGGCGGACACCAGGTAGAGCTTCCTGGTGGAGAAAACTTTCACCAGGTCGGCCTGGGCCATCTGCCCGCCGATAACTACCATGGCCAGAGGGGTGTTCAGGCTGCCCAGATAGGCCACGGCGCTGTCCAACGGGCCGGGGAAGCGCCAGCCGGTAAAGTACAGCAGCAGCCCGCCCACAAAGCCGATGATGCCGGGGTTCAGGGCGAGCTTTTTCAGGGACAGCTCCTTGCGCCCGCCGATGAGGGCGCGCCCCTGGGTCCAGGAGACCGCGTTGAAAATGCCCAGACCCACCACCGCCACCATCATGGCCTCGTCTCCCATGACGGACTGGATCAGGGGCAGGCCCATGAACCCGGCGTTGCCGTAGACGGCGGCAAAGCGCATAATGCCCTGGTGGGCCTCGCCCGCCCGGGGGAATAGGACCTGGGACAGCAGCATATACGCCACGTAAAGTCCCGCCATGGCTGCCAGAGCGGCCAGCAGCTGGGCTTGGTTTTCCGCGGTGCGCTCCACCTCAAAGGAGGTGAGCATGATGCAGGGGGTGACCACATACAGCAGGATGCGGGATACCTGAGACAGCGTATCGCCGGACAGCAGACCCATCCGCCCGAACAGGAAGCCCACCGACATGAGCAAAAACAGGGTGAGTACGCTGCCGCCCACCACAAAAAGGGATTCCAGCATAGTATGCGCCTTCTCTCTCGTTCAAATTTACCACACAGCAACGTATTATATGCCTAATCGGGCGCATTGACAAGTGAAATTCTTTCAGCTATACTAATAACTTAATAAATTGTGAAAAGGAGTGTCCTCATATGGCTTCCAACCGCTTCCAGCGGGGCTACGTCCCCATTTTCCTGTCCTACTACAAGCCCCACATGAAGCTGTTTATTTTGGACATGGCCTGCGCCCTGGGCATCGCCCTGGTGGACCTGGCCTTCCCCGCCGCCTCCCGGGAGGCGCTGAACACCCTGCTGCCCCAGAATATGTTCACCGCATTTTTCGCCGTCATGGCGCTGCTGATGGCGGCCTATGCCCTGCGGGCGGTGATGTACTTCGTCGTCACCTATTGGGGCCATATGATGGGGGTGCGCATTGAGGCGGACATACGCCGGGATCTGTTCAGCCATATGCAGGACCTGTCCTTTTCCTTTTACGACAAGAACCGCACCGGCCAGCTCATGAGCCGGGCCACCAACGACCTGTTCGAGATTACGGAGCTGGCCCACCACGGCCCGGAGGACCTGTTTATCTCCGCCGTCACCCTGGTGGGCGCCTTCTGCATGATGGTGACGATTCAGTGGAAGCTGGCGCTGGTTGTGTTCGCCGTAGTGCCCATTTTCGTGGTGTTCACCATCATTCAGCGCCGGAGGATGGTGCGGGCCTCCGTGCGGGTGAAGCAGAACATGGCGGGCATCAACGGCCAGCTGGAGTCGGCCATCTCCGGAATGCGCACGGCCAAGGCCTTCGCCAGCGAGGAGCAGGAGACCGCGAAATTCGAGCAGTCCAACGAGCAGTTTAAAAAGGCCAAGCGGGAGTCCTACAAGGCCATGGGCATCTACCACGCGGGGCTGGAGTTTGCCCTGCCCGCCATGAATGTGCTCACCGTGGCGGTGGGAGGTTACTTCATCATGCGGGGCGAGATGGATTTTGTGGACCTGGTCGCCTTCACCCTGTACATCTCTACCTTTTTGACCCCGGTGCGCAAGCTGGCCGCCTTTGTGGAGCAGTTCCTCAACGGCATGGCGGGCTTTAAGCGCTTTGTGGAGCTGATGCGGGTGGAGCCCGCCGTCCAGGACGCCCCGGACGCCCGGGAGATGGAGACCGCAAGAGGCGACATCCTCATTGATAATGTGTCCTTCCACTACGAGGATGGCCCGGCGGTGCTGGACCACGTCTCCATCCACATCCCCCAGGGGGAGACGGTGGCGGTGGTGGGGCCCTCCGGCGGGGGCAAGTCCACCCTGTGCCAGCTCATCCCCCGGTTCTACGACGTGACAGGGGGCCGCATTCTGGTGGATGGCCAGGATGTGCGGGAGGTGACCCAGCGCTCTCTGCGCCGGAGCATCGGCGTGGTGCAGCAGGACGTGTTTTTGTTCGCCGGGACGATTTTGGAGAATATCCGCTATGGCCGTCCCGACGCCACCGAGGCGGAGGTGGTGGAGGCCGCGAAGCAGGCGGAGATCTACGACGATATCATGTCCATGCCCGATGGGTTCCAGACCTATGTGGGCGAGCGGGGCGTGATGCTGTCCGGCGGGCAGAAGCAGCGGGTGTCCATCGCCCGGATTTTCCTGAAAAACCCGCCTATCCTGATTTTAGACGAGGCTACCTCCGCCCTGGACTCCGTCACCGAGGCGCGGATTCAGTCCGCCTTTGACGAGCTGGCCAAGGGCCGCACCACCTTGATTATCGCCCACCGTTTGTCCACCATCCGCAGCGCCAACCGCATCATCGTGGTGGACGACAACCACATTTTAGAGGAGGGCACCCACGAGGAACTGCTGGCCAAGGGCGGGGAGTACGCCCAGCTCTATAACGCGCAAAAGCGGGTAGTATAAAAAGAAGGAGTGTTTGCAATGGACGATTATGTGTCGGTCTTTCAGTACGGGAACCAGGTGGGGATATCCTTCGACGTGGAGGCGGAAAGGCCCTTCCATGTGGGGGAGCAGATGAACGCCGCCCACGAGCTGGCCTACATGAACGGCTATAACTGGGCGGCCCTGCTGGACTGGTATCTGGCCCAGCGGGAGCCCGCTCTGCTGGAGGGGCTGGAGCACGACCCGGAGGCGGGCTCCTACGCGGGCTATTACCCCCTTTCGCCGGAAAATGAGGCGAAGGCAAAAAAGGTGGTGGAGCTCATCCGCGCCATGGTGGAGGACGGGGAGGAGGCGTGCCGCCTGGTGCGGGAGCACGGCGATGACATTGAGTGGGACTGATGACGAGCTGGCCAAGGGCGGGGAGTATGCCCGGAAACGGGTGGTATGAAGCAAGAAGGTGTGAGGATTGGAACAGCCTGAAGTAAAATTTTATGACCTTGTGGACGATGCCCTGTTGAAATACGCGGTTATCATCGCCAAATATCAGGGCAAGTGGGTGTTCTGCCGCCACCGGGAGCGTGACACCCTGGAGGCTCCCGGCGGACACAGGGAGCCGGGGGAAACGATCCTGGAGGCGGCGCGTCGGGAGCTGGCGGAGGAGACCGGCGCGTCGGAGTTTACTCTGACCCCAGTGTGCGCCTACTCCTTCCGGGACTATGGTATGCTGTACTATGCGGAGATTACCGCGTTGGAGCGCGGATTGCACCATGAAATCAGGGAAATCTATCTGATGGACGGCCTACCTGACCACTGGACCTATCCACTCATCCAGCCCAAGCTGATGGAAGAAGCCCGGAGGAGAGGCATCCTATGAATAAGACAGAGCTTTTAAACAAATTCTCTAAGGACCCGGAGGAGCGCGTTGTTCTGGCCCGGGCCCTGGATCAGCTGGACCGGGCGGTCAACCGCTCCATCCCCTGCGCCACCCAGTTTCTCTCTCCCGCCCTGAGGGCGGCGTTAGAGCCGCTCATCGCCGCCATAGGTCATCCCAGCCACCTATTTCACGGCGGGTTTGAGGGCGCGGAGCGCACCATCTGCGTGTTCCTCCCCGACTGGCAGGAGCCGGACGATTGGGGCGCGGCGGACGAGCTGGCCGCCATTGAGTGCGCCTACCCGCCCACAGGAGCGGAGCTCACCCACCGGGATCTGCTGGGCGGGCTGATGGGCATCGGCCTGACCCGCGAAAAGGTGGGCGATATCCTGGTGGGGGAGAAGTCCGCCCAGATCGTCTGCCTGAAGGACGCCGCCCCCATCATCCTGTCCCAGTTCGACCAGGCGGGGCGGTACAGGCTGAAGCTGAAGGAAATTGGTCTGGCGGAGCTGACCCCCGCCCCAGTGGAGGTAAAGCTGATCCATGACACGGTGTCCACCCTGCGGCTGGACGCGGTGCTCGCCTCCGGCTTTTCCCTGGCGAGGGGGAAGGCGGCGGACGCCGTCACTGGGGGGCGGGTGTCCGTCAACCACCGGGAGTGCCTCAAGCCGGACCGGGCGGTGGCCCAGGGGGACGTGCTCACCTGCCGGGGGCTGGGCAAGTGCGTGCTGAAGACGGTGGGCGGTCAGTCCCGAAAGGGCCGGATTATCATCGAAATCGAGAGGTATCTGTAATGGAACAGGCGAAAATTGACCGCATCAATGAGCTGGCCCGCCGGGTGAAGGCGGGGGAGACGCTCACGCCGGAGGAGCTTTCCGAGCGGGACGCCCTGCGGCGGGAGTATATCGCCAGCGTGAAGGCCAGTCTCACCGGGCAGCTGGACCGCACCTATATCGTGGGGCCGGACGGCGCCAAGCGCAAGCTTCCCAAAAAACAGTAAAAAAAGTGCCTGCCGCTATGCGGTAGGCACTTTTTCGCAGGAATTACTCCTCAGTGACAGCGACTACGTTGGTAGCGCGCACGCCCTTGGCGCCGCGGGGATCGGGCTCGGTCTCAAAAGTGACCTTCTGGCCCTCCAGCAGCTTCTTGTAGCCATCGGCCACGATGGCGGAGAAGTGCACAAACACATCCTCGCTGCCGTCGTCGGGGGTGATGAAGCCGTAGCCCTTCTCAGCGTTGAACCATTTGACGATACCGGTCATTTCCTGTTTCCTCCTTATTTGTAAAAAATCGTTTTGAAAGTAGAAGAAAAAAGTCCACCCCTTCTCATGTACGAAAGGGCGGACACAAATCAGTTCATACATCAAAACCATTATCAGTATAACACTGCGTTAAAAGTGTGTCAAGGGAATTTTCAAAATATTCTAAAAAAATATGAGAAAGGGAAAAATTTTTTCATGGCGGTTCGACATGAAACGCCAGAATATACAAAAAATGTCAGATTCAATCGTGCCCACCGAGGATATTGAAGAACCGCTCTCCGTTCTCCATCGTGATTTGGGCACAGTTTTCTGCGGTGATTCCCTTTATCTCGGCCAGCCGCCGGCAGGTGTGGGCCACATAGCCGGAGTGGTTGCGCGTTCCCCGGTGAGGGACAGGGGCCATATAAGGGCTGTCCGTCTCAATCATAATGCGCTCCAAGGGGATGGCCTGGGCGGCCTCCACCGCCTTGCGGGCGTTTTGATAGGTGAGCACCCCGGTAAAGGAGATCATCCAGCCCAGCTTCACCAGTTCTCCGGCCATCTCGGTGCTGCCGGAGAAGCAGTGGAACACCCCGCGCACCTGGGGGAAGTCCCGCACGATGTCCAGGCTGTCCCCGTGGGCCTCCCGGTCGTGGACGATGACGGGCAGGTCCAGCTCTTGCGCCAGGGCCATCTGGGCGCGAAAGACCTGTTTTTGCAGCTCCCGCGGGGGATTTTCCGGCCAGTAGTAGTCCAGTCCAATCTCCCCGATGGCCACCACCTTGGGCTGGGCGGCCAGTGACCGCAGCTCCTCCACGTCCGATTCTATCCAGTCGGCGCACTCCTCCGGGTGCACCCCCACGGCGGCGTAGACAAAGGGATAGAGCTCGGCCAGCTCCACCGCCTTACGGGAGCTGGCCAGGTCGCAGCCGGGATTGACCACCAGCTCCACCCCCTGGCCGGGCAGGGCAGAGAGCACCTGGTCCCGGTCGGGGTCGAACTGGCGGGCGTCGTAATGGGCGTGGGTGTCGAACAGGCCGGTCAGCACAGCTTGGCTCCGGCGGGGATGGTGTCGTCCACCATGAGCAGGTGAAGGACTTCCTCTCCCTTTTCGGTGTGGACGGCGGAGATGAGCATCCCCTGGCTCTCCCGGCCCATCATCTTCCGGGGGGGCAGGTTGACAATGGCCACCAAGGTCTTGCCCACCAGCTCCTCGGGCTTGTAGTACATGGCGATGCCGGACAAAATCTGCCGGTCGGTTCCCGTGCCGTCGTCCAGGGTGAACTTGAGCAGTTTGTCGGACTTGCGCACGTTTTCGCAGGCCTTCACCTTCACCGCCCGGAAGTCGGACTTGCAGAAGGTGTCGAAATCCACGTGTTCCTCGATAAACGGCTCCACCTCAAGCTCAGGCAGGGCGGCCTTTTTGGCCTCCTCCATGATGGCGTCCAATTCACTCAGCTCCTTTGCCATGTCGATGCGGGGGAACAGGTTCTCCCCCTTGGTGACGCAGATGTTGCCGGGCAGAAGGCCCCACTGCTCCGCGCTGTCCCAGGTGCGGGCATTCTCGTCCGCGCCGATCTGGGCGAAAATCTTTCCGCAGCTGTCCGGTATGAAGGGGGTCAGCAGGACGGTGCACACCCGGACGCTCTCCAGCAGGTTGTAGAGCACCGCCGCCAGCCGGGGGCCGTTGGCCTCCATGTCCTTGGCCAAGGCCCAGGGGGCGTTCTCGTCGATATACTTGTTGGCCCGCTGGATGACCTTGAAAATCTCCTCCAGGGCGTTCTGGAACTGGAACTTCTCCATATGGTCCTCGTACCGGGCGCGGAGGCCGGCGGCCAGGGAGATCAGGCTGTCGTCCAGCTCAGGGTTTGCCTGCCGGGCTTCGGGCAGCTTTCCGCCGAAATACTTCTCCGCCATGGCGGTGGTGCGGCTCACCAAATTGCCCAGGTCGTTGGCCAGGTCGTTGTTGATGGTCTGGATGAGCAGCTCGTTGGTGAAATTGCCGTCGGAGCCAAAGGGGAAGGAGCGCAGCAGGAAGAACCGCAGGGCGTCCACCCCGTACCGCTGGGACAGCAGGTGGGGGTCCACCACGTTGCCCTTGGACTTGGACATCTTGTCCCCGTTGAAGTTGAGCCAGCCGTGGCCGTACAGCTTCTTGGGCAGGGGCAGGTCCATGCTCATGAGGAAGGCGGGCCAGTAGATGGCGTGGAACCGGACGATCTCCTTGCCCACGAAGTGGGCGTCGGCGGGCCAGAACTTCTCCAGGTCGTGATATTGGTCGTTTTGATAGCCCAGGGCGGTCATATAGTTGAACAGCGCGTCCAGCCACACGTATACCACGTGGCCGGGGTCGAAGTCCACGGGCACGCCCCAGGTGAAGGAGGTGCGGGACACGCATAGGTCCTGGAGGCCGCCCTCGCAGTCGATGAAGTTGTTCACCATCTCATGGACGCGGCTCTTGGGCTCCAGAAAGTCGGTGTTCAGCAGCAGGTCCCGAACTCGGTCGGCATACTTGGAGGCGCGGAAGAAGTACGCCTCCTCCTCCGCGTCCATCACCTCCCGGCCGCAGTCGGGGCACTTGCCGTCCACCAGCTGGGATTCCGTCCAGAAGGACTCGCAGGGCTTGCAGTACTTGCCCTTGTAGGAGCCCTTGTAGATGTCCCCGTTGTCGTACATCTGCTTGAAGATCTTCTGGATGGATTCCACGTGGTACGCATCGGTGGTGCGGATGAACCGGTCGTAGGAGATGTTCATCAGCTTCCACAGGTCCAGCACGCCGCCGGGAGCGGCCACGATATTGTCCACAAACTCCTGGGGAGTGACCCCGGCCTCCCTGGCCTTGTCCTCAATCTTCTGGCCGTGCTCGTCGGTGCCGGTGAGGAACATCACGTCATAGCCCTGGAGCCGCTTGTAACGGGCCATGACATCTGCGGCCACGGTAGTATAGGAGTGGCCGATGTGCAGCTTGCCCGAGGGGTAGTAGATGGGTGTGGTGATATAAAATTTCTTGTCGTTCATGGGTGGGTTCCTCCTGTATCTCTTATATCCGGTCGGGGTGAGGACCGGAAGTATTGGGCGGTTTGGGCGGATTTTCCAGGTTGGGGGGCAGCCGCCACAGCACTCCCGCCGCCGCCAGGGTCTGGGAGAGCAGCAGCAGCAGGTCGCCCAGCTGGGTGGAGCGCACGGAGAGGCCGGCGGCGGACAGGGCGGACAGCTCGGAGGCGGCGGTGACCATGGACAGGGCGGAGAGCACCGCCGTCATGCCCGCCAGCCACAACAGCCGCCGGGGCCGGGCGGCGCCGGCGGACATCCCGGCAAAGTCCATATAGAACATCATGCCGCACACGATGGCCAGCAGCTGGGGGGCGTAGTCCCACCGCACGGGGTTGGCGGCGTGGGCCCGGAAGCTCTCCATCAGCCACACGCACCCGGCCACGCCGGGCAGGGCGGCGGAAAACCCGCCCCGGCCCCGTTTGCCGGGGCGCAGGCCGTCCCGCCCCATTTGCAGCAGACCCAGGGCGGACAGCAGCGCCCCCACACCCGTGGCGATGGTGAGCATTCCGTTGTTGCTGGGAAGCTGGACGTCAAGGCCCTGCTTCAGCGCCGCCAGGAGCTCCCGATAGTGCTGCCACTGCGCCAGGCCCACGGGGAGCAGCACAGGGACGGCGGTCAGGGCCAGAAATGCCGCCAGTACCGCCAGGGCGGGATAGACGGGGTCCCCGGCGTCCAGAAACACCAGGTCCCACCGGTGGGCCTGCCCCAAGGTCATGGGCCGCTTGGTCAAGGGCTGGTACATGGCCAGCAGGATGAACCACGCGCTGGTCATGAACAAAACGCACACCAGGATGACGCTGGCCTGAGCGCCGGGAGCAGCCAGGCCGGAGGGCTCAAAGGCGGAGGACAGCTGCCAGCGCCGCAGGGCGGCGGCGGCCAGGGCGGCGGCGGCGGCCGACAACAGCCAGGGCACCCGCCCGGAAACACTTTTATTCATGGGAAACCTCCCCGCGCCCAAGGGCGCTGAACTCGACATACATGACTACAGCCCCCTCCAGTGGGGGAAGGGAAAGATCACCATCACTCCGCGGCCTATGACGCACCGGTTGTCCACGATGCCGATCTGGGGCAGGCGGCTGTCGGCGGAGTTGTTGCGGTTATCCCCCATGACGAAGATGCAGTCCTCGGGCACCACCACGTGGTTCACGCCTTCGCCCCAGCCGGGTAGGCGCATTCGCTCCTTGATATAGTCCTCGGCGATAGCCTCACCGTCCACGTAGACGGTGTTGGTGTCATAGTCGATATCCACCTGCTGGCCCTCGGTGGCGATGACCCGCTTGACGATGGAGTCCTCCTGATAGCTCTCCTGGGTGAGCACCACCACGTCGCCTTGCTTTGGGGTGTAGCCCAGGGACCACACCAAAACCAGATCGCCGCCGAACAGGGTGTTCTGCATGGACGGGCCGCTGACCACGATCACCCGGGCCACAAAAGTGAACAGGAGGACGAACAGCGCCATCATCGTCACCAGCACCCGCACATTCTGATATAGCTCCCGCCCGGCGGACGAGTCCTTGCGGGCCTGGGCGCCGGTCTGGGGGGATGGTTGGCCGGGGGCGGCGCTGTCCTCCGGGGTTTGATTCACATTTGATTCCTGATTTTCCATGCTTCAGCTCTCCCGCGTTTCCTCGGCGGCGCTGAGCGCAGCCGGATCGTCATATACCTGCTGGAACTGCTGTGCGTCCATGGTCTCATGCTCCAAAAGGAACTGGGCCACGGCCTCCAGCTTGTCTCGGTCCCGGTTTAGGATTTCCCGGCACCGGGCGTAGGCCGTGTCCAGCAGGTCCTTAATCTCCTGGTCGATGAGGGCGGCGGTCTGCTCGGAATAGGGCTTGGCCTGGGCCATGGAGCGGCCGATAAATACCTCGTCGTGGGAGGAATTATAGGCGGCGTGGCCCAGCTTTTTGCTCATGCCGTACTTGGTCACCATGTTGCGGGCGATGGCGGTGGCCCGCTCCAGGTCGCTCACCGCGCCGGTGCACACATAGCCCAGCACGATCTCCTCGGCGCATCGCCCGCCCAGCAGGGTGGACAGCGTCTCCTCCAGCCGGCGCTGGGTGACGTGGTCCCGGTCCTCCTGGGGGCGGTTGATGGTCATGCCCGCCGCCTCGCCCCGGGGGACGATGGTAATCTGCTGCACCGGGTCCTGGGTGGGCAGGGCGCGGCTGACCACGGCGTGGCCCGCCTCATGATAGGCGGTGATGCGTTTGTCCTCCTCCAGCCGCACCCGGCTGCGCTTTTCCGGTCCGGCGATGACCTTGACCACCGACTGCTGCACGTCTGCCAGGGTGATATAGGGCTGGTCCTTCCGGGCGGCCAGCAGGGCGGACTCGTTCATCAGGTTTTCCAGGTCCGCGCCGGTGAAGCCAGTGGTCTCCCGGGCGATCTCCTTCAGGTCCACATCGTCGGCCAGGGGCTTTTTCCGGGTGTGCACCCGGAGGATTTCCTCCCGGCCCTTCATGTCCGGCCGGCCCACGTACACCTGCCGGTCAAACCGGCCGGGGCGCAGCAGGGCGGGGTCCAGAATGTCCTGCCGGTTGGTGGCGGCCAGCACGATGACCCCCTCGTTGGCGGCGAAGCCGTCCATCTCCACCAGCAGCTGGTTCAGGGTCTGCTCCCGCTCATCGTGGCCGCCGCCCAGGCCGGCGCCTCTCTGGCGGCCCACGGCGTCGATCTCGTCGATGAACACGATGGCGGGGGACTCCTTTTTGGCCTGGTCAAACAGATCCCGCACCCGGGATGCGCCCACGCCCACGTACAGCTCCACAAAGTCGGAGCCGGAGATGGACAGAAACTTCACCCCGGCCTCCCCGGCCACGGCTCGGGCCAGCAAAGTCTTGCCGGTGCCCGGCGGGCCGACCAACAGCACGCCCTTGGGGATGCGGGCCCCCAGGTCGATGAACTTCTGGGGTTCTTTGAGGAAGTCCACCAGCTCCTGGAGCTCCTGCTTTTCCTCGTCCGCTCCGGCCACGTCGTCGAAGGTGACGGTCCCGCCGCCGCCCTCCACGGCCCGGGCCTGGCCAAAGCGGTTCATGCCGCCCTGCCCGCCGCTCTGGGCTCCCTGCTGCCGGGCGTTGAGCAGCATCCACAGCACCAGCGCCAGCGCCGCCGACGCCAGGCAGGGGATGAGCACCACCAGCCACAGGGGCATTTCAAACCCCTGCTGAAAGTCGTAGGCTTGGAGCACGCCCCGCTGATACTGCTCCTCAATCAGCGCGCCCATGTCCCGGCGAAAGGCGTCCACATCCGCCAGGGCGTGGCGGCGGATGATGCCGTCCTTCAGCTCCATGGTCATCAGGCCGCTGCCGTCCACGGTGAAGCGGACGACCTGCTCCTGTTGGAAGCAGTCCACGGCGGTGGAATAGCTGACGTGGCCGCCCTGGCCCGCCCCGGTGAAGGCGGCCAGCCCCCACAGCACGGCAAGCAGCACAACGAGGTAGAGCAATACGCTCCTGATTCTGCTCTGTTTCAAAATGAGTGATCTCCTTCGGTGCGGCGCAGCCGCTTATTTTCTGTGAGAGCCCCGTTACTGCGTATAGACAGAGGGCTTCAGCACGCCCACATAGGGCAGGTTGCGGTATTTTTCCGCGTAGTCCAGCCCGTAGCCCACGATGAACGCGTCCGGAATGGTGAAGCCCACATAGTCGGCGGTGATGGGCTTGACGCGGCGCTCCGGCTTATCCATCAGGGTGCAGATACGGATGGAGGCGGGCTTTCGAGCGCGGAGCACGTCCATCAGGTAGTACAGGGTGTTGCCCGAGTCCAGGATGTCCTCCACGATGATGAGGTCCCGGTCCTCGATGGAATCGGACAGGTCTTTTTTGATCTCCACCTGGCCGGAGCTCACGGTGCCCGCCCCGTAGGAGGACACGGCCATGAAGTCCACCGTCAAATCCAGGTCGATGGCGCGGGTCAAGTCGGCCATAAAAATGTACGACCCGCGCAGGACGGACACCAGCATGGGGGTGCGTCCGGCATAGTCCGCCGCGATCTGTGCGCCCAGCTCACGGATTCGGCGGCGCAGGTCCTCCTCGGTGTACAGAATCTGTTCTACGTCTTGATGCATGATCCATTCTCCTCCGTTTTCGATTTAAGCCGTTTTGCTCGCCGCCGCCCAAGGGCGGCAGCCGCACAACATGGCATATATTACTTCCTGCCCTTCAGTTCGGAAGTAATATAATATGCACAGCCGGTTGTCCCGGCTCAGCCAGAAAAGCCCGGTCCGGGCCAAAGCCGCCCACGGCGGCAACCTGCGGGCCCAGGGCCAGCACGGGAATTTCCTCCCGGCGGTGGGCGGGCACGCGGGCCTCAATCATCAGCCGCTTGACGCTTTTTTCCGGGCGCCGGCCCAGGGTGATGGCGTCCCCCTCACGCCGGGGGCGGATAAGGTAACGCTCCGGCTTCAAATAGAACTCTCCGGGGCTGACATAGGCTTTCCCCGGACACTCCGCCCGGATACAGCGGATGGTCCAATTCCCCCAGCGGTTCTCGCCCTCCACCAGCTCCTTGGGAGCGGGCGGCAGGGGCGGAGGGGCGGTGGAAAACACCAGCAGCTCGTACTGGCGGCGGGCGCTGCCCCCCGGCACGTCGATTTGGGCGGAGGGGTCGTCGCACTGGGCCAGGCGGAGCAGCTGTTCCAGGTGGATCGCCTCTCCTCCCAGGCCCGCCCGGTCCAGGAGCTGGGCGCAGGTCCGCAGGGCGATGGGGCGGGGCAGCTCCCGCAGGGCCTGCACGTTGACGGCGACCCCCTCGGGCACGTCCAAGGCCTGATCGGCGGCCAGAGCGGCCTGCCGGGACAGCTCCTGCTCATCCTCCCGCAGACGGCGGGCGGCGGCGGCGATGTGGGCGGCGGCCTGGGGATTGAGCTGCTCCAGCAGGGGCAGGAGCTGGAGGCGCACCCGGTTGCGGGTGTAGGCCGGGTCGGTATTGGTCTCGTCCTCCACGTGGGGAACTCCGTGTTCCTTTAAATAATCCTCGATCTCCCGCCGGGTCACGTTCAGCATGGGGCGCACGATGTTTCCCCGGCGTTCCGGGATGCCCGTCAGGCCGTGAAGCCCGCAGCCCCGGATCAGGTTCATCAAAACGGTTTCCGCGTTGTCGCCGGCGTGGTGGCCGGTGGCGATGAGCGCCAGCCCTTCCTGCCGGGCGGTCTCCTCTAAAAAAGCGTAGCGCAGCGTCCGCCCGGCCTCCTCCACGCCCAGGCCCTCCCGGGCGGCGAAGGTAGCCGCGTCCGCCGTCCCCACGGTGAGGGGGACGCTGTGGCGGGCGCACCAGGAACGGACGAAGTCCTCGTCCCGCTGGGCGGTGAGGCGCAGGCCGTGGTTCAGGTGGGCGGCCTGCACCGTCCAGCTGTACCGCTCCCGGCCATCCAGCAGGCGGCACAGCAGATACATGGAGTCCGCGCCGCCGGACAGGGCGCACAGCACCCCGCTGCCGGGGGGGATCAGGGCAAAGGAAAAGGGATCGGCCATGGGCTACATATCCTCGTCGTCGTATTGATAGGACAGGTTGCGGAACACGGTGAACTCCGGCTGCCACTCCAGCATGACGGTGCCCGTCTCGCCGTGGCGGTTTTTGGCCACGATGCACTCGGCCAGGTTGGGGTTTTCCGTGTCGTCCTCGTAATAGCTCTCCCGGTGGATGAAGATGACGATGTCCGCGTCCTGCTCGATGGCGCCGGATTCCCGCAGATCGGACAGCATGGGGCGGCGCTGGCCGGCGGAGCGGCTTTCGTTGGCGCGGGAGAGCTGGGAGGCGCAGATCACGGGCACGTTCAACTCCTTGGCCATGAGCTTGAGGGAGCGGGACATATCGGACACAATCTGCTGGCGGTTTTCGTTGTTGCGCTGCACGCCCCCCGCGGAGGTCATGAGCTGGAGGTAGTCCACAATGACCAGCCCCAGGTTGTCGATGCGGCGGCACTTGGCGTTGATGTCCGCCACGGACAGGGAGGCGTCGTCGTCCAGGTACATTTTGGCCTGGCTCAACGTGGCGGTGGCCATGGCCACCCGGTTCCACTCGTCCTCGCCCACAATGCGCCCGTTGCTCAGCTTTTTGTTGTCCATCAGGCATTCGGTGGCCACCAGGCGCATACCCAGCTGGGCGCGGCTCATCTCCAGGGAGAACACCGCCACGCTTTTGCCCGAGTGCTTGGCCGCCTCCGCGCCGATGTTCATGGCCAGGGAGGACTTGCCCATGCCGGGCCGCCCGGCCACGATGATAAGGTCGGAGTTGTTCAGCCCCGAGATGCGCCGGTCCAGGTCGATGAGGCCGGTGGAGATGCCGGTGAACTCGCCGCCCTGGGCCTGCCGCTCCTGAATGGTCTCCCACACCTCCCGCATGACGGCGGAGATATGGCTGGGCTCCCGGGCGGCCCGGCCCTGGCGGATGGCGTAAATGCGCTGCTCGGCGGCCTCCAGGAGCTGGTCTGCGGTGCCGCTCTCGGTGCGCACCAGCTCGGCCAGCTCCCCGAAGCTCTCCCCCATCCGGCGCAGCCGGGCCTTGTCCGCCACAATGGCGGCGTATTCCAGCACGTTGGCGGCGGTGGGGGTGATTTCCATGAGCTGGCGCAGATAGGGCACGGTGGTGTTGTCGTCGTACACCCCGGCCTGCTTCATTCGGTCCAGCACCGTCACCGGGTCGATGGCCTCCAGGCGGTTGAACATGGCGAACAGCACGGAGAACAGATCCCGGTTCTGGCGCATATAGAAGTCGTCGGGGAGGAGGCGGGCCATCACGTCGGACACGCACCGGTCGTCAATGAGCATGGAGCCCAGCACCGCCTGCTCGGCCATGACGGAGTGGGGAAGCTGGAGATTGCTCAATTCGTCTGCGGGCATAGCGGGGCCTCCTCTTGAAAGCGTCTGTGGAATGGGTCAGTTGATTTTTTCCCCGCACCTGGGGCACTCGAAGGTTTTGCCCGTTTTGGGCAGGGTTTTGCCGCACTTGGGGCAGCGCCAGTACTTGAACAGTATCAGGGCCATGACCACCCACAGCGCAAAGGCGGGCAGCAGGACCCAGGGGGTTTGAAGGTACACCGCCAGCAGGGCCAGCAGGATGGCGGGCACCAGCAGCCGTCCGATGACGGCCTGGGCCTGATTGGGCGTCCAGCGGCGGGGGGCCTGAGCCCGTTCCTTTTTGGCCATTTTATTTGTCCTCGATGACCAGTACGTTGATGACGCCGGACACCTCGCTGCCCAGCTTGCACTTCACCTCGAAGGAGCCGAAGGACTTGATGGGGTCGGTAAGGACGATTTTGCTCTTGCTCACGTCCAGGCCGTACTGGGCCTTGAGCTCGTCGGAGATCTCCTTGCTGGTGATGGAGCCGAACAGCTTGCCGCCCTGGCCCGCCCGGGCGCGGATTTTCACCTGGCAGCCCTTGAGCTGCTCGGCTGCGGCCATGGCGGCGGCCTTTTCCTCGGCCAGCCGGGCCTGCTTGGCCTTGTCCTGCATCTTCATGGTGTTCACGTTCTCGGCGGTGGCCTCCACCGCCAGCTTCCGGGGCAGGAGGAAGTTGCGGCCATAGCCGTCGGACACCTCCACCATCTGGCCCTTCTTGCCCTGGCCCTTCACATCCTGTTGTAAAATTACCTTCATGGTTGTTCCCTCCTATGGATTTCGGGCGTATGCCCGTGGGTTATGCCTCCGTTGGTTTCCTTGTCACGCTGCGCCTGTTCGCGACGCGGTTCTAAGTCCTCTGACTCCGCAAACTGTCCTGCGCCGCCTTTGGCGGCTCCGGCCAGTTCGCTCCGCTCCGGCCTTAGGCCGCTGCTCACGACGGCTCCGCGCTTCTATCAAAATAGCTGTCCAGCACGGCGATGAGCTCCCGGCGGACCTCCTCCACCGTGCGACCGGGAATCTGGGCTCCGGCGGCTCCGGCGTTGCCGCCGCCGCCTAGCGCCTCCACAATCACCTGCACGTTGGCGGAGCCGATGCTGCGGGCGGACAAAATCACCCGGCCCTCGTCGGGGTAGAGCACGAAGGAGGTGCTGATGCCCGCGATGTTCAGCAGCTCGTCCGCCGCCTGGGCCGCCGTCACCCGCCCCACGGGTTTGTCCGCGGCGGCGATGGCGATGTCCTGCCGGTAGAGCTTGGCAGTTTGGATGATGCCGTATTTGGCCACCGTGTCGTTCAGGTCGGTTTGGAACAGCTTGCGGATTTCGCTGGTGTCCCCCCCGGCCCGGCGGAGCATGGCCGCCGCCTCAAAGGTGCGGCCCCCCGTGCGCATGGTGAAATTTTTGGTGTCCAGCATGAGGCCGGCCATCATGGCCTCCGCCTCGCCGGGCAGCAGGTCGGTGGGCTCCATCAGATAGCCGATGAGCTCCGCCACCAGCTCGCTGGCGGAGGAGGCGTAGGGCTCGTGAAAATTCAGCGCCGCGCCCTCAATATAGGTGGCCGCCCGGCGGTGGTGGTCGATGACCGCCACCTTGTTGCAGGAGGCCAGCAGCTCCTGGTTCTGCACCTGCTCGGGGCGGTTGGTGTCCACCACCACCAAAAGGGAGCGGGAGTCCGCCCGGAGCATGGCCTCCTGGCTGTCCAGAAACACGTCGGCATACTGGGGCATTTTGGACACCCGGTTGTAAAGGGCGTCAGCGGGGGTGGAGAGATTGTCCCGGACAATATAGTGGGGGATGCCCTTCATCCGCGCAATGGCGCACACGCCCACCGCCGCGCCCGCCGCGTCCATATCCGGGGCGCTGTGTCCCATGACGATGAGGCAGGAGGCGTCCGCCACCAGCTCGCCCATGGCGGAGGCCATCACCCGGCTTTTCACCTTGGTGCGCCGCTCGGCCTCCTTGCTGCGCCCGCCGTAGAACTCAAAGCTGAAGCGGTTTTTCACCACCGCCTGGTCGCCGCCCCGGGACAGGGCCATCTCCACCGACAGGTTGGCGAAGCGGTAGAGCTCCTCGAAGCTGTCCCCGTCCACGCCGATGCCGATGGAGACGGTGGCGGGGATGCCGGCGGGATTGACCACCTCCCGCACGCTGTCCAGCAGGGAGAACTTTTCCGCCTTGAAGCCGGCCAGATACTGCTCCTCAAAGAGAAACAGGTAACGGTCCCGGTCCAGGCGGAGGAAGGCGCCGTGGGCGTCCTGGGTCCATTGGGTGAGGCGCTGAACGATTTGGCTGAGCATGGCCGAGCGGATGTTTTCATCCTGACCCTTGATGGCGTCCTCGTAGTTGTCCAGCAGCAGCAGGGCCAGCACGGGCCGGGAGGACTTGTGGAGGTCCCGGGTGTTGGCCAGCTCCGTCACGTCCAGCCAGTAGGTGGTGGCCAGCAGCGCCCCATCCTTTCCGGCGGCGGGGTGGGCCATGTCGCCGAACACCTGATAGCGCCGGCCGTTGAGCTCCACCTCGCTGGGGCACTCGTTTTTGCCCTCCAGCAGCCAGCGGCTGTCGAAGTGGGGGGCCAGGTCGGACAGCTTGGTGTCGAACAGCCCCTCCTGGTCGCCGGTGATGCGCAAAAAGCGGTCGTTGGACCACACCACCTCGTCGGTGTCGGGCTGGAACATCACCAGGGGAAGGGGGCAGTTGAGGGTGCTGTCCCGGGTGGCCTGGTCCATGCTGCTCAGCAGCTCCTTCAGGTACTGAGCGGCCTCCCGCTGCCGGCGCAGGCCGGAGGCCAAGTAGCCCAAGAACAGCGCCGCCACCACCACCAGTTCCGCCACTGCGGCCTGGTGCTGTCCCAGCAGAGCGGTGACGCCGGCAAAGGCCAGCATGACCGCGAAGTAGAAGCCGATTCGGGGAGCCAGCGTCCGCGTCAGCTTTTGATACACGTAGCACACCTCTTTCCGTCGTCGCCCAGGCAGGGCTGTTTCCATAGATAATCAATTATAGCAAATCAAAACGGCAAAAACAAGGGCGCAGCACATAATTCCGCCTAAACTTCCCGGAGAGCGGGGAATTTTCAAATTCGCCGTTGCGCCCGGCCCCTGCTGCTGATATAATGGGGCTAATCTACAAAAGAAGGAGCCGACCGCTATGCTGGACATTCAAATCACCCGAACAACAGCTCCAAAGCCCCTGCCCGATCCGGACAAGCTGGTGTTTGGCAGAACCTTTACGGACCATATGTTTTTGATGAATTACGACGCCGGCCAGGGCTGGCACGACCCCCGGGTTGTGCCCTACGGCCCGCTGCCCTTCGAGCTGTCGTGCATGGTGTTCCACTACGCTCAGGAGATTTTCGAGGGCATGAAGGCCTACCGCACCCCGGAGGGGAAGGTGCAGCTGTTCCGCCCCTATGAGAACGCGGCGCGGATGAACTCCTCCTGCCGGCGGCTGTGCATTCCGGAGCTTCCGGAGGAGGACTTTGTCCAGGCCGTCAAGGCGGTGGTGGGCGCGGACGAGCGCTGGGTGCCCAGCAAGGTGGGCGCGTCCCTCTATATCCGCCCCTTCATCATCGCCACCGACAACGGCTTAGGCGTGCACGCCTCCCACAGCTATCTGTTCGCCGTCATCTGCTGCCCCGTGGGGGCGTACTACCCCGAGGGGATCAACCCGGTGAAAATCTATGTGGAGGACGAGGACGTGCGGGCCGTGAAGGGGGGCACGGGCTTCACCAAGTGCGGCGGAAATTACGCCGCCTCCATCCGCGCCGGCGAGCGGGCGGAGGAGCAGGGCTATTCCCAGGTGCTGTGGCTGGACGGCGTCCACCGAAAGTATATCGAGGAGGTGGGCTCCATGAACGTGATGTTCAAAATCGGCGGCACGGTGGTGACGCCCGAGCTCACCGGCTCGGTGCTGCCCGGCATCACCCGCAAGAGCTGCCTGGAGCTGCTGCGGGACTGGGGCTACAGCGTGGAGGAGCGGCTCATCACCGCCCAGGAGCTGTTTGACGCCGCCCAGGCGGGCGAGCTGGAGGAGGCCTGGGGCACGGGCACGGCGGCGGTGGTGTCCCCCATCGGCCTGCTGGCGGAGGGAGACGTGAAGGTGGAGGTGAGCGGCGGCAAAATCGGCCGCCTCACCCAGCGGCTGTACGACACCCTCACGGGCATCCAGTGGGGCACCGAGCCGGACCCCTATGGATGGGTCGTGCCGGTGGAATAAAGGCAAAAGGGCGCAGCCCCGGTCATCTGACCGGGACTGCGTTTGTTTTGGCTGCTTCTATAAACTCCCGGAACAGGGGGTGGGCCCGGTTGGGCCGGGACTTCAGCTCCGGGTGGAACTGCCCCGCCGCGAACCAGGGGTGGCCCGGCAGCTCCACCATCTCCACCAGCCGCCCGTCCGGGGACAGGCCGGACAAAACCAGTCCCGCCTTTGTCAGCGCCTCCCGGTAGTCGTTGTTGAACTCGTAGCGGTGGCGGTGGCGTTCGCTGATCTCCTGCGCGCCGTAGACGGCCGCTGCTAGTGAACCCTCCGCCAGCCGGCAGGGATAGCTCCCCAGCCGCATGGTGCCGCCCTTGGCCGTCACCCCCACCTGGTCGGGCATGAGGTCGATGACGGGGTGGGGCGTTTGGGGGTCCAGCTCGGCGGAATGGGCCCCCGTCAGGCCGCACACGTTTCGGGCGAACTCCACCACCGCCAGCTGCATCCCCAGGCAGATGCCCAGGAAGGGGATCTTGTTTTCCCGGGCGTGCCGGATGGCCTCGATTTTGCCCTCGATGCCCCGGTTCCCGAAGCCGCCGGGCACCAAAATGCCTTGGACGCCCGCCAGCAGTCGGTCTGCCGTATTCGCCGTGACCTCCTCGGAATTGACCCAGCGGATGTCCACCGAGACACCGTTTTCGATGCCGCCGTGGGTCAGCGCCTCCGCTACCGACAGATATGCGTCGTGCAGCCCCACGTACTTGCCTACCAGGGCGATGGTGACGGCTCCCGCGGGATGCTTGGCCCGGTGGACCATGGTGGCCCACTCGGTGAGGTCCGGCGCGTGGCAGATCAGTCCTAAGCGCCGAACCACCACGTCGGCCAGCCCCTCCCGCTCCAGCATGAGGGGCACCTCGTACAGCAGCTCCGCCGTCAGGTTGGGGATGGCGTGATCCGCCGGGATATTGCAGAACAGGGAGATTTTATCCAGAATCTCCTGGGGGATGGGGGAGTCGCTGCGGCACATGATCACGTCGGGCTGAATGCCCAGGCCGAGCAGCTCCTTGGCCGAGTGCTGGGTGGGCTTGGACTTCAGCTCCCCGGAGCCGGGGATGGACACGATGAGGGACACATGGATAAACATCACGTTCTGCCGCCCCCGCTCGGCGGCCACCTGCCGGATGGCCTCCAAAAAGGGTTGGCTCTCAATGTCGCCCACGGTGCCGCCGATCTCCACAATGGCCGCGTCCACATCGGGGGCCTCCAGAGCGTAGATGTGCCGCTTGATCTCGTCGGTGATGTGGGGGATGATCTGCACCGTGCCCCCTAAATAGTCCCCCTCCCGCTCCCGGTTGAGGACGTTCCAGTAGACCCGCCCGGCGGACACCGAGGAGTTCACGGTGAGGTTTTCGTCGATAAACCGCTCGTAGTGGCCCAGGTCCAGGTCGGTCTCCGCCCCGTCGTCGGTGACGAAGACCTCCCCGTGCTGATAGGGGGACATGGTGCCCGGGTCCACATTGAGGTAGGGGTCCAGCTTTTGCACCCGCACCCGCAGCCCCCGCTGCTTCAAAAGCCGGCCTAAAGACGCCGCCGTGATGCCCTTGCCCAGTCCGGACACCACGCCGCCGGTGACGAAGATGAATTTCGTGCCCTTGGCCATACGGATTCCTCCCTCTGCGGCAGGCGGGGCCGCGCGCTCTTGCCCGGTCCTGCCGGTTTTCTGTTGAACGGTTTATTTTACGCCCGCAGGTGGGACAAGTCAAGGGCGGGGGAGGGCATTTTTATTTGTGATAGAGCCTCTGATTGCTTTGATACTTGGGCGTGCACGTCAGGCGCAGCCCCAGCTTGGAATAGGTTCCGCTGTCGGCGGCGGTGAGGATGACAGAGGAGTGGGCCTCGCAGTCCCGCAGCTGGTCCAGACTGTCCAGCGCCCGGGCGGCCAGGGGCACCGTGGCGGTGGAGATGGCCAGGGCGATGAGCACCTCGTCGCTGTGTAGCCGGGGGTTGCGGCTGCCCAGGTGGCCGATTTTCAGCGCCTGGATGGGCTCGATGGCCTCCCGGGAGATGAGGTGCTCCGGCCGGTCGATGCCCGCCAGCGCCTTCAGCGCGTTGAGCAGGGCGGCGGCGGCGGCCCCCATCAGCTCCGAGGTCTTGCCCACGGCGAGGCGTCCGTCGGGCAGCTGGATGGCGGCGGCGGGCTCGCCCGTCTCCTCCTCCTTTTCCTCGGCGGCGGCAATCACCGGGCGCAGCTCGGCCCCGGCCTGGGCCTGCTTCATCAGCAGCTCCAGCTTGTAGATGGTTTCGTCGCTGCCCTGGCCCCGGCGGCGGTCGCACAGGGCGGCGTAGTACCGCCGGACAATCTCCTGCTTGGCGGCGGCGCACACTGCCTCGTCGTCCACGATGCACCGCCCCACCATATTGACCCCCATGTCCGTGGGGGATTTATAGGGGCTTTCCCCCATGATCTCCTCGAACATGGCCTGGAGCACCGGGAAGACCTCCACATCCCGGTTGTAGTTCACCGTGGTCTCCCCGTAGGCCTGGAGGTGGAAGGGGTCGATCATGTTCACGTCGTTCAGGTCGGCGGTGGCGGCCTCATAGGCCAGGTTCACCGGGTGCTTCAGGGGCAGGTTCCAGATGGGGAAGGTCTCAAACTTGGCGTAGCCCGCCCGCACCCCCCGCCGGTGGTGATGGTAGAGCTGAGACAGGCAGGTGGCCATTTTTCCCGAGCCGGGGCCGGGGGCGGTGACCACCACCAGGGGCCGGGTGGTCTCGATGTAGTCATTTTTGCCGAAGCCGTCCTCGGACACGATGCGCGCCACGTCGTGGGGATAGCCGGGGATGGGATAGTGGAGGTAGACCTGCACGCCCAGCCCCTCCAGGCGGCGCTTAAAGGCGTCCGCCGCGGCCTGGCCGGCGTACCGGGTGATAACCACGCTGCCCACGTACAGCCCCTGCTCCCGGAAGGTGTCGATGAGGCGCAGCACGTCCTCGTCGTAGGTGATGCCCAAATCCCCCCGGACCTTGTTCTGCTCGATGGCGGCGGCGTTGATCACCAGCACCATCTCCACGCTGCCGCGCAGCTCCAGCAGCATTCGGATTTTGCTGTCCGGGGCGAAGCCGGGCAGCACTCGGGCGGCGTGGTGGTCGTCGAACAGCTTGCCGCCGAACTCCAGGTAAAGCTTGCCGCCGAACTGGGCGATGCGCTCCCGGATGCGGGCGGACTGGGTTTCCAGATACCGCTGGTTGTCAAATCCAATTTGATTGCACATTGTGTTGCTTGGGGCCGCCGCCCGGTCTGCGGCCCCGCTCCCCCTCTCTGACGCATTTTAACAAATCTTAGCACAACCGGGTCCGTTCGGCAAGAAAAATCTGCTTGCGGGCTGTAGTCGTGCTGCGCCTGCTCGCGACGCCTGGCTTCGCTGCGACTCAGGCAAAACCAGCCCCCGCTTTGCGCCGGCTGGGCTTTTGCCTTCGCTTCGCTCCATCCAGGCTGCTCGCGACGGCTGCGCAACCTGGAGTCGTGCTGCGCCTGCTCGCGACGCCTGGCTTCGCTGCGACTCAGGCAAAACCA
>CAJULM010000002.1:0-113015 GCA_910587285.1 uncultured Oscillospiraceae bacterium | reverse complement strand
GGCTTTTGCCTTCGCTTCGCTCCATCCAGGCTGCTCGCGACGGCTGCGCAACCTGAAGTCGTGCTGTGCCTGCTCGCGACGCGGTTCTAAGCTCTCCGACTTCGCGAAAATCCTCCAGAGTCTTTGGCCCCTACCGATTTTCGCTCCGCTCCGCGCTTAGCCCGCTGCTCGCGACGGCTCCGCAACCTGAAGTTGCGCAGATTCCAGCCCGATTTGGTTGACCGCAAAGGGGAAAGCGGCTATCATAAGGACACGTCGACGGATCCGGCGCGCCGCCGCGTTCAGGAGGTATCATGTTATGAAATTGGGAGAAAAATTACAAAAGCTGCGCAAACAAAACGGCCTGTCCCAGGAGCAGCTTGCCGCCCGGCTCACCGTGTCCCGTCAGGCGGTGAGCAAATGGGAGCTGGACGAGAGCACGCCGGACACGGAAAACGTGCTTCAGCTCAGCCGCCTGTTCGGCGTGAGCTGCGACTACCTGCTCCGGGACGAGGTGGACGACCCAGGCGCGGTCCAGCCCCGGCCCGCCGCCCCTGGCGAGACCCATCTGGATGAATCGGGCTGGATTCACAACGCGCTTGTGCTGTCCCTGGGCGTGTGCGCCGTGGGGCTGGCGGTCGCGTTCATCTTTTATCGGGTCGGCGGCCATACGGTCAGGCCGCTGATCGCCGGCTTCATCATCCAGTTGCTGGGCGTGATGCTGTTCGAGCTGGCCACGCCCCGGATGGGGGACGGCCGGCCCCTGGCCCGGATGAGCTTTTACATGACCGCTTGCTGGCTCGTGTTCCCCGACCTGGTGTGCCTGGCCCTTGGATGGCTGTTCGAGCACATCCGGTGGACGGGTACGCCCCTGCGGGCAGTGACCTATTGGTTTGTCCTGTATCTGCTGCTGAGCGCCGCAGTAACGGTAGTACTGTATGTCCTGCGCCGCCGCATTGCCCACAAAAACTAAAAATTGTCTTGCATGGAATCCCTTCGTTTTTCCATCCTAATCATCAGGAATGAAAAAGCGGGGGGATTTTCATGCGCTGGCTTTGGTACTTTATCCTATACAGCTTCGCGGGCTTTCTGCTGGAGGTGGCCTTTGCCCGGATTTCCGGCCACCCCAAGCGGGACCGCAAGTGCTTTTTGCTGCTGCCCCTGTGCCCGGTGTACGGGCTGGGGGCGTGCCTGATTGTATGGCTGGCCCCGCTGGAAAGGGGGCCGCTGTGGGTGGCGCTGGCGGGGGGGCTGGCCGCCACCGGGGCGGAGCTTCTCATGGGGCTTTTTTACCGCTTTGCCCTGGGGGTGGAGTTTTGGGATTACGCCCACCTTCCCGGCAGCCTGGGCGGGCTGGTGTGCCCCCAGTTTTCCCTGTGCTGGGCGGCGCTGGCCCTGGCGCTGGTATACGGCCTGCACCCGCTGGTATCGCGCCTAACCTCGGCCATTCCCACCTGGCTGGCCCCGCCGGTTCTCATCGTGCTGGGGGCGGACGCGCTGGTGTCCTGCGTGGCGCTGCGGCGGGAGGGCACCACCGAGGTGCTGCGGTGGTACGCGGCGAAGGGAGGCTGAGGGGATGAAGCTGTGCAAAGCGGTTCTTCCGGCGCTCATTTTGTCGCTGAGCCTGTCCGCCTGCGGGGGACCGGGCAACCGGGTGACGGCGCTGGGTTCCTCCTCCATGGACGGCGTGATGGGGATTTTGGCCGAGCAGTACGGCCTGGACCACCCGGATGTGGTGGTGAGCGTAGAGGGGGGCGGCTCCTCGGCGGGGGTGGAGGCCGCCATCACCGGGGACGCCCACATCGGCCTGAGCTCCCGGCGGCTGAAGGGCGCGGAGCGGGAGCGGGGGCTGGTGGAGACCATTGTAGCCCTGGACGGCATCGCCATCATCGTCAGCGAGGACAATCCCGTGGACAATCTCACGGCGCAGCAGCTGGCCGACGTGTACACCGGCGCGGTGACCAACTGGGCCCAGGTGGGCGGGGCGGACGTGCCCATCGCGCCGGTGGGGCGGGAGGCCGGCTCGGGCACGCGGGACGGCTTCGAGCAGGCCACCGGCACCCAGGGCCGGTGCGTTTTGACCCAGGAGCTTATCTCCACCGGGGCGGTGGTGGAGGCGGTGCGGGGCAACACCGCCGGCGGGGCCGTGGGCTACGCTTCCCTGTCCGCGGTGGAAGGCCAGGAGGGAATCAAGCTTGTGACCATCGACGGGGCGGCGTGCACGGAGGAGACGGTGCTGGACGGCAGCTATCCCGTCCAGCGGCCCTTTGTGCTGGTCACCCGGCAGGAGGGGCTGACGGAACCGGCCCGGTCGTTTTTTGCCTGGGCGGTTTCGCCCCAGGCGGCGGAGCTCATCCGCCGGGCGGGGGCGGTGCCCACGGCGCAGGAGGGGAGAGAGGAATATGAGCCATGAAAAAATGCTGAACAGAAAACGGGTGGAAGGGGGGATTAAGGCCCTGTTTTTCCTGTGCGGGCTGACGGCGGTGGGGGCGGTGCTGTTTATCAGCGTATACCTGGTGTTTGCCGGCGTGCCCGCCATTCAGGAGCTTGGCCTGGTCCGGTTTGTGCTGGGGGACACCTGGAATCCCCAGCAGGAGCAGTACGGCATCCTGCCCTTCCTGCTCACCTCCATGGCGGGGACGGGGGGAGCGGTGCTGCTGGGGGTGCCCGTCGGGGTGCTCACCGCTCTGTTCCTGGCCAAGACGGCCCGGCCGGGGTGGGCCAAGGCCATCCGGGCCGCGGTGGCCCTGCTGGCGGGCATTCCGTCGGTGGTGTACGGCCTGGTGGGCATGGTGGTGCTGGTGCCCGCGGTGCAGCGCGCGTTTTCCCTGCCCTCGGGGGCCAATCTGCTCTCGGCGGTGCTGGTGCTGTCGGTGATGATTCTGCCCTCCATCGTGCGGGTGGCGGAGACCGCGCTGCGGGCGGTGCCGAGGGAATATGAGGAGGCGTCCCTGGCCCTGGGGGCCACCCCTGCGGAGACCATGTTCCGGGTGTCCCTGCCCGCCGCCCGGTCCGGGGTGGCCACGGCGGCGGCCCTGGGGGTGGGGCGGGCCTTGGGGGAGGCCATGGCCATCATCATGGTGTCCGGCAACGTGGCCAACCTGCCCGCCGGTCCCTTCACCGCCGTGCGCTTTCTCACCACGGCCATCGCCTCCGAGATGAATTATGCCCCCATGGGCTCCCTGTGGCGGCGGGCCCTGTTTTCCATTGGGCTGGTGCTGTTCTTGTTCATCATGCTGGTGAACGCGGCCCTCCATGGAGTGATCCGGGGCGCGGGGGAGGAGTGAATATGGAGGGGCTGTCAAAAAAGCGCCGCCTGATGGACGGCGTGCGCCGGGGTTCCCTGTGGCTGAGCGCGGGGCTGACCTGTGGGGTGCTGGCGCTGATCATCGGCTGCGTGCTGTGGCAGGGGCTGCGGCACGTGACCTGGGAGCTGCTGTCCGGACAGCGCAGCTATTTGAATGACACAAACGGCATTCTGCCCAACATTTTAAACACGCTGTATATCATCCTCCTGTCCATGGCGGCGGCCCTTCCCCTGGGGGTGGGGGCGGCGGTGTACCTCACGGAATATGCCCGGGGCGGGCGGTGGGTGGGGGCCATCGAGTTTGCCGCCGAGACGCTGTCCGGCCTGCCCTCCATTCTGTTTGGCCTGGTGGGGATGCTGTTTTTCGTGCGCCTGCTGGGCTTTGGCACGGGCACGCTGGCTGGCGGGCTGACCCTGGTGGTGATGATCCTGCCGGTGGTGATGCGCACCACCCAGGAGTCGCTGAAGACGGTGCCCCAGTCCTACCGGGAGGGGGCGCTGGGCCTGGGGGCGGGCCAGTGGCGCATGGTGCGCACCGTGGTGCTGCCCAACGCGGCGGACGGCATTGTCACCGGCTGCATCCTGGCGGTGGGGCGCATTATGGGCGAGTCGGCGGCGCTGCTGTTCACCGCGGGGGCGTCGGCGGGGCTGGGGGGCTTTTTCCGGGCGCTGTACGCGCCGTCGGCCACCCTGAGCGTGTCGCTGTATGTGTACGTGAACGAGTACGGGGATATGGACACCGCCATGGCCATCGCCGCGGTGCTCATGGTGATTACGCTGCTCCTCAACCTGGCTGCGGCCTGGACGGGGCGGCGGCTGAAAAAGCGGAAGGGGGGAAGGTAGCCTGTGGAGGCCGTACTGCGCACCCAGGCGCTGAGCCTGTGGTATGGGAGCGTCCAGGCGCTGAAGGGGGTGAGCCTGGACGTGCTGGAAAACCGGGTAACTGCCCTCATCGGGCCGTCGGGCTGCGGAAAATCCACCTTTCTCAAGACGCTGGACCGGATGACGCAGCTCATCCCCGGCGTGCGGGTGGAGGGGGAGATTGTCTACCGGGGGAGGAGCATTTTCGACCCGGCGGTGGATGTCACCACCCTGCGGCGGCAGGTGGGCATGGTGTTCCAAAAGCCCAACCCCTTTCCCATGTCCATTTACGACAACGTGGCCTACGGCCCCCGCACCCATGGAATCAGGCGGCACGGGGAGCTGGACGCCATCGTGGAAAAATCTCTGCGGCAGGCGGCCATCTGGGACGAGGTGAAGGACCGGCTGAAGCGCTCGGCCCTGTCCCTGTCCGGCGGGCAGCAGCAGCGCATCTGCATCGCCCGGGCTCTGGCGGTGGAGCCGGACGTGCTGCTCATGGACGAGGCCACCTCGGCCCTGGACCCCATCTCCACCTCTAAAATTGAGGAGCTCATCGCCCAGCTGCGGGAGCGGTACACCATCGTCATCGTCACCCACAATATGCAGCAGGCGGTGCGGGTGTCGGACCAGTGCGCCTTTTTCCTCCAGGGGGAGCTGGTGGAGGCGGGGGACACCCAGGGGGTATTCTCCGCCCCGAAGGATCCGCGCACTCAGAACTATATCACCGGGCGGTTTGGGTAGCGGGTGCTTGACAAGGGCCGGGGGAATGGAATAGAATAAAGCCATCCTTTGACCCCAGAGAGGGGAGAGAAACCCATGATTGAATTGAAAAACCTGTCCAAGTCCTTCCCCACCGTCGAGGGAGAGCTCCACGCCCTCACCGACGTGTCCCTCACCATCGGGGACGGGGAGGTGTACGGCATTGTGGGCATGAGCGGCGCGGGCAAGTCCACCCTGGTGCGGTGCATCAATCTGCTGGAGCGGCCCACCTCCGGCCAGGTGCTCATCGACGGGGCGGACCTGTGCGCCATGAGCCAGAAGCAGCTCATCGCCCGGAGGCGGTCCATCAGCATGATCTTCCAGCAGTTCAACCTGCTGATGCAGCGCACCTGTCTGGCCAACATCTGTTTCCCCATGGAGATTGCCCAGGTTAAAAAGGCGGACGCGGAGCGGCGGGCGCGGGAGCTGCTGGAGACGGTGGGCCTGCCCGACAAGGCGGAGGCCTATCCCGCCCAGCTGTCCGGCGGACAGAAGCAGCGCATCGCCATCGCCCGGGCCCTGGCCTCGGACCCGGAGATTCTGCTGTGCGACGAGGCCACCTCCGCCCTGGACCCCAAGACCACCCGGGACATTCTGCATCTGGTGAAGGACATCAACCGGCGCCTGGGCATCACCGTAGTGGTCATCACCCACGAGATGGCGGTGGTGGAGGAGATCTGCACCCACGTGGCCATTCTGGACCACGGCCGGGTGATGGAGACGGGGACGGTGGAGCAGGTGTTCTCCAACCCCCAGTCGGAGGCGGGCCGCCGCCTGGTCTACCCCGACGGGGTGCGCATCGACCGGCTGCCCGCCGCCAACGTGGTGCGCATCGCCTTTAACGGCGGCTCCAGCTACGAGCCGCTCATCGCCACGCTTGCCATCGACTGCGGCGTGAAGGTGAACATTTTAGGCGCGGACACCCGCAACGTGAACGGCCAGGCCTTCGGCACCATGCTGCTGGGTCTGCCCGAGGACTCGGCCGAGGCCGCCAAGGCCATGGCGTACATCAAAAATCAGCCCAACGTGACGGTGGAGGAGGTGCGGGATTACCATGGCTGACTGGATCATTTCAATCCTCTCCGTCACCGATGCCAAGGCGGCGGACCAAATCACCTATCTGGTGGACAGCATCCCCTTTGCCGTGTGGGAGACCATCTACTCTACTGTTGTCGCCACGGCCTTCGCCTATCTCATCGGCCTGCCCCTGGGAGTGCTGCTGGTCACCGGGGAGAAGGACGGAATCCGTCCGCTGTCCCCCGCGCTGATGCAGGTGCTCAACGTGGTGATTAACCTGCTGCGCTCGGTGCCCTTCCTCATCCTGATGGTGCTGGTCATGCCCCTGTCCCGGATTATCCTGGGCACTACTCTGGGCACGGTGGGCGTGCTGGTGCCCCTGACAGTGGCGGCGTTCCCCTTTGTGGCCCGGCTGGTGGAGAGCTCCCTGCGGGAGATGGACCGGGGGCTCATCGAGGCGGCCCAGGCCATGGGCTGCTCCACCTTTCAAATTGTGTGGAAGGTCATGCTGCCCGAGAGCTTGCCCTCCCTGGTGACCGGGTTGACCACCGCGTTTGTGAACATCCTGGGCTACGGTGCCATGGCGGGGGCCATAGGCGGCGGCGGGCTGGGATCCATGGCCCTCATGCGGGGTTGGGGGCGGCAGCAGATGATCGTGCTGTATACGGCGGTGGTGGTACTTATTATTCTGGTGCAGATTTTCCAGACCATCGGCACCCGCACCGCCATCCGTATGGACCGGCGGATCACAGGCAAGAGCTGGAAGGCTGCCGCGAAAATCCTCAAGCGGCAGGCGGCGAAGGAGAGAAGGGGCCCCGGCGCGCTGTGAGGGCGGCACGATTTTGTAGGAACGGACAAAGCGAATGGATTTGTCCGTTCCTACTTATGTGCAAACTGCCCCATTGACAAAACCGCTTTGTTGCGTTAAACTATGAAACAACAATCCAAGACGGATTGCAAAAGCTGCATAGCACTGACAGGCAATGGCTGGATTGCCTGCGCCCCACCCCCGAAGGGGGTGGGACACAAAAAATTTTATAGCACTGCAAAGGCAATGATGAGGAGAGTACGCGCGGAGATACGGCACAGAGAGCCCGGGGAGCTGGAAACGGGTACGGAAGGCCGCGCCGAACATGGCCTCGGAGCCGCATGGCCGACAGGTGTAAGCCGATAGGTCATGACGGGAGCGCCCGTCACAGCGCCAGGGTATGTCAGTACCCGGTAAGGCCCGCCACCGCGAGGGGCGGGTGAAGCAAGGTGGTACCACGAAGCCGAGAAGGCTCTCGTCCTTGACATCTGTCAGGGGCGTTTTTTTGTGCCCCACCCGCCCGGTGATTCCCGCGAGAGCGGCTCACATAAAACAAAAAACCAAATGGAAAAGGAGCAACTGAAATGAAAAAGAAGATTTTGGCCCTTGCGCTGGCCTGCGTTAGCTGCCTGTCCCTGCTGTCCGCCTGCGGCGGAAAGTCCAACGAAGCCGTCACCATCAAGGTGGGCGCCTCCCCCACGCCCCACCAGGAGATTCTGGAAAACGTGGTCAAGGACCTGCTGGCCAAGGAAAACGTTACGCTGGAAGTCGTCCCCTATGACGACTATGTGTTGCCCAATAATAATGTAGAGGACGGCCAGCTGGACGCCAACTACTTCCAGCACATCACCTACATGAACAACTTTAACGAGGCCAACGGCACCCACCTGGTAAGCGTGGGCAGCATCCACTATGAGCCCTTCGGCATCTACGCCGGCAAGACCGCCAGCCTGGACGCCCTGGCGGACGGCGCTACCATCGCCATCCCCAACGACGCCACCAACGGCGGCCGCGCCCTGCTGCTGCTCCAGGAGCAGGGGCTGATCACCCTGAAGGACGGCGTGGGCCTGGAGCCCACCGTGTCCGACATCGCGGAGAATCCCCACAACTATGATATCAAGGAGCTCACCGCAAACCTGCTCACCACCACCCTCCAGGACGTGGACGTGGCCGTCATCAACGGCAACTACGCCATCGGCGCGGGGCTGAAGGCGGAGGATGCCCTGGCCATCGAGTCCGCCGATGGCACCGCGGGCGTGGCCTATGCCAACGTGCTGGCGGTGAAGGAGGGCCGTGAGAACGACGAGGCCATCCAGAAGCTGCTGAAGGCCCTCCAGTCCGATGAGGTTAAGGCCTACATCGACGAGACCTACGGCGGCGGCGTGGTCGCCGTCTTCTAAGAAAAACGCTGAAACGCGGCGCGTGGAGTTCCACGCGCCGCGCTGTCATCCCTCCAGCTTTTGCAGCAGCTCCTCCCACCACTCGATGAGGCGGAACTTGAGCACATAGCCCCCGTCCTGCCCGGTGATGAGGGCCACCTGGTCCTCGCTGAGCACTTGGCCGGCCGCGGTCTCCACGCTCTCCTCGGTGACGGAGGCCAGGCACAGCGGCGGGAACACCACGCACCACCAGTTTTGCCCGGCCCCCTCCCCGATGCTCACCCGCAGCGCCCGGTACTGCCCCGCGGGCAGGGAAAAGCCGTCGTATGCCTTGGTGGGGAACCACTGGTCGGTGAGGGTCACGCGGACCTCGTCCCCGCACCCGGCGTCCGCCAGGGCCTGGGAGGCGGCCAGGGCCAGCTCGTCCAGATGGGGGGCCAGGGTGGCCTCCGCCCCCTGCCGGTCGGAGACGCCATACAGCAGCGCAGAGGCCCGCTCCAGCACTGCGTCCCGGGCCAGCAGCTTCAGCGCCTGGTCCTCCTGGGAGTCGGAGTTGGCCACCACGTGCAGGCGCAGCACCTGCCCTGCCAGGGCGGCCTCGCTGGCCGAGGCCCACACTCCCGCCGTCAGCGTCAGGCCGAAGGCCAGCAGCAGGGCCGATTCCCAGAGGCGAAGCTTAGAAGAAGTCATAAAAAACACCGTCCTATGTACCGTTTGCCGCCCGCCATGGGCGATGGGTACAGTATGGACGGTGTTTTTTGATTTTATAACCAGGCGGCGGGAAAGAGTCAAACATTTTTTTCCGCCGGGGCGCACAGAAATACGTCCCGGTAGGAGCCCAGCAGCCGCTCCTGGGCGGCCTGGGCGTCCTCCAGGCGGGGGAACAGGCCGAAGACGGAGGGCCCGCTGCCCGACATGGACGCCCCCAGTGCCCCGCAGTCGATGAGCGCGGCCTTGATGGAGGCGATCTCGCCATAGCGCCGGCGGTCCAGCACGTCCTCGAAGACGTTATACATCCGCCGGGCCACCCCGGTCAGATCCCCGGCGTTCAGGGCGGCGATCACCCCGGCGGTGTCCGGCCGGCGGACGATTTTCCGCACGTTCACCCGTGAAAAGAGCTGGGGGGTGGAGACGGAGAAGGGGGGCTTGCAGATGACGATGTGGCAGAAGGGCAGGCAGGGCAGGGGGGTGAGGCGCTCCCCGCGCCCCTCGGCCAGAGCGGCGCCGCCCAGCACGCAGAAGGGCACGTCGGAGCCCACCCGCGCCCCAATTTCGGCCAGCCGGGCGAGGGACAGCCCCGCCCCTGTGAGCGCATTCATGGCCCGCAGGACGGCGGCGGCGTCGGCGCTGCCCCCGGCCAGCCCCGCGCACACGGGGATGTGCTTTTGAATGGACACGTCCACCTCGCCCCCGGTTCCGGCGGCCGCCCGGAAAGCGGCGGCGGCCATCTGGGTCAGGTTTTTCCCTCCGGTGGGCAGAAAGTGCAGGTTGGAGGCGGCGCAGCCCTCCTCCCCCTGGGCGGGGGTGAGGGTGAGCGCGTCGGCCAGGGTGACGGACTGCATCACCATCTGCAAATCGTGGTAGCCGTCCTCCCGTCTGCGGAGGATGTCCAGGGTGAGGTTGATTTTGGCGTTGGCTGAAAGCTCCATAGCGCACTCCTTATTGATTTAAAAACTCGTTGATTTCCGCCGCGAGGCGCTCATACTCAAAATCGTGGACGTAGTGGCCGCACTCCAGCTCCACCAGCCGCGCGTCTGGACAGTCTGCCGCGAATCCGGCCTGGACGGCCCGCCACTCCTCCTTGGTGAAGCCGGTGCCGCCGCTGCCGTCGGAGCAGAACATCAGGATGGGGACGCCGGGCATCCCGCCCTGGGCCACGACCCTTGCATTGTCCTTGACGCACAGGGCCTCGTTTACCATATCGGCGGTCATGGTGCGGCGGTAGAATATGGCGCGGTAGATATCCTGTTCCGCCCCGGACAGCGCCCCGCTCTGAATGGCGGCGCTGTCCGACGCGATTGGGAGAAACCGGGTAACGCCGCTGGCGCCCCCAAATTGCAGCAGCCGCAGGAGGGGGGCGCTGATGGACATCCCCTCATAGGCGGCGGGGACGGACATATCCAGCCCGATGATGGCCCGCACCTCCTCCGGGTATTGCTGCGCCCAGTACAGCGCCTCCAGCCCGGACATGGAGTGGGGGCACAGGACATAGGGGGGCTCCAGCCCCGCCGCAGCGAGGGCGGCGCGGGTCTGCTCCAATACGGTGTCAAGGTCTTTTGACAGGTCTGTCACGTCGCTGAAGCCATAGCCGAAGCGCTCGGGCACCGCAATTTGATAGCCGCCGAGCTGGGAGTAGAGGGCCTTGAAGTCCAGGATGGGGGAGCAGGTGCCGCTGCCCGACAGGAAGACCAGGGTTTCCGCTCCCCCGCCCTGGGTATAGACGCTCATTTGGCGGCCGTCCACCTCTACCAAGGTTCCCAGGGGGACGAACCATTTGCTCTCCCGCCGGAGCTGCACCTGGTGGTTGATGAAGCAGAGCAGGAGCAGCAGAGCCAGCGCCCCGAAGACAGCCAGGGCGATTTTTGCCGCTTTTTTCATCGCCGTCTCCTCACCGCGTGGCGGGCTCCAGCAGGGTCAAAGTCTTTGCCCCGCAGTCGATCTCGTACTCCAGCCCCAGGGGGAACAGGCCGATGGGGTAGGCGTGGCCCACGTTCACGTTATACAGAATGGGCAGGCCGGGCAATCCCGCCTCAAAGCCCACCACCTGGCGGAGAGCCTCCTTATAGGGCTCCAGCTTGTCCGCGAAGGCGGGCTTGCCCACCACGATGCCGTTGACGGCGTGGAGCACCCCCTGGGCCTGTAGGCCCCGGAGGAACCAGGTCAGCCAGTCCGGCCCGATGTCGTCCTCGCTGGTCTCCAGCAGCAACAGCTTGCCCCGCCACTCCTCAGCCGAGGGCCACAGGGACGTGCCGAACAGCATCTCGAACACATCCACGCAGCCCCCCAGCAGGGGGCCGGACACCTTGCCCTCCCCCTGGAGGATTTCATAGCCGCGGTTGGGGAACCGGGGGATGGTTTGGTTGATGTTGGCCTCGTCCCACCACACCTTGTCCGTCTCATAGCTGCAAAACCCGCTGGCGGGGATGGTCCAGGTGGCCTGGGGGTGGAACAGGGTCTTGTCGAACGCCTGGGCCGTGTACTCGTTGATGGCCCCGTACTCCGCCCAGTTGTTCATCACCGCCCCGCCGTAGTAGGACACCAGCCCCGCCTTGTACATCATGAAGTGGTTGGAGGTGGTGTCGGAGAAGCCGGTGAAGATTTTGGGGTTGTTTTTCAGCACGTCAAAGTCGATGTAGGGCAGGAGCCGGATGGTGTCGTCCCCGCCGATGGCGCAGAACACCGCCTTGACCTCGGGGTCCCGGAAGGCGTCCATCAGGTCCTGGGCCCTGGCCTCCGGGTGGCGGTACAGGTAGTCCTCGCCCTTCAGGGCGTTGGGCATGGCCACGACCTGGAGGCCGTAGTCCCGCTCCAGCCGCTCACGGGCCAGGTGGTATTTGTGGAGAAACTGCGGCTCCCCCAGCATTCCTCTGGACAGGGAGACGACGGCGACCTTGTCGCCGGGGCGCAAGCGTTGTGGTTTTAACATAATATCACCTCAAATTTCATTGAGCGCGGCAGTTGCCGCTGCCGCCATGGCTTTGCGGTCCAGGGGCCGGCCCAGGAAGTGCTCCAGGGCCAGCACCGCCTGCCACACCAGCATGGGCAGGCCGTTCATGGCGGGCAGACCCCGGCGCTGCGCCTGGGCGAGCAGCTGCGTCTGGGCGGGGTGATAGATCAGGTCGAACACCGCCGCGCCGTGGGGCAGCTTGTCCAGAAAGTCGAACGCCTCAAATTGGCCGGGGCAGCCCTCCATGCCCAGGCTGGTGCAGTTTACCAGCAGGGAGGACTGGGCGGCGCAGCGGGCCAGTGTCCCCCCCTCAAGCCCGGCGGGGACCAGCCGGCCCGAGGGGGCCAGGGCGCACAGCTGCCGGGCCCGGTCCAGGGTGCGGTTGCAGACAAACACCCGAGCCGCCCCCGCGTCCGCCAGGGCCAGGGCCGCCGCCTTGGCCGCGCCCCCCGCGCCTAAGAGGGTGACGCAGGCTCCCGCGGGGTCAAAGCCCAGCCCGTCCCGCAGGGCGGCCAGCGCCCCGGTGCCGTCGGTGCTGAAGCCCACCCATCTGCCGCGGCGCAGGCACACGGTGTTCACCGAGCCCACCGCCGCGGCCGCCGGGTGGATCTCGTCCAGCAGGGGGAGCACGTCCTCCTTGTGGGGCATGGTGGCGTTGAAGCCGGTGACGCCGTGCTCCTCCGCCCAGGTTAGGTACTCCGGCAGCTCCCCCCGGCGCACGGTGCGGGCGTCATAGGGGATGTCCAGCCCCAGGGCAGACAGCATGGCCCCGTGGAGGGCGGGGGACTTGGAGTGGAGCACCGGGTCGCCGATGACCTGCAAGCTCATGCCCTGCCCTCCAGGAAGTGGTCCATGGCCATGAGGTAGCCGTCAAAGCCGTGGCCGTAGAGCTGGCCCACGCAGGCCGGGGCGGTGACGGACACCGCCCGGAAGGGCTCCCGCCGGTCGATGTGGCTGATGTGCACCTCGTAGGCGGGCACATCCACCGCCTTCAGCGCGTCCAAAATGGCGTAGCTGTAGTGGGTGTAGGCGCCGGGATTGATGACAATGGCGTCGTACACCCCGTCGGCGGCGTGAATCTGGTCGATAATGTCCCCCTCGTGGTTGGACTGGAAGCAGTCCGCGGTGGAATCATGGGCGGCGGCGTGGTCCCGGATGAGGGCGCACAGGGCCTCGTAGCTCTGCTCGCCGTAGATGCCCGGCTCCCGCCTGCCCAGCAGGTTCAGGTTGGGGCCGTTGATGATGAGGAATTTCATGCTTCGGACACCTCCATGTAAATGGTGGAAATGCGATTCTCAGCATATTGGGGGGTCTCCGGCTTGACGATGATAAAGTCCGCCCATCGGTGGTAGATGGGGGAACGCATGGAATAGCGCGCCAAAAAGTCCTCCCGCCCCCCCTGGGCCAGAGGGCGGCCGGACACGTCCAGACCGTAGTAGCTCTCCCCAGGGTCCCGGTCCAGCCAGAACACCAGGCCGTTTTGTTTCAGCGCGGCGATGGCCTCATCTTGAAGGGGCAGGCCGCCGCCGCAGGCGATGACCAGACCCTCCCGCCCGGCCAGCTCCCGGCACAGCGCCAGCTCCAGGGCGCGAAAGTACGCCTCCCCCTCCCGGGCGAAGATATCCGGGATGGAGCGGCCCTCCCGCTGCTCAATGAGGGCGTCGGTGTCCACCAGCTCCAGCCCCAGCCGCCGGGACAGCAGGCGGCCCACCGTGGTCTTGCCGCAGCCCATCATGCCAATCAATACAATATTTTTTGCCATTGTGATCTCTCCAAATTAGAGAATGTGCGGTTGCTGGGCGAAAACGGACAAATCCTTGATAAGCTGGAATTTGAAACCCTATAGCTCATATCTTGTGCCATGCGAGAGCAACAGGGCGTCTGTTAATTCCACACGCATAATGATGGTGTTTTCGTCGTCAAAATCATTATGACCGTTATCAATCCACGCAGCAAAAACCTTTTTCAGCTTTTCAGCAATCACACAATTCTCTTTTTTCCCGAAATAGCCCAAGCTGACACCTTTCCCATGCGCCGTAAACCATTCGCCTGCGATTGCGACAACTGGATTGCCTTTTATATGCCTCATTTTATTTGAGTGTGCGTGGGTAATGATATAAAACGCACCATGTTCATAATAGGCATTTACGTACCGCACATAAGGCGTTCCATTTTCCGCTGTCGCCAATGCAATAGTCGTATCTTTTGCCGAAACGCTCAATCATAATCTGTTCGGCTTTTTGACTGAATTCTTTCATGAAATCATTTTCCTGTTCCGATTTGTGGTTTTGCACCCTGAATTCGGGATTGCGACCGCCGCCCGAACCTCTAAAACCGCTGCGGCACAAGGCTCAGGCGGCTGATACCTTATAAGGAAGCGCTATTTCGAGAAAAAGGCTCTATTCCAGGTTGGACGGGAACCAGCCCAGTACCCGAAACTCCCCGGTGGTCTGGGCCAGTTCGTGGAGGGCGTCGCCCACGGCGGGGTCGCCGGGCCGGCCGGTGAACTCTAAGAAAAACATATACTGCCAGCTCCGCTCGGGCAGGGGGCGGGACTCCAGCTTCACCAGGTTCAGCCCGTGGACGGCAAACACCGTGAGCACTTCGTGGAGGGAGCCCGCCTCGTGGGGCAGGACGAACAGGGTGCTGATCTTGTCCGCGCCGGGGCGCAGCTCCAGCCGGGGCGCCACTACCACAAACCGGGTGGTGTTGTGGGCGTTGTGGTTGACGCCGCGGGCCAGAATCTGGAGGCCGTAAATCTCCGCCGCCCGCTCCGAGCAGATGGCGGCGCGGGTCAAATCGCCGCTGTCCGCCACCATTTTGGCCGACCCGGCGGTGTCCGCCTGGGGGACCTGCTTCCAGCTGGGGTGGGCGTTGAGAAAGCGCTCGCACTGGAACAAACCCTGCTCGTGGGAGTACACGTGGGTGATGCCGTCCAGCGCGGCCCCCGGCAGGGCCATGAGGCAGTGCTCCACCTTGACGGCGGTCTCCCCCACCACATAGCACTCATACTGGGTGAGCAGGTCGTAAATCTGCCGGATGGCCCCGGTGGAGCTGTTTTCGATGGGCAGCACGGCATAGTCCGCGCTCCCATTCCGCAGGGCCAGGAAGCAGTCCTCAAACTGCTCCAGCCCGGCGGTGTCCGCCGCCGCGCCAAAGAAGCTGACGGCGGCCTGCTCGCTGTATGCGCCCGGCTCCCCCTGATATACCACCCGGGGGGCGGCCACGGGGGCGCGCTGGGCGGCGCGGGCCCGCTGCCAGCGGTGGAGGCCGGGGTTGTCCGCGCCCTGGCCGGTGAGGTCCCGCTGCTGCCGCCGGGACAGGGCCATGACGGTCTGGAACAGGGTGATGACGGCGGGGCGCAGCTCTGCTCCCGCCAGCGCGCCCTTGCTTTGCAGCACCTGCCGCTCCCGCTCCTGGTCCAGCACGGGGATGCCCCGCTCCCGCTTGTACTCCCCCACCTGGGCCGTCACGTCCATGCGCCGGCGGAACAGGTCCACCAGCTGTCGGTCGATGGAGTCAATCTCCCCCCGCAGGGTCTGTAACGTGTCCATCAGCGGTACGCCTCCCGCAGCTCCATATAGTGCTCCGCGCTGGAGCGCAGTCCGGCGGTCTCCTCGGGGGTGAGGGGCCGCGCCACCTTGGCGGGGTTGCCCAGCACCATGGAGCCGTCGGGCACGTCCATTTTGCCCGTGACCAGCGCCCCGGCCCCCACGATGCAGTTTTTGCCCACCCTTGCGCCGTTGAGGAGAATGGCGCCCATGCCCACGGTGGTGTTGTCCCCCACGGTGCAGCCGTGGACGATGGCCCCGTGGCCCACGGTGACGCACTCCCCCAGGGTAGTGGGGAATACGTCCGAGTGGAGGACGGCGTTGTCCTGGATGTTGGTGCCCGCCCCCACGGTGATGGGCTCGCCGTCCCCCCGGAGGACGGCGTTGAACCACACCGAGCAGCCCGGGCCGAAGGACACGTCCCCCACCACCACCGCGCCGGGGAGGATCACAACGTCCTCGTCTGTTTGACGCAAAGTTTTCAAGTCCATATCAAATACCTCACAGTGTTCAGATTCCCAGCAGCTCGCAAGCAGCCTCGTCGGGACAGGCTGCGTATCCCTCGCTCCACTGCCCCTCCTCTCCCCACAAAAGCGGAGGGGCGCTTCTGCGGGGGCCCCTTATAGCCTTAGCAGCTCGCAAGCTGCTAAGGCTGCCGCTGCCTCGATCACCGGCGCCGCCCGGTGGACTACGCAGGGGTCGTGGCGGCCCGCCAGCTCCAGCACCGCGTTCTCCCCCTTGGCCAAGTCCACGGTGAACTGCTGCCGGGCGATGGAGGGGGTGGGGCGCAGGGTGGCCTCGAACACCAGGGGCATCCCGTTGGTGATGCCGCCGTTGATTCCCCCGGCGCAATTCTGCTCGGCTTTCACCGAACCGTCCTCGTCCACATACAGCGGGTCGTTGGCCTCGGAGCCCCGCATGAGGGCGAAGGCCGTCCCCGCCCCGAAGGCCACCGCCTTCACCGCCGGGACGGCGAACAGGTGCTGGGCGAAAATTCCCTCGGCGTTCTGGCCGAAGTCGGGCCCGCCCAGCCCGGCGGGTAGGCCGAACACGGCGCACTCGATGGCCCCGCCCACCGAGTCCTGCTCGTTTTTCGCCTCTAAAATGGCGGCCTGCATCTCCGCGCCCTTTTCGTCGTTGAGGACGGGGAACTCCTTTTCGGCGCAGGCGCGCAGGCTCTCCCAGTCCTCTAAGGCGTCGTCGTTCACGCCGTAGACGGTGGAGATGTGGGCCCCCACGAAGATGCCCCGCTGGGCCAAAAGCTGCTTGGCCACGCCGCCGGCGAACACCAGCGGCGCGGTGAGCCGCCCGGAGAAGTGCCCGCCCCCCCGGTAGTCCTGGAACCCGTCGTACCGCACGTGGGCGGGGTAGTCGGCGTGGCCGGGGCGGGCCAGGTCACGGGTCTTTTCGTAGTCCCCCGAGCGGGCGTCGGTGTTCTCGATGACGGCGCACAGGGGGGCCCCGGTGGTGCGGCCTTCAAACAGGCCGGAGAGAACATGGGGCTCGTCCGCCTCCTTCCGGGCGGTGGACAGGGGGCTTTTGCCGGGAGCCCTCCGGGCCAGGTCGAAGCGGACGGCGTCCAGGTCCAGCGCCAGGCCGGCGGGCACGCCCTCTAAGACCACGCCGATGGCGGGGCCGTGGGACTCGCCGAAAATGGAATATTTCATGGCATTATAACTCCTTGTGTTGGGGTTCCCCGTCACAGCGTAATCCAGTACCGCTCCAGGTCCACGTCCTGGTCCGGCTCGTGGGCGGTGTTTTCGTACACGCCGCCGGCGGACAGAATGGTGCGGCGGCTGCCCTCGTTGGTGGTCTTGCAGGTGATGAGCACCCGGTCAAGGCTCAGCGTCTCCTTGCAGAAGTCCAGCACCAGCCGGAGCTGCTCCTTGGCGTACCCCTTCCGGCGCTCGCCGGGCCGGACGGAATAGCCGATATGCCCGCCGAATTTCTCCAGATACTCGTTGAAATAGTGCCGCACCTGGATCATGCCCACCAGCCTGCCGTCGGACTCCCGGACGGTCAAAAACTGGGTGGTCAGCACCTTCCCCTCCGGGAGGGTGGCGGGGTCGGTGTAGGCGCGCACATCCGCCAGCCACTGCTCCGGGCTCTCATTGAACCGCAGGGGGCCGCAGCCGTCCATGGAGCTGTCCGCCTCGAAGCACTCCTGACGGTAGGCCCAGACCTGGTCCAAATATTCCTCGCTGGGGAGGATCAATTTGATGGGTTCCATAAAACTTTCTTCTTTTCTCTCAATATGGGCGGGCGCGTGGTGTGTAGGGCGCGACGACCCCGGCGCGCCGCTTTACAGGATAGACGGCATGCCCGGTGGTCACGCCCTACACAGCGCGGATAATCTTCCCGCCCAGCCGCTCATACTCCTCCCAGAAATTGGGGTAGGATTTGGCCACGCACTCCGCGCCTGTGATGGTGATAGGCTTTACACAGCGGGTGGCGGCGATGGCGGCCATCATGGCGATGCGGTGGTCGTTGAAGCTGTCCACCGTCACGCCGCCGGCCAGCCGCTCTTTTCCCCGGATTTCCAGGAAGTCCGGCCCCTCGGTCACGTCCGCGCCCAGGGCGCCCAGCACCTGGCTGACAGATGTCAACCGGTCGCTCTCCTTCAGGCGCAGGCGGGCGGCGTTGGTGAGCCGGGTCACGCCGCCGCCGGACCGCAGCGCCGCCATGACGGCCAGAGGAGGCGCCAGGTCGGGGCAGTTGGACAGGTCGAAGGAGTCCGCCCACATGAAAAACCGGTCGTAATAGTCGGCCATCACCCGGTCGCCCTGGGTGGAGCGGAGGTTCATCCCCTGCACATCCACATCCCAGAGGTACATGGCGGCGTACCAAAACGCCGCCTGGGACCAGTCCGCCTCCACAGACGCGTCTGCCGCCCGGTAGGTCTGGTTCCCCTGGGGGTGGTACTGGGGGGGCAGGGACATGGTGACCGGCATCTCCACCCCAAACTGCCCCATGGCCTGGAGGGTCATCTGGATATACCCCTCGCTCTCCAGGGGGGTGGTGGGGATGATGGCCGACGGGCCGTTCAGCAGGGGCAGGGCGAACAGCAGCCCGGTGAAAAATTGGGAGGACACATCCCCCCGCAGGCGGTACTCCCCGGGGGTGAGCATCCCGGTCACGGTGAGCTGGCCGTCCTTCTGCTCGTAGAAAATGCCCTTCTGGTCAAAGAGGTCGAAGTAGGGCTTCAAGGGCCGCTCCATCAGCCGCCCCCGGCCGGTGAAGACGCCGCCCCCCCGCACCGCCAGGGCGATGGGAATTAGGAAGCGTAAAGTGGAACCGCTTTCCCCGCAGTCCAGGCGGGGGTAGGCCATGCGGCGCAGGGGGGACATGGCGTTGGCCCCCATGCCCCGGACGGTGACGGTGGAGCCGTCCACGGTGAAATCCGCCCCCAGCTCGCTCAGGCAGCGGATGGTGGCCTCGATGTCTTGGGACAGGGCCACGTGGTCGATGACGCTCTCCCCGTCCGCCAGGGCGGCGGCGATGAGGGCCCGGTGGGCCTGGGATTTGGAGGGGGGCGGGGTGACGGTCCCGGCCAGCTTGCCGGGGATGATGGTGAGATCCATGGAAGAAACCTCCTTATGGGACGTTGTGGAAGCCGTCCAGCAGGCGCAGCAGCTCCGCCTTGGGCAGCTTGTGGGGGACGGCGTGACCCATGCGGTCCAGCAGGATGAGGGTGATGTCCGCCCCCGCCCCCTTCTTGTCCAGGCCGATGGCGGCGGCGTAGTCGTCCATAGAGCAGTAGAGCCACGTGACCTGGCCCAGTGCGCCCAGCGCCGCCTCAACGCGCTCAGGCACATCCGCCGGGGTGACGCCCAAGGCCGCCCCCAGCTTGGCCGCCATGCACATACCCGCCGCCACCGCCTGGCCGTGGGTCCACTCCGCGTAGTGCCCCGCCAGCTCGTAGGCGTGGCCCAGGGTGTGGCCGAAGTTCAAAAGCATCCGCAGGCCGGTGTCGTGCTCGTCCTGCTCCACAACCTGCCGTTTAATATCACAGCAGGTATACAATATGTGTTCAATATCCGCCGTCAATTCCGGCTTGGAGGGGCGGGCGGTGAGGAAATCGAAGAAGTCAGCGTCCCAGATGCAGCCGTACTTGATCACCTCTGCCATGCCGTCCATGAACTGGGGCAGGTCCAGGGTGTCCAGGGCGTCCGGGTCCATGAGCACCAGCTTGGGCTGGTGGAAGGCTCCGGCCAGGTTTTTGCCCGCGTCCAGGTCGATGGCCACCTTGCCCCCCACGGAGGAGTCCACCTGGGCCAGCAGGGTGGTGGGAAGCTGGACAAGGGCCACCCCCCGCAGAATGGTGGCGGCGGCGAAGCCCGCCAGGTCGCCCACCACGCCGCCCCCCAGGGCCGCGACGGCGTCGGTGCGGGTGAGGCCGAAGTCCAGGAAGCCCTCCCACAGAGCGGCCAGCTGAAAAGGGTTTTTACTTTCCTCCCCGGCGGAGACGGTGAACAGGCGCACCTCAAACCCGGCGGCCTCCAGGCTGGCCTTCACCCGGTTGTAATAGAGGGGGGCTACGTTGGTGTCAGTGACCACGGCCAGCTTGCGGGCGCGGGGCAGGACGGCCCGGATGCGCGCCCCGGCCTGGGCCAGCAGGCCCCGCGCAATGACGATATCGTATTCCCGGCCCGGCAGGGCCACGGTGAGGGTTTTCATAAGGAGGTCTCCCTTCTGCGATGCTGCCGCGCTGCGCCTGTGCGCCCGGTGGCTGAAACCGGCTTACAGTTGTCAGCCAACGGGCCGGAGGCTGGCTTACAACTGTCAACCAGTGGGTTGAGAGCTGGTTTACGGTTGTCAGCCAGCGGGCTGAGGGCAGGCTTACAGCTGTCAACCGATGGGTTGGGGGCAGGCTTACAGCTGTCAGCCGTTACACCAATTTTTTCTCCATCAGCCGGACGAGGGGGGTCAGCTTGGCCATGAGGTGCCGGAACTTCTCCGGGGTAAGGGACTGGGCCCCGTCGCACTTGGCGCAGGGGGGATCGTTGTGCACCTCCGCCATCAGCCCGTCCGCCCCCACCGCCACCGCCGCCATGGCCAGGGGCTCCACCATCCAGTACATCCCCGCCGCGTGGGAGGGGTCCACCACGATGGGCAGGTGGCTCATGCGCCGGATGGCGGGGATGGCGGACAGGTCCAGGGTGTTGCGGGTATAGGTCTCGAAGGTGCGCACCCCGCGCTCGCACAAAATCACGTTCTCATTGCCCGCGGCCATGATGTACTCCGCCGACATGATCCACTCCTCGTAGGTGTTGGACAGCCCGCGCTTGAGCAGGACGGGCTTGGACAGCCTGCCCACCTCCTTCAAAAGATCGAAGTTCTGCATATTTCTCGCGCCGATCTGCACCAAATCCACCTTTTCCTCAAAGAGCTCACAGTACCGGGGGGCCATGATCTCGGACACGATGGGCAGGCCGGTGTCCTCCTTGGCCTCCAGCAGCAGGTCCAGCCCGTCCGCCCCCATGCCCTGGAAGGAGTAGGGGGAGGTGCGGGGCTTGAAGGCCCCGCCCCGGAGGAGGGCGGCCCCGGCCGCCTTCACGTCCCGGGCCACGCCGGTGATCTGCGCCTCGCTCTCCACGGAGCAGGGGCCGGCGATGACGGTGAACTTGTCCCCGCCGCCGATGGGGACGCCGGATACATCCACCACCGTGTTCTCCGGGTGAAATTTGCGGTTGGCTTTTTTATAGGGCTCCTGCACCCGCATCACTCGCTCCACATCGTCGTTCATGGACAGCTTATCCATGTCGATGTGGGTGGTGTCCCCCACCAGGCCCAGGATGGAGCAGCCCACGCCGCGGGTGATGCCCACGGCGACGCCGTGGTCCCGCTCCAGCCCGGCCGCCAGGGCCTGGATTTTGTCCTGGCCGACGCCAGGCTTCATCACAATTACCATGTGAAAAACTCCTCTCAAAATGAAAGAAAAGCCCATGGTCCGCAGATATGCGGTCCATGAGCTTCCCAAATAATACAAATTCAGGCGGGGGCTCTCACCCCTTGGCTCATACGCCGCGCTGAAACACGCCGAAATGGCCGGACACGGTAAATCGAGTCCAGCCAAAGGAAGCGGTAAGGCTGCGGGCGGCGGAAAGAGTCATGGAAATTACCTCACTGAGCTTGGATTGTGGACATTATACACGCTAAGAGGGCGCATTGCAAGAATTTTTTTCGGATGGGCGGCCCCGGCGCAGGTCGAAGACCACGAGGGCGGCGCAGCCCAGCACCAGGATGGCCAGAATGAGCAGGGCGCAGCTTTGGAAGTACTCCTGGGGCAGAATGTTGATGATCTGATCCGCGCGGGGGTCGAACAGCCAGTTGTCCTTGCCGGGGAAGAACAGGGCGTGAAAGAGGACGAAGGCCCGGTCAAAGTCCAGCGCGGCCAGAGCGCCCACCAGCAGGAATGCGCCGCCCAGGCCGGCCCCCGCCCAAAAGGCGGGGCCCCGGCCCAGGGGCCGGGCCGGGGCGCGCCCGGCTGTCCGGGCGCACAGGAGGACCGCCGCCAGCAGGGCCAGGGAGACGCCCAGCGCCCGCAGGTCCAGCAGAAACAGCCCGCGCACGTCGGTAAAATGGCTTTTGCCGCTCTCCGACCACTGGAGAACGCCGGTGGAGAACTCCTCGGCCCCCAGGCAGTAGTCCAGCATCTCGTCGAAGGCGGTTTTGATCTCGCCTTCGGTGAGGCCAGTGCGCTCCTCCAGCTTCAGCGGGCCGATGTGGGCGTAGTAGAAGGGGCGGCACAGGATGGGGGCGGCGACGGCCGCGGTGAGCAGGGCTACCGCCGTGAGCAGGGCCAACAGGGCACACAGGAGCTTACTGGTTTTCATGAGGTTCCTCCTTTGGGGGCAGGGCGGACAGGGCGACGAGCGCCTGGGAGGGGAGGTAAAAGGCCCACATTCCCACTCCGGCGGAGAAGTACAGCAGCGGGTTGGCGGGGTGGAGGTTGAACAGCCCCACGCACACGTCGCAGCCCACGAACAGGGTGAGGCCCGCGGCGAACAGCCGCCCGGGGCGGCCATGGACCGTCCAGGCCAGGACGGTGTTGGACAGCAGCTGGGAGAAGTACAGCCCCGCCAGCAGGTTCAGGGGGGAGGCGATGTTTAAAAGATACAGCCCCAGCCCCGCCGCCAGGGCCAGCCCCGCCCGGAGGGGATAGGCCGCCCCCGCCCCCAGGCGGCGCAGGCGGAGGAGGTAGACCGTCTGGACGCACAAGAACAGGGCGACGCCGACGGCGTAGTGGTCGCCCCGCACCAGCAGGAACCAGTCCGCTCCGGCGGTGAGGGCCAGGGCGAGGGGGACGAGCTTGTCCCCTCTCCATCTGACGCAGGAGAGCAGGGCAAAGGCCAGACAGAGCAGAATCCCCGCGTATTTCAGGGGAACGGTGTCGTACTGGGAGAACAGGTCCAGGTCCTGGCTGAGAAATAGAACGTACACAAGGCCCTCCGCCGCCAGAAAGGCGGCGGTCAATTCCTTTCGAGCCAAAATGCGCCACCCCCTTCCCGGCGTTTGGAGAGAGTATACCACATTTGGCGGGAAAAGGGAAGGGGTTGACGGGGGCGGAGGGAGGTGGTATACTGAATCCACTTTCTCAAAAGGAGGATTACACAGGCCATGTCGTACTTCAGCTGCTACAGTTTGCGGTCTTAGGTTCATTTGTGTGTGCGGAAGGACAGGCGCGCCCAGGGCGGGCCTTGGTTTCTGTACGCAAAAATGGCCCGCGAATCAGCTGAAGGCGCTTGTGTGACCTCCCGGCCCCCGCCGCGAACCGGCGGGCGGCTGCGTCTTGTACTGCGCTTTTTTGCGGGCCGGACCCCGGTGGGGGCCGGCCTTTTTATGTTTTGACGTATGACGCGAGAAAGGAAATGAACATGAATATGAAAAAACCCGCCCAGGGGCTGTGGACCTGGGACTTTACCATTATCACATTGGGGAGCGTGGTCTCCCTCATCGGGGGCGTGCTGTCCAGCTTCGCCATGAGCATCATGGTGCTGGACTACACCGGCTCGGTGTTTTTCTACGCGCTGTTCAACGCCGCCTATCAGGTCCCCATGCTGGCGTGCCCCATTTTGGCGGGGCCGTACCTGGACCGGATGAGCCGGAAACGGGTGATCTGCCGGCTGGACTTCCTCTCCGCGGGGCTGTTCGGAGGGCTGGCCCTGCTGCTGGGGGCGGGGTGGTTCAGCTTCCCGGCGCTGCTGTGCTTTAATCTGCTGCGGGGCGCCATCGACAGCGTGTACATGGTGGCCTACGACAGCCTGTACCCCAATCTGGTGGCGGAGCACAACCTGTCCAAAGCCTACTCCATCTCGGGGATGATCCAGTCTATGATGCTCATGGCCTATCCCCTGGGGGCCATGGCCTACGACCTGCTGGGGGGCGTGGAGCCCCTGTTCGCCGTCAACGGGGTGTGCTTCCTCACCGCCGCCTGCTTTGAAGCCCGCATCCGACACGTGGAGACCCATATGGATTCCGCGCCCCCGGCGGACGGGGTGGGCGCACTGAAGCGGTTCCGGCAGGACCTGCGGGACGGGGTGGACTACATCGCCGGGGAGAAGGGCCTGCTGGCCATCACGCTGTACTTCATGTTCTCCTACTTCGCCGGAAACGGGGCGGGCCAGCTCCACCTGCCCTTCTTCCGGAACAACCCGGAGCTGTTTGCCGCCTGGCCGGTGGCGGCGGTGACGCTTTACACCATCGTGTCCACCTTCTCCGAGGCGGGACGGGTGGCGGGGGGCTTTGTGCACTACAGGTTCAAGCTGCCCGCGGAGAAAAAGTTCGCCGTCGCCATGACGGTTTACGTGCTGGTCAACCTCATCGACGGCACCATCCTGTTCCTGCCCGTCCCGGCCATGGCGGCGGTGTTCTTCCTCTATGGGATGCTGGGTGTGACCTCCTACAACATCCGCATCGCCGCCACCCAGTCCTACCTCCCCGACCAAAAGCGGGCCCGGTTCAACGGGGCGTTCCAAATGCTCACCGCCCTGGGCTCTCTGAGCGGCACGCTGCTGGCCGGGGTGATGGCGGAGGCCCTGCCCGAGCGGGGGGTGGCCGCCCTGTTCAGCGCGGTGGGCCTGGCTGCCGCGTGGCTGTTCGTGTTTCGGAACCGCCGGGAGGTGGCCGCCATTTACAACCGGGAGGTGTAATTCGCTCCAAAAATCAGCAAAAAGGAATCAATTATCCCTTGCGTTTGCGATAAGACGTGATATAATAGGCAGTACGTGAGCAGGCGTCCCCCGCTGTTTGGCAGGTTCGATTCGCCGCGGCGGGGGCGCCGCTTGCCCGTCCGGAAGTCTTTTCCAGGCCGCGGGCGGGCCGCGCAGCGTAAGGAGAAACTACGATTGAGGAGGAAGTAAGTGTGTTTAAGGGCAAATTGCATGGCATCCATGCGCCCCACAGGAAGAACACCGTGGAGTGCGCACCGACGCGTATGCCGGTGCCCGCGACGATCGTCGTCCCCATGTCCATGAACATCGGAGCCCCGGCCAAGCCGGTGGTGAAGGTGAACGACACGGTGAAGGTGGGACAGCTGATCGCCGAAGCGGGAGGCTTCATGTCCGCGCCGATCTATTCCGGCGTGTCCGGCAAGGTGAAGCGGCTGGATGAAATCGTCGGGTCCAACGGCCGGTTCGACACCGTCATCGTCATTGAGAGCGACGGCGAGCAGGCCGTGTGGGAGGGGATCAAGCCTCCCGTCGTGACCGATAAGGACAGCTTTGTGGAGGCGGTGCGCCAGTGCGGCTGCGTGGGCCTGGGCGGCGCGGGCTTCCCCACGTCCGTCAAGCTGAACGTGGACCCGGACCGGGTGCACGCCATCATCATCAACGGCGCGGAGTGCGAGCCGTACATCACCTCCGACACCCGCACCATGATCGACAACGCGGACGACGTGATCTACGGTGCCCAGCTGCTCCAGAAGTACTACACCGCCGACCGGATCGTCATCGGCATTGAGGACAACAAGCCCCAGTGCGTGAAGGTCATGGAGGAGGCAGGCAAGGGCGTGCCCGGCTTCGAGGTGGCGGCGCTGCCCGCGCTGTACCCCCAGGGCGGCGAGAAGGTGCTCATCTACAACACCACCGGCGAGGTGGTGCCCGAGGGCAAGCTGCCCATCGACGTGGGCGCGATTGTCATCAACTGCACCACGCTGGCCGTCATCGCCAAGTACATCCGCACCGGTATGCCCCTGGTGGAAAAGGTGGTCACGGTGGATGGCTCCGCCATCGCCAACCCCCAGAACGTCATCGCCCCGGTGGGCACCCCCATCCAGGACATCCTCAGCTTCGTGGGCCTGAAGTGCGAGCCCAAGAAGGTGCTCTACGGCGGCCCCATGATGGGCATCTCCGTGCCCTCCCTGGAGGCCCCCATCATGAAGAACACCAATGCCATCCTGGCCTTTGACGAGAAGGACGCCGAGGACCCCGTGCCCTCCGCCTGCATCCGCTGCGGCCGGTGCGTAGCCCACTGCCCCTTCAATCTGATGCCGGCCGCCATTGAGAGCGCCTACAATAATAAGGAGCCCGAGACGCTCAAGTCCCTGAAGGTGAACCTGTGCATGGAGTGCGGCTGCTGCTCCTTCAGCTGCCCCGCCCGCCGGCCCCTGGTCCAAGTGAACAAGCTGGCCAAGGCCATGCTGAACAAGTACAACGCCGAGCAGAAGGAAGCGGCGGAGAAGAAAGCCGCCAAGGAAAAAGAAAAGGAGGCGGTCTGAGATGAATAAGAACATGGTCGTCTCCGTCAACCCCCATATTTACGCCAGCCAGACCACTCAGACCATCATGCGGGACGTGCTCATCGCCCTGTTCCCCGCCGTGATCGCGTCTATTGTGTTCTTCGGCATCCAGGCCCTGCTGGTGGAGGTCGTCTGCGTGGCGGTGGCCGTGCTGTGCGAGTGGGCCTTTGAGAAAATCACAAAGCGCACCTGCACCATCACCGACCTGTCCGCCGCCGTCACCGGCCTGATTCTGGCCCTGAATCTGCCGGCGTCCATCCCCCTCTGGCAAGCGGCCTTCGGCTCCTTCGTGGCCATCGTGGTGGTCAAACAGTTCTTCGGCGGCATCGGCCAGAACTTCGCCAACCCCGCCATCACCGCCCGCGTCATTATGCTGGTGGCCTTCTCCGGGGCCATGACCACCTGGACGGTCCCTGCCTTTGCGGACGCCACCTCCGCCGCCACCCCCCTGGCCATCCTGAGCGCGGAGGGCGCGGCGGGCCAGCTGCCCACCCTGCTCCAGATGTTCCTGGGCGCCCGGGGCGGCTCCATGGGCGAGACCAGCTGCCTGGCCCTGCTCATCGGCGGCATTTACCTGGTTTACCGCAAGGTGATTTCCTGGCACACCCCCGTGGCCTTTATCGGCACCGTGCTGGTGCTCACCGCCCTGCTGGGCCAGCAGCCCTTGTACCAGGTCATGGCGGGCGGGCTGTTCATCGGCGCAATCTTCATGGCCACCGACTACACCACCTCCCCCCCCACCCCCGCGGGCAAGCTCATCTTCGGCGTGGGCTGCGGCCTGATCACCGTGCTCATCCGCGTGTGGGGCAATTATCCGGAGGGCGTGTCCTTCTCCATCCTGCTGATGAACATTCTCAACCCCTACATCTGTGAGTGGACGAAAACCAAGCCGTTTGGAGGTGTGCAGGCATGACGAAAGCAAAATCCAACGCGATGAGCGACTTTGTGCTGCCCATCGCCGTGTTGGTCATCATCTGCGCGGTGATGAGCGGCCTGCTGGCCCTCACCAACAGCGCCACCGCCCCCATCATCGCCGAGGCCGAGCGCAAAGCAAACGAGGAGGCCCGGCTGGAGGTGCTGTCCGCCGCCGACAGCTTTGAAAAGGTGGAGGCGGACGGCCTGCCCGAAGCGGTGAAGGAGGTCTATCGGGCCGCCAACGGCGCGGGCTATACCTTCTCCATCACCACCCAGGGCTACGGCGGCAAGAACACGCTGAAAATGGCCGTGGGCATCGGCGCCGACGGCAAGATCACCGGCGTGAAGGTGCTCAGCCACAAGGAGACGGCGGGCCTGGGCTCCAAGATCACCAGCGACGAGAACTTCTGCGGCCAGTTCCCGGGGCTGGACGCCAACGGGGCCGCCGGTGCGGACACCATCTCCGGCGCGACCTTCTCCTCCAACTACTACAAGGCCGCCATCGCCGACGCGTTCACCGCGTTCGAGCAGGTGAAGGGCTGAGGAAGGGAGGCACATGGATATGAAAAACAATAAGCTGAACATCCTGACCAACGGCATCATCAAGGAAAACCCCATTCTGGTGCTGATTCTGGGCACCTGCCCCTTCCTGGCGGTCACCACCCAGGCGTCCAACGCCATCGGCATGGGCGCGGCGGTCACCTTCGTGCTGCTGTGCTCCAACATCATGATCTCCCTGCTGCGCAAGGTGATCTCCGACAAGGTGCGCATCCCCTGCTACATCGTGGTCATCGCCTCCTTCGTCACCCTGGTGCAGATGATCGTCAAGGCCTATCTGCCCGCTTTGGACGTAGCTCTGGGCCTGTACCTGCCCCTGATCGTGGTGAACTGCATCATCCTGGGCCGGGCGGAGATGTTCGCCAACAAGAACGGCGCGCTGGACTCCGCCCTGGACGCCATCGGCATGGGCGTGGGCTACACCCTGGCCATGCTGGCCATGGCCTCCATCCGCGAGATCTTCGGCGCGGGCACCTGGTTCGGCCTGCCCGTCCCCGTGCTGGCGGACAACAACATCTCCATCATGACCATGGCCCCCGGCGGCTTTGCGATTTTCGGCATTCTCATCGCCATCATCAACAAGGCCAGCAACGGCAAGGCCATCAAGAAAAAGGACTTCAGCTGTGAGGGCTGCCCCAGCGCTGCGGCGTGCAACGGGCAGAACTGCGCTGAAAAGAGGGAGGCTGCCGCGAAATGATTGAATTCAAGGGTTTACTCGCCATCGTCATGGCGGCCGTCCTGGTGAACAACTACGTGCTGGCCCAGTTTTTGGGCATCTGCCCCTTCCTGGGCGTGTCCAAGAAGCTGGACCAGGCCGCCGGGATGAGCGTGGCCGTCATCTTCGTGATGCTGCTGGCCACCGCCGTCACCTACCCCATCCAGTTCTTCGTGCTCAACCCCAACGGCCTGGGCTATCTCCAGACCATCGTGTTCATCCTGGTGATCGCCGCCCTGGTGCAGCTGGTGGAGATCATCCTGAAGAAGTACATCCCCGCGCTGCACGCCTCCCTGGGCGTGTACCTGCCCCTGATCACCACCAACTGCGCGGTGCTGGGCGTGTGCATCAGCAACGTGGACAACTACCTCACCGCCACCGGCGGCTTTGGCGGCGGCTTCGTCCAGGCCATGTTCAACTCCCTGGGCTCCGGCCTGGGCTTCCTGCTGGCCATGGTGCTGTTCTCCGGCGTGCGCAGCCGCGTGGACAAGTGCAAGTGCCCCGAGTGCTTTAAGGGGATGCCCATCACCCTGATCTCCGCGGCCATTGTGTCCGTGTCCTTCATGGGCTTCGCGGGCATCGTGGAAAACCTGCTGGGTTAAGGAGGGGAAGCGTATGAATCCGATTGTCATTGCAGTGATCGTGGTGGCCGTCATCGGCCTGCTGTGCGCCGTGATGCTGACCATCGCCTCCAAGTTTATGGCCGTAGAGGTGGACGAGCGCATCCCCATGGTGCGCGAGTGCCTGCCCGGCGCCAACTGCGGCGCCTGCGGCTTCGCCGGCTGCGACGGGTACGCCGCCGCCCTGGTGGAGGACCCCGACCTGTCCGTGTCCCTGTGCGTCCCCGGCGGGGCCACCGCCTCGGAGAACATCGGCAAGGTGCTGGGCCGCGAGGCCGGCGACGTGGCCAAGCAGGTGGCCGAGGTGCGCTGCTCCGGCACCTGTGAGGCCACCTCCGTGAAGATGGACTACAAGGGCCTGGAGAGCTGCGCCGCCGCCAAGCTGCTGTTCGGCGGCACGGGCAAGTGCGTCTATGGCTGCATCGGCCTGGGCGACTGCGCCCAGGTGTGCCCTGTGAGCGCCATCCACATCAACGGCGGGCTGGCCCGGGTGGACACCAGCGCGTGCATCGGCTGCGGGCTGTGCGCCAAGACCTGCCCCAACGGCGTCATCGCCATCCGCCCCGCCGACGCCCACATGGTGGTGGACTGCAACAGCCATCAGAAGGGCGCGGGCACCCGCAAGAGCTGCACCGCGGGCTGCATCGGCTGCCGCCTGTGCGAGAAGAACTGCCACACCGGGGCCATCACCGTCACCGACAACCTGGCGAGCATCGACTACGCCAAGTGCGACGGCTGCGGCAAGTGCATTGAGGTGTGTAAGGCCGGGTGCCTGGTGGCGCTGAACATCACCAAGGCCATAGTGCGAGAATAGGCGCATAGGAGAGCTTGGAACGAAGCGAGGGCGAAAGCCCAGCGGCCGCACGGCGGACGCTGGGTTTGCCCGAGTCGGAGTGAAAGCGACCCGGCCATGCGCCAAATTCGAGCATGAATACGAAACGGCTGACAAATGAAGCAACGCCAACGGGGGAGCGGCCATTTGGCCCTCCCTCCGTTGCGGTTTGGAGGGATGTGCCCGTGGATTGGCTGAAAACCCATAAAAACGATGTGCTGCTCATCGCCGCCCTGCTGATTTTGGGAGGCGCTGTGGCCCTGCTTCTGTGGTTCACCCGGCAGGACGGGGGAACCGTCCGGGTGCAGGTGGAGGGGGAGACGGTGATGGAACTGCCCCTCGGCCGGGACGCCCAGGTGGAGCTGGGGGAGGACGGGCACGCCAACCTCCTGGTGATTGAAAACGGAACCGCCCAGGTGACGCGGGCGGATTGCCCCGACCAGGTGTGCGTGCGGCAGGGGGCGGTGCGCTACAGCGGGGAGTCCATCGTCTGCCTGCCCCATAAGCTGATTGTCACCATCGAGGGCGGGGCGGCAAACGGCGTGGACGGCATAGCGTGAGGATAGGCGCGGCCTATTTCATGCGCCCAATCCGAGCGTGAATACGAAGGAGGTTCCAGATGAAAGCATCGAAAGTCGCCCAGTACGGGCTGTTGATTGCCCTGGCCCTGGTGCTGTCCTACCTGGAGTCGCTGGTGCCGCCGCTGTGGGTGCCGGGGGTGAAGCTGGGCCTGCCCAACCTGGCCATCGTGTTCGCCCTGTACCGGCTGGGCTTCAAGGACGCCTGCGTCATCTCCCTGGTGCGGGTGGTGCTGGTGGCGCTGCTGTTCGGCAACGGGGCGGCGTTGGCCTACAGCGTGGCCGGGGCGGCGCTGAGCCTGTCCCTCATGGGCTTGCTGAAAAAGACGGGGAAGTTTTCCAGCGTGGGCGTCAGCGTGGCCGGGGGCGTGGCCCACAACGCGGGGCAGATTTTGGTGGCCATGGCCCTGCTGGAGACCTCAAGGCTGGCGTGGTATCTGCCGGTGCTGTGGGTGTCCGGGACCATCGCCGGGGTGCTGGTGGGCCTCGTGTCCGGGGAATTGGTCCGAAGGGTCCCGGAACAAAAATGAGGTGATCGAGATGACGAAGAAAATGAAGAAAAGCGAAGCCGATTGGGTTCGCGCTATCCTGTTTGCGCTGTGCTTCCTGACCTGGCTTCCCGACTGGCCGGTGGAGCGGGCGAACTGGCTTCGGGTTGTTTTCCCCATCGTCTGCGCCGCCATCGCTGTTTGGAACCTGATCCGGTATTTCAAAGACCGAAAAGCTGAGAATGAGGAAAAATAAGGAGGTCCTACCCATGAATCTGAACACAACCGGGCTGTTCGACCTGAGCCACACCCTGGCCGGGGACTACTTGGCCCGCTTTGAATACCCCTGGCAGGCCCTGGACGGCATCAAGGACCTGATCCTGACCCTGGGCCCGACGCTGGGGGACGAGTACGAGGAGCTGGGCTCCCAGATCTGGGTGCACCAGACCGCCCAGATCGCCCACTCCGCCTTTTTGGGCGCGCCCTGCATCATCGGCCCCCACACCGAGGTGCGCCACTGCGCCTTCATCCGGGGCTCCGCCCTGGTGGGGGCAAACTGCGTGGTGGGCAACTCGGTGGAGCTGAAAAACGTGATTTTGTTTGACAACGTCCAGGTTCCCCACTACAACTACGTGGGGGACAGCATTCTGGGCTACAAGAGCCATATGGGGGCGGGGTCCATCACCTCCAACGTGAAGTCGGACAAAACCCCGGTCGCGGTGCGGGACGGGGCGGAGCGTGTCGAGACGGGCCGCAGGAAGTTCGGCGCTGTTTTGGGCGACTGTGTGGAGGTGGGCTGCAACAGCGTGCTCAATCCGGGCACGGTGATCGGCCCCCGCAGCAATGTGTATCCCCTGTCCTGCGTCCGGGGCGTGGTCCCGGCGGACAGCATCTATAAGACGGGCGGCGTCATCGTCCCCAAGCGGAAGGGAGAATAAGCGATGGGAAAATATTTCGGCACTGACGGCTTTCGGGGGAAGGCAAACGTAGAGCTCACCGCCAGCCACGCCTACGAGGTGGGCCGGTTTTTGGGCTGGTACTATGGCCGGGAGCGCAAGGCCCGCATCGTGGTGGGCAAGGACACCCGGCGCTCCAGCTATATGCTGGAGTACGCCATCAGCGCGGGCATGGCCGCCTCCGGGGCGGATGTGTACCTGCTCCACGTCACCACCACCCCCTCCGTGTCCTACGTCACCAGGACGGACGGGTTCGACTGCGGTGTGATGATCTCCGCCTCCCACAACCCCTATTACGACAACGGGATTAAGCTCCTCAACCGGGAGGGGGAGAAGATGGACGAGGCCACCATCCGGCTGGTGGAGGATTATCTGGACGGCCGGCTGGAGGTGGACGGCCAGCCGGTCCCCAGGCTGCCCTTCGCCACCGGCGAGGGGGTGGGCAGCATCGTGGACCACACCGCAGGGCGCAACCGGTACATGGGCTACCTGATCTCCCTGGCGGTGTACTCCTTCCGGGGGAAGAAGATCGCCCTGGACTGCGCCAACGGCTCGGCGTGGTCCATCGCGCCCAACGTGTTCCGCTCCCTGGGGGCGGATGTGTACGTCATCAACGACCGGCCCGATGGGCTGAACATCAACCTGGACGCGGGCTCCACCCATATCGACGGGCTGCGGCGGTACGTGAAGGAGCACGGCTGCGACGTGGGCTTCGCCTTCGACGGGGACGCAGACCGCTGCCTGGCCGTGGACGAGAACGGCAGCCTGGTGGACGGCGACCAGATTATGTACCTGTACGGGGCGTATATGAAGGAGCGGGGCAAGCTGCTCACCAACACGGTTGTGACCACCGTCATGTCCAACTTCGGGCTGTATAAGGCGCTGGAGGCGGCGGGGATCGGCTACGTGAAGACCGCCGTGGGGGACAAATACGTCTATGAGGACATGGTGAAAAACGGCCGCCGCCTGGGCGGCGAGCAGTCGGGGCACATCATCTTCTCCAAATATGCCCGGACGGGGGACGGCATTTTGACCGCCCTCAAGGTGATGGAGGTGATGATGGCCCAGAAGGAGACCCTCAGCCGGCTGGTGGAGCCGGTGACGATCTATCCCCAGGTGCTGGTCAATCTGCGGGTGAAGGACAAAAAGGCGGCCCAGGACGACCCGGCCGTCCAGGCGGCGGTGCAGGCCGTGGCGGCGGAGCTGGGCGACACGGGCCGCATCCTGGTGCGGGAGTCGGGCACCGAGCCCGTTGTGCGGGTGATGGTGGAGGCCCCGGAAAAGGGGCAGTGCCAGGAATTGGCCCAGCGGGTGGTGGACGTGATCGTTGAGAAGGGACATTCGTCGGAGCAAGGTCCGCTCTGATTCGGAACGCCCGGCCGGGCATTCCTCATCCCTCTCCCTTGTTCCTCCTCTCCCGGCCAAACCCGCTTCGCTGGGCTTTGGCCGGGTATCAAAACCGCCCCGGAGGGAATCCCTCCGGGGCGGTTTTTAACGAATCAGGGAACGAAAACAGCGTTCAGGCACTGTGGGCCGCAGCAGCTCCCATAAGCGGGCCTTCGGGTCGCCGCGTTGGGGCGGGGGCGGGGATAATGCTTCCCATGTCTGGGCAGTCCCGTATTGGAACGTGGACCAGCTTTCGTTCAAGACAGTGCCGTTTGCCATGGCGGTAATGTATAGGTTTTGGAGCAGGAAATCGAAGCCGTCCCGGTATTCCTTGGGGGACAGGCCGCAGACCCGCTTTAAAAAGGCCGTTTCAGCGATTGAGCCGTTACCCAGCAGGGAAAGGATGCGCTCTGCTGGTGGGGTAAGGGGCTTTTGGGACTTTGCCGCCTTCAGCAGATAGTAGGCTTCAGGGGACAGGTAAGTGGTCCGCTTGCGGAATACCTTGGAGTAAAACAGCCTGCGCTGGTCAATCAGCTCGGTCACATCCTGCCAGGTGCAGCCCACGTCTTCTAACGCGGGCAGGTCGGAATTTCGGTTGCACAATAAAATACCATTGGTTTCCAAATAGTTTTGCAGAGGATTCATGCACATTTATCGGTCCCACTTGCTGATAAGCGCCCGGATCTGGTCCTCGAACTTGCCCAGGTCCTTGTTGGAGCCGCCCTTGTTGTGGGCGATGACCTCCATGAGCTTCTGGCCCACGTCCTCCAGCCGCCGCCAGGCGGGGGAGCCGGCGTCCACATGGGCGTGGGTTTTGGGTTCCAGGACGATGCCCGGGGCGATGACGCGGTTGTCCAGCAGGTCGTAGACCTCCTCATAGTTGGGGGAGTGGGCCTGGAAGCCCAGGTCCCGCAGGGTTTGGGCATAGGCCTCGGTGGTCTTGTGCTCCCCGTGGACCACAAACACGTGGGTGGGCTTGGGGGCGTAGGCGTTGATCCAGCGCAGCAGGCCGTCTCGGTCGGCGTGGGAGCTCAGGCCGTGGAAGCGGACGATGCGGGCGCGCACGGCGATCTCCTCGCCGAACAGCTTTACGTGGGATGCGCCGTCCAAAATGCGCCGGCCCAGGGAGCCGTCCGCCTGATAGCCCACGAACAGGATGGTGGACTCCGGCCGCCACAGGTTGTGCTTGAGATGATGGCGGATACGCCCCGCGTCGCACATACCGGAGGCGGAAATGATGACCTTGGGCATGGGGTCGGTGTTCAGCGTGCGGGACTCCTCGCTGCTCTCGGTGATATTCAGCCCGGGGAAGCGGAACAGCGCCCCGCCCCGCAGGGTCTGAATCTCCTCCTCGTCCAGATAGCCGGTCAGGTCGCCGGAGAAAATCTCCGTGGCCGCCCCGGCCAGGGGGGAGTCCACATATACCTGGAAATCGGGATTGTGCTTCACCAGGCCCTGCTCCTTGATCTCCCGGATGAAATAGAGCAGCTCCTGGGTGCGGCCCACGGCGAAGGAGGGAATCACCAAATTGCCCCCTTTGGACAGGGTTTCCTCAATGACCTGGGCCAAGTCGGCGGCGTAGTTGGGCTTCTCCTTGACGGAGTGGAGGCGGTCGCCGTAGGTGCTCTCCGTGACCACGTAGTCCGCGTCGGTGATGTGCTGGGGGGCGCGGATGATGGGGGTCTTGCGGTTGCCGATGTCGCCGGAGAAGACCACCTTGCGGGTGACATCCTCCTCGGTAAGCCACATCTCCACGCAGGCGGAGCCCAGCAGGTGGCCCGCGTCCACAAAGCGGATTTTGATGCCGTCGGAGATTTGCAGCTCCTGCCCGTACTCGCAGGTGACAATGTGGCGCAGGGCCTTTTCCACGTCCACAATGGTGTAAAGGGGTTCTACTGGCGCTTTGCCCGCCCGCTGGCCCTTTTGGTTTTCCCAGGCCGCGTCGCTCTCCTGGATGTGGGCGGAGTCCCGCAGCATGATGGACAGCAGCTCCGCCGTCAGCCGGGTGCAGTAGATGTTGCCGGAAAAGCCCTGCTTGACCAACAGGGGGATGCGGCCGGAATGGTCGATGTGGGCATGGGTGACCACCACGTCGTCGATGTAGGCGGCGGAGAAGTCCAGCTCGGCGTTGTTCTGCTCGTCCCGGCCCTGCTGAAGACCGCAGTCCACCAAAACCTTGTGCCCGTTGGCCTCTACGCAGTGGCAGCTGCCGGTGACCGCCTTGGCGGCGCCAAAAAAGGTCAATTTCATGAAAAAGAACCCTCCGTTCATATGTTCATTGTGCACTTTCTCTAATTTGTATTGTATATCAGGCGGCGGGAAATGTAAAGACCATTTCCACATAATTTCGACGCAGATGGAGGGAGAAGCAAATCTGAACTTGTGTTTTGCTATGGAGCTGTGATATAATCATTATAAAGTGCGCTTCTATACCCAATTCGGCCAGTTCGGGAGAGGGCGGCGGCGCGCAGCTGATACTCGAATAAGGAGATGCTTGCCTTGGAGAGAGCCACAAACAAACAAAAAATTCTTATCGTGGACGACTCGGAAATGAATCGAGCCATCCTGGCGGATATGCTGGGCAATGAGTTCGATATCCTGGAGGCGGAGGACGGCAGCGAAGGGGTGGCCATGCTTCAGCGGCACAGCATGGAGATTTCCCTGGTGCTGCTGGACATTGTGATGCCCAAGCTGGACGGCTTCGGCGTGCTGTCCATGATGAACAAGTACCACTGGATTGAAGATATCCCGGTGATTATGATCTCGGCGGAGCGGGGCTCGTCCCACGTGGAGCGGGCCTTTGAGATGGGGATCACCGATTTTATCAGCCGGCCCTTTGACGCGCTCATTGTCCACCGCCGGGTGGTGAATACCATTTTGCTGTATGCCAAGCAGAAAAAACTGATGTCGCTGGTGGCTGACCAAATCTATGAGAAGGAACACCGCAGCAGCCTGATGATCGACATACTCAGCCATATCGTGGAGTTTCGAAACGGGGAGAGCGGGATGCACGTGCGCCATGTGCACATCCTGACGGAGACGCTGCTCACGGCGCTGACCCGGAAGACGGAGCGGTACCGCCTCAGCCCCACGGACATCTCCGTCATCAGCACCGCCTCCGCCCTGCACGACATTGGCAAAATTGCCATTCCGGAGGAGATTTTGAATAAGCCAGGGAAGTTCACCCCGGAGGAGTTCGCGGTGATGAAATCCCACTCTATGGTGGGAGCGGAAATGCTGGAGGGTCTGACCGCCTATCAGGACGAGCCGCTGGTGAAGGCGGCCTATGAGATCTGCCGCTGGCACCACGAGCGCTGGGACGGCAGAGGCTACCCGGACGGGCTGAAGGAGAACGAGATTCCGATTTCCGCCCAGATTGTGGCGCTGGCGGATGTGTACGACGCGCTGACCAGCGAGCGGGTGTATAAGCCCGCGTTCAGCCATGAGAAGGCGGTGGAGATGATTCTCAACGGGGAGTGCGGCATCTTTAACCCCCTGCTGATGGACTGCCTGCGGGACTGCGCGGACGAAATCCAGGAGGAGCTGGGCAACGACACCGCTCTGCGCCAGGGCCAGCGGGAGATGCAGAACGTGGCCAGGGAGCTGCACAAGCACGAGGAGCTCACCGCGTCCGAGCGCACCCTGGAGCTGCTGGAGCATGAGCGGATGAAGTACAGCTTCTTTGCCGCCATGACGGAGGAAATCCAGTTTGAGTACACTGTGCAGCCCTCTATGGCGACGTTGTCCGCCTGGGGAGCGGAGCGGCTGGGCGTAGATGAGATTATCATGGACCCGGAGCACAACGAGCGGGCGATGCAGCTGCTGGGAAAGGAGAACTGGCAGGGACTGGCGGACGCCCTCCACGCCACCACGCCGGGCAACCCGGTCATCACCTATGACTGCCTGATCAACTACGAGGGAGGGGGGCGCTGGACGCGGATTGTGGCCCGGGCCACCTGGTCCTCCGACGAGCCGCCCCGGTACACCGGCGCCATCGGAAAGGCCATCGACATCCACGACTCCCGGATGCAGATGGATAACCTGGAGCGCATGGCCACCCACGACGCCATGACGAGCCTGCTCAACCACGCCACCGCCAAAAAGCGGGTGCTGGAGCGGCTGAAGGAGCGGCCCGAGGGGAAATACGCCCTGGTGATTTTCGACTTGGACCACTTTAAGCAGGCCAACGATACTTACGGCCATATGTTTGGCGACCGGGTGCTGGTGCACGTGGCCAATAAGCTGCGGCAGAGCATCCGGGACGGGGACATCGCCGCCCGAGTGGGCGGGGACGAGTTCCTGATTTTCCTGGAGTGCAAGATGGAGATCGAGCCGGCGGTGGAGCGCATCTATACCGCCCTGACGGGGCGGTTTGAGAACTTCCCCATCTCTGTGAGCATGGGCGTGGCCACCATCGAGTCGGTGGGCTCTGATTACAATGCGCTGTTTCAGGCGGCGGACCGGGCGCTGTATACCGTGAAACGGTCCGGCCGGGGATATTTCCGCTTTTATGACGACAGCATGGAGAGCACTTTGTCCGCCATCTCGCCCATTGACGGCGGACAGGAGGCGCCCAAGCCGGCGCAGAATGAGAAAGGAGAGTGCTGAATATGACGCTGAAAGAGTGCTACGCCGCCATGGGCGGAGACTATGATGAGGTGATCGGACGCCTGCGCAGCGAGCGGCTGGTGCAGAAATTCGTGCTGAAGTTTTTGGACGACGGCAGCTATGACCTGCTGTGCCGCGCGCTAGAGGAGGGAAACCGGGAGGAGGCCTTCCGGGCGGCGCACACCATCAAGGGCGTGTGCTCCAATCTGGCCTTTACGCAGCTGCTCCAATTCAGCAGCCAGCTCACCGAGCTGCTGCGGGAGGACGGCGGGGACTCAGAGCAGGTTCAGGCCCTGTTTGGGCAGGTGCGGGAGAGCTATCAGCGCACGGCCCAGGCCATCCGAAGCTTTCGGGAGGAGGCTGAGACATGAAAAATAAGACGACGCGATTTCTGATCACCAGTCTGATCGGGGTCGCGCTGCTGTGCGTGTTTGTTTTCTCCTTTTTTGCGATCCACATGAGCGGCCAAAGCGCCCGCACCATTAACGAGGTGGGCACGCTGTATATGTCCAGCATGAGCCAGCAGATTTCCATCCATTTTGAGAGCATTATCAATTTGCAGCTGGATCAGCTGGAGGTGCTGGTGAAGACCATCACGTCCGACGAGGTGCACAGCAACCGTGGGATGCAGGAGGAGCTGATTAACGGCGCCCGCGCCAGGGATTTCAGCTATCTGGCCTTTTACCGCAACGACGGGACGATGGAAATGCTTGACGGCGCTCAGCTCACCGTCACCGATCCGGAGCCCTTTTTGACATCGCTGCGCAAGGACGAGAAAAAGGTGGCCATTGGGACCAACCCCAAGGGAGAAAAGGTGATTTTGCTGGGGATGCCCTCCCCCCACGAGCCCACCCCGGAGCACGACTGCGCGGCCCTTGTGGCCGGGCTGCCGGTGTCCTACATCAGCGAGAACCTCTCCCTGGAGGAGAACAGCGAGCGGGCCTATTCCTTTATCATCCGGCGGGACGGGTCTTTCGTCATCCGCAGCAACGACGCCTTTCGCAACAACTACTTCGAGCGGGTGCGCGTGCTCTATGAGGACGTAAACGGCCTGAGCGCGGCGCAGTACTTGGAGGAGCTGGAGGAGGCCATGCGATTGGGGCAGGATTACTCCAATGAATTTACCATGGAGGGAGAACGCTATCACCTGTATTGCACCAGCCTGCCTTACTCCGAGTGGTATCTCATCACCTTTCTGCCCTACGGCTCCATGGACACCATTGTCACCGGCTTCAGCCGGGAGTGGGGCGGCATGACGGTCATCAGCGCCATTGTGGTTCTTTTCGCCTTGCTACTGGTGTTTTACAAGTACTTCGGCCTCACCCGGCAGCAGCTGCGGGAGGTGGAGGCGGCCAGAGCCGCGGAGGAGGAGGCGCGAAAGGAGGCTGAACACGCCAACCGGGCCAAGAGCGAGTTCCTGTCCAACATGAGCCACGATATCCGCACGCCCATGAACGCCATCGTGGGCATGACCGCCATCGCCACGGCCAATATAGACGATAAGCAGCAGGTGCAGCACTGCCTGAAGAAGATCACCCTGTCCAGTAAGCACTTGCTGGGGCTGATCAACGACGTACTGGATATGTCCAAGATTGAAAGCGGAAAAATGACGCTAAATATGGACCAGGTGTCGCTGCGGGAGGTGGTGGAGGGCATCGTATCCATCTGCCAGCCCCAGGTAAAGGCCAAACAGCAGCAGTTCGACGTATTCATCCACGACATCTGCGCCGAGGAGGTGCTGTGCGACAGCGTGCGTCTCAATCAGGTGCTGCTCAACCTGCTGTCCAACGCGATTAAGTTCACCCCGGAGGGGGGAAAAATTCACGTGGCCTTGGGGGAGGAGGAATCCCCCAAGGGAGAGGATTATGTGCGCGTATGTATTCAGGTGAAGGACAACGGGATTGGAATGTCTAAGGATTTCATGAAGCACATCTTTGATTCCTTCGCCCGGGAAGACAGCGCCCGGGTGCACCGCACCGAGGGCACAGGGCTGGGCATGGCCATCACGAAGTTTATTGTGGTGGACGCCATGGGGGGTAATATTGACCTCAAGAGCGAGCAGGGCAAGGGTACGGAATTTAATGTTACGCTGGATTTGGAGAAGGCCCTGACCGTGGAGGAGGACATGATTCTCCCCAACTGGAATATGCTGGTGGTGGACGACGACCGGCAGCTGTGCGAATCCACCGTGGCGGCGCTGAAATCCATCGGCGTGAACGCCGAGTGGACCCTGGACGGGGAGAGCGCCCTGACTATGGTGATGCAGCGGCACCGCCGGGGGGATGGATATCAGATTATCCTGCTGGACTGGAAGCTCCCCGGCATAGACGGGATCGCCACGGCCCGGCGCATCCGCCAGGAGCTGGGGGAGGACGTGCCGATCCTGCTGATCTCCGCCTACGACTGGGGAGAGATCGAGGTCAAGGCAAGAAGCGCGGGTATCACCGGCTTTATTTCCAAGCCGCTGTTTAAATCTACCCTGTTCAACTCTCTGCGGCAGTTTGCCGGGACGGAGCAGGAGGTTCATGAGGAGAGCCGCAGCGAAGCCAGCCGAAATCTGGAGGGACGGCGGATTCTGGTGGCTGAGGACAACGAGCTCAACTGGGAGATCGCAAATGAGCTGCTCAGCGCCGAGGGACTGGTGCTGGACTGGGCGGAGAACGGGCATCTCTGTGTGGAAAAGCTGCTGGCCTCCCCGCCGGGGTATTACGATGCGGTGCTGATGGACGTGCGAATGCCTGTAATGGGCGGCTATGAGGCCACCCAGGTGATCCGCAGCCTGGACCACCCGGACCATGACCTGCCCATCATCGCCATGACTGCGGATGCGTTTGCAGAGGATGTGAAGCGCAGCCTGGAGTGCGGCATGAACGCCCATGTGGCCAAGCCCATTGACGTGCGGGAAGTGCTGCACCTGCTGGACAAATACATCAAGCCCTGAGAGAATCCCCGCCGTAAGGCGGGGATTTCTTTTGGCCCATAGAAAAGGGAGAACGGCGGAGGGGAAGCGGGATGGAATGGCCGGTTTCGACAGGAAAATATAATAAAAGGAAATAACTCCTTCTATTTACAGCTGGGGAAAGGAATGCGAAAAAAGCCAAAAAGCCCTGGGGTTGGAGCGGTTTTTTGTATGGTTTCGGTCAGGGGGCGGGAGAAAAAAAGAGTTGCACTTCCTGGAACGCCGTGGTATAATAAGACGCTGTTATGCAACAGAGTGGGGAAGTGCATTCCGCGAGAGTTTGGGACGGTCCGAGCGCATATTCCCGGCATCGTTTAAAACGGTTTTTACACCTCTGCGAGAGGTCGTCAGGCTTGTGAAAATATGTATGTTCCACGGGGCGGGCACATAGTATTCAGGATGTGCGCCGCGGCCGGCAAATACAGGAGGGCTGAATATGAATTTTATGACGAGCAATTCTCAGCTTCTGCTGGAGAAATCCATGGGATTTCTCTGGACCAAGCAGGCGGCGATTCTGGACAATATCGTCAATGCGGAGACGCCCAACTATAAGGCGAAGGTTGTCACCTTTGAGGACTCCATCCGCGAGAAGCTGGAGCAGGCGGCCGCCCCGGCCCAGGGAGACGGCATGGTGAAGCAGTCGGTGCGGGAGGTGCTGGAGAGCGCCGAGCCCTATGTGTTCGAGGCCCAGGAGCAGACCCGCATGGACGACAACGGCGTGAACGTCACCGATCAGATGATTGAGATGATCCGCAACGCCTATCAGCAGCAGTATGTCTATCAGGCCATCAACAAGCATTACGCCATTTTGCGCATGGCCGTGAAGGGTCAGTAATAGGGAGGACTTACCATGGGATTCATGAATACGATTAACATTGTGGGCTCCGGCCTCACCGCGCAGCAGCTGCGGCTGGACATCGTGGCGGAGAACGTGACCAACTCCCAGACCACCCGGGTGGAGAACGGCGAGGGGGCCTACCGCCGGAAGATGGTGGTGTTTGAGGCGGTCAGCGGCCGGGACAGCTTCCGGGATGTGATGGCCCGGGCCATGGGAAGCACGACGGTGTCCAACAGCGGCGTGTCCCCCAACGCCGGCGGCGTCATCGTCACCGAGATCCGGGAGGACGAGTCGCCCATGAAGATTGTCTATGACCCGACCCATCCAGACGCGGACGAGGACGGTTATTTGGAAATGCCCAATGTGGATATGGTGAAGGAGATTGCCGACGCCATGGCCGCCACCCGGGCCTTTGCCTCCAACGTCACCGCGTTCAATACGCTCAAGTCCGTCATCTCCAGCGGCCTGGAGATCGGCAGGTAACGCACCCCAATATAAAGGAGAGAAATCGCCATGAGCACTGGCTTTGAGGGCATCAACCCTGTGAATGCGGGCATCACCGGCATCACCAGCTCTATTCAAAAGATTCTTCCCCCCGTTCAGGCGGAGCAGGAGGAGAAAGCCGTTGGTCTGGACGAGGTGAAGGACAGCGCGTTCGGCTCCCTGTTCGGCTCCCTGATTCAGAACGTGAAGGACACCGACGCGGAATTTACGCAGGCGCAGTATCTGCTGGCCACCGGCCAGCTGGACAATCCCGCTCAGTTGAATATCGCGGCATATAAAAACGAGATCGCGGTGGATCTGCTGATTCAAATGCGCAACCGGGCGCTGGATGCCTACAACGAGCTGAAGAACATGAACGTGTAACGCGGGGTTCACAAACTCGGTAAGAACGCGGAGAGCGGGGTAGATGGTACTTGAACAAGGAAAAGCTGAAGGGCTATCTGGATAAAGTAAAAACAGCCCTTGGGAAAGTTTCCAAAAAAATATGGATCTTGATTGCGGTGGCCGTGGCCGCCGTCATCGTGGGCGTTATCATCTTCGCAAACACCAGGCCCTACACTCCCCTGATTGACCGGGCGACCAACGAGGAGACGAATACAGTGCTCCTCTGGCTTCAGGACCAGGGAGTGACGGACTACCGGCTGGAGGGCACGGGAACCATTATGGTGCCGGCGGGGCAGGCCGCTTCGCTGAAGGCCAAGCTGCTCCAGGAGCAGTACTCCAGCGGCACCGCCTCTCCCAGCGGGTACTTCGAGCGGGTGAGCGCCCTGTCCACCCAGGTGGATCGGGAACGGGCCTGGCTGCTGGATTTGCAGGATCGGATGGAGCAGACCATCCGGCAGTTCCCCGGTGTGCGGGACGCTGACGTGAACATCAATCCCGGCGAGGACCGGGGGTATGTGCTGGATGCTAACAACATGGTGGAGGCCACCGCGGGCGTGATTCTGACCATGCAGGAGGGCAAGCTGCTCAGCGACGGACAGGCCAATGCCATCCGCAACTACATATCTCACAGCGTGCCTGGGCTGGACGTGGAAAACGTCACCATTGAGGACACGCTGGGCAACACCTATAGCAATTTCCTGGGGGATGGGTCCGGCAACGGGAATGCGGCCGACTCCTCCGCCCTGAAGCTCCAGCTGGAGCAGGAGTGGTCCAACCGCATCCGCACCAGGGTGATCCAGGTGCTGGCCCCCGCCTTTGGCGGAGCGGAAAACCTGGGCGTGGCGGTAAACTGTAACGTGGAGCTTGGCGACAAGACCACTGTGGACTACGATGTCCGCCTGCCCGAATTTGCCCAGGACGGTTCCACCAACGGCGCGGGCATCATCGGCACCCGCTTCTACGCCTATGAGTTCCTCACCGACGACCAGTCCACCGCCGGCGGCATTGTGGGCACCACCACCAACGCAGACCTGCCCACCCAGGTGGAGCAGGGCGAGGCCGTGGACGAGGTGCAGCAGATCCGGGAGGGCCAGGGCAACATCGAGTACGACAACCCCAAGACCCAGACCACCATGGTGGTGCACTGTGGCACGCTCACCGACGTGAGCGTGGCCATTACGGTGAATTCCTCGGTGGTGCCCGGCGGCATTGTGGACGTGGACGGCGTTCAGCGCCTGGCGGCCAGCGCGGCGGGCATCATGCCCGTGACGACCGAGGAGATGAGCGCCGAGGAGTATATCAGCTGGAAAGTGCCGGTGCTGGCCACGCCCTTCCCCGTGGAGGAAGTGGAGGAGCCCACCACCACGCCGGGCCTGATCGCCGGCATTCCCATCTGGGTGTTTATCGCCGCGGGCGCGGGGCTGCTGCTGTTCGCCATTCTGCTCACCGTAATTCTGCTGCTGCGCCGGAAAAAGCGCAAAAAGCAGGAGGAAGAAGAGCGGGCGATGGAGGAATTGCTGGCCACCACCATGCCGGGCCAGACGGAGATGGGGCCGGACGGACAGCCCATCGAGGTTCAGCTGGACGAAAACGGCAACCCGGTGGCCGGGGCCAACGTTATGGATTTGCACACCGAGCGGAGTATGGAGCTGCGCCAGGACATCCGGGACTTTGTGGATGAAAACATGGAGGTTGCGGCCCTGTTGATCAAGAGCTGGCTAAAGGAGGATGGAGACAATGCCTGACGCCGCAGTAGCAGCAGCTGAGACAAAGGCGGCGCCCGCCGCTGAGGCGAAGGCTTCCGCCTCAAAGAGCCGGAGGCCCGGCGGAGGCACAATCGACATCAGTATGTTCACCGGAGCCCAGCGGGCGGCCACCGTCATCATCGCTTTGGGCGCGGAGCGTGCCTCCGCCCTCTACAAGCACATGGAGCCGGAGGACGTGGAGCAGCTCACCCTTGAGGTGGCAAAGCTGGGCTTCCTGGGTTCGGAGCAGACAGAGGAAATTTTATTTGAGTTCTACCAGCTGTGCCGCACCAACCGAGCGGTTACAGAGGGCGGCCTGGAGTACGCACGCACGGTGCTGGAAAAGGCCTACGGCGCCCAGACGGCCGACGAGCTGCTGGGCAAGGTGACAAAGTCGCTGCAAAACCGCAGCTTCTCCTTCATGGAAAAGGCGGACGACAAGTCGCTGTTCTCCGCCCTCCAGAACGAACGGCCTCAGACTATCTCGCTGGTCCTGTCCTATGTGGAGCCGGATAAGGCCGCCGCCGTTATCTCGCAGCTGGACGAAAAGCGACAGGTCCAGGTGGTGGAGAGCATGGCCAAGATTGAGAGCGTGTCCCCCATCGCCGTCAAGATTGTGGAGGCGGAGATGCGCAAGAAGTTCTCCAACATTGTCACCAGCGCCAACGTGAAGGTGGGCGGCATCGACTACGTGGCCGACGTGATGAACAACCTGGACCGCACCAGCGAGAAGAACATCTTCGACGGCCTGTCTGCGTACGACCAGGAGCTGGCCGACGAGATCCGCAAGCGGATGTTCGTGTTCGAGGACATCATCACCATGGACGACCGCTCGGTGCAGCGCTTCGTCCGCGACTGCGACCCCAGAGACCTGGTGCTGGCCCTCAAGACGGCCAACGAGGAGGTCTCCCAGAAGCTGCTGAGCAATATGTCTACCCGTATGGCCCAGAACATCAAGGACGATTTGGAGATTACCACCAACGTGAAGCTGAAGGACGTGGAAGACGCCCAGCAGCGCATTGTGGATATTATCCGCGAGCTGGAGGAGAAGAACGAGATCGTGATTGCAAAGGGCGGAAAGGACGATATCATTGCCTAACATATTCAAGGTCTTCTCCCGGACCAAGGCGGAGCCCTACCGCTTTCCCGATGCGGCGGAGCTGGCCGAGCCGGAGCCGGAGGAGGAGCTTCCTATTCCAGAGGAGGAGGCGCCGCCCGGGGAGGGAGAGCCCGAACCGGACGAGGAGGGGCAGCCGGAGGCTGAGGCTGAAGTTGAGCCGGAGCCGGAGGAGGAAGTAAAGGAATCGCCCATCAGCTTTGCACAGGTCCAGGCCCAGGAGATTTTAGCCGACGCCCGGCAGGCTGCGGAGCGGATATTGCAGCAGGCCCGCGACGACGCGGACCGGGAGGCGGAGAACGTATTCTCCCGCGCCCGGGAGGAGGGCTACCAGGAGGGCTATGCGGCCGGAATGGCCCAGGCCAGCCAGGAGTCCAAGCAGCTCCGGGAGGAGCAGGCCCAGCGCCAGGAGGAGGAGGTACACCGCTTTTTGGAGCAGGCGGGCACCGCCCTGGATCGGCAGATGGACCAAAGCGTGGCCGACCTGAGGGACCTGGCCATGGCGGTGGCGGAAAAGGTGGTGTGTGTCAGCCTGAAAAGCAGCGCCGACGTCATTAGCCGCATGATTCAGACCGCCATCGACAAGCGCAAGAAAAAGGAATGGGTACATATTTACATCGCCGAGTGCGACGCCCGGCGGCTGACCCAAATGCCCGCCGCGCTGACCAACGCCCTCTCCGCCCTGTCCGACCGGGTGCGCATCATCCCCATGGCGGACGACGAGTCGGGCACCTGCATCATTGAAATGCCGGATGAAATTGTGGACGCCAGCGCGGCCACCCAGCTGAGCAATCTGCGCACGATTTTGACGGATACCGCCGGGGGCGCGTCGGGAATGGACCTGTTTTGACAGGCCGCGTGTGAAGTGACATTGAGAGAGGCCGCTGCTTTTTCCAGAACGGGACAGGGCCTTGGAACATAGACTGCCGGAGGATGCCATGCCTTCCATTTTTCAACAGATGACCCGTCAGGTTTACAAAGCGGAGCCCTACAGCCTGACAGGAAAAATTGAAAACATTGTGGGTATGTCCATTGAGGCCTCCGGCGGACGGGCGGCGGTGGGCGATATCTGCCGCATTTACAACGGAGACTCCGGCGGACAGGTGACGGCCGAGGTGGTGGGCTTTAAAAACGACCACATCCTGCTCATGCCCTATTCGGACATGAACGGCATCTCGGCGGGCAATTTTGTGCGCAACACCGGCGGGCAGCTCACCCTCCAGGTGGGAGAGTTTCTCCGTGGGCGGATCATCAATGCACTGGGTCAGCCCATTGATGGCAAGGCCCCCTTCGAGGGGGGCACTCCCTACTGCGTGGGAGGGGGGTACATCAACCCCCTTCAGCGCCCCCCCATTCGGGAGCGCATCCAGTTCGGAGTGAAAGCCATTGATGGGCTTATCACCATTGGAAAGGGACAGCGCATCGGCATCTTTGCCGGCTCCGGCGTGGGCAAGTCCACGCTGATGGGCATGATCGCCAAAAACGTCACCGCCGATATCAACGTCATCGCCCTGGTGGGCGAGCGCGGCCGCGAGGTTCTGGAATTTGTGGAGAAGGACCTGGGGCCCGAGGGGATGAAGCGCTCCATTTTGGTGGTGGCCACCTCCGACCAGCCGGCCATGCTGCGCATGAAGTGCCCCAGCGTGGCCACCGGCATCGCCGAGTACTTCCGGGACCAGGGGTACGACGTGCTGCTGATGATGGACTCCCTCACCCGTTTCGCCATGGCCCAGCGGGAGATCGGCCTGGCCATCGGCGAGCCGCCGGTGTCCAGAGGCTACACCCCCTCCATGTACGCGGAAATGCCCAAGCTCTTGGAGCGCAGCGGCAATTTCAGCACCGGCTCCATCACGGGGGTGTACACCGTGCTGGTGGAGGGCGACGACACCAACGAGCCCATCGCCGACACGGTGCGGGGCATTTTGGACGGACACATCGTCCTCTCCCGGCAGCTGGCCAACTCCAACCACTATCCCGCCATCGACGTGGGGGCCAGCATCTCCCGTCTGATGACCGATATTGTCTCCCCGGAGCACCGGCAGCTGGCCAGCCGGGTGCGGGACATCATGAGCACCTACGAGAAAAACGCCGACCTGGTGGCCATTGGAGCCTATAAGCCGGGCAGTAACCGCAAGCTGGACTTTGCCATGTCCAAGATCGACGCGGTAAACGCCTTCCTCACCCAAGACGTCAACGAGGCGTTTACCTATGAGCAATGCGTGGAGGGCCTGGCCAAAATTCTAAAATAATCCGCTGAGGGGCGAAGCTACAGATGAAGAAATTCAAGTTCTCTCTGGACTCGGTGCTGTCCTACAAGCAGCAGGTGCTGGACGCGCTGAAGGGCGAGCACGCCGCCATCCTGGCCCAGGTTCGGGAGCAGGAGGAGGTGCTGGAGGCCGTTTGGAAGGCCTACCGGGACTGCAACGAGGAGTACCGCCAGCGCAAGGCCGAGGGCATCACCGTGACGGACGCCATGTTCTATCAGAACGGCCTGCGGGTGCTGGAGCGGGACATTCAGCGGGAGACCGACAAGCTGGAGGAGCTGCGTAAGCAGGAGGAGGCCAAGCGGCAGGAGATGGTGGACGCCAAAATCGACACCTCCTCCATCGAGAAGCTGAAGGAGCACAAGCTGGAGGACTACCACAAGGCGGTGCAGAAGGCGGAGGAGAGCCTCATCGACGAGTTTGTCAGCTCCGCCCGGGTCCGGGCGAATATCGGCGCATAACATAGAAAGGGCCCCCGCAAAGCCGGAGTTTGCCCCGACGAGGTCCAAATCGGCGCTTGCGCCGTTTGGAAATAGATATTTTAATAAGAAAGGAGGAAAACAACATGGACAGTTTAAGCACCCAAATGTTAAAGATGACGGCTGCCTGCACAGTGACCTACGACAAGACGGACCTGATATCGGATCTGGGCAAGACCGGCGGGGACAGCGACTTCCAGAAGCTGATTGAGAAAGCCAAGTCCGGCCAGCCGGACAGCGAGGTCGAGCAGCCCAAGGCCGACAAGCCCGCCGCCAAGAAGGACAAATCCCCCGTCCAGAAGGAGGAGGACCCGGCGGAGGCGTCCAAGCGGCTCCAGGTGTACCTGAAACCGGTGAGCCCCGAGGAGCTGGCCCAGTACCCCGCGGAGTGGCTGCCCCAGGTGGAGGAGGGGGAACCCATCGTATGCATCGGCGTGCGCACCGGAGCCAACGGAGAGGACATTCCCATACTCGTGGGCGCAAGGCAGGCCGCGCAGATGTACGGCAAGCCGATGGTTGACCCCGCCCTGTACGACGTGTCCGACCCCGAGGCCGACGCTGTTTTGGAGGCCACCGACCCCACTGTGGAGCATGGCCCCGCCCAGATGCTGGAAAAGCTGGCGGACGAGGTGTCCGGCGTGGAGCACGAGGCGGCGGAAGCCGTCAAGCCCCAGCAGGAGGACGGCGCCGAGGTGGAGATCACCGACGTGGAGCAGGCGCCTCACCGCATTTTCCACGACGTGGAGGCCGCCCCGGTGAAGGTGGGCGAGGTGTACGACGCCCAGCAGACCGAGGAGCCCGACGTGGCGGGGCAGATCGACGCCCAGCTGGCCAATGCTCTGGAGACCGGCGAATCCCTGGTGCGCGTCCAGCTCAACCCGGAGAACCTGGGCAGCGTGACGGTGGAGATTAGCCAGAGCGCCGACGGCGTTTTGCACGTGGCCCTCAGCGCCCACAACAGTGAGACCCGCGGCCTCTTGGAGCGCCACGCCGCCGACTTGCAGGGACTGCTCAGCAGCCGCACCCAGCAGAGCGTGGAAGTGGACGTCCAGCGCGGACAGGAGAGCCAGCAGAACCAGCAGCAGCAAAACTACGACGGCCACAACGGCCACGCCCAGGGCGGCCAGGAGGAGCGCCGGCAGCAGCGCCGGGAGCACCCCGCCGGCAGCCAGGATTTTATGCAGCAGCTGCGGCTGGGCCTGATCCCCAGCGACGGGGAAGCTTGATAGAAAGGAGCACATACGATGGGCACTAATTCAATGGCCGACATTGGCGGCTTGGTGGGTTCGTCCAACATTCCTGTGCCGAAGTACAGCAACAGCCGCCCGGGAAACACCGAGCTGAATATGCAGGACTTCCTCACGCTGATGGTGGTGCAGCTTCAGAATCAGACGATTGACGACACCATGGACACCAGCGAGATGATGAACCAAATGGTTCAGATGCAGATGATCTCCGCCATCAGCAACATGACGGAAACCAGCATCATGAGCTACGCCAGTTCTTTGGTGGGCAAGGTGGTCACCATCGGCATCGTTCAGGGCGACAGCCTGGAGGAGCGGGAAATTCTGGTGATGGGCACTGGTGTGCTCAACGGCCAGCAAGTGATTTTTGGCAGCGATGGCCAGACCTACGGCCTGAACCAAATTATGGCGGTGGGCAAGCTGCCCGACATCAAGGACCCCGATAAGCCCGGCGAAGGCGAGGGCGAAGACGGTGACGGGGACGGCGACGATGGCAGCGTGGAAGGCCCCGGCAGCGGCGAGGGCGGTAACGTAGAAGGTTCCGGCGACGGCGAGGGCGGTAATGTGGAAGGCCCCGACAACGGCGACGGCGGCGCCACACCCCCAGCAGAGGGAGCCGGCGGAACGGAGCAGCAGAATCTGAGCGGATTCACGACCTGACGGAAACTGAGGTGACATGAGATGATCCAGCGTGTATCGGGGCTGCAGCCGCGCACACCCGCGCCCGAAACCCAGGTACAGCGGCGGGGACCGGGCGGCGCATTCGGAGCCATGCTCCAGCAGGAGCTGGTCAGAAGCGGCCAGGAGCAGCAAATACAACAAACCCAGGGCGTGGAGTTTTCCAAGCACGCCATCTCCCGGGCACAGGAGCGGGGCATCGAAGTGACCCCCGATCTGATGGATCAGCTGGCGGGCAGCGTGATTCGTGCCCAGGAAAAAGGAGCCACTAACATCCTGGCAATGGATGGGTCAAGGGCATTTATCATCAATGTGCCCAATGCAAAGGTCATTACCACCATTACCCAGGAGGAAATGAGACAAAATATCTTTACCAACATTGACGGCGCCGTGTTCCTGTAATATGATACAGAAGGCAGGACCGATTTCGGAGGCCTTCGGCCCCCGTCCGACTGATGGGGGCCGGGCGGCGCCAAAACCGAAAGGAGTTAAGAATTAATCATGACTGGTTCTATGTACGCGGCCATCGCGGGCTTGAAGACCCATATGCAAAACCTGAACGTGATCGGCAACAATGTGGCAAACGTGAACACCCAGAGCTATAAGGCCGCCCGTTCCGTGTTTAAAACCGCCATCTACACCACAATGTCCGGCGGCTCCAACGGCACCCAGACCATCGGCGGCAAGAACCCCTCCCAGATTGGCTACGGCGCCAATATGGGCAGCGTGGACATCGACATGAGCACCGGCAACTACTCCGTCACCGGCAATGCCACCGACATGATGCTGGACGGCGACGGCTTCTTCCTCATGGGCAACAAGGACGTGGCCAACAACTTTGACGGCTCGGACGCCGACGTGAGCAAGCTCACCTCCCTCACCCTGACCCGGCTGGGTAACTTCGGCTTTAAAGCGGACGGCTACCTCACCAACAACGACCTGTGCGTCTACGGCTTTATGTGCATCGGCGTGTACGGCGATGCGGACCACCAGGTAATCCCCGCCGGGAAGAAGGCGGGCGACCCCATTTTCAGCGATCAGTTGGTGCCCATCCGTTTCCCCGGAGAGCGGACGGTGACCAAGTACTACAATGCGGACGGCGAGGAAGTGCCGCCCAATGACGACGGCACCCAGCCTGCGGACACCACCGCCAAAGAAGTGGTGGAGATCGCCTATGCTTTCCAGGACCCCACTGCCGGCGGACGGGTGGCAGACGCCTATGAGCAGGTTCCGGTTTTGGGCGAGGATGGTCAGCCCGTTGATCCGCCGCAGTTTGAAAACGTGCCCTACACCAAGGCTCAGTTTACCGGCATCACCGTGGACCAAAAGACCGGCCTCATCACCGGCCGGAGCAACGCCACCAAGGAGCTGGTCACCATCGGCTGCGTGGCGGTGGGCCAGGTGACCAACCCCAACGGCGTCACCCAGATCGGCAGCAGCTACTACACCGCCGGAAACGGCTCGGGCGACCTGACCGTCTCCATTTTGGGCGGCGGCGCCGAGGACCTGGGCCTCACCCATGTGAACGCCTCTCTGCGGCAGGCGGGAGTCCAGGACCCCAATGACCCGGACGCGGCCCCTGCGGCTCCGGCGGACGGCCTGCGCCTGCGCAACGGCGGAGACACCGGCCTACTGTCCAACGGCCTGGAGATGTCCAAGACCGACTTGGCCCAGGAGATCGCCAACATGATCGTCACCCAGCGCGGCTATCAGGCAAACACCCGTATCATCACCGTGACCGACTCCATGCTGGAGGAACTGGTCAACATGAAGCGCTGATTCTAAGCACGTAAACAAGGCGCGGACCGGGGGAGGCCCGTCCCCCGGTCCGGCGCGATAAGCTCCTGCCCCATCCAAAGGAAAAGGAGGTTTGCCTCATGATCGTCCTGACAAAACGAAATCACGAAAAATTCCTTGTCAACCATCTGCAAATCGAGTATATTGAAAGCATCCCCGAATCCAAGATCGTCATGATGAACCACGACTTTTACCTCGTCCGGGAGAGCACGGAGGAGATCATTGATAAGATCGCGCGCTACAACGCCAAGGTGATGGATATTCAGCGCGAGATCACCGTTGTAGACAAACGGTAACAAAGAGAGAACCGGCGGCTGGGCTGCGCCCCCGCCCGTTTTGGAGGTAGTGCGATAGTATGAATATCACCTATATCATCGGCGTTGTGCTGGCCCTCGTGGTGTTCTTGGTGGGCTGTGTGCTGGGTATCAACATCGGCCCCAAGGCGGCGGGGCTGGAACCCATCACCTTCACCCCTACCAACCTGTGGAACTTCTTTGACGCGGCCAGTATCTTCATCGTCATTGGCTGTACCATGGCCATCGTGGTGGCCAGCTTCCCGGGCAGTACGCTGGCGTCCATTCCCAAGCACTTCGGCATCATGCTCAACGCCAAGAAGTTCGATCCCATGAAGTTCATCGACCAGCTGGTGGACCTGGCCCAGACGGCCCGTAAGAACGGTCTGCTGGCCCTGGAGGGCAAGGCCAACGAGCAGGAGGACCCCTTCTTCAAGCAGGCCATCATGCTCATCGTGGACGCCAACGACCCGGACAAGGTCCGCGCCATTCTGGAGAACGACATCGAGTGTATGTCCGCCCGGCACGAGGACGCCGCCGCCCTTTACGACAAGGCGGGCGCCGTGGCCCCGGCCTTCGGCATGGTGGGTACGCTGGTGGGTCTGATCAATATGCTGAACAACATGGAGATCGGCGGAGACGGCGGCTCTACCTTGGGTAAGGACATGGGCACCGCTCTGATTACCACCTTGTACGGCTGTATCATGGCCCATATGCTGTTCGGCCCTATCGCCAACAACCTGCGTATCCGGGACAGCGAGGAAGTGCTGTGCAAGCAGATCATCGTGGAGGGCATCATGTCCATCCAGTCCGGCGAGAACCCCAAGGCGCTGCGGGAGAAGCTGCTCACCTACGTGCCCCAGAACAAGCGCGTTGAGGGCGGCGCCAAGTCCGGCGGCGGGGAATAAGATTCTTGACATACGGGCTAAGGAGTTGAAATCATCGTGAAAAAGAAAAAAAGCGGGGGCGGCGGCGCCAACTGGATGGATACATACGGCGACATGGTCACGCTGCTGCTGTGTTTCTTTGTGCTGCTTTACTCCATGTCCACGATAAGCGAGGAGAAATGGAGGGCTATTGTCACCAGCTTTAATCCCAACGCCACCCTGACTCCCACCGAGAACTCCGGCAACGACGGCCCTTTGGCGGAGGATATTGAGAATCCCGGCCAGGATACCTTGGAGTATCAGCAGGAGTCCATTGACGATATGATTGAGGCGCTGTTTCAGCGGCTGGAGAGCTACACCGCCGCTGAGGGGCTGGAAAGCTCCATCGCGGTGACCATGGAGGGCGGCAAGATCTACGTGAAGTTCAGCGACACGGCTTTTTTTGCCGGGGACAGCTATAAGCTGCAGCCCGCGGCGCAGGAAATTCTGAGCCAGGTATGTATGATTCTGGATCAGGCGGAGGACGCCATTGAGGAGATCAGAATCGAGGGACACACCGCCCAGCAGTATGACAACCGGCCCAATGAGACCTGGGGCGACCGGCAGCTGGCCGGCAACCGAGCCGCCATGGTGGCGACCTTCCTCCAGGACAACAGCGCCATTCATCCCGCCCGCATTTGTAGCGTGGGCTGGGGCCAGTGGCACCCCATAGCCAAAAACGATGAAGAAAACCGCTGGGCCAACCGCCGGGTGGAAATGGTGATTACCGGCCGGGATTTGAAGACGGAGATGGAGTCCTGGGAGCAGACGCTCTCCCAGTATACGACCACGAAGGAGCAGCCCGAGGAGGGCCAGGAGCCGACCAGTACACAGGAACCGTAAAAATTACGCAGACCAGGTGAGGTGATTCGATGTCCGAGGTATTGTCACAAAGTCAAATCGACGCGTTGTTGAACTCCATGCGCAGCGGTGACAATGCGGACCAGGCGGAGAACAAACAGCCGGAGAAAAAGTACCGGAAGTATGACTTCACCACCCCCCGCAAGTTTACCAAGGACCGCATCAAGATGCTCAACGGCATCTTTGAGAACTATACTCGCGTCGTCAGCTCCCGGCTCAACGCTCAGCTTCGCACCACCTGCGAAATTGAGGTGGAGAGCATCGAGGAACAGAAGTTCTACGAGTTCAACAACGCCTTGAGCGAAGGGGACGTGCTGGCGATGGTGGATGTCACCATCCACCCCCGCGAGGAGGACGGTGTGGACACCATTGCGGAGGACCAAGTGATGGTGTATTTGTCTACCTCCACAGCTCTGGGGATGATGGACCGGATGATGGGCAGCGAGGAGGAGAGCTCTCATGAGGTCCCTATAGGGTATGCCTATACTGATTTGGAGCTTCAGCTGTATGAACTGCTGCTCAAGGACATCATCACCCTGATGGGCAGCAGCTGGGAAAACTATGTGCCCATCAGCTTTGAGTACAACCGCACCCAGGTCAATCCGACCCTGGTTCAGCTGCTGAACCTGGACGAGACAGTGGTGCTGGTGGATATGAAGCTGACCTTCGGCGGAAACGAGGGACGCATGAGCGTGGTGCTCCCCGGCAGCGTTCTGATGAGCGTTTTCGGCGAGGTCAACCGGGAGAGCATGGGGCGCAAGGCGGCCAGCGAGGACAACTCCGAGGAGATTTTCGATCAATTACGGGACTCCAGCTTGGAGATCATCGCCCAGCTGGGCGATACCCAGTTGCTGCTCAGCGACATCTATCACCTGAACGTGGGAGATGTGCTGGACCTGGGAAGGCCGAAGGATTCGCCGGTATTTTTGGAGATCGGCGGCTACCAATGGTTCACCGGACGCATGGGGACCCACAAGAAAAACATGGCCATCAAGATAGACGAGGTTTGCTATTCGGCCGAACAAAGGAGCGAGTAAGCGATGGAGAAGGAATTGTTCAGCCCAATGGCGATAGATGCCTTGGGCGAGATGATGAATATCAGCCTTGGCTCCTCGGCCACCGCGGTATCCAATATGCTGGACCACCGCGTGGACATCACCACGCCTACGGTCACGGTGGTGGACGTGAAGGATTTTTCGCTGGGGAACCTGGAGCCCGCCATCGGCGTAGAGATCAAGTATGTAGAGGGCCTGGAGGGCAGCAATATCATGCTGCTCAAGCGCAGCGACATCAAGGTCATCGTAGACATCCTGATGGGGATGGAGACCCCCGATGAGGAATTTGAGCTCAACGAGCTGACCATCAGCTGCGTATGCGAGGTTATGAACCAGATGATGGGGTCGGCGGCCACCGCCATGTCCGACTTCTTGGGCTTCCGGGTGGACATTTCCACGCCGCAGTCCTTTGAACTGGATAATCTGGAGCAGTTCAAGCAGGAGCATCTGCCCACGGGTGCGGACCAAATTGTGGTGGTGCGCTTTTTCCTGAAAATCGAGAACGCGCTGGAAAGCGAGTTCATGAATGTGATGTCCGTGGCGTTGGCCAAGGAGTTGATTAAGAGTCTGGGGCTGGAGGACGAGATTTCTGTGGGAGAGGCGGATGCCGCTCCCGCGGCGCAGCCCGCTCCCGCCCCCGCGCCGGAGCCTGTGTCCGGCGGCAGCGACCAAAAGATGAGCCAGGAGGACATCGAACGGATGCTGGCGGGGATGAACGGGACGCCGGAGCCCGCTCCTGCTCCCGCGCCGGAGAGTGCGCCCAGCGGCGGCGGCCAGAAGATGAGCCAGGAGGAGATTGAGCGGATGCTGTCCGGGATGGGCGGCGGAGCTGAGCCCGCTCCTGCCCCCGCGCCCGCGCCGTCTCCTGCGCCTGCGGCTCAGGCTGCTCCGCAGCCCGCCCCCGCGCCGGTTCAGAGCGGACCTGCGGCCCAGATGGGCCAGCCGGGACAGATGCCCCCCTATCCTGTGCCCGGGCCGGACGGGATGATGCAGGGCGGCTATATGGGCTATCCGCCGATGTACTATCCGCCCTATCCCTACCCCTATCCCGCGCAGCAGGAGCAAGCCCAGAGGGCTGCGCCGGAGCCGAAGGTGATTTCTACCAAGCCGGTGGCTATGGAGGAAATGGACGCGGCGGACCGGCTGAGCAAGGAGCAGGCGCAGAATCTGGATTTGATTATGGAGGTGCCGCTCCAGGTAACAGTGGAGATTGGCCGGGCACGCCGGAAGGTGCAGGATATTTTGGAATTTGCCAAAGGCTCGCTGGTCGTGCTGGATAAGCTGGCCGGCGACCAGGTGGATTTGTTTGTCAACGGCAAGTGCATTGCCCGGGGCGAGGTTGTGGTAATCGAGGACAACTTCGGTGTGCGAATCACAGAGATCGTACAGACTTCGGCCATTGAGATGCTGGCGACAAAAAAATAAGAGCAGTTCCCGCGCCGCTGTATAGCGAGGTACACAACATAAATTGAAAAAGGATGGATACAACCATGGCTAAGAAAATTCTGTTAGTGGATGACGCTGCTTTCATGCGCAAGATGATCAAGGACACTCTGACCAAGAATGGCTACACCGAGGTGTTTGAAGCTGTGGACGGTGCCGATGCGGTGGAGAAGTTCAGCGAGATCGGTCCCGACCTGGTGGTGATGGACATCACCATGCCCAACATGGACGGCTTGGAGGCCCTGAAGGCCATCCGCGCCAAGGACGGCAGCGCCAATGTGGTCATGTGCTCCGCTATGGGCCAGGAGAGCATGGTTATGGACGCGGTTCGCTCCGGTGCCAAGGACTTCATCGTAAAGCCCTTTAAGCCTGACCGCGTGCTAAAGACCGTTACCTCTATTCTGGGCGCGCCCTGATTCAGATGCCTTTTCGCAAGTTTCCCGTGGGGCTGACCCAGAGCGGCGCACTGAACAATATCCTCTCCCTGTTGTGGATGCTGGTGTGCGTGGTGGCCGTGATTGCGCTGGCGTACCTGTTCACAAAATATGTGGCGGGGCGGGGCGGCGGGATGGCGGCCCTATCCGGCAGCAGTACCGAGCAGTTTAAGGTGCTGACCCGGCTGCCCTTAGGGCGGGAGCAGAGCGTGGCGTTGGTGAGAGCGGGGGAGCGGTATCTCCTGCTTGGGGTGGTCCCGTCGGGGATTTCCCTGCTGGCGGAGTTGACGGCGGAGGAGGCAAAGGCCTTAACGGAGCCGGCCTCAGACCCCAATGCGCCGCCCAGCTTTGGCGAGGCGCTGCGCACCGTACTCAAGCAAAGAAAACCGAGGTGAGGATGGTATGCCGACCGACAGCCTGATTAACATCAACGGCGACAGCGTGCAGACGCTGGAAGTGCTGTTCCTCACCACCATGATCGCCCTGCTGCCCTCCCTGCTGGTGATGATGACCTCCTTTGCCCGGTACATCATCTCCCTGTCCTTTCTGCGCACTGCCATGGGCACGCAGCAGAGTCCGCCCAACGTGGTGCTGGTGGGCATCGCGCTGTTCCTCACCCTGATTACCATGAATCCAGTGCTGACCCGGATTGGGGAGGAGGCGTGGGAGCCATATCTGGATGAGGAAATCGGCCAGGAGGAGTTTCTTGACAGGGCGTCCGTCCCGCTCAGGGAGTTTATGCTGGACAACGTCAAGTGGGACACGCTGGAGATGTACTGCGAGCTGGCCCATGTGAACGTGCCTGCGGACAGAGCGCAGGCGATGGAGCTTCCCCTGCGCCTCATCGTGCCCGCCTTTATGACCCAGGAGCTGGAACGGGCCTTCTTCAACGGCTTCTTGTTGTATATTCCCTTCCTGCTCATCGACGTGGTGGTATCTTCCACGCTGATGTCCATGGGCATGATTATGCTGCCGCCGGCTATGATTTCCACACCCTTTAAGCTGCTGCTGTTTGTGTCTGTCAATGGCTGGCAGCTGATGTTCTCCAGCTTGATTCAGGGAGTGTACTGATTAACGATCCCAGAAAGGAGTCGCCATGGATACCACGCAGGCAATGGACCTGATGCGGGATGCGGTGGGCATCGCCATTAAGCTGGCCAGCCCAATGCTTCTGCTGAGTATGATCGTGGGCGTGGTGGTGGCCATTTTTCAAGCGGTCACACAGATTCATGAGCAGACGATCTCCTTTGTGCTCAAGCTGATCGTGGTGATCGGCGTGCTGCTGCTGGGCGGCGGATGGATGCTGGATACCCTCAAGGATTACACCTACGAGATATTCCAGCTGATTGCCAGCTGAGCGGGAGGGGCATCCCATGTTTGATTGGCCGGAGATGACCCTGCTGCTCTATATCATGGCCCGCGTGAGCGGGTTTATCCTCTTTAATCCCATTCTGGGGCGCACCAATATTCCCGCGGCCTTTCGCAGCGGCATGGTGCTGGTGCTGTCCTGGTTTGTCATGGGAGTGACGGACCAACAGGTGCCGGTTCCTGGGGGCATCCCAGAGCTGGTGGTGAGAATCCTGCTGGAGATGGGGCTGGGATTCCTGCTGGGGATGGCGGTAAATTTTTTCTTTTACATTCCCCAGCTGGCGGGCTCTATGATCGACACCCAGATGGGTATGACCATGAATCAAATGTATGATCCGGGGACCTCGTCCAGTATGTCCGTCAGTGGGCAGATTCTCAATGTGCTCATGACTCTGCTGTTTTTCGCCGGAGGAGGGCACTACACGCTGCTGCGCATTTTCCTCACCTCAGAGGAAATCGTCCCCTTGGGGGCGGTATCCATTGGCGTGCCTGCGTTTCAATTCATGCTGGAGCTGTTCGTAGAGTGCACTGTCCTGGCGGTGAAGCTGTGTATGCCGATTCTGGCTGCGGAGCTGATTGCCCAGGTGGGCATGGGGGTGCTGATGAAGGTGATCCCCCAGATCAACGTGTTTGCCATCAACATTGAACTGAAGGTGATTGTGGGTCTGGCCCTGCTGTTTATGCTGATGATTCCCTTCAGCGAGTTTCTCATTGAGGCGGAGCGCACGATGATGAACAAGCTCCATGATATTTTGCTTCTCGTCGGCGGATGACCGGGGCCGCCATTCGGTAAGCTTCCGCTTCGTCTCCCCTCCCCCCGTTTGGGAAAGGACGGGGACCCATCGGCGCAAAGGGGAGATGGACGTTGGCCGAAGGCAATAAAACAGAAAAAGCAACACCGAAAAAGCGACGGGACGAACGAAAAAAAGGCAACGTTTTTATGAGCCGGGATGCGGTGGCGGTGGCCAGCCTGCTGGGCACCTTCATCACTCTCTGGCTCCTCACCAGCGCCTTTGCTCAGCAGCTGGGCGGTTTTATGGCGCTGTGCCTGACCACCATGGGGGAGGAACCCCGAGAGGTGGGCAGCACGTCAGGTGAGCTGGCCATTCAGGCAATTATGGTGATTCTCAAGACGGTGGGGCCGGTGATAGCCGTGGCCATTCTGTGCGCCGTGGGCGCAACCTTTGCCCAGACCAGGTTCCTGGTCAGCGGCGAATCCATCAAGCCGAAATTCAGCCGCCTCAGCCCTTTGCAGGGCATTAAGCGGTTGTTTTCCCTGAAAAGCGTCATTGAGACGCTGAAAAACCTGATTAAGATTATTCTTCTCCTGACCATCATCTTCATGAGCATTCGGGATATGTTGCTGGAGAGCTCCAATTACCTATACGTTGACCTGACCGCCGCTGTAGTCCATTTGGTGGAGGTGTCGGGGGGCATGGTATTGCGCATCAGCATCGCCTTTGTGGTGGTGGCCGCCATGGACTTTTTCTACCAGTGGTGGGATTATGAGCGGCAGATGAAGATGACCAAGCAGGAGGTTAAGGAAGAATATAAACAGATGGAAGGCGACCCCCAGGTAAAGGGGAAAATCAAGGAGATCCAGCGCCGGAGGGCCCAGCAGCGCATGATGCAGCAGGTGCCGGGCGCAGATGTGGTCATCCGTAACCCCACCCACTTTGCCGTAGCTCTGCGCTATAAGCCGGAGCAGGACGACGCACCCATTGTGCTGGCCAAGGGCCAGGATAACGTCGCCATGCGCATTGTGGAGATCGCCGAGGAGCACAAAATTGCGGTGATAGAAAACGTTCCGCTGGCCCGGGCGCTGTATGCTCAGTCAGAATTAAACCAGTTTATCCCCCCCGACCTGTACGGTCCGGTGGCGGAGGTTCTGGTGTATATCTTCAAGCTGAACGAAAAGAAACAGATCGTGAAGTGATGGCAGTAAAGCTGGGTTCCGCCAGGAGGTAAGTCTATGCTCAAGCGCATCCTAAACAATAGCATAGCGCTGTTTGTGGTGGTTGTAGTCATGTTTCTGTTCGTCCCGCTGAACCCCGCCATTCTGGATATTCTGCTGGTGGTGAACATCGGCCTATCGGTCATGATCCTCATGATCACCATGAACATCTCGGAGGCGCTGGATTTTTCCATCTTCCCCTCCCTATTGCTCATTACCACTCTGTTCCGCCTGGGCATGAACGTGTCCAGTACCCGAATGATTCTCACCACCGGTAATCCCGGTGTGGTGATTCAAAACTTTGGCCAGTTGGTTACGGGCGGCAATCTTGTGGTAGGCTTCGTCATCTTCTTCATCATCGTGCTGGTGCAGCTTATCGTCATCACCAAGGGCGCTGAACGCGTGTCCGAGGTGGCCGCTCGGTTTACCCTGGACGCCATGCCCGGTAAGCAGATGGCCATTGACGCCGATTTGTCCTCCGGCCTTATTGACGAGCAGCAGGCACGGATGCGCCGGGAGAAGATTCAGAAGGAGGCCGATTTTTACGGCGCTATGGACGGCGCCACCAAAATCGTCAAGGGCGACTCCACCATGTCCATCATCATCACGGTTATCAACCTGGTGGGCGGCATCGCCATCGGATTCGTCAACGGCGGCGGTGACATTGGGCAGATCATGAGCACCTATGGTATCCTCACCATCGGCGACGGACTGGTGTCCCAGATACCCTCCCTGATGATCTCCACCGCCACGGGCATGATTGTCACCCGTTCCGTGTCCGACGGCAGCCTGAACATGGACGTGATGGGGCAGTTCAAGGCCCAGCCCCGCGCCATCATGACCACCGGCGTGATCCTGGTGATTCTGGCGCTCATCCCCGGTACGCCCACCGTTCCGCTGTTCATCGGCGGCGCGGCCCTTCTGGGCGGCGGGTTTGTCCTCATCCGCCAGATGGAGGCCCAGCGTCAGGCGGAGGCAGAGGCGGCGGTTCAGGCGCCGGAGCTCCCCCCCGAACTGGCCGTCCCCAGCGAGAACGATTACTATAAGGACATCAACAACGTATACTCCCTGCTATCGGTGGAACCGGTGGAGATGGAGTTTGGCTACAGCCTTATCCCCTTGGTGGATGAGAGCCACGGCGGCAAGCTCATCAGCCGGATCGTCATCTTCCGGCGGCAGTACGCCCAGGATATGGGATTTGTCATCCCCTCCATCCGCCTGCACGACTCCTCCGCGTTGGGGACAAACCAGTACGCCATCCGCATCAAGGGCGAGGTGGTGGCCCAGGGAGAAATCCTGGTGGATTACTATCTGGCGCTGGAGCCGCCCAGCCCCCTGGGCGAGATTGATGGCATTGAAACCATTGAGCCGGCCTACGGCATCCCCTCCCGGTGGATTCTGCCCGAGAACAAGGAGCTGGCGGAGATTTACGGCTACAACGTCATTGATCCGCTGTCGGTTATGCTCACCCACCTGGCGGAGACGGTGAAGAAGCACGCCTATGAGCTGCTCACCCGGTCCGAGACCATTCGCCTGGTGGAGAACCTGAAGCAGACCTCCCCGGAGCTGGTGGAGGAGGCCATCCCTGGCATCATCCCCTACGCCAAGCTGGAAAAGCTGCTGCGCAATCTGCTTCAGGAGGGCGTGCCCATTAAGGACCTGTCCACCATTGTGGAGACGGCGGCCGACGCCATGGCCCTGGGCCGTGATTTGGATATGACCACCGAGCAGGTGCGCGGCGCGCTGGCCCGCACCATCACGCGCCGATTCTGCGAGGATGGGCAGCTGCGGGTGATCACCCTGGACGCCGAGGTGGAGAAGAAGATTATCTCCTCGCTCACCCGCAACGAGCAGGGCGTCTATCTGGCCATGGGGCCGGAGATGATGCAGAGCATCATCACTCAGATGGCGGAGCACCTGAAAAAGTTCGGGGACTTGGCTCAGACGCCGGTCATCCTGGTCAGCCAGGTGATTCGGGGCTACTTCAGCAAGATGATCACTCAGTTCTATCCCAACGTCTACGTGCTGTCGTTCAATGAGATTACCAACAGCGTGCAGATTCAGGCGCTGGGCAACATCGTGGCCGAGAGTCCCGCCCTGACGCAGCGAAGGGCGGTGGGCACATGAGCGCGCCAACTGCCGTCAAGCGGTATACCGAGGCGGAGATCGAGGCCATGAGTACGCCGGACCTGCTCAGCGCCTATAAGCAGAGCGGGGACGAGACGCTGAAGTGGCCTTTGGTACTGCGGTATGAGGGGCTGATTAAAAGCGCCGCCCTGCAAATCCGGGGGGTGTACAGCAGCTTTGCCCAGGTGGACGACATCGTCAGCGAGGGCATCCTCACCCTGCTCACCTCCATCGACAAATTCGACCCGGAGAAGGGCATCAAATTTGAGACCTATGTGGCCAAGCGCATCCGGGGGATGGTGATCGACCTGGCCCGAAAGCAGGATTGGCTGCCCCGGAATATCCGCCAGCGGGCTAAGGAGATCGACGCGGCGGTGTCCAATCTGGCCAATGAGCTGGGTCGGTTTCCCACCGACCAGGAGGTGGCTCAGCACCTGGGCATTCCCACGGACAAGTACCAAAAGGAGGCCGCCCGGGTGGCTCTGTCCAACACCCTGTCCCTGGACGCGCTGATGGACGCCAGAGACCTGGAGGGGTATCGCTTTGAGGTGTCCGATCAGGACCCCAAGCTCCAGCCGGAGACAGTGCTGGAGGAGCGGGAGCTTCAGCAGACTTTGGCGCAGGGAATCTCCTCCCTCCAGGAGAATGAGCAGATTGTGCTGTCCCTCTACTATGAAAAAAACCTTCACATGAAGGAAATCGCCCAGGTGATGGGAGTGAGCGAGCCGCGGATTTCCCAGATCCACTCCCGGGCCATTGGCAAGCTGCGGGAGCATATGGGCACCTATATGAACAGTGAAACACCCCAAAAATCCACCAAAAAGCGGAAGAAGGCATGATGAAAGATGTATAAAGGCTTTTATAACCTCACCTCCGGTATGCTGACCCAGCAGAGGCACTTGAACGTGGTGGGCAACAACATGGTGAACATCTCCACCTCAGGCTTTAAGGAGAGCCGTTACACCGCCACCACCTTTGACGATGTGATGTACAGCCGTGTGGGCAACAAGGAGAAGGTCTACACGGACATCGGCCGGCAGAGCTACATCCGGGCCAACAGCGAGATCACCGTCATTTACGATCAGGGCATTCCGGAGCCCACGAACATTCCCTTGGATTTTGCCATCATGGGGGATGGGTTCTTCGCCATCCAGGACGAGGAGGGCAATGTGGCCTACACCCGCGCAGGAAACTTCTCCCTGGACGATGAGGGCTATCTGTGCTATCCCGGCCAGGGCCGAGTGCTGGACCGGGAGGGCGAGCCCATTGTGCTGGCCACGGACAAGCTGAATGTGGACGCCCAAGGGAACATTTTCACCCAGAACGGCGGCTATCTGGGCAGCTTAGGCGTGTATACCTTTCCAGAGGAGGATATGCAGACGCTGGAACAGGACGATCGGGGATTTTTCATTGGCGAGGGCGCGGAAGCGGTAGACAGCCCCCAGATTCTGTGGAAGTATCTGGAGCGCTCCAACGTGGACATGATCCGTCAGATGACGGAAATGCTTACCTGCCAGCGCGCGCTGCAAAGCGCGGCGTCGGTGAGTAAGATGTATGATGAGGTTATGGGGCATTCCGCCAATGACATTGGACGTATGTGAGGTGAGGGAGCATGAATCAATCCTTTTATATCGGCGCCATAGGCGCCCAGCAGCAGCTCCAGCGCCTGAACGTCCACGGGGACAACATCGCCAACGTGAACACCTATGGGTTCAAGGCCGACCGCTCCCACTTCGAGGCGCTGATGTACCAAAACCACCGGGGCGTGGAGGAGGAGCTGCCCATGGGCGTGGGCGGCCGGCTGCTGATGACCTCCACCAACTTCGAGCAAGGCGGCGTGGCGGACACCGGGCGCACCCTGGACTACATGATCGAGGGCGAGGGCTTCTTCGGGCTGGTGGATTTGGCCACCGGTGAGGTCACATTTACCCGGAACGGCGCGTTTTATATGTCCGAGCTCCAGCGGGCCACCGGGGAGACGGACGAGAACGGGCGGGCTATTATGGAGACGGTATACTGCCTGGGAGACGGCGCGGGGCGGTTCGTGCTCAGCGAGACGGGTGGCCTCATTGAAATCAGCGACCCCAAGGAGATGCAGCCCATCGGCATTTTTGACTATGCCAACTATAACGGGATGCAGCAGTTGGGGGATACCCGCTACCTGCCGGTGGACAAGAACGGAAATCTGAGCTACGGCACTGGCGTTCTGCGCCAGGGGCTTTTGGAACGCTCCAACGCAGACTTGGCTGAGGAACTGACCAAGGTCATCGAGTCCCAGCGGGCCTACGGTATGGCACTCAAGATGGTGCAGACCTCCGATGAGATTGAGACGACCATCAATAATCTTCGCAATTAAGGAGGGAATTGAATGTCGATCAAAAATTATGACGAGCTGAACTCTCTGGAGCTTGACACGCTCCGGGAAGTGGGCAGCGTGGGCACTGGCAACGCAGCCACCGCCCTTTCCCAGCTGCTGGGACGGGAGGTGCGCATCACGCTGCCGGAGGTGCGCATCATGGGCTATAACGAGGCCATCGAGTGGATTGGCGGACCGGAGGAGATCACCGCCGGCGTACTGGTGAAGATGGGCGGACAGATCAACGGAATTATGCTGTCCTGCCAGCAGATTGATTTTGTCAATTTGGTGCTGGGGAGTATGCTCAAGGAGACCATTAAGGATTACAGTGAACTGGAGGAGTTGGGAAACTCCGCCTTGGTAGAGGTGGGAAATATCATGATTTCCACCTTTATCAACGCTCTGAGCGGGCTGGCTGGAATGGACGTGAGCCTGACGGTGCCCGCTTTCACGGTGGATATGCAAGGGGCGATTCTGGCCGTGCCCATGGCGGAGTACGGCGGACAGTCCGACTATATTATGACCATTGGCGGAAATTTTGTATGCGACAACAAGCAGGTTCCCTGCCGCCTGCTGATGTCGCCCGACCTGCGGTCGTTAAATGCTCTATTACGGAAGCTGGGCGTAAGCGATGAGTGACAAGCTGGTAATCGGTATTGCGGACATGAAGATGACCCAAGGGGAGGGTATGTTGGTCACCTATGCACTGGGATCCTGCATTGGCATCTGCCTGCACGATCCAAAGCTCAAGCTTGGGGCGCTGGTGCATATCATGCTGCCGCTGAATATGGAGACGGGGCGGAAAAACCCGATGAAATATGCCGATACTGGAATCAGAGAGACGATAAAACAGATGGAGGCCAAAGGGGCCAGCCGCTCCAGAATCACCGCTAAGATCGCTGGCGGGGCCATGATGTTTAAGGATGGAAGCGGCTCGCTGGGCAACATCGGACAGCGAAATATTGAGAGTGTGCGTGTAAATTTGAAAAAAGAGGGCATTCGCCTCTTGAAAGAGGATGTGGGCGGAACGGTGGCCCGTACCCTGCTTTTCGATGTAAACAGCGGACTGGGTTGTGTGCGCAGCTATGGCCGCCAGGAGCTGATTATTTAACGGCGCGCAAGATGAAAGGGAGTGCTTGGAAATGATGGAAGAAAATAAACAGGGCATTTTGCTGGAATCGGGTACCAATGAGATTGAGATCATGAAGTTTACCATTGGCGGCAATCTGTTCGGCATCAATGTGGCCAAGGTGCGGGAGATTATGATTTCCGCTCCGGTGAAGCCCATGCCTCATGCCCATGTGTCGGTGGAGGGCATCTTTAAGCCCCGGGACACGGTGATTACGGTGGTGGATCTGCCTCAGTACCTGGGCGTGGACAGCCCTAAGGACTCCAAGGATATCTTCATCATCACCAATTTCAACAAGATGTTCATCGCTTTCCGGGTGCACACGGTGGACCGCATCAGCCGCATCTCCTGGACGGATATCCAGAAGCCGGACAAAACCGTGTCCGGCGGCACGGAGAGCGTGGCCACCGGCATCGCCCAATGCGATGGCGAGCTGGTTACCATCCTGGATTTTGAGCGCATCGTGGCGGAGATCGCGCCGGAGACCTCCATCCAAATCTCCGAGGTGGAGCAGCTCGGCCCCCGGACACGGAATGACCGGCCCATCTGGGTGGCGGAGGACTCTGTGCTGCTGAGCAAAATGATTGGCGACTCTCTGCGCAAAGCCAACTATGTCAACCTGCATATGTTCCCCAACGGGCGGGAGCTGTGGGAGGCGCTGTGCGCCCTGCCCGCTGAGGATGCGCTGGAGAAGGACGTGGCGCTGATTATTACCGATATTGAAATGCCTCAGATGGACGGGCACCGGTTGACCAAGCTGGTGAAGGACCACAGCCGCTTTAAGCAGATTCCGCTGATCATTTTCTCCTCTTTGATCAGTGAGGAGATGCGGCGTAAGGGCCGCGACCTGGGGGCAGATGAGCAGCTGACCAAGCCGGAAATTGGGCACTTGGTGGATGTGATGGACCATCTGCTGGAGCGGTTTGACAAGCAGCATAGCAAAGGATGAGTTCGGATAGGAGGCAGCAAGCCATGAGCGGCAAATACATTGTGCGGCAGCCCATTAAGGACGCTGCTGGCGGCATTATCGGAAATGAAATTTTGTACCACGGCGCGAACCAGGCATTCAGCAGCGATAGCTCTACTTCCAGCGCAGAATTTGCCGCCGCCAACACCATCTATAATTTTCTGACGCAGAACAGCCCCAAGGTGCTGAAGGGTACGCTGAATTTTATGACCTTTACCACCATGCTGCTGATGAAAAAAACCCCGCGCCTGTTCGACAAGGCCGATCTGGTGATTCAGATTGACGACGCGGTCATCATCCATCCGCTATCTATGCATTTGGTGCAGCAGTATGTCCGGGAGGGCTACCGGGTGGCGGTGAACGAGTTCCAGTTTACGCCCCGGTACCTGTCCCTGCTGGATGATATCCATTTCATCAAAATCAACGGCAAGAGCTCCAGCGAGATCACCATCCGCAATACGGTGGAGGTCGCCCACAGCATGAATATCAAGTGTATCGTCACCCATATTGACGATGAGAAGCTGTACCAGCGGGCGGTAGCCCTTGGGGCGGACGGCCTGGAGGGCCCCTACGTGGCGGATAAGCTTACCACCAAGGCTCACAGCAGCGCCTACATCCAGAGCAATTTCTTCCAGCTCATGGTGGCCGTCACCAAGGACGAGCCAAACGTGGAGGAGATTGAGCAGCTCATCGCTGCGGACGCCAGCCTGACCTATGGCCTGCTGAAAATGGTGAACTCCGCCTATTTTGCCCTGCGCTATCGGGCGACCACGATCACCCAGGCCATTATGACCCTGGGCCTGGGGCAGTTGAAGCAGTGGATTTATCTGCTCAGTGCCAGCAATGCGGAAAACGAGGTGGATTCTGGGTCTGAGGAATTCCTGAAGCGCTCCTTCCTGCGGGCTAACTTCTGCAGCGAGCTGATGAATTATGCGAAGAATATGCCTATCTCCAAGTCCGAGGGCTATTTGATGGGTATGTTCTCCACCTTGAATTACCTCATCGACGCGCCCATGGAGGAGATTCTGGCCGAGGTGCCGGTGGCGGATGAGATCAAGAACGCCCTGCTGAAGCATGAGGGGCGCTGCGGCAAGCTATACGACTTAGTGCTCAGCTATGAGGCGGCGGACTGGGAGCGGATTACCGTGCTGGCGGAGGAGCTTGGCATTCAGGATAACATGATCACCAGTGTGTACTTCATTTGCATGGAAAATGTGAATACCCTTTGGGAGCAGCTTACAAATCCCTATCCCCGCCAAGGGGAGGAGGGAGCCGCGGCGGACGGGCAGATCGGGGAGACGCCCGCCGTATAACGAGAGGTTTTCCCAGGACAGAGAAAAACTCTGGCGAGCGCGAAACGCTCGCCAGAGTTTTTTCGTCATAGAAATGAGGGAAGTTCAGCGGCTGTGGTGGGGCCGATCCATGACCAGTTTGCAGGCCTGAAGCAGCTGGGCTGTGATGTCGCTGCTGAATTTTCCCTCGTATACCGTCAGCCGGGGAATCATATCGCCCCGCTCCAAAACGACATACTTGGGGGGAAGGTGATTCAGGGTAATGGCCTTTACATCCTCCAGGCAGCGTTTGCAGGAGCACAGGCCGAACATCTCAATATACTTGGGGGCCTTTTCCTCCACCAGTACCTGCATCACGTTCATGTAGCCGGGGCTGGGCGGGATGGGCAGGGGAGCGTCGTGCCACATAATAGGGCTCTCTGGCTCCTGGACAGGTTCGGGCTGCGGCACGGGTGCGGGCTCACTTTGAACGGGAGTCGCTTGGGGCTGAGCCGGAGCGGCAGGGGCCGCCTGGGGTACGGGCGCGGGCTGCTGGGCGCTGAGCTCGCTCTCCAGCGCGTCCTCCAGGGCGCTTTTGATCTGGCCGGACACAGCGGCGTCCGGAGCCATGGAGGTTACAATGGGGGGGACGGGAGCGGCGGGGGCCGGGGCTGCGGTCTCCTCCTCCGCCACGGGGTCGGACTTCTTGCTCAGCAGGTTCATCACCCGAGCGGTTTTGCTGGTTTTGTTGTCCTTAGATGCCATGATACAGATGCTCCTTACTTAGTTAAAGAATTTAGAGATATACTTCAGGCCCCTTTTGGGCTTGGGAAGGGCAAAGCGGTCTCCGGCCACCACGTCGATGATCGCCTGGAAGTCCTGGGCCGGGCGGGAGTCGGGCTGGTAAGTGAGTACGCTCTGCCCGTGAGCAGGAGCCATGGCCACGCCCACGCCCCGGTGGACCTTGGCCTGGAAGACCTGACTGCCCAGCTGCTCGGCCACCTCCTGAGCCAACTCCAAAATGTCCTTGGACAAGGTGAGGCGGCCGTTGAACTTGTTGATGAGGATGCCCAGCACCTTCAGATGGGGATTGAAGGTGGAGCGAACCGTCTCAATGGTCTCCTGGAGCTGGGTGATGCCCACCAGGCTGAGCACCTCCGCCTCCATGGGGACGATGAGCCCGTCGGAGGCCACGTAAGCGTTGACGGTGAGCACGTTCAGGGCGGGAGGCGTGTCGATGATGATGAAGTCATAGCGGGAGCGTACAGCGGTGAGCTGGTCGCTGAGCATAAACTCCCGCCGGGGGACGGTGAACTCCACCTCGGCAGCGGACAGCATAATGTCTGAGGGCAGAACGTCGCCGTACTCGGTGGAGGCGATAGCCTCCTCAATGGAACATGCGCCCTTGAGTACATCGTAGACGGTGCTGCCAGCGCCGATGTCCAGCCCCAGATTGAATCCTAAATTGCCCTGAGGGTCCAGGTCAATGCCTAAAACCTTGGCCCCGCGCTGATGGAGGCCGCAGACCAGGGCGGCGGCGGTGGTGGTTTTCCCCACGCCGCCTTTTTGGTTTGTGACGGTAATAATTTGAGTCAAGGAATATTCCCTCCCTCTCATAAAAACTTGGAGAAAAGCCTTAAGTTTACTATACTACAGGTCGATAAAAAAGAACAGAGGTAGAACAGAAAAACTCTGAAAAAATTTAAAAAATTTTCTCTGAAGACAGGCTTTGGGCGAGGACTGTGCCTCGGAGTTTTTAGAAAGGAGCGATTGATATGGCATCTATTACCAGTTTGAGCAACAGCAGCTATAACACCAGCAGCATCTATGGAAACCGGAATGTGCTCAGCGGTCTTGCCAGCGGCATGGACACTGAGTCCATGATCGAAAACGCGGTCTCCGGCATTAAGCTGAAGATTCAGAATTTGGTGAAGAAGCGCACCAAGATTGAGTGGCAGCAGGAGGCGTATCGCAGCATCATCGACAAGGCGGTGAACTTCAACACCAAGTACACCTCCTACTCCTCCAAAACCAACCTGCTCAGCAACAGCTTCTTTAACAACGCGGTGAACACCACCACGATGGGTACCTTTAAGGACAAAATCACCGCCAGCGGCAAGACCACCAGCGACATCAAGATCAACGCGGTGAAGCAGATGGCCAAGGCCGCCACGTACACTGTGTCCGGCTTGGGCGGAGTGGGCAGCGATGTGTCCTCCATCACCGGCGAGGAGTTCGACCTGACCAAAGAGCTGGACGTGAACACCATCTCCGGGTCCCTGACCTTCCAGTACGGCGGCACCAACGGCGCCTCCTTCACCATTAACTTCGATGAGCTGGAAAACCTCAATGAGATGGAGGGGGCCAACAACGGAGAGAAGCTGGCCAACGCCATCAACAAGAAGCTCAGCGAGATCACCTATAACTACACCAAGAACGGTTTCCAGGAGACCACCACCGCCGACAAGGCCATCAAGGTGGAGGCGGACCCCTTTGGGCGTCTGACGTTCACGGATGGGCTGGGAAATGGCAACGAGGTGAAGATCAGCTCCTCCTCCGGCGATATCAAAAAATATGCCGGGGAGCATGTTCTGACGGCTCCCAAGGAACTGACCGAGAAGACGCCCGCTTATGAGTATCTGGGCGGCACCAAGGACGAGGACGGCAAGTGGAGCGGCGGTAAGGAGCTGGGCATTACCTTCAACGGCACCACCAAGAAGATCAATATGTCCGACGTGATGAACAAGATTGACTTCAGCTACGATGCCACCGAGGACAAGAACACCCAGTTTAAGAAGGCTCTTCAGGGAGAGCTGGACGACGCCTTCGGCAAGGGCAAGGTCACCGTGGACAATAACGGCGGCAAGCTGTCCTTTGAGACCGCTGAGGGCTCCACCTTGAGCGTGGGCGGCAGCGCCGCAGAGGCTTTGGGCTTCCAGGAGGGAGATTCCAACTTCATCAACCCCAGCAAGAAGCTGTCCGACATACTGGGCGACAAGGGCGAGACCATTTTCACTCAGGACAACCGGCTGAAGGGCGCGGGCGGCGCCACCGAGCACAAGCGCGCCGATGGCACCTCCTATTACTTGGACAAGGCCGGGAACCGGGTGGACAAGGACGGCTACCGGGTGGACAACGACGGCAAGGCGCTGTATGACGTTGAGATCAACGGAGCGCACATCAGCGTCACCGAGGACACGACGTTGGAGAGCATGATGAATTCCATCAACTCCAACTCTGAGGCGGGGGTGAAGGTGAGCTACTCCAAGCTGACTAACGAGTTCAAGTTCACCGCCACTGAGACCGGGGCCAACAGCAAGATCGAGTTCGGCGGGCTGGCCAAGGATCTGTTTGGCCCCTCCAGCGATGTGGAGATCAACCATAATTTTGGAGACAACTTTGGCATCGGCTGGCTGAGGGATGGTGAAGATACGAGGTTGACCGTCCGACTTGACGGGTTCGCTATCAACGTTGACGTCAATAAGTCAACGACCATGGAGGAATTTGCCAAGCTGCTGCAAGAAAACAGCGGTTCCGTGGTGAAGGCCGCTTATGATGAAAAGACGGGCGAGTTCACTGTGACCGACCAAAACGGCGCGAAGAAGGATATCACCGTAGAGGACCAGTGGGGTGATTCGTACAAGCGGGAGATTGAGCCTGCCGTCAACTTCACCGCCGGCCAGGACGCCGTCATGGATGTGGAGATCAACGGCAAGCGGTTTGAGAACTTCACCCGCGCCAGCAACAGCTTTGACATCGACGGGCTGACGATCAATGTGAAGGGCGAGTTCAATGCGGACGGCGCCAACGCCCCCGACAAGGACGGCAATGCCTACGAAGCCATCACCTTCAATACCACCACCGACTCGGATAAGATCGTGGACGCCATCAAGAGCTTCATAGAGGATTACAACGAGATGGCCACCGAGCTCAAGAACGCTTACTCTACGCTGCCCGGCCAGAAGTCCAACGGCGGGCGGTACGAGCCGCTTACCGCCGAGGAGGAGGAGCAGTACTCCGAGAGCGAGCTGAAGGCCTATAACGAAAAGGCCAAGCAGGGCATCCTGTTTGGGGATTCCGACCTGTCCAGTATGTACAGCAAGCTGCTGGGCGCCATCACTCCCGGTGGAGCAGACGGCCAGACCCTGCGGGAGATCGGCATTACCACCTCCTACAGCAACGGCATGACCACGCTGAGTCTGGATGAGGATAAGCTGCGCTCCGCCCTGGAGGGCGACCCGGACAAGGTGCGCAACGCCTTCACCAAGACCAAGGAGGACGGTTCGAGCTCTAACGGCCTGATGCAGAACCTGCAAAACACGCTGAACAGCTACGTGAAGACCACCGGCGAGCCCAAGGGTATCCTGATTAACCGGGCGGGCTCGGTGAAGGCCCCCACCTCGCTGAACAGCAACAGCCTGAAGAGTCAGATTGACAACATCGACAGTCAGATTGACCGCTGGCAGAAAAAGATGTCCGATCAGATTGACCGGTACACCACCAAGTTCAGCCGGCTGGAGCAGTTGATTGCCGAGATGAACTCCCAGGCCTCCTCCATGGCTGGCCTGATGGGCGGAGCCGGCGGTTACTAAATCATCCACTGAAAAGGAGTCAGAAATGGATATCAAAGGCTTCCAGGGATACCAGGGCTACAAGGAGCAGGGAATCAATTCCATGTCTCAGGGAGAACTGCTGCTGCTGCTGTATGATGAGCTGGTCAAGCGCCTGATTCGGGCCGGCTTGGCCCTGGACAAGGCGAACTATTCCCTGTTTGATGCAAGCGTGGACCGAAGTCTGGATATCATTCGCTACCTGGACGATACCCTGGATATGCACTATCCCATCAGCCGAAATTTAAACCGACTGTATGACTACTTCAGCTTTGAACTCAACCGGGTAAAGGCTGGACGAAACAAGACTGAGCTGGACCGGGTGAAGACCATGATTATGGAGCTGCGCGACACCTTCCGGGAGGCGGAGAAGACCGCCGAACAGGAGGGGCTGGCCGCTGAGGAGCAGGTATGACGGAAAAGACTGTAATGGATGCCCTGGTGCTGATGAAGCGAACCGGCAACCTGCTCAACGACCTGGAGGACCTGACCCGGCAGCTGGCCCAGTCCATTGACCGCAACGATCAGGTGAGCATTCAGATGCTCATCGCCATGCGGGAGGAGCCGCTGGCCAAGCTTCAGACCGCTGATAGAGCTCTGCGGGAGCAGTTAGAGGCTCTGCCCGACCGGGCGGAGGCCGGGGCCCTGGCGGCGCTGCTCAACGGTGAGGCGGCGGAGCCGGGGGAGCGGACGCAGCAGATGCTTCAGGAGCAGGTTGCAGCCAACCGCCGCCGCCTGAATCAGATTATGACGGTGGACCGGGTGCTCAATCAGCGGTTAGGGCGAGAGCAGTCCGCATATCAATAGGGGCAAAGGCCGGAATAAAATATCGGCCCGGTATTAACCGGGCCGATATTCCGCGAAAAAATGTAGAGGAAATTTTCTTTTACCTCGGCTTAGAAATCACCCATAGGGGTGCGCCGTGGCTGCGGGCCGAGGAGAGTTCGTCTAAAATGATTTGCGGGTCCCAGATCATCAGGCTGCGCTCCGGGCTGTTGGGGTCGGCCACCAGGAGGTCCCCGGTAAGGGTTGCGCCATGGATGAGGATGAAGTGTCCGCCCGTGGTGAAGTGGCCGGGCCCGATGTGGGCCACCAGCAGCTTGCCGTCCCGAAGGGCGGTGCGCAGGTCTTCCGGGTCCTGTGTTGGGAGGCTTTCCACCTCTAAGCCAAAGGCTTGGGCGGCGCCGGGAACGATGGAGTCGTAGGAGCCGCTGCGCCTGGCCCAGTGGCCGTTTTGTACGGCCCAGGCGGCCATGGCGGCGGGGTCGGTGTCCGTGTCGGTCATACTGGCCACCACCATGGCCATGACGGTGGGGCCGCAGCCGTAGGGGCCGATGGTATCGGAGCCGTAAGGCTGGCCGGCCCACTCCTCCGAGGCCTGATAGAAGTAGACGATGTCCACGTTTCCGCCGGTGAGAATCTGGCGGCCGTCCCGCTCCAGCAGCTCGGTGAGGGCGGGCGGGATGACAGGGCCCCAGTTTTCCGGCGAACTGCTCTCCGGCGGCTCATCGTACTCCAGCTGAATCAGTTTTGGGGTGGTGAGCTCCTCCCAGAACTGGGAGGCCTGGCGGGTGGCCTGATGGGCAAAGCGGACGATGCCCTCGCCGGCCTGTTGGGCAAGTCGGACCATTTCCTCGCCGACATCCTGGCAGAACTGGCCGGCGGCGTTTAACCCAACGCGGCAGGCGTCCACCGTTACCGATGCCGCATGGCGGACAGGGGCGGTGATTTGCTGGTACACGTCTGGGGCGAAATGCCGACAGGCGGCCAGTTCGGCGGCGCCGATGCACAGCACAGCCAGCAGGGCCACCAACACAATATTCCGCCTGGTATGCTTGGAACCGCTTGGCTTCATCAGTTCACCTCTCTTCGGGCTCCATGGGGTGGGAATCCACCCTGTGGATATTATAACAGATGTTTCGCCATTTTCAATGGAAAGAATATGGCCCGCCGAATTTGGGCGGCGTCAGGAGAAGCTTATGCCCACAATTTCTTTAGAAAATGTCTCAAAATTCTATAAGCCGAAGCGAAAGAAACGGGGCGCGATCCACCAGGACATGGGTGTGGAGGACGTAGACCTGACAATCCGGCAGGGCGAGTTCGTCTTTGTGGTGGGCAGCAGTGGCGCGGGAAAGAGTACGCTGCTGCGTCTTATCACCGGGCAGGACAGACCTAACAAGGGCAGGGTGTGCGTGGATGACAAGGATTTGAACCGCATGATGAAGCTCAGCCGAAACCGGGCCGCCATCATGTTCGGGAAAATTTGGCAGGACCCTACGCTGATTCGCAAGAAGACCGTGGGGGAGAATCTGACCTTGGCGTCTAAAATTGCCTTGGGGAAAGAAAATCCGCGCCTGGTGGATATCCGGGTGAAGAAGGTTCTTGGCCTGGTGGGGATGCGGGGCGTGGAGAGCAAATACCCAGTGGAGCTGTCCATTGGAGAGTGCCGCCGGGTGGAGCTGGCCCGAGCCCTGATCGGCAGCCCGCCCATCCTGGTGCTGGATGAGATCACCGCGAACCTGGACGACGACTGCATATGGGACACGCTGCACCTGCTCAATGACGTGAACCGGCGGGGCACAACTGTTATCATGGCGACCCATGACAGCCAGTATGTGAACATCCTCCGCCGCCGGGTCATCACCATGGCGGGTGGACGGGTGACGTCGGATGAAGAAAAAGGAAAATACGGCGATGTGCTGGAGCGGGAACGGAAAACTCCGGTCCTGTCCAGGCCCAGAACCGATTTCATATAAATATACCACAGCCACAAGAAAATTGAGGAGGAAATTGCAAATGATCAAGAACATGAAGATCAAAAAGAGCCTGATTTTAGGTTATGGCGTCACTGTTGTCGTCTCTGTGCTTATCATCATCGCGTCGATTGTGCTGATGAGCATCCAGAAGAACCAGTACCTGGATATTATTGACGATTATGTTGGGGCCAACGATATTGTCTCCGAATGCCGCATTGACTACAACATCGCCGGGCGCAGCTTGCGTGACGCGGTGCTGGGCGGCGAGATGTCCAACCTGGACACCACGACGCAGAAGGTGAGCGAGCTGAAGGAGCGGCTGAGCGCTCTGGAGAGCACCTACCCGTTGGAGAATAAGACCGAACTGAACGCCTTTGTAAATACCGTGAAGGAGTGGGAAGTTGAGGCTGAGAAGATTGTGAGCGTGGCCCGTGGCAATACTCAGGAGAGCCGCACTGAGGCCGCTGCGCTGATTGCCTCCGACTGTTCTCCCCGGCTGAAGGCGGCTGCGGACGCTGGCGATAAGCTGGCCTCGACGCTTCAGGCAGCCCAGGATAAGATTATCAGCCAGCAGGAGCTCACCTCCAACATCGCCATCGGCGTCATCCTGGCTGCCCTGGTTATTGCCACTGTCGTGGTGCTGCGTATGGCCCTGGTTATCATTAAGAGCATCGCGCAGCCTGTGGAGCAGGTACATAGGGCCCTCACCGGCTTCAGCGAGGGCAAGCTGGATATCCCTGTCACCTATGAGAGCACCAGCGAGCTGGGTGAGATGTGCGTTGCTTTGCGTACCAGCCAGAATGTGCTGAGCGAGTGCATCAGCGATACCTGTCGTCTGCTGGAGGAGATGGGCAACGGCAACTTCGATGTGCGCACCAAGGACGAGAAGATGTACGTGGGCGCACTGAGCAGCATCCTCACCTCTGTGCGGGCCATCAACCGCAGCCTGACCGATGCGCTGTCTCAGATTAATCAGAGTGCTGAGCAGGTTTCCGCCGGCGCCGAGCAGGTGTCCACCGGCGCCCAGTCTCTGGCCCAGGGCGCGACCGAGCAGGCCAGCGCCGTGGAGGAGCTGTCCGCCACTATCGCAGAGATTTCCAACAACTCCCGCAAGAACGCCAAGAACAGCGAGGAGGCCATGCAGCACTCCCAGGATGCTGGCCAGTGCCTGAACGAGAGCTCCGAGTATATGCAGCAGATGGTGGTCGCCATGGAGAAGATTTCCGAGTCCTCCTCTGAGATCGGCAAGATCATCGCCACCATTGAAAACATCGCGTTCCAGACCAACATTCTGGCCCTGAACGCCGCCGTTGAGGCCGCCCGTGCGGGCAGCGCCGGCAAGGGCTTTGCCGTTGTGGCCGATGAGGTCCGCAACCTGTCCGCCAAGTCTGACGAGGCCGCTAAGGCCACCAAGGAGCTCATTGACCGCTCCATCGTGTCCGTCAAGGAGGGCAATGAGATCGTGCAGAAGGTTTCCACCGCTCTCCAGGCCACCAATGAGCGGGCCGGAATGGTGGTGGCGGCTGTGGAGCAGATCACCAAGGCCGCTGAGGAGGAGTCCGAGGCCATCGCCCAGGTGACTGAGGGCATCGACCAGATCAGCTCTGTGGTGCAGACCAACTCCGCCACCAGTGAGGAGTCCGCTGCCGCCAGCGAGGAGCTGTCCAGCCAGGCCGCTCTGATGAAGGAACTGCTGGCCCGCTTCAGGCTGCGCCAGGACGGCTTTGCCGCCAAGGTTCAGCCCGCATACAGCGCCGTGGACTCCGGTTCCTCCTATGACGATGGGTATGACACCGCGCCCAGCCGCGACGCCTCCAGCGTGTTCAGCAAGTATTAAGAAACTGCACAGGCTGCCAGGGGGCGGCAGTCATGCCGTCCCCTGGCAGTTTTTCTGACCGGCAAAGCCGCAGCAAGAGAGGAGCGGAACCTATGGCAGATTTAAAGGCGCAGGAGCAGGAACTGGTTTATGCCCTGGATATCGGCACCCGGAGTGTGGTGGGCGTGGTGGGCCGGCCTGTGGGCGACCGCCTGAAGGTTTTGGACGTGGAAATGGCGGAGCATGGAAAGCGGGCCATGATGGACGGCCAAATTGACGACATCAAGCAGGTGGGCGCCTTGGCCCAAACCGTGACACAGAGGCTGGAAAGCCGCCTGGGCATTCGTCTGGAGCGGGTGTGCGTGGCCGCTGCGGGGCGGGCGCTGCGCACTCAGGCGGGGACCTTTACTCTGGAATTTCCCGAGGAACAGTCCATTGATGCTGAACAGATCAGCCGGTTGGAGGCTGGGGCGGTGTCCGCCGCCGAGGAGACCCTTCAAAGCGATGGCGGCAGCCGGCGGCAAATGTTTTTGGTGGGCTATACGGTGGCCCAGTACCGCCTGGATAATTATCCGCTGGCCAATTTGCAATTCCACACCGGGCGGAAGGTGGAGGCCGACGTGGTGGCCACATTCCTGCCCGGCGAGGTGGTGGAAAGCCTGTACGCCGCCATGCGCGCAGCGGGGCTTCAAGTGGCCAGCATGACCCTGGAACCCATCGCCGCCATGAATGCCGCCATTCCCGCCGAGCTGAGGCTGCTGAACCTGGCCCTGGTAGACGTGGGGGCAGGCACAACCGACATCGCCCTGTGCCGGGACGGCAGCGTGGTGGGCTACACCATGGCCACCGTGGCTGGGGATGAGGTGACGGAGGCCCTCATGCGGGCGTATCTGGTGGACTTCAAAACCGCCGAGGAGATCAAGCGGGCCATGGGCGAGAGCGAGGATCTGATTCGCTGCCGCAATATCTTAGGGCAGGAGGAGCGGATTTCGGCGGCAGAGGCCGCCCAGGCCATTGAGGAGCCGCTGGCCCGTCTGGCCGAGGCCATCGCCAAGCAGATTCTCAGCGTAAACGGCACCGCGCCCTCCGCAGTGTTTTTGGCGGGCGGCGGAAGCAAGCTGGCCGGTCTGCGGGAGCGGGTGGCTGACAAGCTGAAGATGGATGAGAAACGAGTGGCCATTGCGGGGAACAACTTCGCTCTGAGCGTGTTCTCCGAGACCCTGGAGCTGGAGCGGCCGGAGTACGCCACCCCCCTGGGCATCGCCATTTCCGCCGGTCTGGGTCTGCTGAACGACAGTTATGTGGTGATGCTCAACGGCCAAAGTGCCAAGCTGTTCCGCAACGGCGTGCTCACCCTTCAAGACATTCTGCTGATGAACGGTTACACCTACAGCGATATGGTGGGCAAGACGGGTAAGAGCCTGAACCTCACCGTAGACGGGAAGCGGGTAGTACTGCGGGGAGAGCCTGCGGTGCCCGCAGTGCTGGAGGTGAACGATGAGGAGGCGTCCCTGTCTACGGTGATTCACGCCGGGGACCATGTTCGCTTTGTCCCTGCCCGCAGCGGGGAGGCGGCGCACCGGACGCTTGGCGAGCTGCTGGGCGCGGGCTTCTACGGCAAGGCGCTGGTGAATAACGCGCTGGCGTCCCTGGACACTGCGCTGGAGCAGGGTGACGTGGTGCTGACGATGCGGCAGACGCCGCCGGCTGCCCCGGTCAGGGCGGCGGAGCCGGCGCCCGCGCCGGAACGGTCTGCCCCTACGGCTGGAGCCGCGCCGGTTTCGGTAAAAAAGCCGGCGGCTTCTTCCGGCGAGCTGCACATCACCCTGAACGGCGAGAGCCTGACCCTCCCGGCAAAGGATGAGGGCGGGCCCTACTATCTGATGGACCTGCTGGAATATTCCGGCATCGACTTTGAAAACTTAGACCGTGCAGTACGGTTGGAGGTCAATGGTGAGGAGCGGGGGTTCCAGCATGAGCTGAAGCAGCAGGACTCCGTGAACATTTCTCTCACCTGATCGAAAAGACACAAGAGGTGTTATGCTCATGCCTTTCGGAAAAGCAAAGGAACCAAAAGCTCCCAAGGAGAAAAAAGAAAAAAAGGTGAAGCCGCCCAAGGAGAAAAAGCCTAAAAAGCCCAAGAAATCCAAAAAGGGCGAGGGGCCGGTGGAGGAGATTGCGGAGGCAACCGAGGAAGCCGAGGCGGGGAAAAAGAAAAAAAAGAAGCTGAACCCTATTTTCCTGTTGGTTTCCCTGGCGGTGATTGTGGCCGCCGCAGTGATCATCTACTTTGTGGTGCTCCCCAAGGTGACTGGGAAGGACAAGGACCCGGAGCCCAGCGTATCGGTGGAGCCGGATCCCCCGGTGCTGCCCACGGAGCTGCCGGTGGGGGAGAATGTGGTCCCCGGCATGGTTTTGGGGTCGGATGAGTACCAGGCCCAGGCGGTGTTGGCCAAGACCATCACCTATACATACACCGATCTGGCGGATGCCGGAAAGGTGGCGGAGACCTATGTGGGGCAGCTCCGGTCCGCTGAGACCCCCTTCTCCATCGTAGACGAGGAATTTGTGCGCACGGACGCCCCTGACTTTACTGCGGCGGAGGGAATGGTGCTGCTGGCCCGGAACCTGCCGCTGCCCGAGCCGGAGGTCCAGGAGAGCGAAGCGCCGGCGGAGTCAGAACCGGCGGAATCGGGCGACCCGGAACAGTCTGAGGAGCCGGCGCAGTCGGAAAATCCGGAGGAATCCGCGCAGCCCAGCCAAGCCCCGGAGGTGGAGGAGCCGGTGCGGATGGTGCTCACAGTGCGCATTACCTGGTCCGAGGGCCAGTGCGTGGTCACAGCGGACGAGGAGGAGGGCATGGTGACATCGCCGCCCAGAGAGCCCAACTCCGGAAGCAGCGGCTCGTTGAGTGTGCGGGGGGCGCAGGCCCGTTTGGAGGCTATGACCCCGGCGGAGCTGGGCCTGAGCGGAGAATCTATGGAGGAGTACAATGTGTACCCCATTGACGGCGTGGAGATGGTGGACGGCGTGGCCTGCATCACCCTGTACGTGTACAGCGATGGCGGCGGCCAGGGCGGCAATGAGTTCATGGGCAGCTATCTCATGAGCATTGACGGCGCCCATCTGTACCAGGTGAATCCCGTCACCGATGAGATTAAGGTGTTGAAGTAGCGAAAAAGGACCGCTGGAGCGGCATTTAAGCCGTCCCAGCGGTCTTTTTATGCGGGAACGAGAACCATGCGGTCCGGCGTGCCATCGAGGCGGAAGCGGATGCCTTGCCCAGCCTGGGGCGCGTGAGCGAGAAAAATAGAGGTGAGCGATCCCTCCAGGACAGGAACACTGGAGCGGGGCGAGAGGGCCAGGGCGGGGGTGAGGGCTTGGGCGATGGCGGGGGAGACGTGGACGATCTCCAGTCCGAACTCCCGGCCCAGGGCGGTGATCTGCCGGGCGGTGATCAAGCGCCGGTCCTGCTCGGTCATGGCGCGAAAGCCAATGAGGCCATTGAACCGGCCGGCGATTTCCCCGAGAACGCCGGAACGGATCAGCGCCCGGCGGGCGGACTCATCGGCCTGAAACAGCCGCCGGGCCAGTCCGGCGGAGGCAGGGAGAGGGGCGTCAAAGGAGGATGCTGGGGCGGAGGGCTGTGGGGGCGGGGAGAAGCCAAGCCGCCGAGTTTCGGGCGCCGACAGGTTGGTGTTGGTGGTGAACAAAAAGACGCACCGGCGAAAATCCAGCTCCCGGCTGCCTGCCTTGTCCTCTCTGTGGGCGGTGCAGCGCCCCTCGTCCAAGATGGACATAAAAATCTTCAGCACCTCTGGGTGGGCCTTGTCCAGCTCGTCAAACATGAATACCGAGTGGGGACAGCGGCGCACAGCCTCCAGCACGGGAGGGTCGTCATAGCCCACATAGCCGGGGGGTGCGCCGGTCAGGCGGTAGACGGAGTGAGCCTGGGTGAAGGTATTCAGCTCTGTCCACACCAAGCGGTAGCGATCCTCGCCCAGACAGCGGTTTAACGCGGGCGCGATGGATTTGCCCAGCTCCGACTTGCCCACGCCGGTGGGACCGTAAAAAATGAGGGAGAGAGGCCGGAGGGGCTCCCGCTTGCACAGATGAACCCATAGCTTGAAGGCCGCCGCCTCCACGGCCTGGTCCTGGCCCAGCACACGGCTTTGCAGTTCCTGGCACAGATGGGAAAAGAGCGGGTTGGCGGGCGAGTTGGGGAGCTGGACCAGGTCCTGGTCCAGCTGCCGCAGGCAGTCCACCATGGCCTGAAAGCCGGAAAAACGCTGGACTGCGCCCCGCTGAAAGAAATCACGCAGGCGGGCGCTGCCGCCGCCATAGGATACGCTGGGTCGAAAATAGAGAAGGTAATCTTCGTCCTGCCGCCAGAAGCCTACCTGGGCCTGGGTGGGACGGCAGTGGGCGGGCAGGCGGCAGGCGGCAAATTCATAGCTGCGGCCCAGGCGGGCGCAGGCGTCCACCTTTTGCTTGAGAAAGGCATACCCAGAAGGGCCACAGGCGCAGATTTGAGCGAATTCCAGAAAAGCCGGCCTCCTTTCAGAAGGATATTGGAAAAATTATATCCATCTGAGAGCAGCTTCAACCCCACGAGGAAAAGTCTTTTGGACAGCAAAAAGCCGGCCACATGGCCGGCTTTTCTCAGCCTGTTATGCGTAAGTGTCGATATACTGGCCCTTGGCAGGGGAGGGAACCGCTTCCAGCATCTTCACGAGCTCTTGGCCGGCCAGCTCCTGACTGTCCATCATTTTTTTGGTGACAGCCAGGGAGTAGTTGGTGGCAAAAGACGCGGCGCTCATCCCCATCGCCATGCTGGCAATGGACTCCATCATAGGTCAGTCCTCCTTTCGCTGTGGGTGGGTCTGGGGAGGGCAGGCAGGTCCCTCCCGTTTATCCAGAACGCCGCCCAGCAGGCCCAGAAGCTCGGCGGGAGCAGACTCCTCCATGGCGGAGTCGCGGTTGGCGGCGGTGGCGGTGACCAGCTCGCTGCGCAGGATGGAGACATCCTCCGGGGCGGAAATGGCCAGACGCACCCGCGTACCATCCACCGAGACTACGCGGACGGTAATGTCCTCGCCAATCACCAGGGACTCGCCGGCTTTGCGTTGCAGGATCAACATGGTGCGCCCTCCTCGTGTTCGCCACCAAATTGGGCGAGAAGATGGCGCATTTCATAGGAATCGGCATCCAAAATGACCTGCTGAGCCACCCGGGTATCGGGATTGATGGCCACAGGGCATTTCAGGTTTACGGTGCTGTCAGCCACGGGCTTTTTCACCACGCACAGCACATAAAAGCCGAGTTCCTGGTTGTCCTTTACGCCCAGAGCGCGCAGCTCCTGGGGTTGTAGGACGGGAGTGTAGTCGGGAAGCAGAGCAAATGGGTCCATGGCCACAAAGGCCAAAGCGGGGGTGTGGACGCTTTGGAAGCATAGCAGTGTTCCATGGCTTCCCTCAAAGGGGAGGAGCAAAAACTCGTGTTCCTCCTCGAAGCCGAACAGGCCGGAGGGAAAGGTGAGAATGTCCTCTTGGGCATAGTCGATCTCGCCAAAATATTTGGATTGAAGCTTATTCAATCAAGGTGCCTCCTCAAAGCCTGGGGAGCCTTAGGCCTCCACATCCACCGGCTGATAATTGGGGTCGGACGAGGGGGGGACGTAGAGAGGCCCGCCCACGTATTTGATGATAACGTCGGGCTGCTGGGTGACAGACAGCTCAATATCGCCGGGAGTAAACTCAAACTGGGGCTGATTGACTCGCCAGTCGAAATTCAGCTTATCCATCTCGTAGCGGATATGCATCTCGCCGGGGTCCCAGGTGATTTCAGGGGGGACGGAAGGAAGAAACTCAAGGCCCACGTTGGGCTTGTAGTTTTTCATAGTGGCGTCAGCCGCAAATTGAGTAATCATATCCTGTCCAATTTTCGCCTCCAAAAACATATGACCCTGCTGGGCATAGGTGGCCGTGGCGGTATAGGAGGCCTGCTGGCCCTGCTGGGCATACTGCTCCATAGAACGCATGGCGGTGGGGACCACGGAGTTGCGGGCCTCGAAGGTGTCGATGTTCAGCTTAATTGGCCGGCTTTTAATGCTCAGGCCGCCGTTATCTCCTCGGGAAATCTCCAGATCGGCAGTTCCACGGCTATATTCCAGCTTGGCGTGGGATACCTTCATTTCAATTTCGATGGGCACGGTTTTGATTTCAATCAAGGGGTACATAGTCTCACTCTTTGCTCCTTTCTCAAATGGAAATCAAATGCGCGAGAGATCAGCTCAAATAGTCCATCAGGCTTTCGGACAGGATGCTGTTGCCCACCTTTAAAGCGGCGTTGTAACAATACTGAGCCCAGATAAAAGAGGTGATGGCATCAGCCATATCCACATCCTCCAAGGAGGAGTACTGTTCCACCAGATTGTCGAAGTTATCCTCCAAAAGAGCGTAGTTATTTTTCAGCTTGGTGGTGCCGGCGTCCATGTTGGTGTACTCGGTTTTGAAGTTGGAGGAAGCGTCCTCAAACTTTAGAACCAGGTTGCGGAACTCCTCATAGACGGAGGTGCTCCACTTGCCCTCCTCGGGCACGCTCTCGGCCACCTCCCGCATTTTCTGCACCAGGGAGTAGATATTTTTGGGGTCGCCGTCCGCATCCAAACCATAACCCAGGAAGGTCAGACCATTCAGGGCGGCGTTGAAGCCGCTGGACTCAATGAGCGTGCCGTTCTCATTTTCCTGGAAGCCCAGGCCGATATCCACAAAGTACTTCTCGTTGACCAAGTACTTCAGCTTGGCCGCGTCTTCGGTGGCCTTGTCGATTTCGGGCTGAGTCATGGTATCCGTGCCATCCTTTAGGATGTAGTAGTCGTTGCCGTCGGCATCCTGGAACACGGCGGGAGCTCCGGCGACGTCCGTCAGCAGTTCAGGGGGGGGATCAGCGGTGGGGTCGTTCTGATGGTTGAGCACGGCCTTGTCGTAGTCCGCCTTGCTGATGGTTTTGGCGCTGGCCAGCAGAATATTGGTTCCGGCGGGGTCAACCTGGCCAGCGGCGTTCAGGGCCACCTGGGCGCCGTTGTTGTCGAACAGCTTGGGTTCCGCCGCATCTACGGGCACGCCCCGATAGTACAGCTTGTTGTCCTTCACCTCGAAGGGGACGTTGTGCCCGTCCGCCCCGGCGAAGATGAAGTTGTCGCCATACTTTTGGTTCATGGTCTGAACAATGGTCTGGGATACCTGGTCCAGAGCCTTCATCAGCTGGGTGCGGGCGTCGCCGGTGGGGTCGTTGAGCAGCTCCTGGGTCATGCCCTTCAGGGTGTTCAGCGCCTCGCCATTGTCGGTGTCAATGAGCTTGTCAACGGAATCCAGGCAGCTCCAGGCGGTGGAAAACTTTTTGTAGGTGTCGTCGCAGATTTTGCCCTGACTTTCCACGGCCATGCGGGACTTGCGCAGCCGGAACGCCTTGGCGGCGGCGGCGGGATCCTCGGCGTAGGAGTTGAACGTGCGCTGAGTGAGCACGGTTTCTCTGGCTCTGTTTTGGGAGATGAAGGAATTCATCAAATTGGTGCGGTAGCTTCTCAGCACTCCGCCGGTAGTAGCGCGAATCATGTGATAAAAACCCCCTTACATCAGCGTCCGGCGATGCCGGTGTTGTTAATCAGACGGTCAATCGCCTCGTCAATGGCGGTCATCAGCCGGCAGGCGGCGGAATAGGCCTTCTGATACTGCATCATATTCATGGCCTCATCATTCAGGTCCACACCGGATACGCCGTCCCGGCTGGTGTCGATTTCGATCAGCTGACCATAGTGGCTGTTCAGGCTGATGTTGGTTTTGAGCTCATCATTGCCCTGCACGGTCATCATGTTGCTGAACATATCGTTGAAGGAGCCGGTGAACAGCTTCTTGCCGACGGCGTCCTCATCCAACAGCTTGGGGTCGTAGACCAGCGACTCTCCGATCATGGTTACCATGTGGTTGGCGTTTTCGTTCAGGGTGGAGCCGGGGAGGGGATTGCCGTCCTCGCCAAACAGAAGCTGGAAGGTGGGGACGATCTTCACATCGCCTGTAGTCCAGCTCTGGGAGATGGAGATGTTGGCGGCGGTGATGTTGTCGGGATTGTCCCCGTCGCCCCGGTTGCTGAACAGCACGCCCATGCCCTCGGGAGTTTTGGCGCCATTGGCTTCCAGCCAGCGGTTCAAATCAGGGGTGCCGTCGTCAAGGACGCAACCGTCATCAATGAGGGCCTGCTTTTGCGCTGCGGTCAGGCCGTTGGTCTTGCTGATGGGACCGCCGGCCAGCTGGAGCTCCTTGTTGTCCGCGCCGATATAGTTGCCGTTCTGATTGAACATAAACCCCTGGTTGAGCTTATTGTACTGGTTGGCGAACTGCCGGGCCAGCAGGTCCAGGGACTTTTGATAATAGGGGATGCCCCGCTTGGAGGTGGCGTTGGGGTCCATGTCCACATCGGCCTGGGTGGAGAACTCGCCCTTTTCCGTCAGCAGCTCGCGGGTGGCCTGAAGGGAGCCGTGCAGGTCGTTGTCGTGCAGGTCCACTTTCTTGGAGTACTTGGTGATGGTGGTGGCCTGATACCACTTGCCGTCCTGGAGGACATTGGAGACCTCGACCTTATTTCCGTCCTTGTCGATGGTGGGGTTGGGGTTTGGAAGGGTGGGGACGACTTCGTCCAGGCCGGCCCGAACCTGCACAGGGGTGGGATTGTTGCCGTTGCCAAAGGTGATGGTGCCGCCCGCGCCGGGGGTAAAGGTGAGGTTGGGCGCGTTGGCGGGACCAGTGCCGCCGATTGCGCCGGCCTTCTTGGCCACGAAGACCAGCTTATTTCCCTCGGAGAAGACCTTATAGTCGGCGTTGGTCTCGTTCAGCTTGCTGGCGATGAACGAGGCCAGCTGTCTGGGGTCGTTGGCGGCGGAAACGCTGATATCGGTGCCGATCTTATAGGTTTGGCCGCCGATATCCAGCTCCATGTCTTTTTCCCAGTTCTCGGAGCTTTCGATGACAGTCTCGTACCGGGCGGTCATGCCCGCAACGCCGTCGATGGCCTCCTGCCAGATGGTGGAGATGTCCCTCCACTCCCGGCCCTTGGAGTCATAGAGCTTGGACAGGGCCATGTCGAAATTGCTGTTGTTTATCATGGCTACATCGGGGTCGTCTTCGGCACAGGGCTGGCCATCGTTGTTCAGGTACTGGGTGGCCGGGTCATCCCCCACCTTGAAGTTGGGGTTGGGCTTGGGTACCTGAGTGATGGAAAGCTGGGTGGCGTAGTTGCCGTCGATGAGCACGGAGCTGTCGGTGGTGATAGAGGGGTCCGGATTGGAGTTGCCCAAGGAGATGGTGAGCTTTTCCACCTCCCGCCCGGCGCCGATGTCCACCATGGTGTATACCACGTTGATGTGCATATACTCAGACAGCGCGTCAATTTGGCGGTTGCGCTCATCCCGCAGTTCCAAAGCGCCGTCGCCATGGATTTCGCTTTCCTGAATGGCGTCGTTCAGGTTGCGGATGTTGGTGAGAATTTCGTTTACCGAGGCCACATCCTGCTCATAGTCGCGCACTGCGTTGTCGTGCGCAGTCTGTAGTTTGTCGGCGTATGTGTTGAACAGGCGCACCAGCGCGTCGGCAGAGGTGCGGGCCAAGGTGTCGTTGTCATTGTTGGGGTCGGCGCTCACCGCGCGCAGCGCGTCGGCCAGCTTCTGGAGCTGGGCGTACAGCATACCGTCGCCCTTTTTGTCGCTGTTCTCGCCCTTGCCCACTTCGTCCAGGATGGCGGCGATATCCTTCAGGCCGGCCAGCATGGTGTCTGAGTAGCCCACATCAGAGGCAGAGTTGCGGTAGCGGATGTCCAGGTAGGGGTCACGAATTTGATTGATGCTCTTGACCAGCGCGCCGTTGCCCACGTGGTTGTCCAGCTGGGAGTAGTACATATCGTGGCCGCCGGTTTTCATACTCACCTGATTGATCCGCTGGCGGGTGTAGCCGGCGGTGTTGATGTTGGAAATGTTGTTGCCCGTTACACGAAGGCCGTGCTGGGCGGCGTAAATGCCCAGGCGGGCGGAGGTAAAGGAATCAAATGTTCCGATGGTACCCATAGCAAAAACTCCTTATATCATGGACCGCGGCTCAGGCGCGGAAGTCCGTTTTCATATTGTTGGGGGGCTCCACACTGGGGGCGCTGTAGCCGGGGGCGGTGGAGGCGGGGTCTACGCCGGAGCTAGTGATGACCTTCTCGATCTGATGAAGGTGGAGTTCCAAGGTGCCCCTGGCCGCGTCGGCCTGGCTGCGGTAGAGGTCGCTGCTCTGACGCAGGGCGTCCACCACGTGCTGCGCCTCGTCCTGAAGCTGGGGAGGATAGCGATTCGGCAGCTCGGCCAGGGAAACGTTCTCCAGTCCGAGCTGGGTCAGCAGGGTGAGGCGCTTCTGCTCCAGCCCGCGCAGGTTCAGCGTCATGGCCTGCTCCTGCTTGAGCACCTCGTCCAAGGAAATGAGGTCGTCCTCGCGCACAGCGGTAATCTTCTGCTGGGCCAACTGGGAAAGACGGTCCAAGCTGGTGGTGAGGTCCCTGAGCAGGTTGAGGTAGTTCAGGTGGAGCTCATCCATTTGGCTGGCCCTCCCCCAAGAACAAAATCCTGGCCGCGATGGACATAGGATCCGGGATATACCGCTGCTCCGACACCTGCTGGCGCAGGGCGGCGATGTCGCCGGTGGTGGTGGCGGTGCGCACCTCCTGGGAGATGCGGCTGACCAGGCTCAGGAAGGAGCTGTCCTGACTGGGGGTGGAGAGGGTAAAGCTATCATAATTGTTGTTGCCTGAAGCGACTTGGGCGCGGCCATCCCGTCCTGCCTTGGTCCGATAGACCTTGGGGGCGGCGATGGAGGAAATTGCGCCATAACCAGACGAGGTCAGCACAGTACTCACATCCTTTTCTTGATCCGATCCTGTTATCATCTTTACAACTATTATATCGGCAAAATTGGCGCAGAGATAAGAAAAAGGAGGAAATTTCTTTGCATCGGCGATTTTGCCCGGCTAATAGGGAAAAAAGGGACGAAAAAAGGCAAAAAAGCCCCCGGAGCGGTGAAAATCCGCTCTGGGGGCTTTGGAACGGGGGGCGTACCTTGGGAAAAGATGGGGCGCGGGATTACCCCAGGGTTTTGAGGTGCCGCAAAAGTACGTTGGAGACATTGTCGCAAGAGGCCTGAATCATCACCGCGCCGATGTTGTGGGCCACGCCGGGCATACCGTACACCACGGAGGATTCCTTGTCCTGCCCGATGGTATACGCGCCCTTTTTGCGCATTTCCAGCAGACCGTGGGCGCCGTCCTGGCCCATGCCGGTCATAATGATGCCAACCATTTTGCAGGTGACTACGTCGGCCATGGAATAGAACATGGCGTCCACCGAGGGGCGGTGGCCGCTGACCTTTTCTCCCGGGGTGCAGTTGACCGTGTACCGCGTGCCGATGCGTACCACCCGGCACTGAAGGTCGGCGGGGGCGATGAGGGCCAGGCCGCGGCGCAGCTCATCGCCGCTCTGGGCCTCCCGCACCTCCATGGCGCATAGGCGGTTGAGGCGCTCGGCGTACATTTTGGTGAAGCCGGGGGGCATATGCTGCACGATGACCATGGGAGGGATGTCGGCGGGCAGCCGCTTCATCACCGCCAAGGTGGCCTCGGTGCCGCCGGTGGAGGCGCCCAAGCCGATGATGAGCCGGTCCAAGTTAGGGCTGGGACCCAGGTTGGGCGCGGCAGCGGGGGCGAGCGCGTTGGCAGCGGGGGCGGCAGCGGAGGGAGTGGTGCGTACCCGGGCGCTGGCGGCCATAACCACCTTTTGAGCCAGGGCGGCCAGGAAGGACTCGGGGCTTTGATGGTCGTCCGGCTTGCGCACAAAGTCCACCGCGCCCACAGCCAAGGCGTCAAATACCTTTAAATTAAGGGAGGAGACCAGGATGACAGGGATAGGGTGGGTGGGCAGGTATTGCTTGAGGAAGTCGATGCCGCTCTGGCCGGGCATTTCCACATCCATGGTGATTACGTCCGGCTTGTACTGAGGGATTTTGCTTTTGGCGTCCAGGGTGTTGATGGCGTAGCCCACCACCTCGATTCGGGGGTGGGCGGACAGGCCCTTGATGATGAGGCTGCGGGCCACCATGGAGTCATCCACCACCATCACGCGGATTTTTTTGAGTGGGGCTGAGGTCACAGGAATTGCCATGAGAAGGAGAACCTCCCTTGTTTAAGAATACCGGGCCGACCGGCAGGTTGCAGGTCAGCCCGGCTGCGATTGTTATTTTTGGAACGTGGAGGGGGCCAGCCGGCGATAGGGAGCGTTGGCGCTGAGGTTCTCCGACTTGCTGATGAGCAGATATCCGCCGGGCACGGTCGCGTCATAAAACCGTTTGACCAGGGCGTCCTTGGTGGGCTGATCGAAATAGATCATCACGTTTCGGCAGAAAATCACGTCAAATTTCCGGCGGAAGTGGATGGGATCCATCAGGTTAAAGGGCTGAAAGATTACGTTGTCCCGCACCTTGGGGGCCACCTGATACTGTCCGCCGGCCTGGGGCACGAAGTATTTTTTCTTCCATTCCGGCGGAATGGTGTCGGGCAGCTCGTAAACGCCCTTTTTGGCTGCGGTCATGGCCCGGTTGGAGATGTCGGTGGCCAGCAGCCGGGTGTCCCACTGGGCGGCCTGGGCCCCCAGGTAGTCGAAAAGGAACATGGTGATGTTATATGGTTCCTCTCCGGTAGAGCAGCCCGCGCTCCAGATGGCTAAAGTCTTGTCCTTTTGGTGGCGCTGGACAATGTCGGGGATAATCTTCTGGCAGAACAGGTCCAGATGCTCCTTTTCCCGCATGAAAAAGGTGTAGTTGGTGGTGAGCTTATCCAGCAGCAGTGTGATGAGGTCGTTGTCCTTGGTCTGAAGCACGTGATTGACGAAATCGGTGAAGTTCTGATAACCCCGCTGCTTCAGGGGGGAGGACAGACGGCCGGTGATCAGCTGCTTTTTCTGGCTGAGGTCGATGCCGTAGTTGGATTGGACAAACTTGACAAGCCGGTTGAAATCATTGTCCGAAATCGTCAGGGCGGAAAAAGCGCTGACGCCGCCGGCCTTGTTTTCCGTGCTATTCATTGGGCACCAACTGTTCACAATCCAGCACCATCATGGTGCCGGAGCCATCGGGCAGAGAGCACATCCCGCTGACCAACAGCTGGGTGCTGTTGGCTGGCAGGGGATGGATATTAGTTTTGGGGATGTCCAGCATCTGGTCCACGCCGTCCACCAAAATACCCAGCTGCACGTCCCCCAGGTTGAGGACGACCACCAGGCTGTCGTCCTCGCGGGAGGGCATACCCATGCGGGCGCAGACGTCCAGGATGGGAATCATCTGGCCGCGCATATTGATAATGCCCCGAATATAGCTGGGCACCATGGGCAGGTAGGTGATGACCTGGTTGTTGAGAATTTCCACCACGTCCTCGGCTACCACGCCCAGCTTCAGGTGGGCGGCCATAAAGATCAGGTACTTTTGGGAATCCACACCGTCGTCCACCGGCACCGCGGCTGTGTCGTCCTCACGGGCGAACAGGATCTCGTCGTTCATCTGTTTACTCTCCTTCCTCTCGGCGTCCGGCTTACATACCGCGGGCAGCCGAGTAGAGGCTGGCCACGTCCAGAATGATGCTGATGCTGCCGTCGCTGCGCAGCGTACAGCCGTTGATGCCGTAATTCTTTACGTTGAAGCTGTTCACATAGGTGGGCAGCTGCTTGACCACAACCTGCTGCTGGCCCAGCAGTTCGTCCACAAACAGGCAATAGGAGTGGTCGCCTGCCTCCAGCCAGATGAGCACGCCGTCTTCGATTTCGGAGCAGCCGTTTTGGAGCTGGTAGAGCTCCCGGGCCCTGACGATGGGCACGAAATTGCCCTGCACTTTGATGATTTCGCCGCTGCTGGAGTCGTGGATGACATCGCCGGGAACCACCTTCATAGTGGCCTGAATGTTGTTGATGGGGATGGTGAAGATGGAGTCGCCTACGGCCACCTCCATGCCGTCCATGATGGCCATGGTCAAGGGAATGCGGATGGTGGTGGTCATGCCCTGGCCCAGTTCGCTGGAGATGGACACGGTGCCGCCCAGCTCCTCCACGCCCCGCTTTACTACGTCCATACCCACGCCGCGGCCGGAGAACTCAGTGACCTCGGTGTTGGTGGAGAAGCCGGGGGCCAGCAGGAAGTTGAGAATTTCCTTATGGCTGTAGTCCATATCGGGGGAGGCAATGCCCTGGCGGATGGCCTTGGCCAGCACGGCCTCGTCGTTGACGCCGCGGCCGTCGTCGATGATTTCAATGATGACCTCGCTGCCGGTGTCCCGGGCGGAGAGGAGGATTTCGCCCACCGGGTCCTTGCCGGCGGCAATGCGCTCCTCCTGAGTCTCCTCAATGCCGTGGTCCATAGAGTTGCGGATCATGTGCATGATGGGATCGCCGATGGAGTCCACAATGGTCTTATCCACCTCGGTGTTCTCCCCCACAAGAGTGAGCTTGGCCGGGCGGTTGAGCTTCTTGGTCATATCGCGCACGATACGGGTCATCTTCTGGAACACGCTGGACACGGGGACCATGCGCAGAGACATGGACACATCCTGAAGCTCGTCGGTGAGCTTGCGCAGCTGCCGGGCGGACTTGGAGAAGGCGTCCAGCGCCAGGCCCTTCAGGTCGGGAGAGGAGGTGACCATGGATTCGGTGATGACGATCTCGCCCACTACGGCGGACAGCTGATCCAGCTTGCTCAGGTTGACGCTGATGAGCGTCTCCTTGGCGTGCTGCTGTTGCTGCTGGGCCGGGGCGGCGGGCGCGGCCGCCTTGGCGGCGGGGGCCGGGGCGGCCTCGGCGGCGGGAGACGCTGCGCTGACGGCGGGAGCGGCCTCAGCGGCAGGCTCCGGCTTGGGCGCGGGGCAGTCATAAGGCTGATAGCCCTGCACGGAGCCGGCGCCCTTGACCACGGAGATGGCGCGGTCGCGGTCCTCTGCGGTGCTGAACATCATATGGAAGCCGTGCTCAATGATGGACTCAGAGGTGGAAGGGTCGGTCTCCACGGTGCTGGGCTCAAAGGTGAAGCTGCTCTCCTCGCATACGTCCTTCACCGAAGTGACCAGCATGAAGGCCCGCAGGCTTTCCATGCCGCAGCCCTCCTCAAAGTTGACCTGCAGCCCAAAGGGGAAGCTGCCGTCGCCAGCCGGGGCGGCGGGCGGGGTGGGCGCAGGCGCAGCCTGGCTGGCGGCCGGCGCAGGGGCCGGTGCGGGCGGTTCCTCACCCTTAATTTTAGCGATCAAGGTATTAATATTTGTCATGAAGCTGTCGATATCCTTACTAAGAGGTTCGTCAGCCTCTACCTTCTCCACCTCGCCCCGGAAAAAGTCGATGGATTGGAATACCACATCGAACAGCGCCGGGCGGTTTTCCTCGGAAACCACGGACATGGTGCCCTCCCGGATGATGAAGAACATATCCTCAATCCGATGGGCCACCGTGGCCAGGCTGTCGAACTCCATCATGGCGGAGGAGCCCTTGATGGTGTGCATGATGCGGAAAATTTCGTTCACATTCTCCTGGGAGAACGTATCCGCCTTTTCCGCTTCAAGAACGATGGTCTCCAGCTGCTCCAGCAGAGTGCCGGTTTCGTAGATGTACATATCCAGGATTTCATTTCCGCTGCCCATAAAAAGCACCACCTCAGTAAATATCTTTTATCTTTAGTATTATCGGCACAGGGCGGCTGAAAATTAAGTAGGTTTTCTAAGTTTTATCTCAGGGGTGTGAAAAATGGCCGATCTTTTGGGGGCGACTAACCCGGTACCAGGTTATGACAATACGGCGGTTAACCGCAATATTCCGGTTTCACCCAATAATACCCAGATTCAAAACGTCCCCGACCCCAGCCGGGTGACTGGCGCGGACAACCGCACCGAGCAGCAGGACAGCAGTCAGGCGGGGGATTCGGGTCAGATCCGCTACGACTCCAACTTCCAAACCTTTATTCAGCAGCTGCGCCAGAGCCAGGGCGCCAGCCAGTCCCTGTCCACTCTGATGGCGCGGGAGGGGACGGTGGTGAGCTCGGGCATGAGCGAGGGTATCGCCGATGAGATGAGCCGGGCCATGGAGCTGTTGAAGATGGACGAGAGCGAGCTGCTGAAGTTCCTCAGCGCCCAGATGAAAGCGGGGACCCGTTTCGGCGGGGCCCTGTTCGCGCTGCTGCGCAGCGCCTATGCCCGGGCGGACTCGGCTGGGGTGCGCGGCGATATTCTGGAGTTTCTGAAAAGCTACAGCGACTATTCCTCCACCGGGCACATCGAGGGAAATCTGCTGCGCAACCTGGCGGGGATGGCGGACGCCATGCCGGCCAGCTGGGGGGATAAGCTGCGGGAGCTGCTGGCTCAGCTGGAAAACAGCATTTCCGCCGGGGACCGGCGGGGGAGCATCAACCTGCTCCAGCAGGAGGTATTCCCCTTTATGTCGGCCTACGTCAGCCAGACCCACGACCTGGGCACGCCCAGGGAGCTGCTGAGCCTGCTGGCGCTGGACCTGGCCCGGTACGAGAACGGTTCGGAGGATAAGCTCACCGAGACCTTCCGCCAGCTCAGCGGCTATGGCACCCTGAAGGGGATGCTGGGAGGGATTGACGACAAGGCCCTGCTCAAGCTGCTCCAGAGCAGCCAGTTTGCCAAGGGCTCCAGCGCCGCCCAATTTGCCGACCACCTGGCCGCCGCCGCCGCCCGCGCCCTGCGGGGGGAGGGCAGCGCCGAAGTGCAGCAGACATTCCGTAACCTGGTGTCGGCCATGCTGATCAACGAGAGCGTGTATATGCCGCTCAACCACCTTCTGATTCCCCTGGAGATGGACGGGCGCAAGCTGTTCTCCGAGCTGTGGGTGGACGCCGACGCCGAGGAGCAGAAGGGGGGAAAAGGCCAGGGAGAGAAGTGTATGCGCTTTCTCTTTAAGCTGGACGTGCAGGATGTGGGACTGTTCGACATTGTGCTCACCAGCCGGGAGCGGGAGGTGGACGTGATGGTCGCCTGTCCGGCGGGGGTGGCGCCCTTCGCCAAGGAGATTGAGAACACTGTCTCCCATATTCTCAGCCGCAACGACCTGACGCCTTCCGGCATCAGCGTGCGGAAGATGGAGCGCCCGGTGACGCTCACCGAGGTGTTCCCCAAAATCTTTGAAGGGAAGAACAGTGTCAATGTCAAAGTTTGATGGCAGGCGCAACCCGTCAAAAAAGGCCGTGGCCCTGCAATATGAGGCGGGGAACGGCGCGCCCATCATAGTGGCCTCCGGAATGGGTTATATGGCGGAAAAAATTGTGGAGGTCGCCGCAGACAGCGGCGTGCCCATCTACGAGGACAACTCTCTGGCAACCATACTCACCCAGCTCAAGCTGGGCCAGGAGGTGCCGGAGGAGCTGTATCGGGCGATTGTGGAAATTTACGTGTATTTTCTGCATTTTGATCTCAACTCGGTGAAGGAGAAGGAAAAGCCGGCGCGGGCCGCCGCAGAGGAAGCCCCGGCAGAACAGGAGGAGACAGGATGACACAGGAGCAAAACCTATACCTGCTGCTGGACAGCAAGGGGACCGCTCTGGCTCAGGTCAGAGCAGAGGCCCCGGCCAGCGGCGAGCTCTGGCAGCTGCGCGTGCTGGACGACCGGATAGACAGCGTGCTGATTCACAAAAAGTTTAAGCTGATGTCCGTTACAGACAGCAGTCCGTCTTACGAGGGGACGTTGGAGCGCAGCCGGGGAGAGCAGATCCAGCTGCGGGTGCGGAAGACCGCGGCAAACGGCACGGATATGCGGAAAAATCTCCGGGTGCCCGTGCACTTCAACAGCTTTATCTATCCCGTCAACGGCGGCTGGAGGGGCCGGCGGGAGGTGGAGTCCAACGATTTGAGCTGCGGTGGCATCGCCTTTTTCACCGATTGCAGCTTACAGATCGGCGAGCAGATTGAGGTTGTCATCCCCGTGACCAGCGAGCCGCTGGTGGTGCGGTGTGAGCTTCTGCGTCTGCGGCCCACCGAGCGGGTGTCCCATATGATGTACGCCGCGAAGTTTGTTGATCTGTGCAACGACGAGGAGACGCTGCTGCGGGAGGCGGTGTTCAATCTACAATTATCGGGGCGGCCCAGGCCGGTGCAGTAACCCGATTGAGATATAACCCCAACGGATTTGGACAGGCGCAGCCCGCGTTCTGGGCGCGCCGGAAAGGAAAGGTCACAATTCATGAGCAAGAATCGTACAAGCGAAGCGAAGGGAAGCCGGCTGCGCCGGCTGCTGTCCGGCGTTTTGTGCATGGCGTTGGCGCTGAGCCTGCTGCCGGGACTGGAGCTGACGGCTCAGGCGGCGGCCAAGCAGAGCTGGGCCATGCCCTATGCCCAGCAGCTGGTGGACTGGGGGGTGATGCGCGGCGATATCAGCGGAAACCTGAACCTGGATCGTGCGGTCACCCGTGCGGAATTTGTCACCTTTATTAACCGTGCCTACGGCTACACGAAGCTGGGCGGGACGCCGTTTACCGACGTATCTCCCCTGGCCTGGTATGCTCAGGATATCGACATTGCATATAATGTGGGATATTTTAAGGGGGTTGGGCCCACCACGGCCGCTCCGCTGTCCCCGGTGACGCGGGAGCAGGCGGGCGTATTCCTGTCCCGGAACCTGATGCTTCAGGAGACCGTGGGTGAGACGCTGGGCTTCTCCGACAGCCGCACCCTCAGCGAGTGGAGCCGGGGCCTCATCGGCGCGGCGGCGGCCAGCGGGGTCATCAACGGCTATTCCGACGGCTCCTTCCGTCCCCAGCAGAACATCACCCGGGGCGAGGTGGCCGCCATGCTGGTGCGTTCCATCGGCACGCCCATCAATAAGGCGGGGGACTACAGCCTGGGCAGCGTGTACGGCAATGTGACCATCAACACCTCCGGGGTGAACCTGCGCAACAGCGTGATTACCGGCAACCTCTATCTCACCGGCGGCGTGGACCTGGGCGATGTGCTGCTGGAGAACGTGAAGGTGCTGGGCCAGATCATCGTCAGCGGCGCGGGCGAGAGCAACTCCAGCCAGAGCAGCGTGCTGCTGCGCAACGTAGAGGCCGACGAGATGATCGTGGACAGCATCGGCAACCAGTTTGTCACCATCCGGGCCGAGGGCAATACGGCCATCGGCAAGACCTTTGTGCGCACCAACGCCTACGTGGACGATTCTTCCCTGAACGGCTTTGGCCTGAGCTACATTGAGCTGGACGCGGAGAACGGCGGCCTGCTTCAGTTGGCCGGCAATGTGAAGGAAGTGCTCAATAAGACCCCCGGCTCCAGCCTTCAGATCGTGCAGGGCTCGGCCCAGAAGGTCACCGTGGACGAGGACGCCGTGGGCTCCAACGTGCTGGTGGACACCAACACCCGGGTGGATGAACTGGACCTGGATGTGGCCACCAACGTCACCGGCTCAGGCGACATAAAGAACTTGAACGTGGGCGCGGCGGGCTCCGTGGTGGAGCAGCTGCCCGACGATATTTACATCCGGCCTGGCATTAACGCTGATGTCAACGGCAGCGAGATGAACAACGCCACCGGCGCAGAGTCCTCCGCCGAGCCCAAGCTGGAAGCGGGCTTCCCCAAGGTGAAGGACGTGGCCCCCACCTCGGCCACCATGGCCTTCAGCACCAACAAGGCGGGCACTGTGTACTGGGCTGTGTCCGCTGTGGCGGACGGGTCTGTGAGCGAGGAAAACCTGATTTCTCCACCCTCCTACGGCGGCAATATCTTCAAATCGGGTACGGTGAAGGCGGATGCCTCTAAAACTGAGTATACCGCCCAGGTGTCCGGGCTGACGACGGATGGCTCCTATTATGTCTCCGCCATTTTGGTGGACAGCCGGGGCAACCGCAGCCCTGTGAAGGTAACGGCCTTTACTACCCCGGACAACACCACGCCGGCGTTTACCACGGGCTATCCGATTATCACCATGAATACCACCGATAACGTTCAGGTGACTGCGATGACCAATAAGGACTGCCTGCTGTACTGGGCTCTGCTGCCCACCGGGAGCACTGCGCCCAAGCCCGCGGAGTTCAAGGCCAACGCCATCAGCGGCAATCTGGGCTACGGCTCAGTGGATATGGTGAAGAACGTGACCCAGCCCATCAACGTGAACCGGAACAAGCTGGAGGAGCTGACCAAGTACGACCTTTATCTCTGGCTCACCGACCACGACGGCGCCAAGAGCTCCACCGTGCGCAAGATCACCTTTACCACCCCAGACGAGACCCCGCCGGTGATCACCGGCCTGGAGCAGAATTTGCAGCGCACCACCGCTACCGCCGTAGGCGTAAACTACAGCCTGAACGAGCCGGGTACCCTCCACTGGGTCATTTACGCCGATAACGCCACCAATGCCTTCGCCACCGAGTTCGGCCGAAACGAGGACGACGAAAAATGGGCCGGCGAGGACGTGCGGGCCAAGGCCTTCGTCAAGGCGGGCCTGAACAGCATCAAAAAGGGCAGCAGCAGTGCCAGCAAGGCGGATACGGATATCGCTTTTGCCATCTCCGGGCTGAACAGTAAAACCACCAACACCACGTCCTATATGCTCTACGTGGTGGCGGAGGATAAGGCGGGCAACCTGTCTGTGTCGGTAAAGGCGCTGAATGTGCAGACGCTGGACACGGTGCCCCCCACGGTGAAGCAGGAGTTTACAGAGATTGACGATCCCGCCAGCAACGAGCCCAAGGCGAATACCAGTATCCGTCTGGTGTTCGATAAGGAAGTTCAAGGCGACCCCGCAAAAAGTGAGCGTTTCCTACAGCTTTATAGCAAGGTGCTGACGGCTATTCGGGAGCAAGACCGCGACGAAGAAATCAGTGCCCGCAAAGATCTGGGCGAGGTTTTGGCCAGCCATATTGAGATGCACTACTATGAGACGAATGGACAGGATACATTGGCAAAGGTCCGCCCCACCGATGTGACAGCGTCCAGCCCTGAGTGGACGGTGGACTACCGTTATGCTACGGTGGAGATGGTGGACGGTAAGATGATTATCACTCTGCCCAACACGGCCAATAAGACGTCCGAGAATCCCGTGGAAAACGTCGCCCCCAGCGCTCTGAACCTCAAGAGCGGCGTGACCTACTATTTCAACCTGAAGGGCATTAACAGCACAGCCCTTACTGCGGTTCCGATGAACAAGGGTGCTACAGTGAAGCTGCCCGAGTTCCGCACTGTGTTTGCCAGCGTGTGGGTGAACGAGAGCCAGAGCGTCTCCATCAAAGAGGTGGACGGGGCTGCTGTCACCCCCATCAACATCGATTTCCGCTTCACTGTGGAGCCAGATTCTGTGGAGTCGGTGGCGGACAACATGATGTGGGATATGCTGCTCTGGACAGACACCAGCATGGAGTACGACCTCTATTCCCGCGAGGCTCCGGCCAAGGGCGCCATCGATACCGGTAAAGGTTGGATCAAAGAGGGCTCCACCAAGGTGATCGTCTCCGGCCTGGAGGACGGCTTTGTTTACAACAGCTTCCGCAAGTACTTCCAGTGTGCGGGGAAAGAGCTGACCTTCAAGCAACTCAATCAGATGAAGGAACCTGTGACCAATACCAGTACAGGCGTGAAGACCGACCCCGGTCACGGCAACCGGGAATACGCCATTGTGGTTACAAAGCGCTCGGAAATCAAGGACACCAACGAGATCAATATGAAGGTGACCATTGTGGCCGGATACCACAGTGGCCTGACCAACGTGGCCGGCGGCGGCTTTAAGAGCAATCTGGACAACGCCAAACAGAAGGACGGCGTGGCCACCATCGGCAAGCCAGACCCCCGCCTGCTTTACAAGGACTTCCCGGACACTGAGCCCCCCAAGCTGGTGGACAACTACCCTGTGATCCGCGTTGGGGACATCAGCGCCACCATTGAAGTCATGCTGGATAAGCCCGGATATGTGTACTGTGTGGCGGTACCCCTCACCGATGTGGAGGGGGTTGACAGAAGGCTTCCCATGAAGGGACAGGAGAACAAGGTGACGGACTACCTCTGCTCGGTGATTCCCACCGCCGCAGGCATCGGTAAGGATTGGTCCATGGGGACGGTGAGCAACCCTGCGGATCGAATCTTGGATAAAAAGACCGGGAAGCCAGAGTACAAGGATGTGCTCACCCGGGGCCCCACTGCGGAAAAGAACGGCGATGGTAAGATCATCGACGACAAGCGCTATTACCTGGAGGCGCCCGATCCGGAAATCGTAGCCGGCCTGGCCCAGCAGGGGAACGTGGGCGACCGGCGGGGACAGGTTACTGGGCGTCTGCCGGCCAATATCAGCAACAGCGACAACCCCATCACCCTCACCGGCCTCACGCCGGATACCATGTATCTGGTGTATCTGGTGACCCAGAACACCTCCGGCACCTCGGAGGGCTATGAGGCCCATACCGAGTGCTTCCGCTTCACCACCGAAAAGGCCGTGCGGCCCGGCATTGACGCGGAGATCAGCGGCGAAAATGTGAAGATTTCCATCTACAAGACACCCACTGCGAAGCTGGACTATATCCTGGCACTTCGGGGCAGTGAGCCCGCTGGGTTTGAGGAACAGTTCTACCTCCACGTGGAGACGGAGAAGCTGGCGGAGGTACTTCGCGCCTATTATGGATATACCACGGCAATTACGCTGACCGATGCGGATAAGGACGGTAGTGGAGGGCTGAGTGTGGCCGGAAAGAATAAAGTGGCGGCCGCTCTGGCTGGTAATGACAGGTCCTTTACCGTGCTGGACGCCATGGAGGCTACAGTGGGCAGCGGAGCCAATTACCAAGGGACCATATTTGACGAGTACGCCTGCACCAACTCCAAAAATGAATTTGCCCGGCGTATTCGCAACCAAGCCTCCGACGGCAACAGGATTGTCATGAAAAGTCCCAGTGCGGGAGTCACTTTTACCCAGGCCAACAACTCGGTGCCGGACAAAAACATGGTGACTTGTACTGGTATGCAGGTGAAAAATAACTACACGTTCATTGCTGTGGGCAAGAGCGACATGGGTTCTGGGGATGCATTTCGTGCCATCCACCCGCTGTTTAAAAACGATACTGAACCGCCCAAGGTTGATTTAAGCGCATCCATTATTACAGTGCGGGAGTGGGAGAAAAATGGTGACGAGTATACTGGGAGAATCAAGCAGGGCACTGTGACGCTCGCTTTTACTGAGGAACTGTGGGCAGTCCAAAGTGGAAGCGGCAGCAGCAAGTCCATCCCAGTGGATAACTGCACGGCGGCTGCCAAAGGCCACGCGGCTGCTTCTACGCAGTACCAGGCGGTGGGAGGACTCGTAGCGTCCACCGCTGACTCGGGCGTAACTGTGATTGGAGCCAGCAAACACAAAAATAGTGACACCGATACCGGCGAGGATGGCGTGAGCAAGGCGCCCATCAATACCATAACGCTGAATGTGTCAGATGCAGACGATGGCTTCGGCATTGTGTTCCGGGATATTATTACAGACGAGAATTCCAACTTTATACCTCGCGGTCCGCTGACCGTAAAAATCAAGATTGTTCCAGACAAATCAAAACCGTCAGGCTACAGAGCAGAACTGGAGGTTCCCATTAAGGAGTGGAGAAGGTAACAACCGCCAACGGGAGCGGGCGGGGCTCCGCCCGCTCCCGCTATGAGAACGAAAACCGCGCAAAGGAGTGCGAATTATGAAACATGGTTTTTTGCGCCGCTTCGGCGCGCTGACCCTGGCGTTGGCGCTGGCGCTGACCCTGGCGGTGACGCCGGCCTGGGCGGCGGACGGAGACACGGGAACCACGCCCACGCTGAAGATTACCAAGGCCGACGGCACGCCTGTGCCCACCGAGTTGAAGGTAGGAGAGTCGGTGAGGCTGAAAGCTGAAGTAATCAATCCGGATATTACGAGCACGGGCTATACCTACGATTGGTCTTGTCCCGGCTTGAAGGCGCATCCTGAGACAGCAACATCAAATGAGATGACAGTGACCGCAGAAACGGTATCCGACAATGTCACGATTAGTGTTATAGCAAGTCCCATAAACTCCACCGGCGGCGGTAATACTGTATCAGGAAGCTGCTCGCTGAAGGTTGTGGCCGCCGATCCCCCCGACGTAAAGGTCACCTCCATCACCCTGAGCGAGACCACGAAGACCCTGAAGGTGGGCGAGACGTTTGAACTCAAAGTCACCAAAGTCGAGCCCGACAACGCCACCAATAAAAACTACTCCTGGAGCGACGAGGGGGCGAACGCCGCCGCCACGGTGGACGCCAACGGCGTAGTGACCGCCAGGAACGTGGGCACGGCCACCATCACCGCCACAGCGGCGGACGGCTCGGGCAAGACCGCCACCTGCACGGTGACGGTGGTGGCGGCGGATAAGCCCGCCGCCACCAAAATTGAGTTTATGCCCCCCGCGGAAAAGCTGGCCAAGGGGGACACCAAGAACGTCAGCCTCGCTGTCACCCCCGTTGACGGCGAGGTGGCAAGCGTGGAGTGGACCTCCGACAATGAAAAAATCGTGACGGTGAGCGGTGGGGGGAACAATCCCCTCAGCGCCACCATCAAGGGCGTATCCCCCGGTACGGCCACCGTCACCGCCAAGGCCGGTGAGAGCGATGCGCTCACCGCAAAGCTCACCGTCACCGTGTCGGGCATTGCCCTGAGCTGCCCCAACAACGACACCATGACCGGGGAGGCTGTGACCTTGGTCAAGAACCAGAAGGACACGCTGGTGGCCACCCTGTATGGCGATGCCAAGGGCGGCACGGTGACATGGGAGTGTGACAAGCGGGCTGTGGCCGATGTGAGCGCCACCGGCGTAGTGACCGCCAAGGCCGTGGGCACGGCCACCATCACCGTCAAGGCGAAAAGCGCGGACGGAAAGCAGACCTTTACGTCCAAGTGTACCGTTACCGTGACGGAGGACACCGCCACCCTCATCAACCTGGGCAGCGTGGGCGCGGGGAACGAAGTGAGCCTGAGCGGCATCGTCACCGAGCTGGGCTACATCGCCGCCCGAAAGGGCATGACCGGGGTGGACTATGTGACCGGCCTGTCCGTCCCCACCAACCAGGGCATTCTGCACTACAACTACCTCTATGAAGGGGACACCGGCGCGGGCGTGGGCTCGGAGAAGTATTATCTCACCTACCGCAACGGCCAGAAGGAGCTGAGCCGGATGTCCTTCGTGCCCCGCGCGGACTTCAGCGGCACGGCCGACATCAACTACACCGCCTGGAAGGGCAACGACTCCTTCAGCGGGATCATCCGGGTGACGGTAAACGCCGCGGGGGACGTGAGCTATTCCACCGCCGCCGGCACCCCCGTGACCTTCCGGGCGGGCGACTTCAGCACGGCCTGCCGCAACAGGACGGGGCGGGAGCTGAGCTACGTCACCTTCACCCTTCCCCAATCCACGGCGGGGGAGCTACGCCTGAACTACGTGGGGGCGGCTCAGCCCGGCCAGCAGATTTCCAGCAGCACCAAGGTTTACCGCAATGGCAGCCCCTCCCTGGACAGCCTGACCTTCATTCCCGCCCAGAGCTGCCCTGGTACAGTGCGCATCAGCTACCGGGCGGTGGATACGGGCAATGTGTCCTATACTGGCTATGTGACCATCACCGTGGGCGGCGGTGGGAACAATTACAATCCCTCCGACGTGCGCTACAGCGTGGCCCAGGGCCAGCAGGTGATTTTCCAGGCCAGTGACTTCAACAACGCCTGTTGGGCGGCCATCAACGAGCCGCTGGCCTATGTCCGCTTCAGTCAGGTCAGCGCCAGCCAGGGCAGCCTGTACTACAACTACCGTGGCAGCGGCGGCTATGACAGCTATGTAAACGCCTATACGAACTATTATCAGAACGGCTCGCCATCCATCGGCGGCATCTCCTTTGTGCCCAGCGCTGCGTCCGGGCAGGCTGCGTTCAGCTATACCGGCTATGGCACCGGCGGCACCACCTATACAGGCGTGGTGTATATTGACATTGGGGGGACCAGCCAGCGGGGCGTGCAGTACAATACCTTCAGCGGCAAGCTGGTGAATTTCTCCGCCTACGACTTTGTGAACGCCTGCTCCTCCGCGGCTGGGGGGACGCTGAACTACATCCAGTTCTCCTCCCTGCCCAACTCCAACGAGGGCACGCTGTACTACAATTACAACAGCAGCACCTCCTGGAACACCCAGGCCTCCACCTGGACCTACTACTACCGCACCACCAGCTACAGTGGGCAGAACCTCATCGGGGGCCTGAGCTTCCTGGCCAACAAGAACTTCACCGGCACGGTGCAGATCCCCTTTACAGGCTATAACACCAATAACGTGCGCTTTGAGGGCGTAGTGACCATTCAGGTGAGCGCCCCCACCCCCAACGACGTGAATTTGAGCACCTCGCCCTCCACCCCGGTGCGGCTGTCCTCGTCCACGCTGCGCAGCGTGTGCAACGCGGTGCTGGATCAGGAGCTGTCCTACATTCAGCTCACCTCCCTGCCCAACAGCGCGGCCGGACAGCTGTACAGCAATTATAACGGGGCTGGAAGCGGAACCCAGGCCGTCACCGGCACGCGGTACTACCGCTCCGGCACGCCCAGCATCGACCAGCTCACCTTCGTGCCCCGGAACGGCTATCAGGGCTCGGTGACAATCGGCTACACCGGTGTGAGCGTGGGCGGCCAGCAGGTGAGCGGGCGCATCAACATCCAGGTGTCCAGCTCCACCAGCTCCCGGTATTTCAGCGACATGGGGGCCTACCGCTGGGCGGTGGACGCGGTGGATTACCTGTATCAGAACGGCGTAATTGAGGGCATGGGCAACGGCACCTTTGCTCCGGGGCAGTCCATCCGGCGGTGTGACTTTGTGCTGATGCTGTGCCGGGCCTTTAACCTGACCGGGGAGAGCGGCTACAGCTTTGCCGACGTGCCCGTGAACAGTTACTATGGCCCTGCGGTGGCTACGGCTAAGCGCTTGGGCATTGTGAGCGGAGACGGGGCCAGCTTTTGGCCCAGCAAAAACCTGAGCCGGCAGGACGCCATGGTGATGCTTAACAACACGCTGAAGGCCACCGGCCACAACCTGAGCAACGGCCTGACGGCGGATTTGGAGAAGTTTGTTGACCACCAGCAGATCAGCGGCTACGCCCGTAGCTCTGTGGGCATCCTGGTTCACCTGGGGGCGGTCCAGGGCGACGGAAACGGAAGGCTGCGACCCTGGGGCACCATCAACCGGGCTGAGGCGGCAAAGCTGATCCAGTTTATCATGGCAATGTAAGCGCCAATCAAGCAAGTGGGAAAGGAGAGCTGGAACATGGTTGAGACGCCTCAGACAGAGCGGGCCGCGCAGACTTCCGCGTCCGTGGATTTCGGCCTTCGTCCCGGGATGACGGTAGAAGTGTTGACCCTGGAGAACCGCCTGTTCTTTGTGGGCAAGGTGGACAGCGTCCGCAGCGGGGCGGTGATTCTCCGGCAGGCCAGGGGAGACGAGCTGCCGCCGGTGATGTACAATCGGGAGATTAAGCTTCGGTTTTTCCAGGGAAAGGACAGCCGGGTGCTTCACGGCAAGGTGTGCGGCAGTACCGAGCTGATCTGGAAGGTGGACCGGCTGGAGAGCAAGTTCCTCAAGGAGCAGCGGGCGTTTTTCCGCCAACGCATCAGCGTGAGCGTGGAGGGGAATTGCTTCCGGCGGTCGTCCCGGGGCGTTGTGGCCCGGGAGAGCCGGCCCTGCCAGGTGCTGGACGTGAGCGCGGGCGGCCTGCTTCTTCTGAGCGAGGAGGCCTTCGAGGTGGGGGATCGGATGACCGTGAGCGGCATTCGTCTGGCGGCGGGCCTGGCTCCCTTCAGCTTCAACTGCCAGGTGCGCCGGGTGGGCGGCCGGGAGCTGGGCATGGTGCGCTACGGCTGCCAGCTGGAGGCGCTGCCCCCCAAGGAGCAGGACCGTCTGCTACAGGCCATTTTCGCGGTTCAGCGGGAGGAAATTCGGCGCCAAAAGGAACGGGAGGGCCGGTGAGCCCCCGTGCACGGCACAACAAAAAGGTCCGCTTCCCATTTTGGGAAGCGGACCTTTTGACGTTTGGAATCAGATGTCCATGTCCAGCAGGTAGGAGGACAGGCCCTTGCCGTGCATATCCACGGACAGGGAGCGGGTGACGCCGCCGCCCAGGGCGGCGTACATCACAAAGTTCAGCGCGTGGATGTTGGGCAGTTCATAGCGGACTACGTCGCCGTGGACCATGCCGTTGAAATGGGCTTTCACCCGTTCGGGGGTGACCTTTTCGCGGATGAGCGCGTAATCCTTGGGGTCGTAGGCGATGAGGGACACATTGGAGATATTGCCCTTGTCGCCGGTGCGAGAGTGCGCGATTTCCCAGAGCTTCATAGTGACTTTCTCCTTTCGTCCCTTAGACTTCAAATACCTCGACTTCCGGCTTCACATCGTAACGGCTGACCAGGATGGACGCCACGGAGACGATGTCCCGGGTGCGCTTCACCGCACCGCAGCCTCCGGCGGGGCCATTGGTGTACAGCGCCTCCACCTCGTTGGGCACCAAGTCGGCGATGGCCTTCGTCTTGGCCCGGCCGGCCACCCGCACGCGGACCTCGGAGGGCTCCTGATTATACTGGGAATCGGGATTCCAGTACAGGCTGTTGCAGCCGATGAGATCGAACTTCAGCTCATCGAACTGGCCCGGGGCCACCAGCTCCAGCCGTTCCTTCATGATCTCCAGGGCCAGCTTGGCGCGCTCCAGGCAGCCGGGGCCGCCGTAGCTGATCTCACCGTCGCCGATGAAGCAGTCCCGGTAGCCGATGGAGCACTTAAAGGTCTCGGTCTTGGGTTTGCCGGTGATGCCGGTGACCACCACCTTGTCCTTCTCCGTCTCAGTGAAGGTGATCTGCTTGCAATCAGCCACCACGTCGGGGGTGAGATAGTTCTCAGGGTCGTGGATCTCGTAGCAGATCTGCTCGGAGCAGGTCTCCACCGTGACCATTCCGCCCGCCTCAGGCACCTTGGTGACGAAGAAGGAGCCGTCCTCCGCGATCTCAATGATGGGGAAGCCCAGGTGGCCCACGCCGGGCACGTCCTTCTTGCCCGGCTCGGCGAAGTAGCCGCCGGTGACCTGGCCGCCGCACTCCAGCAGATGGCCCATGATGGTGCCTTTGCCCAGCTTATCCCAGTCCTCCAGGGACCAGCTAAACTCGTGGATGGCGGGGGCCATGAAGATGGCCGGGTCGGCCACGCGGCCGGTGATGACCACGTCCGCGCCCTGCTCCAGCGCCTTGAGAATGCCCTCCACGCCCATGTAGGCGTTGGCGGACACGATCTCGCCGGGGAGCTTGGACAGGGGCTCGCCGGTCTCCCACACCTGGGTGTCCATGTACTTGTCGATGACAGGCAGCAGGTCGTCGCCGGTGACGCAGGCGATTTTCATGCCGGTGAGGCCGTGCTTTTTGGCGATTTCCACACACTTGGCGGCGGCGGCCTGGGGGTTGGCGGAGCCCATATTGGTGATGAGCTTGACCTTGTGCTTCCAGCACAGGGGCAGGGCCTTCTCCATGCGGTACTCCAGCAGGCCGTTGTAGCCCTTGCTGGGGTCCTTGAGCTTGGCCTGCTGGCCGATGGCGATGGTGCGCTCGGCCAGGCACTCATAGCTGATATAGTCCAGCTTGCCCTTTTCAATGAGCTCCAGGGAGGGCTCCAGCCGGTCGCCGGCGTAGCCGGCGCCGGAGCCGATGCGGATGGATTTCATAGTAATCACTCCTTGCCTACTGCAAAACTTATGCTTGTGAGAATTGGGACAGAGCTTAGACCCGTCTTAATATCTCGACCAGGCAGCGGTAGCAGCGGTCAAAGGAAGCCAGATCAAGTTTTTCATCCGGGGTGTGGGCCTGATAATGAGTGGCCACCAGCAGGATCATGTCCAGCCAGGGCATATTGCGCAGGAAGAATCCGATCTCGTTGCCGTAATGGGCTCCAATGGGGCGGATGTGCTCCCCATTCTGCTCAAACCAAACCTCATCAAAGACATTGTAGAACGGCGTTCCGGCGTCCACATTGTGGCCGTAGAAATAATTCTCCACCTCGTATTCCACATCGAATAGGTTGGCCAGGACGCGGCTGCATTCGTCCATGTTCATCAGCTTGGAAGTGATTGCGCTGGCGGGGCGGTAGAACCAGGTGATTGCGTCCTCTCTTGTCTCGATGGTTTCAATCGTGCAAGAGGAGATGGGCAGGCCGGGAAACACCAGGCTGGTGTCAATTAACCCGCAGGGCAGGAGATGCAGCAGCGTGATGATACGCTGCGTAATCTCTTCTGGAATGGCCGGGGCGGCCTGGGGTTCATCGCTGAACGTAAGGAGCATATTGGGGTCGCTCTCCTTATGCTCGAACTTTACTTCGCCAATGACTCGCTGGGCGATTGCCTTTGCCTTCTCCAAATCCCCGGCGGCCAGGGCAATCTTCGCCGTGCAGTCCACGGGAATGGTGGTCTGGCTGCCGCCGTCCAGACTGATCAGCCGGAAGGGGACTTCTTTGTGAATGTAGTAGAGAATGCGGGCCGCGGTCTTGATGGCGTTTGCCAGCTGGCGCTCCTGGAACTGGATGTGGGCGCCGGTGAGGCCGTGGACGCGGATGGTCAACTGGGCGGCGTTCTGGGGCTGGCGCTGGAATCGCTTGGTGAACCGCCCGTTTGCGCCGCCTGCGGCTACAAGCAGGCTGGTGCCCTCCAGATTGCCGTCCATGCTGACGTATTTTCGGGCCTTCAGCTGGGAACAGTCGAACTTTTGCACGCCGTACAATCCGGGCTCCTCCGCGGTGGTGAATACACACTCCAGCTCGGGGTGGGCCAGGGCTTTGTCCTGGAGAATGGCCAGCATATAGGCCACGGCAACGCCGTCGTCCGAGCCGCAGGTGGTCTCCTCCGCCATCAGATAGCCGTCGTCCGTCACCATCAGCTTGATGCCCTCGGTTTCAAAATCGAAGGTGCTGCCCGGGCGCTTGTTCCAAATCATATCCATATGTCCCTGGAGCATGACCACCTCATGATCCTCGTAGCCGGGAGTGGCGGGCTTGCGAACCACGATATTGTTGGCCTCGTCACGGGTATAGCTCAGGCCAAGGTCTTTGGCGAAGCTGCAGACAAAGTCGGCGATTTTTTCCTCCTGAAAACTGCCGCGGGGAATGGCGGAAATATCCTCAAACAGTTTGGCATATGGTTTTCCTGTGTGGTCGAGTACGTATTTCATAAATTTTTATCCTTTCTGATGCATGGACCTCAGGCCGTTGTTGTGTCGTTTTTAGATGTCAGCATACACACCGCAAAGCCAACCAGCGAGGAGACGGGCAGAATGATGTACACTGGATGCCAAGCATCGCTCATGCCGGTCAGTACCCAGACGATGCCCACAATGATACCGGAGACAATACTCCAACACGCGGCGGAGGCGTTCATCTTTTTCCAGAACATTCCGGCGATGAGAGAGAACAGCATGGGGCCGGTGACGCAGGCAATCAGAACCGTGACAATCTGATTGAGGAAGGACTGCTGAATCATAAAGGTGGGGATAATGGTGATAAAACCGTATACGAAAGCGATTAGGCGGGTGTAGGTCAGCTGCTTCTGTTCTGAGACTGCCTTCTTTTCATAGACCGGCAGCAACAGCTGGCGAATGATGGTGCAGATGGCCAGCAGCTGACCCGCCAGGGTGCAGATCACGATCAACGCGATGGAGGCGAAAATCACGGCGGTGAGCCAGCCGGGGCAGTAGGTGTTGATTACGGTGGCAAAGGCCAGGGAGCTGCTGCCGCCCACGTCCAGGTTCATAGCGATGCAGGCCATGCCCAGCAGTGCGCAGATAAAGCCGCAGGGCAGGTTGAGCAGCGCGCCGAAAATGATGCCCTTTTTGGCGGAGGAATCATCCTTCGCAATCAGAGAAGGCTGGATTGCCGCCTGCATGGTCAGGAACGCGACAAAGCAGGTCAAGAACCAGCTGAACCAAGTCTTGGTGGGCATGGTGAACAGGTTAAAGAAGCTGGGCTCCAACGTAGAGCTGAGAGTCTCGAAGCCGCCGATCTTGCCCATCACCAGCACGAGGCCGACGGCCATGGTGCCATACATCAGAATGCAGCCCACTTTGCTGACGTAGTTGGCCCCGTTGACGCCGGAAACCACGGTGTAGGAGATGGCCAAAAGCAGACCGATGATGCAGGCCCAGGTCAGGGACAGGCCGGGGATAATGGTGCGGAAGATTGTGGTAACGGTGAACAGCTGAATGGGGATGTAAATAAAGCCCATAATCAAGTATGCGTAGGAATAGAGATTGCTGATGCCGGCGGAATACCGGTTCTTCATGAAGTTGGAAATAGTGTCTTCTGTGATATATTTGCGCAGGTGGGTAATGAAAAAAGCGGACAGTATCATGGCGACTGTGCCGGCAATACTATACCAGGCGCCGCCGATACCCAGGCTGTACCCATTCTGCGCCGCACCGATGGTGGATGTGCCACCGATCTGGAACGTGACCAATAGAATGCCCACAGTGGCCCAGTTCAAGCTTTTACCGCCGTTGGCCCATTGGGCGGCGCTTGTGATTTTTCGTCCTGCCAGGATGCCGATGAGACAAATCACGCCAATCAGAACAAACATTAATACCGAATCCATGCTCTACCTCCTGATTCTTTCTGTTGCGGCATTTGGGATGCTGCCCTGTAGACGGACAGCGTGAGACCGTTCATGCCCTTTTCCTTGTTGTTTGCAGCTGGGAATTTGTGTACACGTGAAATTATTGACGCAATTTGTGTGCCAAGTTTTTTCAAGAGGGGGGAAATGGGCGAGGGCCTGCGCCTCAACGGATTCAGCGACTCAGGGGTGCCGCCGGGCGGAGAGAGGTTCCAGAATTTTAGAATTCAGAAGGGGAGAATCGCGCAAAATGGGAAAAGATAAGCCTAAAATCCAGCGGTTCTATGATTTCAGAACAAAATTCTAATATATTAGAATTCAATGGCCGATTTTATTGTACAATGTGGCCAGAGAGATGCCCAATTCTTCTGCCACGCGTTTTTTCCCCTCTAAATTAGAGCCGTAGCGCAGCAGAAGCTTGTGAATCTCGCTCTGTTCAAACGCCCGCACCCGTTGGGATAAGGGAATCTGCTTCCACTGGGTGGCGGGGCGGACGATGCTTTCGGGCAGCGTATCCTGCTGAATCACGCCGTTATCCGACAGATAGGCGGAAAACTCCAGCACGTTGCGCAGTTCTCGCACATTGCCCGGCCAATCATGGGCGGCGAGGGCGTGCAGGGCCTCCGGCGAGATGGTTATAGAGCGTTTCAGCTTTTTGGACAGTTCCTGCAAAATTACGCGGGCCAGAGAGGGGATATCCCCCCGCCGCTCCCGCAGGGGCGGAATGCAGATTTGGAAGGTAGACAGGCGGTAAAACAGGTCCCGGCGGAACCGGCCCTGCTGAATGTACTGCTGCAGGTCGGCGTTGGAGGCGGAGATGACCCGCACGTCTGTCTCAATCTCGCTGACGCCGCCCACGGGGCGAAAGCGCCCCTCTTGAATGACCCGCAGCAGCTTTGCCTGAAGCCCCATGTCCATTTCAGAAACCTCGTCTAAAAACAGGGTGCCGCCGTTTGCCGCCTCAAACAGACCCATTTTCCCGCCCCGCTTGGCCCCGGTGAAGGCGCCCTCCACATAGCCAAACAGCTCGGACTCCAATGTGTTGGCGTTGAAATTGGCGCAGTTGATGGCCACGAACACCTCATGCCGGCGGGGACTGGCGTTGTGAATGGCCTGGGCGTAGAGTTCCTTGCCCGTGCCGCTCTCGGAGGAGAGCAGAACCGCCGCGTCTGTGACCGCCGCTTTTTTGGCCAGCGCCTTCACAGCCCGGACGTTTTCCCCCTCAGCCACAATGGAGTCGAAGGTGTACCGGGTGGAGTTCACCTTGTTCACCCGGTGCAGCACCTGCCGGCTGCGCCGCTCGTAGTCCTCCAGCTCGCTGCGGAAGTCATAGGCGTCCCGCTTGAAGGTCACGACCGACAGCCCGCCCACCACGGCCCCATCCACCCGAATGGGGTACATATTGACAAAATAGATGTCGCTCTCCTCCTCCATCCGGGGGGCGTGGAGGATGGGCTGGCCGGTGGCCAGCACTTCGGGCAGCCGGGCCCCTGGACGGACATCCCGCAGGGGCTGGCCCACGATCTCGCGCTCTGTTTTGTTCAAAAACTCCAGATAGGAGCGGTTGCCGAATACAATTCGGGTTTGGTCGTCGATGAGGAGGATTCCCTCCCGCATGGCGTGGAACACGGCCTTCGTTTTTTCGTGAAGGATCATGGCGGCACCGGCTTTCTGTGCGATTTCCCCGTGAGTGTACCATATCTTTAGCTGGGTGTCAAAGGGCGGCGGGACGCTTTCTGCTTGACACCCTTCCATGGGAAGGATAAAATAGAACTGGAAACGGAGGCGGAGGCCATGAGCCATACGGTGGAAATTTTGTCGGTGGGTACTGAGCTACTGCTGGGCGGAATCGTCAATTCCGATGCCCAGGCCCTGAGCCGGGAGCTGTCCGGCCTTGGGCTGAATGTGCTGTACCACTCGGTGGTGGGGGATAACCCGGAGCGCGTGAAGGCGGCGGCGGAGCTGGCCCGGAGCCGGGCGGACGTACTGGTGACTACGGGGGGATTGGGGCCCACCTGCGACGACCTCACCAAGCAGGCGCTGGCGGAGGCCTTTGGGAAAAAGCTGGTGTTCCACCCGGAGTGCGCCCAGAACATTCGGTGTTTTTTTGCCCGCGTAGGCCGGGAGATGACGGAAAACAATCTTCAGCAGGCGTGGCTGCCCGAGGGCTGCCATGTGCTGGACAACGCCTGGGGCACCGCGCCGGGCTGCGCCTTTGAGGCGGAGGGAACCTATGTGGTGATGCTCCCCGGCCCGCCCAGCGAGTGCCTGCCCATGTTCCGGGAGCGGGCGCTGCCCTGGCTGGCCCGGCTGAGCGAGGGGGTGATTCGCTCCCGCACCCTGCGTGTGTTCGGCGCGGGGGAGTCGGCGGTGGAGTCCCTCCTGCGGGAGCGGATGAACGAGCTGGAAAATCCCACCCTGGCTCCCTACGCCAAGGAGGGAGAGGTGGAGCTGCGCATCACCGCCAAGGCCCCCACGGCGGAGGAAGCGGACGCCCTCATCGCCCCGGTGGAGAGGGAGGTGCGCGCTCTGCTGGGGGAGCTGGTGTACGGCGCGGACGTGTCCGGGCTGGCCCAGGTGGCGCTGGACGGACTGCGGAACCGGGGCCTCACCCTGGGTACGGCGGAGAGCTGCACCGGCGGATTCATTGCCAAGCGCATCACCGACGTGCCCGGTGCGGCGTCGGTATTCAAGGGCGGCGTGGTGAGCTATCACTGCGAGGTAAAGGCGGGGGTGCTGGGGGTGTCCCAGGCTCTGCTGGACGAAAAGAGCGCGGTGTGCGCCGAGGTGGCCCGGGAGATGGCCCAGGGGGCGCGAAAGGTGCTGGGGTGCGACCTGGCGGTGTCGTCCACCGGGGTGGCGGGGCCGGACCCGGACGACCGGGGCAACCCGGTGGGGTTGGTGTACACCGCTCTGGCGGCGCCCGACGGCTGCTGGGTGAAAAAGCTGAACCTGGCCAGCCTGAGCGCCCGGCGGGACCGTACCCGGAACCTGGCCGTCAACCATGCCCTGGATATGGTGCGGCGGTGGCTGGAGGGGCTGGACCCGGCTGGTATGGACGCGGCTGGGGCGGACGATTGAGGAAGCGCGGAGAAGTGGACAGCGAGGGAGCTTGGAGCGGAGCGAGGACAAAAAACCAAGATTTGCGGAGCAAATCTGTATTTTGTCCGAGTCGC
>CAJULM010000001.1 GCA_910587285.1 uncultured Oscillospiraceae bacterium | reverse complement strand
ATCTATGGCAAAAGGTTCTGTACGTAAAAAGGGCAAAAAGTGGTACTACCGCTTCTATGTGGAGGACGAGAGCGGGCGGCAGGTACAGCGGGAGTTCGCCGGGACAGAGAGCAAATCTGAAACGGAGGCCCTGCTCCGCAAGGCGATGGAGGACTACGAGGCAAAAAAGTTCGTGGCGAAGTCCGAGAACGCCACCGTGGGGCAGTTACTGGATATGTGGGTGGAAGAAGAACTGAAACCCGGAAATCTCAGCAATGGCACCGTGATGGCCTACCAAGGGACGGTCAACCGCATCAAGCAGCACCCCATCGGCAACCGCAAGCTGAAAAGCGTCACCCCCGACCACCTGCAAGCCTACATCGACCTGCTCAGCTTCGGTGGGACAAACCCGGACGGCACAGCGGCAAAGGCGCTCAGCAAAGGGTACTTACGGCAGTATTCAGCAGTCCTGCAAGGGGCGTTCCGCTTTGCGGTGTTCCCCAAGCGGCTCATCAGCTTCAACCCCATGCAGTATGTGGTCTGGCGGGGGAAGAAAGAGGAATACGAGCTGTTCTCCCAGGAGGACGGGGACGCCCCGGCTGTGCCCACCCTCACCTATGAACAGTTTCGGGCGTTGGAGGACTTTCTGAAAAAGAAAGACAATCCCGCCCTGCTGCCCATTCAGATCGCCTATTATACCGGGCTTCGTATCGGGGAGGTCTGCGCCCTCACCTGGCAGGACGTCAACCTGGACGAACAGTACCTCACGGTGCGGCGGAGCATCCGCTACAACGGGGCAAGGCACAAGACGGAGATCGGGGCCACCAAGCGGAAGAAAGTCCGTACTGTGGACTTCTGCGACACGCTGGCGGCGATCCTGCGGAGGGCCAAGAAAGAGCAAATTGGGAACTGCCTGCGCTATGGGGAGCTTTACAGCCTGAACTACTGCACGGAGGTCAGGGAGAAAGACCGGGCCTATTACGAGGTCTATACCCTGCCCAGGACGGCGGACGTGCCAGAGGGGTATCGGGAGCTGTCCTTTGTCTGCCTCCGGCCTGACGGGGCCATTGAGACGCCGGGGACGGTGGGTATCATGTGCCGTCAGGCAAAGAAGAAAGTGCCGGGGCTGGAAGATTTTCATTTCCATATGCTCAGGCACACGTTCACCAGCAATCTCCTGTCCAACGGGGCGGCTCCCAAGGACGTGCAGGAGCTGCTGGGCCACGCCGACGTCAGTACCACGATGAACATTTACGCCCACGCCACAAGGGAGGCCAAGCGTACCTCCGCACGACTGCTGGATAAGGTGGTCTGCGGGGAGTAAAAAGTTTCCCTTGTTTCAGCCCATAAGGGCAAAAACAAGGGAAACTACATAAGGTTTGAACATTTAATCAGGGAAAAGCCTTGACGTATCAGGGTTCTAAGAGGATTTGACAGATAAATAGGAATTTGCCACTACAACCATCGGAGCAGCTTAAGCAACCGGATATGGGAATGGCATGATAAAAGCAAGTTACCAGCAAGTTAGGCTTTAGACATATATGGTACGGGTAGAGCTCGTTTTTCCACAATATGCAGTGGATTCTGAAATCAATTTGTTCATCTGGGGCTTATCCCAGCAAGTTACCAGCAAGTTAGATCACGCCCATACGGGGATATACTTCATATGTTTCGGAGCAGTGGCTGGATCAAGCGGTTTGATGAGCTTTGCTTCAACGGCTTCTTTGATTAACCTGGAAATACTGCTCGATGCAGAATCTTTCAGCCCAAACCGCTCACGCAGTGAACGATTTGTAAGCTGCTCCCCTTGTACCTGCTTAATACAGGCGTGAAGATAACAGGCCCAGAGCTTTTCCTCCGATGAGATACTGGAGAATGGCATCTCTGAGAAAAGGGTGACGCGGGTGCTTCCTTCATATAGATTTATCCTTGGGGCGGGGAGCTGTTGAAGCTCGGCACTAATTACAATTTTATCCCACCCAGTTCCCAATTCCTCGCACATTCTTAGACGGCGCATGAGGGCGGCCAACTTTTCGTTTCTGGATTTTGGAGGGTTGTCGATGATACGCCTTACGTCCACAAGAGGAGTCCCGGGATTTGTGATCTCTATGCGCGTTTCAAAGATTTCTACCACAGGCCCGGTGCCTGTTATCGAAAAATCCTGATGGATCAAGGCATTTGCCACGGCTTCCCTAATCGCGACAAGAGGATATGCCGATTTCTTTTCACGCAGCGCACCATTGATAATTTCTTGTGTTGGGATCAACGCCTCAATAAATTTGATTAGGCCCTCAAAACCGATGGCGTATCCCTTTCCACCAATATCTTCCTTTAGTAGTTCTAATCGGCTATTGCCGCGATACTGCACGACGCGAATCGCTTTGCGGGATAGCCGTGGGAAAGTGGAAAGCCGTTTTGCAAAAAGAATTGCGCCGAGGTTGGTGATAGCGTAAAGGCCATTATCCTGCTTGACAAGAACTTCTTCCTCTACCATATAGTGCTCCACGCCATAGATGTCAGATGGTAGAGGGATATCGGTGTTGTCGAAATAGATTTGGTAGTCCAGCAAACGCAAAGCATTTTCCAACTCTAAATCTTGCTTGGCGTAACGATCTTCGAATTTGGAGTTCCGCGGCCGATCCCACAGCTGCGCCTGCAAGGCCGGGTATTCGTTCAATTTTTTCGTGTAGCTCCCAACTCTGATATAGTCGGTTTTTTCAAAGGTCACTGTTTGATTCACCGCTCTATATATTATGAGTACACCCACGTTTTTATCATTCATTGGAACGCAATGAAATTAAAAATCGGCATTTTGTGAGAGCAAAGAGCGCAGCCAGTTTTCAAGCTCCTGATTTCCCTTTTTCAATGTTTGAAGGTTATATCCTGTGCCCACAATTTCGTGAGTTGCATCATCAATGCCCTAGAGCATATAAGCACAGCTTTTGTCGTAGAGTGCCGCGCTATTTGCGAGTGCACTGATATCTTGACCAATCATTGCTGGATTGTAATTGTTGTGCTTGAATTCAACCCACTGTATTTCATTTGGTAGTTTACACAGTTCATTAACCAATCGGTCTAAGTTCTCCATTGTATCACCTTTTCATTAAGTTCAAAAATTGAGAGCGGTTTTCTGTATGTAATGATTATGCTACCTTTTTGTTCTGCTTGATTTAGAACCTGTATTCACAACCTCAATTCACTGTCTGGCCGGGTCTTTTCCCGGCATGCGGCGTTAAATTTTCTTGAAATAAACCCAATTATTCCTGCGAAAATTTGCCTTGCCTGTCGAAAAAATCCCTCGGCCATCCGGCGGTTTCGGCTGTGAATACAGGTTCTTAAAGTAGAAATTGGGATGTTGTTTTCATTATACCGCTGATTTCGACTGATGGCAAGCGCATTTCCTTGAAGCGGGGGAGGGGATGGATCAGATATAGGGGCCGTTGGAGAAATGTCAAAAAGCAAACCGTTCCAAATCTGGGTTTGGATAGAAACCCATACAAAACCCATACGGGCACCAAAAATGATGTCATAAAAGCGGACAGCATGATACACAAGGACAAAATAAGAAAACATCCGAAGTCGTTGCAATGCAATAGCTTCGGATGTTAATACAAACCAAGGAACAACAAGAGGAAATAGGATGAGAAGAATTGGTAAGGATGAGGTCTCCAGTTCAAATCTGGATAGCAGCTCCAAGAAACTCCTGAAATCAGTGGATTTCGGGAGTTTTTGTTCTGTTTTCTCCAGAAATATTGTGGGTCGAAAAGTGGGTCAGGTGGGGCGACCCACAACTTGACCCACACGGGGAAATGTGCGGAAAGGGTTAGAGAGCACCGGGCAGGAAGTTTGGCTTTCCTGCCCGGTGCTTTTGGCGTTGCTGGGTTGATTTTTACATCATCTGGGTCATAAAATTTCCCATGGTTTCCGCCGCCTGGTCCTGCATCTGCCGGGTGGCGTGGGTGTAGGTGCGGAGGGTGAACCCTGCGTCATAGTGTCCCAGCATACTGGAGACCGTTTTAATATCCACTCCGTTTTGCAGGGCCAGGGTGGCGAAGGTATGCCCTTATGGCATAATAAGGACAAATCGGAAAACTCTTGCAGTGCAAGGAGTTAACTGGTTTGTCCTAGTTCTTTTTCCACCTAATCCCCTGCAAAAAATAGGCGCAACGAGGGAAGCCAAAAAGCGAGGTGTAACGTAAAGGACAAAGACAGTGTATAGCATCCAGCCGGGACCGCATAGCGTCCCGGCTGGGTGCTTTTTACCAGCAGGAGACAGGACGGTGGGCCTTGCGGCGGGTCTTGTGCCTAGGACTGCTTAGGCGGACCGGTGCGGGTTAGTCCGTGCGCCTCGTGCAAGTGATTAAGCCGTCTCCGTTCCGAGCACCTGCGAGGAACGGCGCACTTCTATACATGGCCTGCGGCAATGTATCCGTGCGCTCTGCGAGGCTGCTGCCTGGATCGCTGACCTGTCACCGCTCCAGGCAGCTTGCGTCGCTTTGCTCCGTACAAGGGGCACGCCCCTTGCGCCGCTCTGCGGCTACCCCCATGATGTTGCTACATCACTTTCTCCCTGCTGGTCATGCGAAGCATGGAGCCGCACCGACAGGTGCGTTCGACTGGACGCAAAGCGGCCAGTCCGGGGCTTGGGGGAACCCCAACAAGCGGCATCGGAATATCGAAAACGATATTCCGATGCCCTGCTTGCTACGTTTTTGGTTATCGGGATGAAAGCAGATACTAATTTGTTGACACTCTTCTTATTTGCATAGTATAATAGCTCTATATACATGTTAAAGAAATGGGAGATAAATGACTATGTTATTAGAATATACGGACAAAACTAATAGCGTAACAGATACTGAACTATTGTTAGACCTTCAAAGGGTGTCAAATGAAACGGGCAAGCAGTCACTCACAATAGCAGAATACAAAGAGCACGGACGCTATGACCCGTCTACAATTATCCGGCATTTTGAGGCTTGGAATAAAGCTTTGAGTATAGCGGGATTGCAAATTTCCAACAGACAATATGCAGATCGGGAGCTATTTGATAATTTGGCCGAGTTATGGATTAAAATTGGACACCAACCGTCAAGGCGTGACTTGTCTCTTTTTCAATCTCCCATCTCTTACAAAGCGTATGAACGTAGGTTTGGTAAATGGTCAGTAGCCTTAAAATCATTTGTTGACTATTACAACTCTCAAGAAAGCTTGGAGGTTTACCAAATCGAAGCAAAATCTAATACCGCTCATAAGACCAGCAGAGATATTAACTTGCGTATGCGTTTCAAAGTAATGTCAAGAGATAATTTCAAATGTTGTTCTTGTGGGGCATCGCCTGCGAAAGACCCATCAGTAGATTTACACGTCGATCACATTAAACCATGGGCAAAAGGCGGAGAAACTGTAATTGAGAATTTGCAGACGCTTTGCTCAAAATGTAATTGGGGAAAGAGTGACTCGTTGGACGCATAAATGGCTGAGAAATGAATAAAAATTCTTTGTCTTGGGCTTGACATTTGGGTGCCTGAGATCGTGGAAGCGGATGTGCTCCAGTCCGGCGTCCTTGAGGATCTTCTCGTGGAGTTTTACCACCGAGTCAGGGTAGTACATTTCCCCGGTAGTGGACGAGGGGAATAGATACGGGTTTTCCGGGTGCTTCTCATGCTCCTGGATCAGCAGGTCTACCGCCTCCTGGGGGATGGATACCCTCCGCACCGAGGTCTCAGTCTTGGGCCGGGAGAGGGTCAGCTTTCCACTAGGATTCTTGATGTACTGCTTGCTGATCGAGATCGTCCGGTTCTGGATATCAAGGTCATCCCAGAGGAGGGCCACCAGCTCACCCTTCCGCAGTCCGCTTACCAGTTCCAGGTAGAACATGGGGAGGACACCACGGGCATCAGCGGCTTCCAGGTAGGACTTCAGGTGCTCGGGCCGGAGGGTTTTCATCTCCACCTTTCGAACTTTAGGGGCAATGCAGTCATCGGTGGGATTGCGGGGGATGAGCCGCTCCTTCAACGCCCTCTCAAATGCGCTGTGGAGCATCAGGTGGACACTACGCACCGTGGTGCTACTCAGGCCGGGATTGCCATTGCCGCTTTTTGTGTTTACCCGGCCATGCTCCATTAGGTTTTTGTACATCTTTTGAAGATCCCGGGAGGTCAGCTTTTTCAGCTTGATTTTCCCGATGCGGGGGATCGTGTAGGTCTCGATCATCAGCTTGTAGCGGTCTGCTGTGGCCTGCCGGATGTTGGGCTGGGCGTAGAGATCATACCAGGCACGCAGCCAGGTGGCCACGGTGTACTCGTCGGTGCGGGTCATGTCTACCTGCTGGGCCTACTCCACCGCTGCCTTGAGCTTTTCTTTGGCTTCTGCCTGGGTGCGGCCCAGCACATTTTTGATGATGCGCTTGCCGGTATCGGGATCATAGCCTGCGGTATATCGGCCCTCCCAGCGGCCGTCGGAGCGCTTCCGCAGATTGCCCTCGCCGTTGGCGCGGCGTTTTGACATACTTTATCAACCTCCAGTTCTGATATCGCCATCGTTATCATCCATGCACTCCATCACGATTTTGGCGCCCAGCCGGAAGCCCAGGATGAAATTTTCCAACGCCGTGATGCTGTCGATCTCCTGTTGCGATTCGATCAGCTTTGCCAAGACCGCCTGTCCAGCCTCGTCGAGCTGCTCCGCGAGCTGGTTTTCAAAGCGGGTCACACGATCCGTTGCCCGTTTCAGCTCCGAATGGGGCGCCATGTCCTGCGCGTTGGGTGTGATGTTGCCGTAGTAGAGATCTTCCAAAGTTTTTCGCATCTTCATCGCCTCCTGCAGCGACACACCATACCACAGTCTGGCGGGAATAGCCATGGCGAACGGGAAAAATTATCAATCCAGACATATCTTTTTTGCCTGCGTTGACGGTTGTTTTCTTTGAAGACACTGGTGCAATCCACGTCCCCGCACAGCGGCTTACAAAGGGGCCGACACCGCGCTTCTCTTGTGGGATGGGTACGGATGCCGCCTGCTTCGTGGATGGGCACAAATTGCTTCACAGCTGTCAGGACAAGGGGAAGCAAGCGGGCACCCTTATTGTTTACTGCGGCGCAGATTTTACGGGGCTCACATGGTCTGCTCCCAATGCTGGTCACCGCTGAACTTCTGGCCCATGGCCATTTTCTTCAGCGCCTCCCGGTGGCGCTGCTTGCTGTCCGTCCAGGTGGGCGGCGCGGGGAGTTGCCATTCATCGTCGCGTTCAAGGTCGGCCAGAACATGGAACCACCCGGCGGCCAGTTCACCCATCCAGCCCTCGTCCGGCTCTGGCGTGGTGGGGCGGAAGCCTATGGCTTGGCGGTAGAGAAGAAGCGCCTCCAGATTTTCTTTGAGGAAGGTTTCATCGTGGAGACTGCTGTCCCGGCACTTGCGCCCGTTGGGGCAGGTGAAGGTGATGTGCTTATGGTTCGGCATCCAACTCACTTCATAGCCCTCCATCTCCATGTTGGTGATAAAATCTTCTCGAGTGATGGAGTACTCCAGCGCCTCATTGATGGCCTGGATCAGATCCAGCTTCCAGCTGTCGCCGCGCAGGCCGGCCTGGTACTCACCGGGTTTCATGCGCTTCTTTTTGGTACGCAGTTCGCACTCGTCCAGCACCCGAAGGCCGTGGGCCAGACAGATTTGATCGTTCACTTTTCGGTGTGTCAGCAGATCGTCATAGCTTTGGTGGAGCTTGTGGCCGTCCTTGTAGCTGACACTGTTCACCACCATGTGGTTGTGCAGGTGGCCGGTGTCCACGTGGGTGGCGACCACCACCTCGAAGTCCGGGAACTGCCGCTGGGCAAACTCCAAACCGATGGCGTTGACCTCCTGGGGCGTGACGTCGTCCTCCGCAGAGAAGGACTGGACGAAGTGGTAGAACTGCGTCCCTCCTGTTTTGCGGAAGCGTTCTTTGGTCATCTGCATCTCGATGAAGGCGGACTGTGGGACGCAGTTGCTGCTGGTGACCAGCCACGCGTCGCCCCAGTGGGTTTTCTTCTCCTGTTTTACATAGTCGATCACGCCGCGCATGGAACTGGCAGACTGCTTCATGCATCGGATCGCGGTGAAGGTCGCCATCAGCGCACCTCCCGAATGAGCGCACCCAGCGTATCGCACAGTCTGGCATACTCTTGGACGAGGTCATCACCGCGTAAGACGGTGATCCGTCCCATGTTGGCCAGGGTGGTGAGCTGGTTGAGGTTGCGGCCCTGAGCCTTCAGTTCAGAGAGCACTTCATCCAGACCATCCACCTGGACAATCTCCTTGCCGAGGGCGCAGGTGGTGAGGTAATCCGTGACGGTCATGCCTGCGGCCTTGGCCCGCTGGTGGATGGCTTTCTTATCTACCGGGGTCATCCTGGCGGTGATGATTTCGGTTTTCTTTTTCTGCATTTATGTCCTTTCTCCCCCTTTAGGGGGTAGGGGGTGCCGGGGCGTGGCCCCGGCGAGTGCGGCACGGCGTATAGCCGGACGCGATGCTTGCCCTCGCCAAAAGAAATTCCGCTCCGCTACGTCCCCGCCTGCGGCGAGGACTTCGCCCGCTCCATTCCTTCTGGCTCTCCCCACAAAGCCAAAGTGCGGCTTTGCGGGGGCCCCGGCGAGGCAGGCATCCGCCTCAACGGGGCGTTTCTGCGCTGCCCTCACTCGGCGCTCCCACGGTACTGCGGCGGGCTGGGCTGTACACACTCGTGCACGGTAGGCCACACGGGGGTCAACGCCGTGTTTCAAGGGCTGGGAGGGGTACCATCTTCACCCGGCCCACGGGAGGGCTACAGGGGGCCTCAAAATGCGAAACACGGGGTCATGCACCTAACTGGAGTTGGGCGCGGGCGGTTTCCAGTGCCAGCCGCTCCAACTGCCGCTGATGGTGCGCCTCCAAAACATCTTGGAACGGGGAGACGGTATAGAGCAGGTTGCCATTTCGCTTTACGCCCGCTTTGGTGGTGACGGTAGTGGGTTCGGTGCAGATTAGGCCCTTGCGTTCAAGGGAGGAACGTATTTGGCAACCGTGTTTTCCGTCATGCCCGCCGCTTTGCCAATCGTTTTGTAGCTGGGCCAGCACTGATGTGTCTTGCGGTTTTCGCAGTGACGCAGGAAGGCATAGACCGCCAGCTCACCAGGGCAGAGACCGAGAAGGAAAATTTCATTGGGCAGAGGAAAAGTATTCTTGAGAGGATCGGACTTTTGGCGATAGCTCAACCGTACTCACCGCCCTTCGTGTGCCGCTCCACCCACTGGATAAATTTTTCTTTGGGCACTACGATCCGGCTGCCGACTTTGAGCACCGGGAAATCTGCTTCGTGCATTAACTCGTAGCTACTGGATGGAGCGATACCCAGCACCTTTGCCACTGTTGCCGCGTTGAGAAACAACGGCAGATCATCATAGCTTTTGTACTCAGATACTTTCATTTTCATCTTCCTTTCGTAAATTTCTATTGGTTACCAGCTGTACCCCTTCCCTTTGGGACAGCTCCATGATAAAATAATCGCGGAGAGTTTTACATCAGGAAGTGATCTTTGTGGAAGAGACAGAACAGGTGATAGGCGGCTATATCCCGAAGCTGTTGCTAATGGAGGCGGGGGAGGGACGGTTTTCAAGTGTTTTCCAGCATGGGGCTGGGATGGTGGAGCGCTTGCCTGTCACCACACCCGCCAGGGATTTGATCACCGCCGCGGAGATCGACTACCGGCCATACCGCAAAGAGATCAAACGGCTGCGGGACGAGCATCCGCTGTTCGCGGCGCGGCTGGACATTGCGGCGGCGGATTTTGAAGACTTTGTGGCGGAGGCGCTGCTTCTGCCGTCCATGCTTCAGAAGATCGATCCGGTGGGCTTTTTCGCGCTGGGGATTCTGTTGGATCGGGCATTGCAAAGGGAGGATGACGGCAGCGCGTTGTTCTTGCTGGATGCGGCACAGGAACTGCTGCACGTGCTGGAGGAGCCGATCCACGCAGGTCTACCTGCGGAACATTCTGGAGATGGCCTTTGACGGGATGGAGCGGGTCAGCTAGCGGGAACGGTTTGAGAAGCTATGCCGGGTCTATCCGCAGGTGGGGAAGCTGTGCGATCCCGCCAGCCTGCCTGATGTTGAGTCGGGGCAGAGAGTATTCCGGGCCAGTTCCATATTCGGACTACGTCTATTGGAGCTGGTCCTTTACCTCCAGCAGGACAAACAGCGGATTGCCCGGTGTGATTACTGCTGGGGCTGGTTCATTCCGAAAACAAAAAAAGCCACCCGGTACTGTGACCGGGTGACGGATGGGTTTCTCTGCAAACAGCGGGGGGCGCGGTTCAAGAGAAACCTGGTGGAGGATAGGACGGGGCGCTCAAGATCTGCAACCAGCTGCGGGACAGGATGTATGCCCGCCTTCTTCGCTGGCAGGACGCCGCACCGGGTGAGCGTGATAAACTGATTCCCATGGATTATGGTCAGTACGATGCCTGGAGCGAGAACGCCCGACTGGCCCGGATGGAGTACCTGAAGGGGAAGCTGACGGCAGAGGAATTGGAAAGCTACGAAACAGACAAAGCAGAAGTTGTGGAAGAGACAGCTTGGCAGCGTTTGGTGGCCGGGAACGTCAGCTTTGACCCGGAAACACACTACCCGGAAGCAATACAGGAGCTTGACTTCAGAGCTGAACATCCAAAATGAGATTTGTATACGGCGGACGATCTGCGGCAGGGGGATCAAAAAGGGCATCAGAGTTTGCGGGAGAAATATGGGAAACGATAAGGGGGGGACAAGGAGTGAAGAACGTTGCCATTGTGGAGGACGAAAATGCCGCCGCTGAACGCCTGACGGCATACATACAGCGGTATGCCGCCGAGTTCGGCCAGCAATTCAATATTACCCGGTTTTATGACGGTGAGGAGTTCCTTCAAAACTATAAGTCCGTTTACGCGGTGGCGTTTCTGGATATTCAGATGCCGCGGAAAAACGGCATGGACACCGCTGTGGAGCTGCGCCGGTATGACAAAAACGTGTCTATCATTTTCATCACAAACCTGGTGCAGTACGCCCTGAGGGGCTACGAGGTGGACGCGGTGAGCTTTTTGCTCAAGCCGGTGAGCTACTACGATTTTTCCCTGAAATTCAAAAAGGCACTGGATATCTACCTGATGAACGAGGAGCGCAGCTTTACGGTGAACGCCCCAGGCGGGCTGTGCCGCATCTCCACGGACAAGCTGATGTATGTGGAGATTATCAAGCACCGGCTCCACTACCACCTGATCGACGATGTGATCGAGATGACCGGTGTGCTGTCTACTGTGGAGCAGGAGCTGGGTTCCTACGGATTTCTGCGCTGCAACACCTGCTACCTGGTCAATCCAAAGTTTATCGTGCGTGTAAAGGGGGCCGAGGTGCAGGTGGGGGACCGCACCCTCCAGATCAGCCGCCCCAGGCGGGCCGCGTTTATGGAGGGGCTGACCAACTGGTACGCCGGGGCAGGAGGTGGGAACCATGGCTGAGGTCAACGTGATCTACCAAAAAATCATCCTGGAATTCCTGTTTGAGCTGTATGTGTTCTACGCCCTTACCACGCGAAAGCTGAACCGGGCCCCCCGATTCTGGATACGGACTTTGGCCGGAGCCGGTGCTGTTTTGGTGCTGGCCTATGGCGCGACCTTCTTCTACCGCTCCTTTGGGGATACGGCCCTTGGGCGGATCGGCATTTACATCCTCTTGTTTGCCGTTACCGCAGCCCATGTGCGGCTGTGCTTTGACGAGTCCTTCTCCACCGTTTTATTCTGCTGTAATGTGGCCTACGCAGCTCAAAACCTGTGCTATAAGCTGTATCTGACCCTGTGGTGCGGCGGAGAGGCGCTGGGCTGGTATAACGGCTGGGGTCAGCGGTTTGACCTTTACTACCGCTTAATGTACTACAGCTTTTTCGCCCTGGCGGTGGCAGCGGTCTATCTGGTATTTATCCGCCCCCTGCTTCGGCATATGTCCGGCGGGCGGCTGAATTACCAAATGTTTGCCATTGCCGTCCTGGTGCTGAGCATCACCGTGATCCTGTGCTCGGTGGAGGACGTCTATTTTGCCCAGCTGAGCGTGGGCCGGGAAAACCGGTTTGAGATCCCGGCGTACTTCCTCCTGCGGCAGTCAGGCAACCTGTTTTCGGTGATGTGCTGCGCCATCGCACTGATTCTCACCTCCAGAACCGTAGAGCGGAGGGAGCTTCAGCAGGAAGTGGAGTACCTCCAGCACGCCGTCCACCAAAGCGAGCTGCAATACGAGATCTCCCGGGACACCATCGACTTGATCAATGTGAAGTGCCATGACATCCGCTATAAGCTGGGAGCCCTGGCGGTCCAGGGGGAACAGGTGCGGCCTGAGGCAGTGGCCGACCTCCAAAAAAGCATTTCCATCTACGACGCCAAGGTGGAGACGGGCAACCAGTTTTTAGACGTCCTGCTGACGGAAAAAAGCCTTTACTGCGAACAGAACGGCATCACGTTTTCCTGCATGGCGGACGGGGCCAGGCTTACCTTTATGGACGACGGCGACCTGTACTGCCTGTTCGGCAACATCATCGACAACGCCCTGGAAGCGGTCAAAGCCATTGAGGAGGAGCAGAGGCGGGTCATAAACCTGGTGGTGAAGGCCCGGGGCAATATGCTCGTGATCCAGTCGGACAACTACTTTGACGGGGAGCGCGCTTTTGAGGGCGGCCTGCCCGTCACCACCAAGGCGGACCGAAACTACCACGGGTTCGGGATGCGGAGCATTCGGATGATCGTCCACAAATATGAGGGGGAACTGACGGCCTATGTGGCGGACGGGATTTTCCACCTGAATATTTTGTTCAGTCTTGCCACATAAAAGAACAATTTGGAAGAAAATTGCTCCGTGCTTGTGACCGGGCTGCAAAGTAAGTAAAAATTGTGCAGTTTAAGGAACGCCCGTTGCCAGCGGGCGTTCCCTTTATTATATTATTGCCAGAAAGAGCAATGCGCGGCGTGAATCCTTTGTAGCATACGTAAAAATCCAGGCCGGGTACGTCCGGTTTGAGCATACGGTCACAAAGCGCGGCGACGCGCTGTGAATAAAAAGTGAGAAGGAGAAACGAGCGATGAAAAAGAAGATTCTTGCAATGCTGCTGGCCTTGACCATGGCCGCAGCGCTGGCGGCCTGCACCCCCACCGGCAATCAGCCCAGCAGCGCCCCCACCCCCAACCCCACCTCCCCCGGCGCTTCGTCGGCCCCCTTTGAGGCCGTTATGCTGGCCGACTTTGCCAACGGCCCGGCGGCGGACGGCAGTGTCTTTGCCTCCGACGGCTGGTCCAACGGCAGCGTGTTTAACGTGTGGTGGAAGGGCGATATGGTTACTTATTCCGACGGCCAGCTCCACCTGGGAATCGCCGACGCCAAGGGAGAGGTGGAACAGGGCTACTATGGCGGCGAGGCCCGCACGGGGCTGTACTACGGCTATGGCGACTACATCGTAAAGATGAAGCCGTCCAAGGCGGAGGGCACCGCCAGCACCTTCTTCACCTGCACCGGTCCCTACGACATCAACGCGGAGGGCAACCCCAATCCCTGGGACGAAATCGACATTGAGTTTTTGGGCAAGGACACCACCGGGGTTCAGTTCAACTATTTTGTGGACGGCCAGGGCGGCCACGAGTACTGGTACGACTTGGGCTTTGACGCCTCCGAGGAGTTCCACGAGTACGGCTTCCGCTGGAGTGAGGACGCGATCACCTGGTATGTGGACGGCGAGGCTGTTTACACGGTGAATGCCAGCGCGGATAACCCGCTGCCCTCCACCCCGGGCCGCATTCTGATGAACCACTGGTGCGGTACCCCCGACGCCGAGGGCTGGATGGGCAAATATGAGCTTTCCGACGCCACCGCCGATTACCAGTGGGTAAAGACTTCCGCCACAGGCCGCGAGCTGGTTCCCACCGAGGGCGGGAATGAGGACGGCACCATGGACGGCCTGGACGTGAGCTTTGCCAACGGCGCGGCGGCGGACGGCAGCGTCTTTGCCTCCGACGGCTGGTCCAACGGCAGCGTGTTTAACGTGTGGTGGAAGGGCGACATGGTTACTTATTCCGACGGCCAGCTCCACCTTGGCATCGCCGATGCCAAGGGAGAGGTGGAACAGGGCTACTTTGGCGGCGAGGCCCGCACGGCCCAGCATTATGGATACGGCGAGTACTCCGTCAGCATGAAGCCCTCCAAGGCGGAGGGCACCGCCAGCACCTTCTTCACCTGCACCGGCAATTACGACATCGGCCTGGACGGCAACCCCAACCCCTGGGATGAGATCGACATTGAGTTCTTAGGCAAGGACACCACCGGCGTCCAGTTCAACTACTTTGTGGACGGCCAGGGCGGTCACGAGTATTGGTACGACCTGGGCTTCGACGCCTCCGAGGAGTTCCACGAATATGGCTTCCGCTGGGCGGAGGATTCCATCACCTGGACCGTGGACGGCAAGGACGTGTACACGGTGGAAGCCAGCGAGGAAACCCCGCTGCCCTCCACCCCCGGACGCATTTTGATGAACTACTGGTGTGGTACCCCCGACGCGGAGGGCTGGATGGGCAAATATGAGCTCAGCGACGCCACCGCCGACTACCAGTGGATCAAGACCACGGCCACCGGCGTCAGCCTGGGCGGCTGACAGTCTGCGGTCTGTGTGCCCCGCCCCTTTGGGGCGGGGCACACAGACGGATTGAATGAGTGTAGAATGATATGGGATATCTGACAGCTCTTGCCATTATTTTTGTTTCCATCTGGTGCTGTTTCTTTCTCCTGCTGTTCCATTACGGCGTATTTGCCCTGATTGGCGTGTTCAAGCGAACGACCTATCCCAAGACGGACCGCTTGCTGAAGTATGGCATTGTCATTGCCGCCCGTAACGAGGAGGCGGTGATCGGCTCCCTGCTGGACAGCATCCGGGCTTGCGATTACCCGCAGGAAAAACTGGTGGTGTTTGTTGTGGCCCACAACTGTACCGACCACACCGCTCAGATCGCCCGGGCGCACGGGGCCAACGTCTATGAGTATGACAACCCGGCGGAACGCACGGCGGGCTATGCCTACCGCTATCTGTTCGACCGGATTAACGCCGAGTGGGGAGACGCGGGGATTGACGGCTTTTTCATCATCAACGCCGACAACGTTCTTGCTCCTGATTACCTCTCCAAAATGAACGACGCCTTTGTGGCCACGGGCGGGGAACACGTCATCACTTCCTACCGCAATTCCCGCAACTTCGGCAGCAACTATATGTCCTGCCTGTACGGTATCTACTTCATCTCCGCCTGCCGCTTTGAGGCCCGGGGGCGCACGGTGTGCGGGTGCAGCACCCGGGTATCAGGCACCGGATATCTGTTCCCGCCCCGGCTGGTGGAACACGGCTGGGAGTACGTCACCCTCACTGAGGACTGGGAGTTCACCGCCGACCAGCTGGCCCGGGGGAGTAAAGTGCTCTACTGCGACGAGGCGGAGTTCTTCGACGAGCAGCCCCTCACGATGAAAGTAATGCTCCGCCAGCGTCTGCGTTGGGCCCGAGGGCACATGATCGTCTTTTTCACCCGGTTCCGGGCGCTGATGAAAAGCCTGTTTTCAAGGGAAAACGGTCTGGACAGAAAGGGCCGGTTTTCCGTGTTTGATATCTCCGCCAGCATTCTGCCTCTGGGCGTGATCAGCGTGGCCCTGCTGCTGCTCCAACTGGGGGGTATTGCGCTGTGTCCTCTCTTCGGGTACGATGCGGGGCGGGTCTGGCGGGTCTACGGGCTGATCTCCCTGGCGCTGTTTGCGCTGTCCTATGGGCTCACCGTGCTGGGCGCGGTGCTGCTGGTTTTTTTGGAGCGGGCGCGCATCCGGGATGTGGGAAAGGGAACGCTGGCGGCAGCGGCAGCCCTGTGGCCCCTATTCCTGCTGGTGAACGTATTTTTGGACGTGGCCGCGCTGTTTCTCCAGGACCTGGAGTGGAAGGTCATCCCCCATGTGGGCGCTCCGGCTCTGGAACAGACCCCGGCGGCGTCTATTGGTGAAATCCCAACAAAATCATGATTTAGGAGGGTTCCCTGTGGCAAAGGAAAAAGGCAACAAGAAAAAGCTGAGCGCGAAGGCGTTTACCGCCATTGTCGCGCCCCTTCTGGCGGTTCTTCTGGCATTCTCCATCGTGCTGTCCGTGGTGACCACCTCCAGGTTTGACCTGGTGCTCCGGGACATCTTCGGAGAGACGGATTTCAGCGGCGGCGGCCCGGATCACGGCGTTGACGCGGCCTACTACACCCGGGACATCACCGATTCTAAAGAGCTCCAGGCCGCCGAGCAGGCCTACGCCCGCAAGGCGGGGGCGGAGGGCTTTGTGCTCCTCTACAACCGGGCGGAGGACGGCAGGGGCCTGCCCGTGGCGGCGGGCTCCAAGCTGAGCCTGTTTTCCTCCTCGTCGGTGGACCTGCTGGCGGGCGGCACCGGCTCCGGCGTGTCCACCATCTCCAGCGATATGCGCACCGCCCTCACCGAGCAGGGCTTTGCTGTCAACGAGGCGCTGTGGAAGTTCTACAGCGATAACCACGGCACATACACCCGGGGCGGCGGTTCCATTATGTACGGCGGTGCGGAGGACTGGACTATCCGTGAGGCCCCCGTCTCCGCCATCCCCGACAGCGCCAAGAGCGAGGCGGAGGGCACCATCCCCGTGTTCTTCCTGGCCCGCACCGGCGGCGAGGGCCGGGATCTGGGCCGCTATATGGGCGAGTGGACCAATGTGGCCGAGGACAAGGAGAAGCACTATCTGGAGCCTAACTCCGTGGAGCTGGAGGTCATCCAGTACCTGAACGACACCTTTGACAACGTAATCCTGGTGGTCAACACGAATAACGCCTTCGAGCTGGGCTGGGTGGCCGACTACCCCAGTATCAGCGCGGTGCTGTGGGCCCCCGGTGCCGGGGGCGACACCTGCCGCTCCATCGCCGACGTGCTCAGCGGGGCGGTGAACCCCTCCGGCCATCTGGTGGACACCTTCGCCTACGACGCCTTCTCTTCCCCCGCCATGCAGAACATGGGGGATATGATGCTGGTTAACGGCGGGCAGGACGTGGAGGCCGCCGTGTTCTACGACGAAGGCATCTATGTGGGCTATAAATACTATGAGACCCGCTACTTCGACAAGGCTTTGAACCAGGGCAATGCCGGGGACTACGACTATGCCGCCGCGGTGCAGTACCCCTTCGGCTACGGCATCTCCTACACTACCTTTGAGTGGTCTGATTTTAGGATGGGCCAGATGGACGCCGACGGCAATATTGAAATCAGTGTGACCGTGAAGAACACCGGCGCTGCGGCGGGCCGGGACGTGGTGCAGGTCTACCTCAATGCGCCCTACACGGATTACGACAGGACCAACCACATCGAAAAGTCCGCCGTCACCCTGGTGGGTTTTGAAAAGACCGGGGAGCTTCAGCCCGGCGATACCGAAATCGTCACGGTCACTGTCAACCGGAAGGATTTCATCTCCTACGACGATGTGAATGCCAAAACCTACATCTTAGAGGCGGGGGACTACCTGCTCACCGCGGCGGAGAACGCCCATGCCGCCGCCGACAATTTCCTGGCTTACAATGGGCAGAACATTGAGCCCCTGTTCGGCGGGGCGGACGCGTCCTTTGTGGACAAGTGGAGCTACGACTACAGCGGCAATGGCGGGGTAGATAACGTGACCTACGCCAAGTCCCTCACCGGTGTGGACGTGACCAACCAGTTTGACCATGCGGTGTACGACGAACTTACCCCAAGGGACCAATACCTCACCCGGCAGGATTGGACTGGCACCTTCCCCCAGACCCACGGCGATCAGGACAGCCGGCGGCAGAGTCCGTTCAGTGAAAAGAACGGCTATACCTGGGAAGTGGAGGTATCCGATGCCATTCGGGACGCCATCAAAGCCAAGGGCGTGGGCGCGTCCATGAACCCCATGACCGAGGAGGAGGCCGCCGCCATGGCGGGCCAGTACGGGAAAAAGGGCGATCTGGAGCTCATCGATTTCCGGGGCCGGGACTTTGACGAGGTGGAGGCCGAGGGCGGCTGGGACGCCCTCATCGACCAGATGGATGCCAGCGAGCTGGAGGCCATCATCCGCAATGGCGGCTATCAGACCCTGGGCTCTGCCAACATCGCCAAGCCCCGGGCCATCGACTACGACGGCCCCTCCGGGCTGAACGAGGGCGGCATCACCCACGAGCCCTATTCCATCACCTATCCCTGCGCCACCAACCTGGCCGCCAGCTGGGATCGGCAGTATTCCTATCTCCACGGCTACTACGTGGGCGAAGATGCCCTGGCCGCCGACGGCAACTGGGGCAGTCACCAGTATGTGGGTCTCATCACCGGCTGGTATGCCCCCGCCATGAACATCCACCGCACACCGTTTGCCGGACGAAACTTTGAGTACTACTCCGAGGATGGCTTTATGTCCGGCGAATTTGCCCGGGAGGCGTCGGTGGCCTGCTCTGAAAAGGGCGTATACGCCTACATCAAGCACTTTGCCCTCAATGACCAGGAGGATCACCGCAGCCACGTGGCTACCTTTGCCAATGAGCAGGCCATTCGGGAGATCTACCTCAAGCCCTTCCAGACCTGCATTGAGGAGCGTGGCACCACCCCCATCAAGGTTCAGGAGTATGACGCTGGCTCTGGGTCTTACACCGAAAAAGAGGTGGAGATTCCCGCTGTCATGGCGGTCATGTCCTCCTTCAACCGCATCGGCTGTACTTGGGCAGGGGGCAACTATAACCTGCTCACCGGGGTGCTGCGCAACGAGTGGGGCTTTGACGGCACCGTCATCACCGACTATGATGGAGGCGGTGTCATGGACACCGAGCAGTGCGTCCGGGCTGGGGGCGATCTGAAGCTGACGGGCTTTGAGGTGGACGCGCCCATTGACGTGAGCAACCCCGCCTCCCAGTACTTTGCCCGTCAGGCCATTAAGCACATCCTGTATACCACAGTAAACTCCAACGCCATGAACGGTATTGTTCACGGTACCTCTGTGGGTGAGCTGCCCTTTGCCAACTATTACTTTATCCTCATCGGTGAGGCGGTGGTGGCTGTGGGCCTGATTGTGTGGGGCACGATTGCCATCGTGCGGCGGTGGAAGAAAGAGAAGGCCGGGAACTGACCGCATCTGAGACATACGAAAAGAACGCCGGAATGCCGGTGATTCTATCATCCTCATTCAGCGGCAGCCGGGCTCCGTAAGGGGCCCGGCTGTTGCTTATCGAAAGGCCGGTAGAGTTTTCCTGCTCTTTTTGTTTACAGCGGCGCAAAATTTGCGCGGGGCCGCTTGTATTTCGTGGGGCAGTAAGTAGGCAATCCGTGAGAAAAAAGACTGGCTTGGGGATGCTGTGCGGGCAGAAAATTGGGACGGGAGGAATCGTACTCCGTTTGCACAAAAACAGGTGTAGAGAAATTTGTGTTAAGCCATGCGGCAACGCTGCGCCCTTATTTTCTCCAATAGGTTGAGGCCATTCCCCCATGACCCACAACTTGACCCACAATAGGAAACGAGCGGGCGGAGGCAATGGAGCGGAAAGCACGATTGCCTCCGATTTTCTGGAACAAAAATGCCCCCAAAGCGCCGAATGGAGGCGTTTCGAGGGTTGGAAATCAGTTGGTAAGGATGAGGTCTCCAGTTCAAATCTGGATAGCAGCTCCACAAAAACCGCTTAAATCGTTGGATTTAGGCGGTTTTTGCTTAATTTATTCAACTTTTCGAGGGCGTTTGAAATTCTCAAAAGACCTCGTTGCCGGGGGAATGGGCTTTTTGCAAAAGATTTTGCAATTTTTGAGGGGGTCAAGGACCTCCAAACCGTTGTGCCGCAACGGTTTTTGGGTTTTTTGTCCTGCAAATACTTTGCAACTGTCGGGACTACTACCCGGAGTAGGCGCGGTCAACAACGGCGGCGGCTTTGGAGATAGTTTCCCGGCCCTTGACGTAGTAACGCAGGGTCATGGCTGACGTGGTGTGCCCTGCCGCTGCCTGGGCCAGCTTGATGTCCTTGGTTTGGTCGTATAGGTCGGTCAGTACGGTGGTACGGAAGCGGATGGGCGTGATATTCTCGGTGAACCCTATATCCCGCCTGATACGGTCGCACATCTTCCGAACCTGTGTATAGGATAGGGGCTTGGTGCCACCAAACACGAATTCATTTTCCGCAACCTGGGGGAGATGGGGGACGGCCAGAGCAGAAAGGCCGATAGTCCGGGTGCTGCTCTGCGTCTTGGTGTCCTTGATTTCCGGCTGGTTCCGGGTGGGGTGGGTCACGGCCCTGCAAATGTGTATCGCCATACCCTCCCGGTCAATGTCCGCGCCTTGCAGCCCTAAGACTTCTTCCAGGCGCAAGGGGTGAAGGGCCTGGATTGCCAGATATGCCCGGTCTAAGGGGTCTTTAATGTCCCCGATATGCTGAACCAGGAAGCGCATTTGCTCGACGCTATAGGGGACTGTGGCTTGACTGGTTTTGCCCGTGATTTTGATTCTCTTGGACTTCAACGGATTCTTGGCAATCAGGCCATCCTCCACGGCGGCGTCAAGTATCTGATTCAATACCATCTTGGCCTTGTCCTTGGTGGCCTTGGCCCCGGTCATGCCGTTGAACAGCCGTTGAACGTCATCGGTGGTAATGTCCTCCACAGTCAGGCCGCTAAAGGCGGGGAGTAAGTGCCGGGTGAGCTGCCGCTTGTAGGTGGTGGCGGTCACGGTCTCAATGTTGGGTTTGGAGTAGGTTTCAAACCAAGTTGTAGCGTACTCGGCAAAAAGGTGCTTGCTATGCTCCTGGGCGGTGTCCTGGGTGCCCACCAGCTTGAGCAGCTTGTCAGCGTATTCCTGTTCGGTGTTGGCCCTTATCCAGTGTTTCGCGCCGTTTATGGTGACAGTACGGGTAATTTTCGGTGCCATCTCATTCTCTCCTTGAAATGGCGTACAATCCAACTCTATGCGGTTGTCAAGGTGCTGCCCCTGGCCGACAGGGGCGGGGGTGTCTGCTTTTACACCCTTATTATAGCACATCTTGCAACTTTTTTCAATGAAATATTCCAGGAATGCGCGAGGAATCAACGATTTCCCCGCTATTTCTATACAAGTGATTTCTCCGGCCTGGATAAAACTGCCCACTGTGGCGGGGTCTGCCCTTAGAATTTCTGCGGCCTCCTGGAGTGTGAGCAGGTCGGGCCAGTGGCTCAATAGGTTCATATAACCTCCATTATATGCCCGGTCTAAGGAGTCTTTAATGTCCCCGCGATATGCTGAACCAGGAAGCGCATTTGCTCCAAGCTATAGGGTACTGTGGCTTGGCTGGTTTTACCTGTGATTTTGATTCTCTTGGACTTCAACGGATTCTTGGCAATCAAGCCATCTTCCACGGCGGCATCAAGTATCTGATTCAACACTATGTGAACCGAGGGGTGGCAAACACGGTACGGCAAAAGGATATCAGCGGCAGAGGATGAAGCCCCCAGCCGCTGATGTCCTTTTGCTTAGGGACGGTGTAAAAGCAGTATGACAGCGGTATCGCTGGCCGCTGTCATGCTAGGGGATTTTGCCCTGTACCCGGCCGCTTCCCATGTTGGCCTGATTGTGGGCCGCAACGAGGCGGGCAAGCTGCTGGTCTGCCACTGTTCCTATGGCATGAACAATGTATTGGTAACGGAATTTTCCGCCTCCGGCTTCACCGTTGTGGGCAGGCAAGCCCCTGTGCCCAGATAACTTACCTCACTTTGAGGTAAGAAAAGGCCGCACGTTCTGGTGAGCGGCGGCCTTAACTCTTAGATATGGGACAAATTCCTTCGTTGTTGATGCTCTTTTACTTTGAAAGGATGCGAGGCTGCTGACAGAACAAATCTTCAAAAAGTACTCTCTTATACCATGAGAAAGTTTCTGCATTAAGGCTGAAATCCCATAGCCTCCCGAAGATTACTCTGATCACACAGTTCTTCTGGGACATCAATCCAGTTAATCACGGAGTAATACTTTGAGTTATAATTTATCACATATTTCGTAACAGTTCGTTCCCCTCGCCCATCATCACATTTTCCTATTCCTGTAATTTCATATACATCTTTTGTTAATTCATCCGTAGTTGGAAATTTTCTTGGAAAATTTGGAGTTTCGGAAGGATTGAATCCTAATTTTGTAAAAGATTTTTCAAAAACCACATCATCATGTAATAGATGTCTGGACCTGAAAAATCAAGGTGCTTTCACAAAACCGTCAGCATATTATACTGCTTCATCAGGCGGATGTCCTCCTTGGACAAGCGCAGCTCCTTTTCAAATTCCGGGGTTTCCTTTTGGACGGTTTTGGACAACAGCACTTTAGTGGAGGTGGGCATTAAAGGCCGGCTGGAGATTCCAAAGGCCAGTGCCCATTTGGTGGGGGCGTTCATATAAGGGCTGGGAATGCCCACCTGGTAGTTGTCCATCTCCATGCTCTGATTCTTCATGATCAGCGTGCTCAGCGCGTCGTAATGGGTCAGCACGCCGTCATACAGATTTTCGCACTGCTGATAGTGACTGTAGTCGTCCACGTTCATGTACATCTGAACCTGATAGACCCCAGGCTCTACCTCTGAAAAAATGTCCACCACGCAGCGGGTAAGGCGGTTTTTCCGCCCATCATAATAGTACATATACAAATGGCTCAGCCCCACAAAAAAGGAGGGGACCGATCCGGAGGGCGCCCCCGGATGGGGTGACAGGGGCAGGTGGAGCAGCTGTGTCACCTTCACATCCAGGGCCTGGGCGATTTCGTACAGCGTTACCACGTCGATGGTGATCTGTCCCGACTCATATTTTGATACGCAGGATTTGCTTTTGCGGATGGCGGTGGCCAGTTGTTCCACCGTCATCTGCTTTATTTTCCGGTAATGCCGGATCTTGCTCCCGGTTTCTTCGGCGATATTCATAGAATTGACCTCCTAAAATTGCACATTATGCACAGTTTACTCAAAAGAGCCAATTTTGTGAAATCACTTGTCCTTTTAACAGTATAACAGGATTCCGAGGGAAACGCAATCGATTTTGCATTCTGAGGAAACAAATTGTAAAGATGTTTCCTGTGTGGAAAAATTCGCCCGTTGGACTTTTCCACCCGGTTCAAGTATGGTAATGGCACGCAAGGGCGATGCCGGCGGCCGCGGCTCTCGCCCCAAAAACCCGAGGCGGCGCCCCATGGCCGGACATGAGACGCCGCTTTCAGCAAAGGAGCAGCCCATGAAATACAATTTCGATGAAGTGATCGACCGCAGCGCAAACCGTTCCTCCAAGTACGACGAGCGGATCAAAAAGTTCGGCACCGGCGACGTGCTGCCCCTGTGGGTGGCGGACATGGATTTCCGCACCGCCCAGCCCATCATCGACGCCTGCAAGGCCAAGGCCGAGGAGGGCATCTGGGGCTACACCTCCCGCCCGGACAGCTATTTTGAGGCCGTCCAGCAGTGGCAGGTCAAGCGCAACGGCTGGAAGCCGGACATCTCGCTGATGAGCTGGAGCCTGGGCGTGGTGCCCGCGCTGTCCGCCATTGTGAAGCTGTTCAGCAAAAACGGCAAGGTCCTGATCCAGACCCCGGTGTATTCCGAGTTCTACGACGTGGTAGAGGCCTGGGGCCGCACGGTGGTGGAGAACAAGCTGGTGGAGTCCGATGGGCGCTGGCACATCGACTTTGACGACTTCGCCGCCAAGGCCAAGGAGTGCGACGTGTTCCTGCTGTGCAATCCCCACAACCCCCTGGGCATCGTTTGGACGCCCGAGGAGCTGACAAAAATGGCGGAGATATGTATGGAACACAACACCCTGCTGGTGTCCGACGAGATCCACTCTGACCTGATCTTCCACGGCAAGCGCCACACCCCCACCGCCTCCCTCTCTCCGGAGATCACCGCCGGCGTGATCACCTGCATCTCCGCCACCAAGACCTTCAACCTGGCGGGGCTCCAGGCCAGCACCACCATTTTTCCCAACGCCGAACTGAAAGCGGCCTACGACGGCTTCTGGGGGGGCATGGACATCCACCGCAACAACGCCTTCAGCTCCGTGGCCATGGAGGCCGCCTACCGGGAGGGCGAGGAGTGGCTGGAGCAGCTTCTCCCCTACCTCAGCGCCAACTTTGACTATGTCCGGGACTTCTGCGCGGCGAACATCCCCCAGATCAAGCCCAACTGCCCCGACGCCACCTATCTGATGTGGCTGGACTGCCGGGAGCTGGGTATGAGCAACGAAGAGCTCCGGGACTTCTTCATCCACAAGGCAAAGCTGGGCCTGAACGAGGGCTATACCTTCGGCCGCAGCCTCAGCGGCTATATGCGGCTCAACGCCGCCTGCCCCCGGGCCACGCTGGAAGAGGCTATGGCCCGGCTCAAGTCCGCGATTAACACGCTGTGACGCCACCATAAAAAGAAAGGGAGACATCACAATGCAGAAAAGATCCTTCTGGGAACAGTATAAGATGCCCATTTTGCTCCTGGGCGGCATTGCCATCGGCGCGCTGATCGGCATCATCGCCCACGATTTCGGCACCAAGCTCAAGCCCCTGGGCGATATTTTCCTGAACCTGATGTTCACCATCGTCGTGCCGCTGGTCTTTGCCTCCATCGCCTCTGCTGTGGGAGCCATGGCCAATATGAAGCGGCTGGGCAAGATCTTAGGCAGCACCCTGCTGACCTTCCTGGCCACCGGCGCCTTCGCCGGGGCCTGCGTGCTCATCTGGGTCAACCTGTTCAACCCCGCCGCCGGGGCCAGCATCCAGATGGGCGAGGCCGAGATGGGCCAGATGCAGAGCGCCGGGGACATGATCGTGGGCGCGCTGACGGTGGGCGATTTCAGTCAGCTGCTGTCCAAGTCCAACATGCTGCCCCTCATCATTTTCTCCATGATCTTCGGCTTCTGCGTGTCCAGCATCAGCCGCAACGGCGAGGAAAATATCATGAGCAAGTGGCTGACCGGCCTCAATGATGTCATCATGAAGTTCGTGGGCGTCATCATGAAGGTGGCCCCCATCGGCCTGGGCGCATACTTCGCCAATCTCATCGCCGTGTACGGCCCGGAGCTCATCGGCGACTACGGCCGCTCCATGGTGGTGTACTACCCGCTGTGCCTGCTGTATGTGGTCATTTTCTTCCCGCTGTATGCCCTGTTCGCCGCCGGAAAGACCGGCCTGAAGCGGATGCTGAAGTACATCCTGGCCCCCGCTGTCACCGCCTTCGCCACCCAGAGCTCCGCCGCCACCCTCCCCGTCAGCAAGGAGGCCTGCCAGAACATCGGCGTGCCGGAGGACGTCAGCGACCTGGTCCTGCCCATGGGCTGCACCATGCACATGGACGGCTCGGTCCTCAGCTCCATCGTCAAGATCGCGTTCCTCTTCAGCGTGTTTGGGATGCCCTTCCAGGGCGTGGACACTTACGCCATGGCCATCGCCGTGTCCATCCTCAGCGCCTTCGTACTGTCCGGCGCTCCCGGCGGCGGGCTGGTGGGTGAGATGCTGATTGTCAGTATGTTCGGCTTCCCGCCTGAGGCGTTCCCCCTCATCGCCACCCTGGGCTTCCTGTTTGACCCCGCCGCCACCTGCCTCAACGCCGCGGGCGACACCATCGCCTCCATGATGGTTACCCGTATGGTGGAGGGCAGGGACTGGCTGGATAAAAAGGCCGCTGCGGGCGAGCTGATCGACGCCTGAGCCAAACCACAAGAAAGGAGTTTTCACGATGCAAGTAATCGAGACAAAGAACGCGCCCGGGGCGATCGGCCCCTATTCCCAGGGGTTTGAAGCCAACGGCTTCGTCATCACCTCCGGCCAGATCCCGGTGGATCCCGCCACCGGCGCGGTACCCGAGGGCATTGCTGCCCAGACCCAGCAGAGCTGTAAAAACGTGGGTGCCATCCTGCAAGCCGCGGGCACCGACTTCGATCGGGTTCTCAAAACCACCTGCTTCCTGGCGGACATGGGGGACTTCGCCGCGTTCAACCAGGTCTACGCCAAATACTTCGCGTCCAAGCCCGCCCGCTCCTGCGTGGCGGTGAAGGACCTGCCCAAGGGCGTGCTGTGTGAGATCGAGGCCATCGCGGTCAAATAATCAAATCATTTTAGAAAAGGAGCCATCACTATGAAAATCACTGTCATCGGCAGCCATCTCTGCCCCGATACCCTGTATGCGCTGAACCAGCTCACCGCCGCCGGAGTAGAGGCCAGCTTCCAGGATATCCTGTCCTGCCACGCCGCTCTCCAGACCTATCTGAACGTCCGGGAGACCAGCGAGCTGTATGCGGACATCCGCGGCACCCAGCGCCTGGGCGTGCCCTGCTTTGTCCGGGAGGACGGCAGCATGAGCCTGTCGCTGGACGAGGTTCTGGCCTGACATCCTACGGCCCCGGACGGTTCTTGACCGACCGGGGCCATTTTTGGAAGGGAGCGCGCATCATGCAGGAATTGACGCAGCTGATCTGGGAGGATATGCGCCCAGCCCTGGGTGTGACGGAGCCGGGGGCCATTGCCTTTGCGGCGGCCACGGCCAGGGCCCGCAGTGCCGGGGAACCTCAGGAGATCCGTCTGCGGCTGAACAGCGGCCTGTTCAAAAACGCTTTTACCTGCGGCATTCCGGGCAGCGGTCAGGTGGGGGCCGCCCACGCCGCCGCCCTGGGGGCGGTGGGAGGCGACCCGGCCAAGGGTCTGGAATGTCTGGACGGCGTTACCCCCAGGCAGGCCAAACAGGCGAAAGAGTTGGTGGCCGCCGGAAAGGTTCAGGTGGAGCTGAGCGGGATCGACAGCCGCATCTTCATTGAGGCCACTGTGGTCACGGAAATGGGCAGCGCCTGTGTGACCATACGGGATTCCCATACCAACATCGTATCCATTTGCGAAAACGGGTGCGTCGTGTTTGAAACGCCTGCTCAGACTCAGGACGGAGAGGAAGTCCCGCCGCTTATCCACTGCTATACTCTGGCCCAGCTTCACCACTATGCCCTTCATGTGCCTGTGGATGAGCTGTCCTTTATCCGCCGGGCTTTTGATCTGAATATGGCTTTGTGCCGGGCGGGGCTGGCCAGCGCGAGGACCACCTTCGGCCCCTGGCTGCTCCAGGCCAACGGCGGACAGCTCATCTCCAGCGACGAGCGGAAGACCGCCTCCCTGCTGTGCAACGCCGCCATCGAGGCCCGGGTGCTGGGTCTGCCGGAGCCGGCCATGAGCATCACCGGCTCCGGGGCCCACGGCATCATCGCCACCATGCCGCTGTACGCCGCCTGCCGGGTGAACGGGTATTCCGAGGAGGCGCTGCTGCGGGCCACGGCGCTGAGCTGCCTGGTGTGTATGTACATCAAGGAGCATTCCGGCAGGCTGTCCGCCTTCTGCGGCTGCGCCATCGCAGCCGGGACCGGCATGGCCTGCGGCCTGGTGCTCCTCCGGGGCGGCTCCACGGAGATGATGGCCCATGCCATCAACAATCTGGCCGGGAGCATCACCGGCATGATCTGCGACGGCGGAAACCAGGGCTGCGCCATGAAGGGCGTGGTGGCGGTGGACGCGGCGTGGAATGCCGTTGACATGGCCATGGAAAACGTCTATATTCATAGTATACACGGCATCAATGCGCCTACTCCAGAGGAGACCATGCGCAATATGGGCCGAATCGCCTCCCCCGGCATGACTGCCGCCGAGAAAACCATCGTGGACATCCTGGCCGAAAAGCGGCCCTCAAAAGGAGAATGAATTCCATGGAAAAGAACAGCCCTGTTTATCAGGCTTACGTACAGATCCTGAAGGAAGAGCTGATCCCCGCCATGGGCTGCACCGAGCCCATCGCTATCGCCTACGCCGCCGCCAAGGCCCGGGAGGTGCTGGGGCAGGAGCCGGACTGGGTGAAAATCGGCGTCAGCAACAACATCATTAAAAACGTGAAAAGCGTCATCGTCCCCAACACCGGAGGTATGAAGGGCATCGAGGCCGCCGCCGCGGCGGGCATCGTGGCGGGTAAGGCGGAACGGAAGCTGGAGGTGATCTCCCAGGTCAGTGCCGGGGAGAAGCAGGCCATGCGGGCGTTTTTGGAATCCGTGCCCGTCACTGTGGAGGCCGTTGACAATGGGATCATTTTTGACATCATCGTGTCGCTCCACCGGGGCGGCGACTGCGCTGCGGTGCGCATCAGCCATTACCACACCAACATTGCCTACATTCGGAAAAACGACCAGGTTCTGTTGGACAACACCGACCAGGAGGCCCCCGTGGGCTGTGACGTGGAAAGCTCCGGCGAACAGGGCCTGACCGACAAAAGCCTGCTCACCGTGGCGGATATTTTCGACTTTGCCGCCACCTGCGATCTGGCGGACATCCGAGGCCCGCTGGACACCCAGATCAAATACAACACCGCCATCTCTCAGGAGGGGCTGAACGGCGATTACGGCGCCAACATCGGCGCCACCATGCTGAAATTCTACGGCGGCAATATACGCAACCGGGCCACGGCCAAGGCGGCGGCCGGCTCCGACGCCCGGATGAGCGGCTGCGAGCTGCCCGTGGTCATCAACTCCGGCAACGGGAACCAGGGCATCACGGTCTCCATCCCGGTGATTGAATATGCGAAGGAGCTGGGTGCGCCTCAGGAGACATTGTACCGGGCGCTGGCGCTGTCCAACCTGATCGCCATTCATGAAAAGACCGGCATTGGCCGGCTGTCCGCCTACTGCGGCGCGGTGAGCGCGGGCTGCGCGGCGGGCTGCGGCATCGCCTACCTCCAGGGTGCGGACTGCAATGCCATATCCCACACCCTGGTCAACGCTCTGGCCATCGTCTCCGGCATCATCTGCGACGGGGCCAAGCCCAGCTGCGCGGCTAAGATCGCCTCCAGCGTGGAGGCGGGTATTCTCGGCTACCATATGTACCTCAACGGTCAGCAGTTCCGCTCCGGCGACGGCATCATTACCAAGGGCGTGGAGGCCACCATCCGCAACGTGGGCCGTCTGGGCCGGGAGGGGATGCGGGAGACCGACAAAGAAATTGTCAAAATTATGATGGATTGACCGGAAAGGATGGACACCGCCATGGAGATCCGAACCGCTGTTCCCGAAGACCTGCCCGCAATCATTCAAATTGAGTCGGCCTGTTTCCCCGCAGCAGAGGCCGCCAGCGCCGCCAGCCTCTCGGCCCGCGTGGCCGCCTATCCCGACCACTTCTGGGTGCTGCTGGACGGCGGCGCCATGGTGGGCTTTGTCAACGGCCTGGTGACGGACGAGCCGGACCTGCGGGACGAGATGTATGGGGATGCCTCCCTGCACGATGAGGGCGGCGCGTGGCAGATGATCTTCGGCGTGGACACCATTCCGGCCTACCGCCGCCAGGGCTGCGCCGGGCGGCTCCTGCGCCATGTGGTTGGAGTGGCCAAAGCGCAGGGCCGCCGGGGCGTGGTGCTGACGTGCAAGGAAGCCCTTGTGCAGTACTACGCCAAATTTGGCTTTGTGGACGAGGGCATTTCCCGGTCCACCCATGGAGATGTGGTCTGGCGTCAGATGCGCGTTACATTTTAACCCGGCTTGCGCGGCCCCCTGATCCCGCGGGCAAAATGTTGAACCGAAGGATCAGGAGTGCGCACATACAGGGAGCGGCTGCACAAAGCCCTTGTGACAATATCACGGAACTTGCGGAAAATTCGGAGTATTATAAAACCATCAAATAAGAAAAGGTGGAACGCTGACATGAAAGTAGTTATAATCGGCGGAGTGGCGGGAGGCGCCACGGCGGCGGCCCGGCTGCGCCGGCTGGACGAACAGGCGGAGATCGTGGTTTTTGAGAGGTCAGGGTATGTCTCCTACGCCAACTGCGGCCTGCCCTACTATATTGGCGGGGTCATTGAGGCCCCCGAGGCCCTCACTCTCCAGACGCCGGAGAGCTTCTTCGCCCGCTTCCAGGTGGATATGCGGGTGCGGCACGAGGTCACCGCCATCCACCCGGATAAAAAGACCGTCTCCGTCAAAAATCTGGGCACCAGCGAGAGCTTTGAGGAGAGCTACGACAAGCTCATCCTATCCCCCGGTGCCAAGCCCACTCGGCCGCCCCTCCCTGGGCTGGAGCTGGAGCAGCTTTTCACCCTGCGGACGGTGGAGGACACCTTCCGCCTCAAGGCGCACATCGACGCCAGCCGCCCCAAGTCCGCAGTGCTGGTGGGGGGTGGCTTCATCGGGGTGGAGCTGGCGGAAAACCTGCGGGAGCTGGGGCTGGAGGTCACCATCGTGGAGCAGCTCAGCCAGCTCATGGGGCCCTTTGACCCGGACATGGCGTCCTTCCTCCACGGCGAGGTACGGCGGCACGGCATCCGGCTGGCCCTGGGCCGCACGGTGGAGGGCTTTGCGGCGCGGGATGGCGGCGTGGACGTGCTGCTGAAGGACGCGCCTCCCCTCCACGCCGATATGGTGGCGCTGGCCATCGGTGTCACCCCGGACACCGCCCTGGCCAAAGCGGCGGGGCTGGAGCTGGGGCCCAGGGGCAGCATCGTGGTCAACGACCGGATGGAGACCTCCGTCCCAGACATCTACGCCGTGGGGGATGCGGTGCAGGTGAAGCACGCGGTCACTGGGCAGAATACGCTGATCTCCCTGGCGGGGCCCGCCAACAAGCAGGGCCGTATCGCGGCGGATAACATCTGCGGCGGGGACAGCCGGTATTTAGGCAGCCAGGGCAGCTCGGTCATCAAGGTATTCGACCTGACGGCGGCCGCTACCGGCGTCAACGAGACCAGCGCCAGAAAGGCGGGGCTGGATGTGGATACGGTGGTACTGTCCCCCATGAGCCACGCGGGCTACTATCCCGGCGGGCGGGTGATGACCATAAAGGTGGTCTTTGAAAAGGAGACCTACCGCCTGTTAGGGGCACAGATCGTGGGCTATGACGGGGTGGATAAACGGATCGACGTGCTGGCGACGGCCATTCACGCCGGGCTGACGGCCATCCAGCTGAAAGAACTTGACCTGGCCTATGCGCCGCCCTACTCCTCCGCCAAGGACCCGGTGAATATGGCGGGCTTCATGGTGGAAAACCTGGCAAAAGGGATCGTGAGGCAATTCCGCGTGGAGGATGTGAAGGACCTGCCCCGGGACGGCGGCGCGACGCTGCTGGACGTGCGCACCCGCCAGGAGTACGGCATGGGGCACGCGGAGGGGTTCCAAAATATCCCCGTGGACGAACTGCGGGACCGGCTGGATCAGATCGAGCCCGGCAAACCGGTCTATGTGATGTGCCAGAGCGGCCTGCGTAGCTACATTGCCTGCCGCCTCCTGGCCGGGCACGGGTATGAGGCATATAATTTTTCAGGCGGCTTCCGGTTCTACGACGCGGTGACGAACGACCGCCGCTTGATTGAGCAGGCCACGGCCTGCGGTATGGATCAGTTTTGACGGTGTAGTTCCCTGGTCATCTGTGAGCGAAAGCGGGCAGTCCAGGTGGAGCGCTTCTCCTCTGACGTGCGCTCCGCGTTTGCGTCTTGACCCACACGGGGAAATGTCGGGAAAGAGTTAGAAAGCACCGGGCAGGAAGCCAAAACTTCCTGCCCGGTGCTTTTGATGGTTTTTTGGGGGGACGCTTAGCACATCGTTCTGCCGCAAGAACAAACTTGTGAGCGTCAGCTTTCTATCTCCCGCAGGCGCTCCACAATGGTGCGGCGGTTAACGGAACGGTACACCAGCAGAGGAATCAGAATTCCCAGAATCAGAAATAGTGGTATGACCGCCAAAACCGGCAGGACGGTAAATTGATAGGTGAAAAACCAAAAGACAGAGCAGAGTGATCCCGCCAGCGGTCCCAGCGCGGCGCTCAGGACCAGGGAGAGGGCGGCGGATAGCATTGTGTAGTACAGCCCCTCGTACACCAGCATGGTGTTCATCTGCTTTCCTGTCATGCCCACAGATTGGAGCATTGCCAGCTCCCGTTTCCGGGCCAGTATGCCCGTCAGCACGGCGTTGATGAAGTTGAGCACGCCCACCATACCGATAATCCCCGACAGCGCGCCGCCCATGGTCAGGAACATATTCCGAAAGCCCTCGAACTCGGCTGTTTTGCTTTGTTTGCTCTCGTAGTCATAGGTGGGCTGGACGGACCCTGTGTATTCCTTCAGAAAATCCTCCATAGCGGCGTTGGACTCCTCGGCAGTGTTGAACGCGTAAATCATCACGGAGCTGGTGCCGGTATCCTGCTGGAACAGCTCCGCACCCATCGCCAGTTTGCTGGCCCCAAGGGTGGCGTAGCGGTAGCTGAGGGCGCTGGGGATGGAGATTCGGGCGCAAACGGTGTACTCTTTTTCCTCATAGACCTTGGCCCGGGGAGCATAGTTCGCTTCGCCCTGCGCCCAGCGGGCTTCTATCTCCTCTGCGGAGAGTTCCTCCCCGGTGTCCATATCAACATTCACCCACTCCTTTACGTAGCGCAGGGTCACGGTATCCCCTACTTGGAAGCAGTTTCCATTCTCAGCAATCACCCCATGTTCATCTGCGGAATAGACGGCGGCGATGGCGTTCTGGCCGGGGTCGGACAAAGGCGTGATATCCCCGTCCAGCACAGTTATCTCGCTGAGAATGAAGTCCTCCAGGCCATAGAGCTGGGCAAAGCCTACGATGGTGCCCTCGTCCGTATGCTCTTGGGAGGCGATGATGTTGTCCAGCGTCTCCTCGGAATAGTGCCTGCTGTAGTCCTGCCGGAGGTACTCCTCCGGCAGAAGGGCCTGGATCGACCGCTCCTGACCATAGACCCGGCCTCCCTCGGTGATGCCGCCCAGGGCGCTGACCTGGGCAATGACCTCCTCCGGAAGCGCCTGGTCCGCCGAGCGAAAGTTGGCGCCGGGCTGAAAGTAGTCAGCGTGGCCCAGGACAAAGTCGGTAACTACTTGACCGGAGAGATATTTCTCCATATCGAAGCCGTGGGCAAACGTATACACCAGATTCATCAGCACCACCGCCAGAGTTAAAGAGATGATGGTGACTACCGTTTTACCTTTGCTCCGGCCCAGGTTAGCCCAGGCCATTTTCGGCAGGGATGCGCCGGCTTTGCCAGCCCGTTTGCCGCCTTTCTTCCCGGATTGCTGTCCGCCTTCGGCATAGCGCACCGCCTCCACCGGGGAAACCCTGGCGGCAATCCGCCCGGGCCGCGCGCAGGAGAGGGACACCGTCAGCAGGGAAAACGCCGCCGCGCCGATAAAAATCCAGGGGTTGAAGGTAACAAAGGCGTTCTGATAGCTGAGCTGAGCCATGATGAGGGGAGTGAGCTTATTTCCGATCACGAAGCCAAAGAGCAGGCCCACAGGGATGCCCACCAGACTGAGCAGCAGTGCCTGCTGGCGGATCACGCGCTTGAGCTGTTTCCCAGTGGTGCCAATCGTTTTCAGCAGGCCGTAAAACCGGATGTCGTTGGTGACGGAGATCTGGAACACGTTGTAGATGATGAGATATCCGGTAAAGATGATGAGCAGGAGGATCGTCGCAATGGCGGCAGCCGTCATGGGATCAAAATTCCCGGAGAGCCGCTCCCCGGTGTAACCCCAGTTCACGCCGATGTCCAGATAATTCTCCGCCCCTGGCTCGGTGTGCTGATAGCCGTAATTTCCCAGCACCGCGCCCAGGTTTTCCCTAATGCCTGCCGCGCTCTGAAACATCACATCCAGGTTCCATGCGCCCGTCATGGAGTTCAGCTCCCCATTGGACAGGGCGCAGATCTCCTCGGCGGCGGACCGGGGCAGAAGCACGTTGTTGGCGAGCATGGCGCTGTCGTACTCCCACCAGCCGGAGAGGGTGAAGGTCCTCTCGATTGTGCGGGGCTGGGTGGTTCCATCGTCCAGCGTAATGGCTATGGTAAATTGTGCGCCCACCCTGGGCTCAATGCCCAGCAGGGCCAGGACGTGGGTATCCGTCGCGGCCTCGTCGGTGCCCTCCCGGGGGAGCGCGCCCTCCACAGGGGTGCAGAAGTAGTGGGACGCGCCGTTGGGTTCCATGTAGCTGACCTCCACATGGGACTTGTTGAAGGGCGGGTCGTGGGGCATTCCCACAAAAAGGCGGCACCAGGAATCTTGAATCAGAGGGTCCCGGCGGAGCTGCTCCGCCTGCTCCCAGGTGATGTCCTTGAAGGAGCCGTGGGCGTCGCTGCCGGCTCGGCGGAAGTTCTCCTGCTGGTAGGAGTAGTTGATGGACGCGGCGATGGTAAACAGGGAGGTGAACAGCACCGTGGTCAGGGCGATGGCCAGCGCCGCGACGGTGTTCCGGGCCCGGGCCGCTTTCAAGGAACGAAAACCAAGCCGCCGGACACAGCTTCCGTTAGATACTTTTATCACAGCGATCACCCCCGCGTCACGATGCGGCCATCCTCAATGCGGATAATGCGGTCGGCCATCTGGGCGATCTCCTCGTTGTGGGTAATCATCACAATGGTCTGGGCAAACTGCTGGCTGGTGACCTTCAGCAAACTCATAACATCCTGGCTGGTGCGGCTGTCCAGATTTCCAGTGGGCTCGTCCGCCAGGATGATCGCCGGCTTCGCCGCCAGCGCCCGGGCGATGGCCACCCGCTGCTGCTGGCCGCCGGAGAGGTTGTTGGGCAGGTTTTGCAGCTTGGATTCCAGGCCCAGGGTGTCAATAATCTGGTTCATGTATGCCTTGTCCGGCTGTCCGCCGTCCAGCTGGATGGGCAGGACGATGTTTTCATAGACGTTCAGCACCGGAACCAGGTTGTAGTTCTGGAACACGAAGCCGATCTTCCGCCGCCGGAAAATGGTGAGGGCTTCGTCCTTCAGGGAGGAAAGCTCCCGCCCGTCCACGGTGACGGTGCCTGATGTGGGCCGGTCCAGCCCGCCCAGCATATGCAGCAGGGTGGATTTGCCCGAACCGGACGTGCCCACGACGGCGGCAAATTCGCCCTTCTCCACCGTCAGGTCCACGCCGTCCAGGGCCCGGACCTCTGTGTCGCCGGATCCATATATCTTCCGCAGGTCATGGGTCTCCAAAATGGCCATAAAAACGCACCTCCATAAGATTAAAGTCTGTACCATTTCCCGACGGTACAGACTTTAGCACAGAAATCTTTCCAGGTTCTTTCTGAAACCTTACACTTTGGAAAGATTTCAGCTCCGGGGCAGATAGAGGGAGAAGCAGCTCCCCTGCCCCGGCCGGGAGGACACCTTGATATACCCGCCCTGCCCCTCCGCGATCTGGCGGGCCAGATACAGGCCGATTCCCACGCCCTCGGTCTCGTAGGCGGCGGGGGAGCGGTAGAAGCGCTGGAATACCTTGGCCCGCTCCGCCTCCGGGATGCCGGGGCCGCTGTCCGTGACGTTGACGCGGCAGAACATATGGTAGGGGATGACCTCGACCGTGACCGTCCCGCCGGCAGGCGTGTATTTTACCGCGTTGTCCAGCAGGTTGCACACGGCCTCCGCCGTCCACTTGGGGTCAAAGACCGCGTGGGCGTCCGTGGATGCCAGCGTCAGGGCGATCCTCTTCTCTGACGCTTTGGGGATAAACTGAGCGGCCGCGTCTTCCAGCATGGGCGCCAGCGGCCCCGTCTTGGGGTGCAGGGCCAGGACGCCCGCCTCCAGCCGGGAGGTCTTTACCAGCGCGTCCACCAGAGCGCGCAGCTTTTCCACCTGACCCTCCAGGGCCGCGGCGCAGTTCCGGCCCTCCGGGGAAAGCTCCTGCTCCGACAGGAGCTGGGTATACAGCAGAATATTGGCCACCGGGGTCTTGGTCTGGTGGGAGATGTCTGCGATCAGGGTTTTGATTTTGTCCTTTTCCCCTTGGAGCTTCTGGGCGGAGACGGCGTTGGCGGCCAGATAGTGGGCAAACCGGGACTCCACGGCGGAGAGCAGGCTTTCATCGAAGTCCCGCTCCAGAAAGGTCCCCGCCATGGCTGCATCCAGCATACGGTTCAGGTTTTTCATGACGCGCCTGGCGTAAAGGCGGCCCCAGACCGCCGCCGCCAGCGCGGCCGCCGTGAAAACGGCGATAACAGCAGTGCTCCACGTCATGTCAGTTCACCGCCCAGGTGTAGCCGATGCCATAGACCGTTTTCAGAAGGCGGGGTCTGGAGGGGATGTCCTCCAGCTTGTCCCGCAGGCGCTTGACGGTAACAGACAGGGCGTTCTCCTCCACATACTCCGCGCTGCCCGGCCACACCCGCTCCAGCAGTGTCTCACGGGACAGAACGCGGCCCCGGTTTTCCACCAGGATGCGCAGCAGCCGCTGTTCCGTTTTGCTCAGTTGGATGGGCTGGCCGTTTTTACGGAACTCCATCCACTCAAAATCAAAGGAGAAGCCCTCTAATTCTACTGCGGCCGTCTGCACCGGAGTACCGCGCCGCAGCTGGGCGTTGACCCTGGCCCGCAGTACGGCCAAAGAGAAGGGTTTGGTGATATAGTCGTCCGCTCCGGATTCAAGACCATAGACGATGTCGGTTTCCAAATCGTTCGCCGTGAGCAGGATGACGGGGACACTGGAATGGCAGCGCCGTACCTCTCGCAGAAAATCAAGCCCGCTGCCGTCGGGCAGGTTGACATCCAGAATGAGCAGGTCAAACTTTTTGCAGGGCGGAAGGCTTTGCGCCTGGGATAGCGCGGTGCATAACTCCACTTGAACGCCGTTATTTTCCAGGGCAAGCCGGATGCCCTGTCCTAAGGCGGTGTCGTCCTCCAGCAGCAAAATGTGCTTCATCGCGGTCCTCCTATCAAGTGTTAGGTCTATCATACCCTCCTTTAGACGCTTTTTCAAGGACTTCTTATGCTGCTTGCAGGTGCTCCGCTATGACAGCTGGCCTGCGGCGTGTTTCCAAATCAGCGCAAATGGGGACGATTAGGTTATCCTGTTCAAAGACGCTGGCTTTTGTGTAAAACGCATGGAAATCCCAAAAATTACAGACAAGTTTTAATGATAAGAACAATGATTAGACAACTTTATACACTTTGTTTTTTGAGATGTTGAATCAATGCCATTTTTTGTGTTACAGTAAAATCAATACAGGTGCGGCGGGACACGGCATGGGCCGCATCTGACAAAACACAAAAAAGGAGCAATTAAAATGAAAAAGAGAGTGCTTAGCCTGAGTCTCGCCTTTGTACTCCTGGCCTCCCTGCTGGCTGGCTGTGGCAGCAAGAGCGCCACCTGGAAGGTCACTTGTCCCTGGGCTCCCTCCGGCGTGGCCGCCATGGTCAGCCAGAAGGCCGCCGCCAAGTCCACCGAGTATTCCAAGGACATCACCCTGGTAGCTGAGGCCATCAAGGGCGACGCCGCCACCGTCAACACCTGGATCATGGACACCAAGGCCAACGACACCGAGCTGGTCTTTGCGGGCGAGGGTTTGCTGTCCATTACCGCCATCCTGGACCCCGCCAAGCTGCAATTCGGTTATGAGGACTTTGTGTTCGTGGAGAACCTGTACTCCTCCGTGTTCGTCCTGTCCGCCGATGCCAAGCTGAATATCAAGAGCGTGGACGACCTGAAGGCCTATGTGGAGGGCGGCAACGAGATCAGCGTGGCCGTCAACGGCGCCATGGGCTCCGAGGCGTTTTTGGCTGCCGCTCTGTTCGGCTCCATGGGCGCGGGCGACAAGCTGAAGCTCACCCCCTACCAGTCCGCCGCCGAGGCCGCCCAGGCTGTGGCCAAGGGCGAGACCAATTTCGCCGTTTCCCACCAGTCCCAGATTCTGGAGACCTATCAGCAGGGCGGCGTGTCCATCGTGTGCGCCTTTGACCAGGACGACATTACCGCCGGTCCCTTCGAGGGGGTCGAGGGCGTGGGTAAGCACGGCTATCCGTACTTCCGCAACCGCTGCTTCATCATGGCCCGCGCCGGCACCGACGCGGACAAGGTCTCCGCGCTGAAGGAACTCTACGGCAAGATCCTGGCCGATGAGGAAGTGGCCGAGTGGCTCCAGGACACCATGCTCCTGGAGGTGGACACCATGTCTGTGGAGGACGTGGAGGACCACATCGAAAATGTGAAGAACATCGTCAACGAGTATAAGGATATCGTTGCCGGTTGATTCCTGCCAACTGTCCGGGGGAATGGGGCTGTCCCCCGTTCCCCCGGATTTTTTAAACAAACAAAAGGAGGGAGATCCTGTTGAAGCAATTGATCGACCGCTTGGATGCCCGCCTGGACGCCTGGGGTGAGGCGTTAAAAGGCCGGGAGCTCCGCTTCCCGTCTGACCTGACGGCGGGGATCGTGTTTGCGTTGGTGGGGATTGCCATGCTGCTGGCGATGCCCGGTCAGGTCACCACCACCGGAGGGGACGTGGTGGATGGACGGGCCTTTCCCACCCTGCTGATGGTGGTTATGCTGGCCTGCTGCGCCGCCCTCATCGGCAAGGAGCTGGTCAAGCTGGCCCGGAAGCAGCCTATTACATGGAAGACCATAAACCTCCTGGTGGAGGTAAAGGCCCTGGTGATTCTGGGTATTCTGCTGGTGACTTATCTGCTGTGTAAATACACCGGGCTGTTTGTTATTGGGGCAGTGTTCTGTGTGCTGGGGTTCCTGGCGTTCTTTCGGTGCAAAAAGTGGAGCTATTACGTGATTACGCTGGCGCTGGCGGTGGGCATTTGGTGCGCTTTCCGCTTCGGTCTGGGCGTGAGTTTCTGAGGGGAGGGAACATACGATGCTGGAGTTTATCGGCCCGGCCAGCGGACTGCTGTTTACGCTGGAAAATATTTTTTGGATCAATATCGGCGTGTTCATCGGCTCGGTGTTCGCCGCCATCCCCGGACTGACGGTGATCCTGTGCGTGATCCTGTTCCTGCCCTTCACTTATCAGATGACGGCCATCCCCGGCATGATGTTCCTGCTGGGCATCTACTGCGCCGGAGGCTACGGCGGCAGCGTTTCCGCTATCCTCATCAACACCCCCGGCACGCCCCATGCCGCCGCCACCATGCTGGACGGCCACCCCCTCTCCAAGCAGGGGCGTACCAAGGCGGCGTTGAAGATCGCCCTGTACGCCTCCACCTTCGGCGGGGTGTTCTCGGCGCTGATGCTGTTGTTCCTGGGCCCCCAGGTGGCCCGGGTGGCCGCCCAGCTGGGCACCGCCGAGTATTTCATGGTGTGCCTGTTCGGCCTGACCATCATCGCCGGGGTATCCGGCAAGAGCATGATCAAGGGCATCATCTCCGCCTGCATCGGCCTGCTGCTCTCCTGCGTGGGCACCGACCCCATGACGGGCTATGACCGGCTCACTTTCGGGATCGGCCGGCTGTACATGGGACTGGATCTGGCGGTGTGCCTCATCGGCCTGTTCGCCCTGGTGGAGATCCTGGCCAAGGCGGAGCTGAAGCCGGACGCCCTCCATCTGGACGCGAAAAAGATGGAGGACAACGGGGTGATTACCAAGGACGAGTACAAGCGCATGGTGCGCCCGGTGCTGCTGTCCTCTTTGATCGGCTCCCTGGTGGGCATTATCCCCGGCACCGGGGCCTCCGAGGCGTCCTGGTTCAGCTATAACACGGCCAAGAATATGTCGAAGCACCCGGAGGAGTTCGGCCATGGCTCCGTGGAGGGCATCGCCGCCGCAGAGTCCGCCAACAACGCCGTCACGGGAGCCACGCTGATTCCCCTGCTCACCCTGGGCATACCGGGGGACGGCACAGTGGCCATCATGCTGTCCGCCCTGATGATCAACGGCCTGAACCCCGGCCTGAGCCTTTTCACCACCGACGGGGCCATCATGTACGCCATCATGCTGGGCCTGATCCTGGTGAACCTGTTTATGCTGCTCCAGGGTAAGTTCCTCACAAAGCTGTTTGCCAAGGTGGTGTCCATTCCTCAGGAAATCCTCACCCCCATTATCGTGATTTTCTGCTTTGCCGGGGCCTACTCCGTGAATAAGAACTATTTCGATGTGTCGGTGGCGCTGGTGTTTGCCGTTATCGCCTGGGTGCTGCGCAAGCTGGATATGCCCGCTGTTCCCATCCTGCTGGGCATGGTGTTGGGCAACATGACGGAGACCAACTTCCGCCGGGCCCTGCACATCTCCAACGGCAATCCCGCCATCTTCTTCAGCAGTATTTATTGCATTATTTTCCTGGTTTTGATCGTTGTGGCGGTGGGTACCATCGTCCGCGGCAAACTGAATGAGCGCAAGGCGGCCCAGGCTGCCGGGAAGGAGCACTGATCTATGCCCAATAACATCATTTTCTATTTTACAGACCAGCAGCGGTGGGACACCTGCGGGTGCTTTGGACAGCCCCTGGATATCACACCCAACTTAGACGCGCTGGCCCGGGAGGGAGTCAAGTTCGATAATGCCTTCTCTCCTCAGCCGGTGTGCGGCCCCTGCCGGGCCCTGTTCCAGACGGGCAAATGGCCCACCGAGACGGGCTGCTTCCGCAACAACATCATGCTCCCTGCCAATGTCAAGACCCTGGGCAGCTATATCGAGGAGGCGGGCTATGAGACCGCCTACATCGGCAAATGGCACTTGGCCAGCGACGGCGAGCTGGAGAAGCCCCCCACCATCGACCACACCGTCACAGCCATCCCCAAGGAACTGCGGGGGGGATATACCGGTTACTGGCGGGCGGCGGACGTGCTGGAGTTTACCTCCCACGGATATGATGGCTTCGTATTTGACGAGGACAACAACCGGGTGGACTTCCAGGGCTACCGGGCGGACTGCATCAACGATTTGGCACTGCATTTCTTTGATACCTATGACCGCAAAAAGCCCTTCTTCATGACCATCTCCCAAATCGAACCCCACCATCAGAATGACCGGAAGCACTACGAGGGCCCCGACGGCTCCAAAGAGCGGTTTAAAAATTTTGTGCTGCCGGAGGATCTGAAGGCCCTGGGGGGCAACGCGGCGGAGGAGTACCCCGACTATCTGGGCCAGTGCGCCAGCCTGGACGAGAACCTGGGGCGGCTGGTACAGCGGCTGAAGGATGAGGGGCTGTATGACAATACGGTCATCATCTTCGCCTCCGACCACGGCTCTCATTTTATGACCCGCAACCGGGATGGGCATCTGAACGGCTACGACGACTATAAGCGGTCCTGCCACGACGCGGCCCTCCATGTGCCCCTGGTGATCGCGGGCGGGCCCTTCCAGGGCGGCGTGGCGGTGGAGGAGATTGTGAGCACCGCCAGCCTGCCCAAAACCATCCTGGCCCTGGCCGGAGTGGATGTGGGGGAAGCTATGATCGGGGAAAATCTCCTTGACGTGGTAGAAAAAAAGGACGATAATAGAGCCAACGAGGCCTTTGCCCAGATTTCAGAGAGCCGGGTGGGACGCTGCCTGCGCACGGCGGACTACCTGTATTCGGTCTACGCCCCCGGCGTCAACGGCGGCGAGGAGGCTGCGGCGGATGTGTACGCCGACGACTTCCTGTACGATATGGACCGGGACCCCCACCAGATGAACAACGTGGTGGCCGACCCCGCATATGCCCAGGTGAAGGCAGAGCTGCGGGAACGCCTGCTGGACTGGATTGAGCAGGCGGAGGGCGTGCGGCCTGTCATTACGGATTAGACCAAAACCCAAGGGCGGCATTTGCCGCCCTTGGGTTTCTGCCCAGGGGGGAGCATATGAGTGGGATGGATCGGAAATCAGAGGCCGTATATCTCTGGGTGCGGGCCTACATTGAGGAGAACAAGTTCTCCAATAGCTCAAAAATACCCTCGGAAAACGCCTTGAGCCGGCGGCTGTCCGTCAGCCGGGAGACGGTGCGCCGCGCACTGGACCGGCTGACCCAGGAGGGCTTGCTCCGCCGGGTGCGGGGGAGCGGCACCTATATCAACAAGGGGGCCGCCCTGTCCTGGGAGCTGGGGGGCAGCGGGGACAGGCTCAAGATTGGCCTGATTCTCCAGGGGCAGGACGGCAACGCCAATTCCAGTCTGATGGATGGGATCCGCAGCATTCTGCCTCCCGACCAGGTGGATTTGCGCACATTCCTGACAGACAATAAATTTGCCAACGAGCGCCGCTGTCTCACCGCGGTGATGGATCAGGGCTTCCGGGGCTTCATCGTGGACGGGGTGAAGGCCAGCCTGCTGAACCCCAATCTGGACTGCTACCAGCGGATCTATCAGAAGCGAATCCCGGTCATTTTCTACAACAACTATTATAAAAATCTGAAATGCCCTCGGGTAGTGGTCAATGACCCACGGTGCGCCGAAGAACTCATCGGTTTGCTGATTCGGGAGGGGCATCGGAACATCGCGGGGATATTTGTCTCCGACAACTACCAGAGCATTGAGAAATTCCAGGGGATGGCCGCCGTTCTGCAAAAAAACGGGGTGGAATACCAGGATGATTATGTCAAGTGGTGCGTTTCCGACGAGGCCCATGACGCCCGCTTCACTCGCTCCATCGACCATTTTTTGAAGCAGCTGCCCCAATGCACGGCAGTGGTGTGCTGCAATTACATGATCTACCAGTTGGTGCGGCAGGTGCTGGAGAAGCAGGGAAAACGGGTGCCCCAGGACTGCTCCCTGGTGTGTTTCGACTACTCCAACGATGACTGGGAGGAGCAGGGAGTCACGTGCTCCATCCATCAGGGCTACCGGATTGGCCAGGAGGTGGCCTCTCGGCTGATGCGGATGATCCGGAATAAGGACTGCGACGACCTGGGGTACACCTACGTGCTGGCCCCGAAGATCTATCTGGGGCGGACCGTGGGCCCCGCCCGGACGACAAAAATTTGACGAAACAAGGGAGGACGCCGCCATGCCGCCCCTGAGTATTCTCTTGAAGCCCGCCTCCAGCGCCTGCAATCTGCGCTGCACATACTGCTTTTACGCCGATGAGGCCGGGGCTCGGGCTGTGCCCAACTACGGCCTGATGTCCAATGAGGTGAGCCGCGCGCTCATTGAAAAGGCGGCTGGGGTAGCAGAGGGCTCCATCTCCTTCTTGTTCCAGGGCGGTGAGCCCACCCTGGCAGGGCTGGATTTTTTCCGGGATTTTGTCGCCCAGGCGGGACAGAGGATCCCGCGAGGGGTGGCGGTGCGGTACGCCATCCAGACCAACGGCACCCTGCTGGATCGGGATTGGAGCTGCTTCTTGCGGGAAAACCACTTCCTGGTGGGCCTTTCCCTGGACGGGAACCGGGCCTGCCACGATAGGTTCCGCCGGGACGGGGCGGACAAGGGCACCTACGATAAAGTGCTGCGGGCTGCCCGCCTGCTGGAAGAGGGCGGAGTGGAATTTAACGTCCTCACTGTGGTGACCGGCTATCTGGCCCGGCATATCCGGAAGGTGTTCACGACCCTGTGCGGGGCGGGCTTCCGCTTCCAGCAGTATATCCCTTGCTTAGACCCCCTGGAGGGAGAGCGGGGGGGAGAGGACTACTCCCTCACCCCGGCCCGGTACGGGGAATTTCTGAAAACGCTGTTCGATCTGTGGTACGGCGAGCTGGAGCAAGGGCGGTACTGGTCTATCCGCTATTTTGACAACCTGCTGTGGATGCTGGCCGGACACGCCCCGGAGCAGTGTTCCATGGTGGGGTGCTGCGGGCCTCAGTATCTTGTGGAGGCGGATGGGAGCGTCTACCCCTGTGACTTCTACGGGCTGGACCAGTTCCGGCTGGGAAATATCCTACAGGATACCTGGGCGGAGCTGGATAAAGCCAGAGAGGAGTTGGGCTTCATCCGGCAGTCCCAGCAAGTTCCGGCGGAGTGCCGGGAGTGCCAATGGTATTTCCTGTGCCGCAATGGCTGCCGCCGGGACCGGCTGGAGGGGGCGGATGGGTTGGGGCGGAATTACTACTGCGGGGTCTACCAGGATTTTTTCTCCTATGCCTTGCCACGCCTACAGCGGGCGCTGGTTCTGTTAAAACCTATGTGATATGGCTCTGATTGCCAGCGCTGTGGGCGCCATCTGCGGGATCGGCAGCAGCGTGAGGTGAATCATGTGCTTTCCGCACTTGTATTGCTGCGCTTTTTATGCTATAAATAAGTTTATAACATATGTAACACATCTTGAGCATAAGGAGCAACCTTGTGGGGCTTAATTTGGAGAAACAAAAAAAACTGGCCTATGTAGCCAGGAGATACTACTTGGATGACCAAAAACAAAGCGATATTGCCCAGGAGTTGGGAGTGTCCCGCCCGCTGATCAGCCGGATGCTGTCCGAAGCCCGGGAACTGGGCATTGTGGAGATTACAGTTCATGAGCCGGGGGCCCAGTCGGCCGGGCTCATGGACCGGTTGCGGCTGTCTGGGTCCATCCATGGCGGCGTGCTGGTGGAGGACGGCGAGGACAATGACGCCACCAACCGGCAGCTGTCCCAGGGGGCGGTGGAGCTGCTGGGACAGCTGGGGGCCCGGCGGCTGGGAGTGGGCTGGGGGTATCTAATCGGCCAGCTGGTGACCTGGTTGGAGGAGAATCCCCAGTTGGACAGCAGCGTCACCGATATCTGTCCCCTGGTGGGCAACGCCAGCATCCCGGCCCGGAATTACCAGTCCAACGAGACGGTCCGGGTGATGGCCCAACAGCTGGGGGCCTTCCCCCATTTTCTCTACCTCCCGGCTCTGCCGGAGAGCTTGGAGGAAAAACAGGTGCTGTGCTCCACTGAGGTTTACCGCCAGATTTACCAGCAGTGGGAACGGTTAGACACGGCGCTGGTCAATATCGGGGACTACCCCTCCAGCCCCGACTTTGCCTCCCTGGTTCGATACGGCGGCTTGCTCCAACGCCAGCGGGCCTGTGGACGGATGCTGGTCTACTATTTCAACGAGACGGGGACGGTGATTCAATCGGAACAGGACTTTGCCATCCAAATCCCCATTGACACCCTCCGGCGGTGTCCCAATATCATTGGGGTGTGTTCTGCTAACACCAGCGTGAAGGCGTTGGAGGGTGCGCTAAGGACCGGAGTGTTCACCCATTTGGTGGCCCGGGCTGAGCTTGTAAAGGGATTGCTCGCAAGGAAGTAGTATTTGTAACACTCTGAATCGTGCTGACGATTCAGGGTGTTAATTTTTTGTCTGTTTCACACAGATAACGAGCGGCTAAACTGTGCAAAATAGGGGAAATGCCGTTAAACGTTGACTTATGTTACAAAACGTGATATTGTTGTTGCACGGACGTAACAAAACAAAATTTCGGAGGTGAGATGAGCATGACAAAAGCCGAACTTGCAGCGCGGCTGAAACACGCTTGCGCATCGGTGCTGTCGGCGGAGGCCGAACTGACGGAAATCGACTCCCGATTTGGCGACGCCGACCACGGTTTGACGATGGCCAAGATCGCGGGGGCGATCGACCGTGCGGTGGACCAGTCGGAGGGCGGCATCCGCGCTATGCTGGACGACGCGGCCATGGCTGTTATGACGTTGAATGGCGGCAGCGCGGTCCCCCTGTGGAACACCTGGCTGGACGGGTTGCAGGAGGACGCCCCGGAGGGAGACGAGATCGACGTGGCGGGGCTGAAGGCCATTTTTGCCAAGGCGCTGGAGGAGCTGGACGATATGTCCGGGGCAAAGGTGGGAGACAAGACCATGATGGATGCCCTGATTCCCGCCAGCAAGATCATCGCCGCCTATCAGGGGGGCGATGAGGCCGAGCTGCTGTCCCTGGCCGCTCAGGCGGCCGTCCAAGGGGCGGAGGACAGCAAGGGATTTGTGTCCAAATTCGGTCGGGCCAAGAGCTATGGGGCCCAGACCATCGGCACCCCGGACGCCGGGGCGGTGTCAATGTCCTATTTCTTCCAGGGTTTGGCGAAGGCTTAAAATTTTGAAGGAGAGGTATGTTCCATGAAAATGAAGAAATTTATCAATGCTCCCGAGACCATCACTGACGAGGAGCTCGTCGGCCTGGGGCTGGCCTGGCCCGATATTCTGGACGTGGACGGCCACCTGGTCATCAGTAAGGACCTGGCCAACGCTGACCGAGTTACGATCGTCACCTACGGCGGCTCCGGCCATGAGCCCGCTCAGGCTGGATTTGTGGGCAAGGGTATGTTGGACGTTCAGGCGGTAGGCGACATCTTCGCCGCCCCCAACGGCCAGCTGGTATTCGACGCCATGAAGCTGGCGGACAAGGGCCACGGCGTGCTGCTGCTCACCCTGAACTACGCCGGCGACCAGCTGGCGGGCAAGCAGGCCATGAAGCTGGCGCAGAAGGCGGGGCTCAACGTGCGCCAGGTGGTCACTGGCGAGGAGATTCAGTATGACCCCAACGGTGAGGACAACAAGCGGGGGCTTGCCGGGGCGGTGGCCCTGTACCACATCGCGGCGGCGGCGGCCCGGGAGGGCAAAAGTCTGGACGAGGTGGCCGCCATCGCCCAGCGCTATGCCGACAGCATGGCCTCCGTCACCGTCAAGTCCACCGACGCCACCCACCCTCAGAACGGTATGTCCTTTGGCGACCTGGGCGAGACCGACCTGATGGAAATCGGCGCGGGCCAGCACGGCGAGGGCGGCGGCATCCGGGTGGCCATGATGTCCGCCAAGGACACCGTGGCCACCGTGGCGGACGCTCTGTCCAAAAAGCTGGAGCTGGCGGCGGGGGACAAGGCGTTCGTCATGATCAACGGCTGCGGCGCCACCACCATGATGGAGATGCTGGTGCTGTTTAAGGATACCGTGGAGTTTCTGAAGGCCAAGGGCGTGGATGTGGTGGCCAGTATGGTGGGCGAGATTCTCACCGTGCAGGAGGCGGGCGGCTTCCAGATGAACATCGCCAAGTGGGACGAGGAGTTCATCCGCCTGTGGAACACCCCCTGCCATACCCCCGCCTACAGCAAGGAGTAAGCTATGGCTGACAACATCGGCAACAAGGCGGCCCACGACTACCATCTGGACGTGCCCGCCCCCCAGGAGGGCTTTTATGTCAAGGGGAACGCCCACTGCGCCTGGGGAATGAAGAACCGGTTGGCCCGGATGTTCCGTCCCCAGTCGGGCAACACCGTTATGCTGGCCTTTGATCACGGATACATCATGGGACCCACCGCCGGGCTGGAGCGTATCGACTTGGTGATCCCGCCCCTCATACCCTATGTAAACGTGCTCATGGGCACCCGGGGAGTTATTCGCTCCTGCATTTCCCCCGTCGTTCCGGCGGCGAAATGCGTCCGGGTGACCTACGATTCCACAGTTCTCTACGATGATATGTCCAACGGCGGCGGCATCGCCTGCGGCATCGACAGCGCCATTGAGATGAACGCCGACTGTATGGCGGTGCAGACCTTCATCGGTTCTCCCGGCGAGAGCCGCTCCCTGGAGCTTCTGGCCCGGACTGCCGACGCGGGGAGCCGGTACGGCATCCCCACCCTGGGGGTGGTGGCCGTGGGAAAGGAGATGGAGCGCACGGAGAAGTTCTTCCTGTTGGCCACCCGGGTACTGGCGGAGAACGGGGCCAATGTGGTCAAGAGCTACTACTGCGACGGCTTCGAGCGGGTGGCGGCGGCCTGCCCCGTGCCCATCGTCATTGCGGGCGGCAAGAAGCTGCCGGAGCCGGAGGCCCTGGAGATGGCCTACCGGGCGATCCAGGAGGGGGCGCACGGGGTGGACATGGGCCGGAACATCTTCCAGTCCGACTCTCCCGCGGGTATGGCCCAAGCCATCGGCAAGGTGGTGCATGAGGGCTATACCCCGGCTCAGGCCTACGAGGTCTATCAGGAAGTGAAAAACCAGCGGTAAGCAAAAGGAGGAAAAAGTATGTCCGCTGAGTATATGCACATCGGGATTCCCATTACCAACCGCAAGCCCAATATGGTCTACAACGAGGGGGCCAAGTTCTGGGTGAGCTGCGTAGACGACTACGACTACAAAATCGAGTACTTGAAATTTGAGGAGGGCACCCCCTTCCCGGAGGAGATTCACCGCCACCCCCACGTGGCCTACAAGGTGGACGACCTGGAGAAGTACGTCGCCGACGCGGACAGTGTAATCTGCGGCCCCATGGAGGCCAACGAAAAAGGCGACCGGCTGGCTTTTGTTTGGAAGGACGGCGCGATTCTGGAATTATACCAGGAGGCGTGACGGAGCCGGCCCGCACAGGGAAATGTCTGAAAAGCTTTAGAGAGCACCGGGCAGGAGGTTTGGCCTCCCTGCCCGGTGCTTTTAGCCGCTTTTTGTGCTGGGGGAGGCTCATTAGGCGGACGTATGAATCCGGGATTCCCTATCCTCGGGTAGAACCCGCCTGGTACTCCTTGGGCGTCATCTTCATATATCGCTTAAATACTTTGGTGAAATAATAGGCGTTGTCGTAGCCCAGGATATGGGACACCTCGTACACCATATGCTTTCCGTCCCGGAGCAGGGCGCAGGCGTATTTTACCTTGGTGGCGTTGACGTAGTCCATAAAGTTTTGCCCCAGCTGGCGCTTAAAGAGGCTGGAGAGGTAGTTGGGGGTGATGCCGATGGCGGCCGCGGCGTCCTGCACCAAAACCCGCTCCAGAATGTGGGAATCCACATACTGTCTGGCGGCGGCCACGTAGTCCGCCTTGCCAATGGACTGTGACCAGGTCAAAAAGGGCCGGGGGGAGAGGGCGTGCTCTCGCCGGAGCAGCTCCACCTGGGGGCGCAAATCCATCAGCTCCGGCCCGGAAAGCACCCCGGTGGACAGTACGCTCAGCCTCATCTGAGAGATGTCCCGGAAGGCGGCGGACAGCCGGGCCTGGAACTGGGCAATGGGCGTGGCGTCCTCCAGCCCCCAGAGGAAAAACACCGTGGCGCCGCCCGAGCCGGGGGGCAGCGGGGTGAAGCCAAGGCCCTGAAACACTTTTTGCGCCGCGTCCAGGGCCAGGTTCCGATGAAAGCTGAACAGGCGTTGACGCTCCTCTTGGGTAAAGGAGCCGATGTTGTGGATGGCGGAGGGGTCCATCACCAGCAGGACGGCAGCGCAGCGGCGGGCCGCCCCCAGCTCCTCCAAGGCGGCAATGGCCCGTTCCGCCTCATATCCGCCCTCGGGGGAGAGAAGGCGAGCGGCATGGCGAGCGGCGGCCTCCGCGGGGCTGTCGCCCTGCCCAGAGGAGGGAGCGCCTGCGCAGAGCCTGCGGCGCTTTTCACACTCATCCATGGCCCGCCGGAGAGCGTGGGCCAGCTTCTCTTCGTCCAGGTCAATTTTCAGCAGGTAGTCCACCGCGCGATTTCGAAGGGATTGCTGGGCCATGTGGAAATCCTGGTGGTTGGTGAGCATGACAAACACCATTTCCGGATACCGCTGGGCGCAGACCTCCAGCAGCTCCAGCCCGGTGAGCAGGGGCATATTGATGTCGCAGATTACGATATCGGGGCGGTGGGTTTCCGCCAGCTCCAGCGCCTGCTGTCCGTTGCGCGCGGCGCCGCATATGGCGCAGCCCAGCCGGTCCCAGCTGAGCATGGACTGTAAGCCGGACAAGATGATGGGCTCATCATCGGCCAATAAGACGCGGTACATAAGCTACCTCCTATCCTTCGCCGGGAGCGTTGATTTCCTTGCCGATTCTCACAGATACCCTTATGTATTCGCCCGGCGTGCTGTCGATGGTCAGCCCGGCTCCCTTGCCGTAGGCCAGCTTCAGCCGCCGGTTCACATTACCCAGGCCGATGCCCGTCATGGAGGATTTATCCGCCCCGTCCCGGGATTGGAGCACGGCGGCGGCCTGCTCCGCTGTCATGCCCACGCCATTGTCGGTGATGGTGAGCACCAGGAAGTCCGCCTCCTCGAAGGCGTCCACCGTGATGACGCCCAAGGAAGCTTTGGGTGCTACACCGTGGAAGATGGCGTTTTCCACCAAGGGCTGAAGGGTGAATTTGATAATTTGGTACCGCTGCAGCGCCTCCGGTACCTGGCAGTGGTACTCAAAGGCGCCCATGTAGCGGATGGATTGGATGCTGACGTAATCGTCCAGCAGGGCCAGCTCCTCCGTCAGAGTGATTTTGTCCGACACGCCTTTGCTGATGTTTCGCAGCAGGTTCACCAGGCTTTTCACCATTTTCTCGATGCCGATGTTCTTCTGCACCACCGCCATCCATTGCACGGAATTCAGGGTGTTGTAGAGAAAGTGGGGGTTCACCTGGGACTGGAGCAGGTCCATCTCGATTTTGGCCCGCTCATCGTGTAGCGCAATGGTTTCGGACAAAAGCTGTTGGAAGCCCAGCCCCAGCTCGTTGAGCCGCGCGCCGATCTCTCCCATCTCGCTGCGGGGCTTTTCCAGCTCCGGGTCAAAGGAGTAGTCGTTCATGGCGATGCGGTTGATTTTCTCGGTGATGCGGCGGATGGGGGTGGTGATATAGTGGGTGAGCAGAATGAGTACAAAAATTGCGATGAGCACAATCATCAAAATCACGGTCACTGCGGAGAATAGGATGTCGTGGTTGGCGGCCTGGAGCTGGGTCTGATTGACGCAGCTGGACAGCACCAGCCCCCCGGTGTGCAGCGGGTGGTTTTGCAGGGAATAGGTCACGCCGGCGTACTCAAATTCGTCGCCCTGGGCGGCCTGAGGGGAAAGGGCGTCCACAAGCGGGGCGGCTCTGGCGGTGGTGAGCCGGTCTGCCGCCGCCGTCTGGACAAAAAAGAGGTTCAAATCATTGTAGGGGGCCAGCACGTCGGTGACGATGTTGCAGCTCAGTTCAATGTAGATATAGCCCAGCTGGTTGGAGGCGTAGCCGTATACCGGGGAGAACAGCGCCAGGCAGTCGGCTCTGTGAGGGGTTAGGGAGGGGGACAGCCGCCATGAGCCGGACTGCCCGCCCTGCTTCCAGGCCTGGAACTGCTCCGAGCAGAGCAGGTTGGACAGATCCCGCAGACCGCCCTCATAGGCGGTAACGGCGCTGACATATATGCCGTCCTCGTTAAACACCACCAGGCGGTTGATGTAGCTGTCGATGGAGGAGGTGCGCAGATAGACGTTGATGGCGTTCTGGGCCTTGAGGGCGGCGGCCGTTGCCCTGGGCGTGCCGGGGATTTGGTTCAGAGCGTCGATGACCCGGCCGGAGTTGCCGCAATAGGTTTGGAGGGTATGCGCCTGTGACAGACAGTCGTTCAGCCGGGCGGCAATCGTCCCTGCGTTCAGGTCGTCAATCTGGGTTATCTTATCGGAGATAATCCTCTGCATATATTGATAGAGGTACAGGCTGCTGGCAAGCCCTACGGCTACCACGCACAGCACAGTATACAAAATGATTTTGGTACGGATGCCCCAGTAGCGCTTTCTCCTCATACGGCCCGCCTCCTCATGCAGTGATGATCTCACGGTGGTTAAAGTATACCGCATTCCCTGGGGGTCACGCAATCCACCATTGTAGGATTTTAATACTTTCGAGAATTTTTCAGCTTCTGGGGATGGAGATGGCAAGATTCGTAATAGCTTTGTGTAGTTTTGGCCTTTTACACCTTGCGGGCCGCCGGCTAAAATATAAACAGGAACACCGGTTGAAGATTGAAGATCAAAATTGTAATGAGGAGTGGAAACAATGAATTTGAAAAAAGTGTTGTCTCTTGCCCTGGCGGGCGCGATGTGCCTAAGCCTGCTGGCCGGCTGCACCGGCGGCGCCCCCAATCCCACCAGTACCCCCGCCCCCGCAAGCAATCCCCCGGCCGAGCAGAGCGAAGCGCCCAGCCAGCCCGCCGAGCCCGCCGAACTCACCGGCACGCTGAAGGTGGCCATGTGGGATATGACGGCCGACCCCATTTTTGCCTCCGTGATCGATGCTTTTAAGGACGCCAACCCCGGCGTCACCATCGAGCCCATCGACATCCCCTCCGCCGACTACGGCACCAAGCTGTCCGTTATGCTCAACGGTGGCAGCGATGTGGACGTGTTCTGGGTTAAGGATGCCGACACCATCTATCCCATCGCCAAGCGGGGACAGATGGCCGACATGAGCTCCTACATCACACGGGACGGCTTGGATCTGGGCATTTACAACGGCCAGGCCGAGGACTTCAACATCGACGGCAAGCAGATTGGTATGCCCTTCCGCACCGACTACTACGTGCTGTTTTACAACAAGGACATCTTTGACGCCGCCGGCGTGGAGTACCCCTCCAACGACATGACCTGGGCCGAGTTCGAGGAGCTGGCCAAGAAGGTGACTATGGGCGAGGGCGTGGACAAGAAGTACGGCGCATTCTTCCACACTTGGCAGGCCTGCGTGGAGAACTGGGGCGTTCAGGATGGGGAGCACACCATCATGGACACCGACTACAGCTTCTTCAAACCCTACTATGAGATGGTTCTGCGGATGCAGAACGACGACAAGACCTGCATGGATTACGGCACCGTGAAGACCGCGAACCTCCATTACAGCGGCGTGTTCTCCGACGGCTCCGTGGCCATGATGCCCATGGGCACTTGGTTTGCCGCCACCATGATCGATAAGATTAACAAGGGTGAGAGCTCCGTCAACTGGGGTATCGCCACCCTGCCCCATCCCGAAAATGTGGAGGCCGGCTACGTGGTGGGCGCCACCACGCCCATCGCCGTCAACTCCGCCAGCCCCAACCAGGATTTGGCCTGGGAGTTCGTGAAGTTCGTCTGTGGCTCTGAGGGCGCGGCCATTGTGGCCAGCCACGGCGGCGTGCCTGCCCTGCTGGACGACGCCACCCTGAAGGTAATCGCCGGGGTGGACGGCTATCCCGAGGGTGCGCTGGAGGCCCTTGCAGTGAAGAATATCTGCCGGGACCGTCCCATCGCCGACAAGGTATCCGAGGTCAATCAGATGCTAGGCGAGGTGCACAGCCTCATCATGCTGGGCGAAGTGAGCGTTGACGAAGGCCTGGCCGACATGGGCGAGCAGTCCAAATCCATTCAGGGCTAATTCTGAACAAGCTGTGATTCTAAGGGGCAGGACGCTGGTCCTGCCCCTTTCCACATTCCGGAAAAGGAGGAAAAACAGATGGCGGTTAAGGAAAAGGCGGGCCGAAAGTCTCCGCCTGCGCCCAAGGGCGGCATGACCCTGAGGCAGCGGCGGACGCTGATGGGCCTGTCCTTCATTACTCCCAACTTCATTGGCTTTTTTGTGCTGAACCTGATTCCAATCCTGTTTGCCCTGCTGCTGTGCTTTAACAAGTGGGACGGCTTCAACCCCATGGAGTTTGTGGGGCTGGAGAATTTTAAGTACATCTTTACCCACAAGGTGTTCCAGCAGGCGGTTTGGAAGACCCTGATTTTCACCGTGTTCTCCGTGGGCGTCACCATGCTGCTCTCTCTGGGGCTGGCGGTGCTCATCAACCAAAAGCTGAAGGGCATCGGTATTTTCCGTACCGCCATTTTCTTCCCCTATGTGGCCTCGGTGGTGGCGGTGGCCGCTGTGTGGCAGATGCTGTTCCAAAAGGACATGGGTCTGATCAACGAAATTCTTCGGTTCTTCGGCGTCACGGATGTGCCCGGGTGGTTCGCCACCACCCAATGGGCGCTGCCCGGGGTGATTATCGTGAACATCTGGAAGAATATGGGCTATTACATGATTATTTACCTGGCGGCTCTCCAGGATGTGCCCACCTCTCTGGTGGAGGCCGGGATGATTGACGGGGCCAACGCCTGGCAGCGGTTCTGGCACATCAAGTGGCCCCTGCTGCGCAACGCCACCTTCTTCGTGGTGATGATGCTCACCATCAACAGCTTCAAGTCCTTCGACCTGATCTACGCCCTCACCGAAGGCGGGCCGGGCACGGCCACCACCCTGCTGTCCCAGTATATTTACAACCAGTCCTTTATCTCCTGGGACTATGGCCGGGCCAGCGCGGCGGCCATGGTGCTGTTTGCCATCGTGGCGGTGATTACCCTGTTCCAGTTCCGGCTGGAAAAGAAATTCTCGGAATGATTGAGGAGGGAGCCTTATGCTGAACAAAATACCCACATGGAGAAAAGTGCTTCTGTATGCGGTTCTCATCCTGATTTGCTTGATTACGCTGCTTCCCCTGGTGTGGATGCTCAGCGCGTCGCTGAAGCTGGACAAGGACGTGTTCCGCATCCCCATCGAGTGGATTCCCAGTGACCCGGCCTGGAGTAACTACCAGCGCATTTGGGACCAGGTGCCCATGCTGCGCTTTACCTTTAACACCTTCAAGATTACCATCATCACCACCTTGATTCAGGTGTTTACCTGCTCCTTCGCCGCCTATGGCTTCGCCAAGTGCCAGTTTAAAGGCCGCAACCTGCTGTTCCTGATCTACGTGGCCACCATCGCCGTACCCTGGCAGGTGTATATGCTGCCCCAGTACACCATGATGAACAACGTATTTCACATGGTGGACACCCACGCCGTGCTGATTCTGCTCCACTCCTTTGACGCCTTCGGCGTGTTCCTCCTGCGTCAGTTCTGCATGGGGATACCAAATGAGCTTCTGGAGGCCGCCCGCATCGACGGACTCAGCGAATACGGCATTTACCGCAAGATCGTCCTGCCCCAGATGGGGCCGTCCATCGCCACCCTGGTGATCTTCACCTTTGTGAGCAACTGGAACGACTTCATGGGTCCCATGATCTATCTGAACAGCACCGAGCTGAAGACGGTGCAGTTAGGTATCCGGATGTTCATGGGCCAGTACTCCACCGAGTACGGCCTGATAATGGCGGCCTCCGTCGTGTCCCTTATCCCGGTGGTCATCGTGTTCCTCATCTTCCAGAAGCAGTTTGTCCAGGGTATCGCCACCAGCGGGCTGAAGGGGTGAGGGCTATGGCGTGTTTCGAGCTGCCCATCCATCAAAATCCCCTGCGCACCCGGAAGGATGTGGAGCGCGCTCTGTTGCAGCTGTTGGAGCCTGTAAAGGGCCGCTTCACCGCCGGGAACGCCGGGTTGAAGCTGGGCGCCCACGCCGCCCACTACGGGGAGGGGTCTGCCCGGATGGAGGCCTTTTCCCGGATGCTGTGGGGGCTGGGCCCCTGTGGGCCGGAGGGGGCGGGGCGGAATACCTGCCTCTGTTCCGGGAGGGGCTGGTGAACGGCACCGACCCGGCCCACCCCGCCTACTGGGGTAAGCCCTTCGACTGTGATCAGAAGGTGGTGGAGATGGCGGCCATCGCCACTACCCTCATGCTGTGCGGGAAACGAATGGAGTTCACCTCCCGGGAGGCGGAGAACATCCGCCGCTGGCTGGCGGGGGCGGATGGGCTGAGGCTGCCGCAAAACAACTGGCTGTTCTTCCGGGTGCTCATCCAGGCCGCCTTTCGGCGGATGGGCTGGGACAGGAACGAGACCCAGCTGGCGGAGGATCTGGCCAAGCTGGACAGCTGGTATCTGGGGGAGGGCTGGTACTGCGACGGCGAGCCCACCCAGATGGACTACTACATCCCCTTTGGAATGCACTACTATGGCCTGATCTACGCCTGGGCCATGGAGGGGGAGGACCCGGAGCGGGCCAAGGTATTCAAGGAACGGGCGGCAAAATTTGCCCCGGACTTTCTCTACTGGTTTGAGGACAGCGGACGGGCGGTGCCCTTTGGCCGCAGCCTGACCTACCGCTTTGCCCAGGGGGCGTTCTTCTCCGCCCTGGCCCTGGCGGGGGTGGAGGCGGTGCCCTGGGGCGTGATGAAGTCCAGGGTGCTGGGCAACCTGCGGGACTGGTTTGCCCAGCCCATCTTCACCGACGGCGGGCTGCTCACCGTGGGCTACGCCTACCCCAACCTGTTCATGAGCGAGAATTACAACGCCCCCGGCTCCCCCTACTGGGCCTGCAAGGCTTTTCTCTGCCTGGCTTTGCCGGAGGAGCACCCCTTCTGGACGGCAGAGGAAGCCGTCCCCCCGCTGGAGCCCTTTCACGCCATCCCGGCCGCCCGGATGCTGGCGGCCCGGGACGGGAGCCAGGTCCAGGTGTTCCCCGCCGGGCAGCACTGCATCAACGAGTTGGGGCACTGCGCCGCCAAGTATGAGAAGCTGGTGTACTCCAGCCGATTCGGCTATAGCGTCCCCCGGGGGGACTCTCTGGAGGAGGGGGCCTTTGACGGCTGTCTGGCCGTCTCCGAGGCGGGGCAGAACCGCTGGCGGATGCAGCGGGGCTTTGAGGACTTCCGGCTGGAGGGAGACCGCTATTGGCGGCGGTTCTCTCCCATGCCCGGCGTGACGGTGGAGGTGACGGTGACGCCGGACTTCCCTGCCCACCGGCGGGACTATGTTGTCACCACTGACCGGCCCATCGACCTGGCGGACGGCGGCTTCGCCATCCCCGCCGAGGACGGGGACGGACGGCCCCTCACCCCGGATATGGAGGAGTGGGGGCCCCAGAGCGTGGCGGTCCGCGCCCCCTGGGGGACCAGTGCCATCCGCTGCCTGTCCGGCGGCGGGGAGCCGGTGCTGGTAAAGGCCTGGCCCAACACCAACCTGCTCCACCCGCTCACCCGCATCCCCACCCTCCGGCTGTCCCTGCCGGCGGGGACGCACCGCTTTGCCACCCTGGTGACGGGAGCGATACCCAAAGCCTGAGCGGGCGGGCCGATATTGTCAATTTTAAAAGGAGGGCATTACCATGGACAGAGAAACGATGGAGCGTTCCAATGAGGAATGGCTGAACGGCGTATATGAAAAGCTGCTGGTCAAAATGAAGGCGGAGTGCCGGCGGGTGGGGACCGACATCCCCTACACCACCGGCGAGGACGGGATGTATCACGACATCCTGGAGACACCCTACGGAAAGACGCCGGACGGCGAGCCTTACCTGGGCAACTGGACCAACGGTTTCTGGCCGGGGATGCTGTGGCAGATGTACCACGCCACCGGGGATGAGGCGTACAAGACCGCCGCCCAGGGGGTGGAGAAGCGGCTGGAGGTGGTACTGGAGGACCCGGAGGCGGTGGGCCACGACCTGGGCTTCATGTTCCTCCAGTCCTCCGTATCCAACTACCGGGAGACCGGGGACCGGGAGGCCCGCCGCCGGGCCCTTCTGGCCGCGGCGGAGCTCACCGCCCGATTTAACCTGGACGGAAAATTCATCCGCGCCTGGTCCGGTCCGCGGGACAGCCAGCAGGGCAAGCGGATGGGCGGCGGGGACATCCGGGGCTGGATGATCATCGACAGCATGATGAACCTGCCTCTGCTGTACTGGGCCTCTCAGGAGCTGGACGACCCCCGCTTCGCAAAAATCGCGGTCAGTCACGCCAAAACCGCCCAGCAGTACATCGTTCGCCCCGACGGCAGCTGCAACCACATTGTAGCCTTTGACCCGGACACGGGGGAATACATCAACAACCCCGGCGGCCAGGGCTACAAGCAGGGCTCCTCCTGGAGCCGGGGCCAGTCCTGGGCGGTGTACGGCGTCGCCCTGAGCTACCGCCACACCAAAGACCCGTCCTTCCTGGACACCGCCAAGCAGTGCGCTCACTACTGCATCGCCAACATGGCCGTCACCGACTGGCTGCCTATGGTGGACTACCGCCAGCCTGCCCAGCCGGTAAAATATGACTCCACCGCCGGTATGATTACCGCCTGCGGCCTGCTGGAGATTGCCAGCCACGTGGAGGAGAACGAGGCCCGGTTCTATACCGAGGCGGCCTACCGGATTCTCCGGGCCTGTGATGCCAAATTCGCCAACTGGGACCCGGAAAAGGATTCCATCCTCACCGGCGGTACCTATTTCTATCACGATCCCAGCGGGGAGAACACCGAGCTGCCCATCATTTACGCGGATTACTTTTTCATTGAGGCTGTTCTGCGCCTGAGAGGGAACGAGCTGTTTGAGTGGTGAGAACGGCCGGACGGTATAGAGAGCAAAAGACCGCGGCATGAGAAAACTGTGATAAAGAGACCCCAAAATCCCCGGTATCAGGTGATATCGGGGATTTTCGTATGTTTAGGGAGATGCCTGGGGCTATGGGTTGCGGCAGAGCCAATGCCGCGCTGATTTCGCGTGGACGGGATGGGGCCCATCAGCCCCCTGGTCAGGGCTGAAATTCCAGCGTGACGGCGCCCTGAACTGGGACCAGCGCCCGGTACAGGGTGTCCGGCCAGCATTTGCGCAGATGGGGGTCCTGAACAGGTACGGCTTCCACCGCCGGCTCACCGGCGCCCACCAGGCGGATGGAGCCCGCCGGAGTGGTCAGTGCGCCGTCCCGCCAGACAGGCCGCTGGGCGAACATGAGGGACAGCACGGCCGGCTCGCTGCCCTCATAGTGGTCGACAACTGTAAGCCGCTTGCTCCGGTCCAGCGCCACCCGCCGGGTGTAGAAGAACCCGCCGCCCGGATAGGCCGGGGACAGCTCCAATTCAATACCGTATACGTTCCCATCCTGGAGCAGCGTCACGCCGGCGGGGGCGTATTGCTTTCCGTCGCCCTGGACGCGCCCGCCGATGGTGGGCAGGTTGTGCCAATCGGAGCGCATGGTCCAAATGGAGTACCGCTCCGGGGAGAAGGTCTTGGCGGTGTAGGTCTCCACCCCCACGTCGATGAGCAGGGGCTGGCCCTTGCAATAGACGATGAGGCTGCCGGCGTCGCAGTGGCCGTGGCTGACGCCGTTGTGGCCTGCCCGCAGGGAGACGCACCAGGTCTCGTCTCGGGCAATCCACAGTCCGGTGCTGGGGTAAAACACTTGGGGCTCCGGCGGCGCGGGAGGGGTGGGCTGTGCAAGCGCCTGGGCACACAGGGCGTCCAGCAGGCGCTCGAAAAGGCTTTTGCTGTCGGGCAGGTCCCGGGTCTCCCGGCGGGACACGTCCGAGGCCGCCAGCGCCTGGAGGCGGTGGGCCCGGGTGCGCCGGCCAAAGAGGGCTTCTCCCGCTCCCCGCAGCCCGGCCTTGGGCATACAGTCGGCAAAATTGAGGTAGTAGTCCCCGCCCACATGGACGTTGACAATGTACTCGGCGATGTTTCGGAGCTTTTCCTCCTGAAACAGAGGGGTGAAGTGGCCGCCGGAGACCCGGTCCAGCACCTCCAGCGCCCCCCATAGAGTGATGCCCGCGTGGTGGTAATACTCCGCGCCCTCCTCACAACAGCCGTCCGGGCCGTAGCCGTTGAGGAAGCAGTCCAAGCTGTAGGCGGCCTGGTCCACCACCCGGCGCTTTACCTCCTGAGCGTACCCGGAGGTGAACACGGTGAGCAGCACGTTCTGGGTGCACCAGGAGGTCCAGTTGTTCACCGGTTCGTCCCCGCTGCCCATCCACCAGAAATGGTCGCGGAGGTAGGGGGACACCACCCGGAGCTCCGTCTCCCGGCGGATGCGCCGGCACAGCCCGGGGGCGGCCTTCTCCAGCTCAGGCTCCAGCAGCACCCGGATGAGGGAGAGATTGGCCGCTGTCTCGCAGGCAAACAGGTCGGGCACCGGCCGGTCTGAATCGGGCAGGGGCAGGGGGGTGGTGTCCCGGATGTAGCTGTTGTGGGCGGGAAGCTGCCAGCCGCTCTCCTCACACACGGCCCAGATGCCGTCGATCAGGTCGTCCAGGAACCGGCCCTGGTGCTCGGCACACTCCGCCAGAGCCAGGGCGCACAGGGCCTGCTGCCTGGGGTGGCATTTGCTCTCATAGCGGGTGCGGTCTCCGGTGCGGGAGAAGGATAGGTAGTCGCCGCAGGTCAGCACAGGCCAGCGGTAGCCCAGGTACTCCTCTCCCCGGCGGACCAGCGCCGCGCGGGTGGTCTCCGGCAGACCGCCCCAGACGGCGCGGTCGCCGGCCCCCGGCAGCGCCAGGTCTGATAAGTGCTCCGGCAACGTAGACAGATATTCCCGTATCATATTCAGCCTCCTGTACAGATCGGTGTTTTGGGGTGGGGGCCGCGTTCGTGTAGTCTTTCCGCGGCAAAGTGCCGGGAGGGATATGTATAATCTTTAAGATGATTATACACGGTAAGGCCGCCGATTGCAATTTATATGTGCGCAATTTCACTGTGCGCAGAGGCGAAAGGGGGTAAAGCCACTGGCGGCCAATTTTTTAGGATATTCTGTGATCCGCTTGTGTGTTTTGGCGGCCGGTTTTTGCTGCGCCTGTCAGATCAGCCTATTCGGTTGGGCGGCACGAGGCGGAGCCCAACACTATGCTGGCGGTGGCAAGGAGCAACGACAGAACCATTGTGGTATGGAAACTGCCGGTGTTGGTCACAATCAGGCCTCCGATGGTGGCGGCGAAGCTGCTGGGAATCAACGTAAAGCTTGCCAGACTGAAATTTGCAGAGAAATGCTCCATTCCATAGGTTTTTGCCACGAAACCGGATGTAATTGTGGGCGAAAAGCCGTACGCAATGCCGGTGACACACATTCCAACCGCACCAGCAGGGACAGCGTGGCCCCACACGGCATAGAGCAACGTACAGGCGGCGGTCGCGGCCAGGAAGCCCGCCAAAACCATGACTTTTTTGATTGGCAGGCGGTCCAAAAGAAAACCGCAGATTAAGCGGCCCAAACCGTTGCAGACAGCCAGTACACCGACCAACGCCGTGGCCAATCCGCTGCTGGCGCCGATGGCGAGCGAGATGTCCATGGAGAAGCTGATCACCATGCTGGCACCCGCAGCCAACGTGACGACGTAGAAGCAGAAGGTCCAAAATGACTGTTTTTTGTATATGTCAGTCCGTGAGCAGGACTTCTCTGGCTGGCCGCTCGGCTTGCTTTTTAGCGTCCAAGATAGTGCAAATAGCGCAATGGCGATGACTCCGGCCAGAATGCGGAAGGTTGTCCGCCAGCCAATGCTCTGGAACAGACTGCTGGCGCAGGTGCCGAGCAATAGGGTCGAGAGGCCAAAGCACATCATCAGCAATCCGGAACAGAGTCCTCGGATGTCATCGAACCAGGAGAGGGTTGCGGATACGATTACATTATATGCGACACCAATGCCGAAGCCGCTGAGGCACCCATAGAGTAGGTAGAGGGCAGTGATGGATCGCCCGGACAACACAGAGCATCCGACAAAGCCAATGAACACAAGGGCAGCCGACATCAACAGCAGCAGTTTCTCGCCCACGCATTGAAGGTGTTGTCCACCAACAAAGACTCCAATCGAAAAAAGGCTGATGGTGAAGGTAAAGTTCACGCCCAGTTGGCCCTTTGTCCAAGAAAATTCTTGAGCAAAGGGCACTTTTAAAATGGACCAAGCGTACAGCACTCCCATAACCAGCATGACTGCCATGCTGGGGAGCAGATATCTCCATCTTGCCTTCATAGCAATTCCTTCAGCAGCCGAATGGAGGAAGCCGACGATCTTTGTTCCGCATGGGGCTCTCTCCGGTGAAAGAACCGGTGGGGCCAGTTTTTATAGAACAGTATCTCCACAATCGTCCCTGCCTCTCTCAGCACGAGCTGTTATTTTCAAGGATCATGGCGACCCCTTGACCAGAGCCAATACAAAAGGTGATCAGCGCCCGCTGAGCCCCGCTGCGGCGGAACTCATACACAGATTTTGTAATGAGCATACCGCCGGTAGCTCCGGTGGGGTGGCCCAGCGCGATGGCACCGCCGTGGATATTGATCTTTTCCTGGGGCCAGTCCATCAGCCGATAACAACCCAACACCTGGGCGGCGAAGGCCTCGTTAAGCTCAATGAAGTCGATATCATTAAAAGTGAAATGGTTTCGTTCGAAAATCTTCTTGGTGGCAAAAACCGGACCCAGGCCCATGGTGTGAGGCTCTCTGCCAATGACCACATAATCCTTTACGGTGGCCAAAATGGTCAGGCCGAGGCTTTCTGCTTTTTCCTTATCCATGATGACCAGCGCGGAAGCGCCGTCGCACACCGGAGAACTGTTGCCCGCCGTGCAGACGCCGTTGTCCTTGAATGCGGGGCGCAGCTTTCCCAGGGCCTCCATGGAGGAGGCACGCACCGTTTCATCCTTTTGCATGGTTATGATTTCTTTGCCGATCTTGACCTGGTAGGGTAAGACCTGGTCGTCAAAAAAACCTTCACTCCACGCTGTCTCGGCTTTTCGCTGGCTTTCCAGGGCAAAGGCGTCGCACTCTTCCCGTGTAATTCCGTACATTTCAGCCACGTTTTCTGCCGTAATTCCCATTGGCTCATCCCCATACTCATAGTTGGGGGCGGTGATATAAGAGCGCAGGAATTTCGGCGGAGCCATGGAAAATCCTTTCTTGGGCTTTTCCATGAGGTATGCTCCATTAGAGTTTGACTCCATACCGCCCACAAGATAGGTACTGCCCATGCCGGACTTGATCATCGACGCGGCAATGGCGGTAGATGTAATGGTGGAGCCGCAGCCCCTATGCATCATCATGCCGGGCACCTCTTGGGGAATGCCGGCATAGAGCGCGTAGGTTCGGCCGCTGTCGATCTGTGGCACCGTGAGGCAGGAAAACAGCACCTCGTCCAATTCCTTTGCCTGAATCCCGGCCCGTCTTACCGCTTCATTTAAAACTGGGGCGGTTAGGTCGAAAGGATCCACGCCGGCCAGCATACCGCCCGCCTTGCCCACGGGGCTTCTTACCGCAGCTACAATCGCAACTTCTTTCATTATTATGCCTCCTTATCATTTATAGCGTTGCCTTTTTGTTCTTGCCGCCAGCGGAGTAAGAATAAAAAGGCACAGTTTTCTATGATACATATGGACTTGCCGTTTCCTGTCCCGTCAGGACCCGGCAGGCGCCTCTGGCTAAGGCCTCCAGCTCCAATTCGCCGGCAAATCGGTAGACTTTCGCGATAAATTCCACATTAGCTTGAATTTGACTGCAAATATAATCCGAATGAGCCCCGCCGCCAGTCAGGATAATCCCATCTACATGGCCCTGCAGCGCCACAGCGCCGCAGCCGATCAACTGCGCCACGCGGTAAAGCATAGCGTCAAACACCAGCTTGGCCTCCTGGTTGCCCTTTCGGATCATAGCCTCGACCTCTCGCATATCCGATGTGCCGAAATGGGAGACGAGGCCGCCCTTTCCATGGTTGAGCGCTCTGAACTCGTCAAGGGGAAGTGTTTTCGCCAGTTGTAGCAGATCATCGAACTGCAAGGCGCCGCACCGCTCCGGCGAGAAGCCTAGGTCATTATAGCCCAGGGATTCGATGATCCTGCCCTTGCGGAAAAAACTTACGTCAAAACCGCCGCCCAAATGGGCCACAATCAGGTTGATGTCCGTCATGGGCATCTCCAATTGTTCCGCCAGTTCGAAGGCCACCCTGCGGCTGTTCAGTGTGTGTTGGGCTACTGTCTTCTCCAAGCCCTTGACTCCCGTAACTTTCGTCTTTGGCTCCCATTCATCTGCAGTAACGGCATCATAGATGAAGCTGGGCTTTCCCTGGGGGTGCATCATGTGGTAGGCAATTCGGATGCCCATCGTCTGGGGAGTCGGCATGATACGCCCATCCAGATCGGCGATCAGCCTTTCGTTGATTTCATAGGCCCCAGTTTTTAGATTCTTGAGAAAGCCACCCCGGGCCATAACGCAGTCAATGTCTCCGATATCCACACCTTCTGCCCGAAGAAACTCAGTTACCAGTTTTTCGCAGTAGGCGGCCCGTTCCGGGAGGGACAGAGCCAGGATATCCCGGTCAAAGCGAAGCACGTTTCTTTTTTGCTCTGCCTCATTCTGGAACAATGCAAATTTTAAGGATGTGGAGCCGGGATTCAATGTTAAAATCAGCATATTGTCCCCCCATCAATCCATCAGCCTGTCTTCGGGGATGAAGATGATCTCCCCCTCCACCTTATCCGCCGTGGTAATGCCAAGGGCATTCAACTCATCATAGTCAAGGTGCAGTACATTGGGGCAGTTTGGCGAGTTGTCGGCAACCGCAACCTGCTCAAAGGTGAGCCCTCGGGGACCGCCTACGTGAAAGCGTAGTGCGTCCCCTTTTTTACAGCGCAGCTTTTCTGCGACGAGGGGATCCAGGTGGACGTGCCGCCGGACGATCATGAGGCCCTCGCTCAGCTCCACCTCGCCCTTGGGGCCGGCCAGCTTTACCGCGTTGGTGCCCTGTGTTTTTCCGGAATCGGACAGCTGGGGAATCTCATATCCCATATCAATGGCGTCTGTACGAGAAATTTCCACCTGAGTATATCTTCTAAATGGGCCGAGGATAGATATTTTGACTTCTTTTTTTGGTGTCACCAGCGTGACCTTTTCTGACGAGAGAAAGCCGGCAAGCGGGTCTACGTTGAGATCCCTCGCGGGGGTCAACTCCGCGCCTTCGCCAAACAACGTTTCAAAAACCTCCTTGGTCACATGGCAATGACGGCCAGAACCCATAATGACTGCTTTAAACTGCTCCATGTTTATCTCTCCTTAATTTCAAAATCACTCTGGCTTCGTCTGGCGTGGCCGGCTCGTTGTTGAATTCACGAATCAGGCGGGCCGCTCGAGATACCAGTTGTTCATTTGTAGCGTATTCGCCCTTTCGATAGTAGATGTTGTCCTCCAAGCCCACGCGAATGTGTCCGCCCAGTGCAAGCGTCGTGTACAGGATCGGAAGATGGGCCTTTCCGATGCCGAACGCAGACCAGGTGGCATCTTTCGGAAGGTAGTTTTTCATATAAACCAGGTTGTCTACCGTGGCAGGCGCTCCGCTGAAAAAGCCTAACACAAACTGATAATGGACAGGATCGGTCAAGACACCCTCGCTTCTGTAATAGTCTGTCGCGGCCATCATACCCAGGTCCATGATTTCCACCTCGGGTTTAATTCCCTCCCGGAGCATCACGGCGCCCAGCTTCTTGAGAAATGTCGTGGTGTTGTCAAAAATGTCGCCATTGACTACGTTGATCGAACCGGCATCAAAGCTGGCCATCTCGGGATGAAGCTCAAGGATATGCTCCATCCGCCGTTCCTCGCTGTTATTTTTCAAGTCAAATTCACCGGACGTGGTCATGTTGATGACCACATCGCAGTTGTCGCGTATACGTTGCTGAGCCTCTCTGAATCGTTCCTTATCCATCGTACCGAAACCGCGGTCGTCCCGCATATGCAGATGAACGATCGCGGCGCCAGCTCGCCAGCAGGCAATCGCATCTTCCGCGATTGCCTTGGGCGTCATGGGAAGGTTGGGGGATTGTGTGGCTGTCCCGGTCAGGGAAGCCGTGATAATTGTCTTTGCCATGGCAGTCATCTACCTTTCTTCAAAAGCTTTGGCTTGTGGTTCCCGCCCCATGGGGGCGGGAACCACTTTTGATGGAACGATTACATGACCAATGTGGGGAAAATCATGTTGGTGATGAGCAGGAGGACAATGCCAATCACCGCGGCTGCCGTGCCGGGAATGGTAACGGAGATAAAGGTATCCTTCACAGACAGCTTGTAGCCGTCCTGATAAATCCAAAAGGCGGGATCGGTGGGAATAATCAGTGCTACACAGCCGAGGCAGCAGGCCAGCACCAGATAGGTGATGGGGATGCCGGCGGCCGCGCAGACAGGAATCATCAGCGGCAGTGTGGCCGTGGCCGCAACTGTCATCACGCCGGTACCGGCGCGAATAATTGTTACAATCAGGAACGCCAACAGCAGAGAGTTGATGTTCCAGCCGGAGGTCAGCTCCAGGAGAGTGTTACCGATGCCGCCGGCAGAAAGGACAGAGCCGAAGGCATTAGCGGCACCAAGCACGATCAGGAAAGCACCAGCCTTGGGCAGAGCGTCGGAATAAACTTTCAGAGAGCTGGAGATGCTGCCGCCCAGGTACTTGGAAAGCAGGAAGAACTCCACGATGATGGTGGTAAGCAGGGCAACGGAGGGATCGCCGATGAAGGAGACCATGTCACGGGCAAGGCTTTCCGCTGGCAGCAGGCTGGGCAGAAAACAGCCGATGATAATCAACAGAATGGGTAGGAGAATTAGGGCGATGACGGTGGTAATCGGGGGATACGCCCGTTTGTCCTCCTTCATCTCTTCGGGAGCCTGGCCGGTGTACTCAATGCTTCCGTACTTCTTCGCCAAAATCAGCGCGCCGCCCAGTGCGCAAATGAAAGATGTGAGCAGCGAGATTACGATGCCCAGAACCATAAACGGACCCATCTCGATTCCGGCCATGCCCGCCAGCAGGGCGGGCGTCAGGGTGGGGACCACCAGGCAGTTGGTCAGGAAGGAGGAGACGGAAAATGCGCAGGAATAGGACTGCACCGGCTTTTTAGTCTGCTTAGACAGGTCGCGGACCATGGGGCTCATCATCACTGCGGCGGCAGTGAAGTTTACCGGAATGGAGATGACATACCCTAGGATGTAGATTGCGTAAATGCTTCCTTGGGGGGAGGTTTTCTTCGCAATGTATTTAGAAATGCATTCAATGCCACCGGACTTTTCCAGATATTCGGAAAAAATCACGCCAAACAGGACCAAAAGCCCGGTCAAAGACATGATGCTGCCAAAGCCGGATTTAATTGTGGAAAGGGTGGCGGAGAGGGGCAGGCCGGCAACGCAGCCGGAAACTACGGCACACAGAATCAACGCCAGAGAGGTGTCTACCTTCTTTTTAATCATCACAAAGATCAGGACCAGTGGAACGATGAACGACAGCAGAATACGAATCGTTTCCATGAACATTTACCTCACTTTCTGAAATTGGGTCCGTCAACAATGGCGATTGCACGGGTCCAGCCGGCGCTGGCGCCTTTGACCTTGATTGGCAGGCACACGATTGTGCTGCCGAGGGGAGGAACATTCTCCAGATTGGTCAGCTTCTCAATGTGTCCGTATACGCAATGGGCTCCGGCGCGGTGGGCCTCCCACAGTAGGGACTTGTCCCCGGTTTCCTTGTACTGCCTGGCGGCAATGGGGAGGGGAATGTCCCAACTCCAACCATCCGTGCCCATGATGTGCACGCCCTGCGCGGCCAGCCAGAGCGTAGCTTCCCGGCTTACGCCACATCCGGCCACCAGGTACTCCTCCTTGCCCCAGCGATCTGCAGCGCCGCTTTGGATAAAGACGATATCCAATGGTTTGAGCGTATAGTTAAGCTCCGCTAGCTTTTCCTGAAAGTCCGCTACCGTTAGTTTATAAGCGTCGCCCTTATGGGAGAAGTCGAGGATTACGCCGTCTCCGATGCACCATTCCAGGGGCATATGGTCAATGGTCATGGCGGGTTCACCGTTGTTCATTGTGGGGTAGAAATGCCAGGGTGCATCCAGATGGGTTCCAGAGTGAGTGGTAAAGGAAACAAGTTCTGTTCCCCAGCCGAAACCGTTGATATCCTCTAGTTCACACTGGTACGCATCTGCCATCATTTCGGCGCTGTCCTTGTGGGTGAGATAAGTGATTTTGGGAATTGTGGAAGGAGGATCGCTGGGAAGGTCATTTTCTGTTGTGATGCTCAGGTCAATAATTTTCATCTTGCCACCTCCAAGTTGATTTGAAACGAGCGTTTCGCTAATTTGAAATCGCAAGAGATGTGCCAAATATGAAAAACTCTGTAATTGCAACATTTTGGGGCTTTTTTCAGGAAATATGTTACCCACTCTGCGTCTCATAAAGTATACGCTTGCTCGAGGTGATTCCCCGTCTTTCTCCCGTTTTCCAGCAATTTCCCTTGATCTTTAAAAAGTAGACATGTATACTATATTAGACAAATTGAGAAAGAGGGCGGTAGGTATGGATCAAGCACTACAGGAACTCAAAGAAATATTTTTTCAGCAGATGGGTTCGGTAGCTCTATTTGACGCAAACGGAAAGTATGTGGCGGTTAACGAAGGCTGGCAAAACCGATATACCTCAAACGGTAAGGCTTTGATAGAACTGGAAGGTCATGATGTGCGGGAATTTGTTCCAAACTCGCTGGTCCATGACGTGCTCCGAACGCGAAAGCCTATTTCAGGCATGAGCTTTTGGACAGAAACAGGAACCTCTGCGTTTCTGGTTGCAAATTACATACCACTGTTCAAAGACGGAGAACTCATCGGCGTTGGGATGTATTCTATTTTTACCAATAGCGAAGAGGCCAGGAAATTCTATCATGAGATGAAAAAGGTCCGTTTACAGTTGGAATATTACCAAAATGAGGTAAACCAACTACAACAGACAAAATATACTATTGAGAATATAATCGGAAATGGAAGGGCCATACAGAAGCTGAAGGCGCAGATTGTCAAAGCCGGAGGCACCGCCTCTGTGGTTCTGATTGAAGGGGAAACAGGTAGCGGCAAGGAACTGGTCGCACAGGCTATTCATAATTTGAGCGCGAGGTCGGACAAGCCTTTTGTGCGTCTGAATTGCACGACGATTCCCCCTAATTTGGCTGAAGCGGAGCTTTTCGGATATGAGGGAGGCAGTTTTACAGGGGCCTCAAAGGCTGGGAAGATTGGCAAATTTGAAGCGGCGAAGGGTGGTAGTATTTTTCTCGATGAGATTAACTCACTCCCGCTTGACATTCAGCCCAAGCTTCTGCGCGTATTGCAGGAGCGTGAAATTGAGCACGTGGGTTCCAGCCGCAGCATCTGTGTCGATGTCAGGGTGATCGCCGCTACCAATGTTCCGCTGCGTTCGCTGATAGATTCCGGGGAGTTTAGACGAGATCTGTTCTATCGTCTGAATGTGCTCAGCATCAAAGTGCCCTCTTTACGGGAGCGCATGGAGGATCTTCCTCTCCTTACTACGTCACTGATTAACAGCCTAAATAGCAGTCTTGGAACAGAAATTGAGCAAATCAGTGACGAGGCACTGAAGCTGCTTTCTCTATATGATTGGCCGGGTAATGTGAGAGAACTTCGAAATGTAATCGAGAGGGCCATGATCTGGAAAACCAAAGGAGTTCTGTGGCCAGAGGATTTTTCCGGGTATTTTACCAGCCACTCCGACATTCCGCTGACTGGTTATATAGGCGCGAAAGATGCGCTTGTGCCGCTCTTTCAGATGGACTACCGCACAGCGTCGGAAAGCTTTGAGAAGCAGTATCTAATGGAAGCTTTGGTTCGATGGCAGGGCAACAAAAAACTGACTGCCGAACATATCGGACTCAGTCGCGCCATGTTTTATAGAAAACTGGAAAAGTATGGCCTCAAATAAAAGAAAGGGTTTGGTGTGCGTAATGGATAAGGTCATAAGTAATGAAAATGTCTTTATTATGGACGGAGCTCATGTGATGGGGGACGTGTCTTTTGAAAAGGGCTGTTCTGTATGGTACGGTGCCGTACTCCGGGGCGACAGCGGTGCAATCCGTCTGGGAAAATACTGTAACGTACAGGACAACGCGACTCTCCACGGGGACGGAGACCTTCCCACGATTTTGGAAGATGGCGTTACCGTAGGTCACAATGCCGTAGTGCACAGTGCATATGTGGGCAAACATACGTTGATTGGAATGGGCGCGGTTATTGTTTCTGGGGCAAAGATCGGCAGTTACTGTATGATTGGCGCGGGGGCAGTTGTTACTCCTAAAACAGTCATTCCCGACTGCTCGCTGGCAGTCGGGAATCCTGCAAAGATAGTCCGCACATTGACCCGGGAGGAAATTGACCATGTAGAAGGTGCTGGACGCTTCTATTATGAGCTGTCTTTGAAGCATAAATGAAGGCCGAGATTTATCTGAGGAATGACCGGATGGAAAACCTGGTGGAGGCCATTGAAATTCCTAATCACGCTTGGTTTCCGTGACCACCGACGGCAAGGACAAATTCGTCTCCATTAACTACCAAATGCTGCATACCAAATTCCTCCAGTACTATGACATCATGGAGTGGATCAATGCGGAAAACAGCGTGACCATGCCCCATAGCAAGAACGCCAACGGAGCCCGCGCCAAAAGCGCTGAGTGGAGGCCGGAATGCAGGTCGTCCTCCAATGCCCATTTTGCCCATATACGCATGCTGGAGACCAAGGCGGACAACTTCACCTATACAAGAACGGCAATGTGACCGGATTCTTCCAGAACTTCGAGAACGTGGCCCAGGGCAAGTACACCGTTGTGGTCAGCGGCTTTGAGGGCGTGGAGGACAACCGCCAGCATCTGTCCGAGCTCCATGCCTCCTACACCCAGGAGAGCCGGGACGTGAATCTGCTGAACGATCCTGCCGCTACTGCGGCGGACAGTGAAGGCCGCCGGCAGACCGAGTACGGCCATGGACGACATTAAGCTCCTGCCTGCGGTGGATACGACTGTCACCAGCATTGGGAAAAACGGCACCGTCGCCGTCTCCGGGTGACGGGCGTTGAGGGCGAGGTCCTGGCGGATGTGAAAGTTTCCGCCAATATCCCCGCTCTGGAGCAGAAGTACGTAGACGTACCCGCCGGTTACTGGGGCGGAGAAGGCCATGCTTTGGTGCATGGTGAACGGCATCAGCCAGGGTAAGGGCGACGCAAGACCCTGACGTCCGCCGCCACCGCTACCAGCGCTGAGGCGGCCATAATGCTCCAGTGGTTGGTAGCGCTGATGAAGTAAACCTGTTTGGGAAGACTGCGGGATTCTCCGCGCGGTGTCCCGGGTTTAAACAGAGCAGCTGAAAGCAAATAGAATAAAGTGTGCAGCAGCGGCCCGCCTCCTTTGGAATATGGAGGCGGGCCGCTGCTGTATAGTAGTAGCTCCCCTGCCGTGTCCCCGCCTTTTTCCGGCATTTTTTTCCGGCTCATTTCAATCAAAAGGTCCGCCGAAGGCGGATTTTTTCTGTGAATGCCATGCAGGCGTTGGTCGAAGATAACACAGTAGGCACAATGACAGGGGGAATTGCAACATGATCTATGGTTATATCCGCGTCAGCACGCGGGAGCAAAATGAAGACAGGCAGCTCGTTGCCCTGCGGGAGCTGTCGATAGAGGAGGACAACCTTTTTGTGGACAAGCAGTCCGGAAAGGACTTTGAACGTCCGCGATACCGGCAGATGGTGCGGAAGCTGAAAAAAGACGATCTGCTCTATGTCAAGAGCATTGACCGTCTGGGGCGCAACTATGGGGAGATTTTAGAACAGTGGCGGATTTTGACAAAGGAGAAGGGAATCGACATCGTGGTGCTGGATATGCCCCTGCTGGACACCCGGCGGGGGAAGGATTTAATGGGTACCTTTCTCAGCGACATCGTACTCCAGGTGCTGTCCTTTGTGGCGGAGAACGAACGCGCCAATATTCGCCAGCGCCAAGCGGAGGGCATTGCGGCCGCCAAGGCCCGAGGTGTGCGATTCGGCCGACCGCCCAGACCCCTGCCGGACAGCTATCACAGTGCTTATCATAGGTGGAAAGCAGGAGCAATTACCGGCACGGCGGCGGCGAAGGAGTGTGGAATGGCGCTGTCCACATTTCGTTATCAGGCGGAGATTTATGAGAAATTGAATTTACAATAAAAGGAATGTTTTTACAGTAATGTGTACTTTTTTGTAACAAGAATGTGTACCTTTTGACAAGCCACATTTCCCTTCATACCTTCAAGAAGATACCACAAAGAAAGCCGATTTTCAATACTTAAAACAAGAAATTTTTCCAGTGGAAATCCTCTACAAAAAAGTACACATTCTTGTTACAAAAAAGTACACATTTTCACAAATAGGCTGTAATAACAGGCTGCAAAAACTATTGTGATGGGTGGTTACGATGTGGAGGTATGGGCCGAAAGGGCCTGCACTATTGGAATGCGGAAAAAACCAGCGGGACTATCTGCGGCGCAAGCGTATGCTGGATGTAGTACTGTCTCTGCTGGCGCTGGTGGCGCTGTCGCCGGTGTTGGTGGCAATTAGTCTGCTGATCGTAATAGACGATCCACGGGGCGGGCCTATTTTTTGCCAAAAGCGGGTGGGAGAGAGGGGCCGCATCTTCCAAATGTACAAATTTCGAACCATGTGCGTAGACGCTGAGGCGCGTCTGAAGGACTTAACGCTGCTCAATGAAATGAACGGTCCTGTCTTTAAAATGCGGAAGGATCCCCGTATCACCCGCGTGGGAGGATTTTTGCGCCGGACCAGTCTGGACGAATTGCCCCAGTTGATAAATGTGCTCAAAGGGGAAATGTCGCTGGTGGGACCACGGCCGCCGCTGCCCCGTGAGGTGGCCCGGTATACTCGGTATGAGCGGCGGCTGAGCGTCACCCCTGGCCTCACCTGCTATTGGCAGGTGAGGCCGGATCGGTACGAGCTATCTATGAACGAATGGGTGGAGCTGGACCTGATGTACATTCAAAACCGGTGCCTTCGGTTAGATTGGCAGCTGATCCTACAGACGGTGGGCGCCATGGTGCAGGGCAGCGGACAGTAGCACAGCCGAAGGCAAGGAGGCAGAACGATGGGTAAGCAGATGGAAAAAACAACGGCGGCAAAGGAACAGGCAAGGCGGAGGCCGCAGGGGCGAAAGCGCATATGGGCGGCTTTAGGCGCGGCCCTTGCAGCCGGGCTGCTGATACTGGGCGGACGCTGCTTGCTGTCAGACGAGCTGGAGGTGACATTTTACCACGTCTATTCGCCTAAAACAGCGAGCGGAGAGAACATCCGAGTGATTGTGCTCTCCGACCTTCACAGCCGGGAATTCGGTCCGGAGAATCAGGAACTGGTGGAGCAGATCGCCGCCTTACGCCCTGACCTGATCGCCATCGCGGGGGACATGGTCAACGCGGACGACGGCAGTTTGAATGTAGTCCTAACCCTGTGCGGCCAACTGGTGGAGATTGCTCCGGTCTATTACAGCCCGGGCAACCATGAAAGCAACCTGATGTATGAAAAGGGCAGCCCACTGGAGAATCTCCTGCTGGAGCAGGGGGTCCATGTCCTGATCAACCGGGCGGAGTCGGTGACGATCCGCAAGACTCAGCTGCTCGTCGGCGGGCTGACCACCTCTGTGGAGGGATATGAGGAGTATGGAGCCGCCTTTTTTGAGGAATATGAGCGGAGCGGCAGCTTTAAGCTGCTCATCGCCCACTATCCCAGTTTGTTTTATGACGATCTGGCGGATGGGGCGGTAGACTTGGGAATCTGCGGCCACTACCACGGCGGGCAAGTACGTCTTCCCTTTGTGGGCGGGCTGTATCATGGGGACACGGGCTTATTCCCCCAGTACAGCGGCGGGCTGTATCAGTTGACCCACGGCACAATTTTCGTGTCCAGGGGAATGGGCGGCCATAACGGCCTGCCCAGGGTGAACAACCGCCCTGAGTTGGCGGTTATCGACATCAACGGCCGGCAGGACCCAGGCCAGTTCTGACGGCGGGAAGGAGTGTGTACAGCATGATCTTTGCAAGCGCGGTCGGGTTGGTCTTGACGCTGTGCATGGTAGCTGCGTACTTATGGCTTATCCGCCGTCTGTTCCAGGTGAAGGCGGCGCTGCCGGTGTTGAAGCTGAAGGACGGTTTAGGCCGGCTGAAGGGGACGAGGACGCGGCTGGCGGTCCTTGGGGCGCTGTTTTTTCTGGCTTGGTTTGGCAGTCAGTTCAGCGTCAAAGTATGGTCGCCCGATATGCTGATGGTGTTCAATTATGAGGAGGCGGCCCGAGGTCAGAATCCCAACGTCACCCGGTTCAATGAGTCCGGCATCCTGGCCGAGCCCATTCTGGAGGAAGTGATCCAGCGGGGAGATCTGGAGCTCACCACGGAGGAACTGGCCGGCCTTCTTACCATCTCCACTCCGTTGGATGCGGAGAAGCTGGACGCCGAGCAGGAGTCTTCACTGAAAATCTCTACGGAATACTGGATTCACTGTTCCGAGCGGGCTGCGCTATATCACACCCAGCCAAAAACGGTTCTGAATCTCTTAGCTGATGCGTACTGGGAGGATTTTGTCCGCAACTACGCGGAAAACGACAGTGTGCTGGACCTGTCTTTTGATGAGCTGGAGGGAATGGAGTACCTGGACGCAAAGGATTATCTGGAGATGCAGGCGTATAAGCTGAAAAACTATCTGCCAGCTTACAGCAGCCAGAGCAGCAGCTTCCGGGCGGCAGATGGAGGGGAGACGTTTGCCTCCCTGTCCAAGAAAATTGATAACTTTGTGGAGATCGAGCTGGAGCGCTACGGGGCGTTTGTACTGGAGAATGGGCTGTCGTTGGATCGAAATACCTACCAGGCCAGGATGCAGTTTGCCAATCGCTTGCTGGATACCGAGCGGATGAAGGACATGGCTGCCCATGATGTACGTATCGAGGCCATTGATATGTATAACGCGTATATGACCCGTTTTGTACTGATTCCTACCTATGACGAGGACCGGGAATTCTATATGTCCAAGACCAAGGTAGGCGTGGACTACTTTGCTGATGAGGCAAAGGAGCACCTGGAATCTGCCACTGAGCTGCTGGAGGAAATGGAGCACAATTCCTACGCATCGGCGCAGGTGGGGGCAGGCCGCCGCGCCTCCTCCGCACGCGCCCAGGCGGACCGGCGCATTGAGGAGTTGAAGACGGAGCTGGAGGGTTTGTCTGACCAGTGCCGGGAGCTGTGCGCCGCCTACGTGAGAGAGAAGCGGGACGGTTATATTCAGGTGTGCTTCAGAACATCCTCTGCCCTGAAGACGGCGGCGAGCGCCCTTGCGATGACGGTGTTGTTTGCCGCCCCTGTGGGTGGGTTGTACATCCTGAAGCCGTTCTATCAGGAGTGCATTAACAGCCGTCCACCCAGAGGCAGGGGAAAGAAGGGGCGTGCTGCGGAGAACCGGGGGGAGGCTGCGTCATGAAGGAGCTGGACGTATTCCGTTATCTGAAAAAATACCGCGCCCTGATTGCCGCCTTTTCGCTCCTGGCAGGCGTAACGTTCTTCTTGGTAGCGCAGCTGCGCATCCAGCAATACACCGCCGCGACAGTGATCGAGTACACCGGGACCCGGGCCGCTGAGGGGTTATCTCCTGATGGTACGCCCATTGATACCTCGGAGATCTATTCCACAAATCTGGTTGCCCAGGCGATGAAGGCCCTTGACATTGACTATACCCAGGCCACCACCGATGATATCCGCATGAGCATCCAGGTGGAGCCCATTATCACAGAGGAGGACCTGCGGATTCAGCAGTCAAAGCTGGACAACGGCGAGGAGGACTATAAACTGAATTCCACCCGGTATTTGGTCACCTTCAGTTGCGGCGTGGGCAGCGGAAAGGACTTTCCCCGCAAGGTGCTCAACCAGATTCTTCAGGAGTACGCCGCGTATTACGGCAAAACCCATGTGAATACGGCGCTGGCGGCCAATCCCGTCAGCGACATTACAGCCAAGGACTATGACTATCTGGAAATGGCGGAGGTGATGGACGACACCCTCACCGACATGGTGGATCACCTGACGGACAAGGTAAACTGGAACGGGGAATTCCGTTCAAGCCGGACCGGGCTCAGTTTTCAGGATCTGAAGGATGAGTTTAAATTTCTCAAGCGGGTGGAGGTGCGGCAGTTGTTCTCCCAGATTTTGGAGGGAAGGGTTACAAAGGACCGGGATGTGCTGCTGGACAAATACCGAAACCGAAACAATGATCTGGCGATTTCCAACACTGCTACAGCCTTCGAGATAGACCGGATTCGGGGGATTATCCGCTCCTATGAGAACGCCATGGGGGAGTTCGGCGTGACCTCTGGCGCATCGGGAGAGAACAACGAGGCTTATCTGGAAAACAATGTGCTCCCGGACGTGTACGACGAGCGGGATCAAGATCCCAACGGAAACTGGACGACTGTGGACCGCACGGCGGAGTACGACAGGCTGCTGATAAAGTATATTGAGGACCGGACCCTTTACGAGCACGCAATCATTGACGCTCAGTATAACGATTACATTCTCAGCGTGTTTGCCGGAGCGCCTGCCAACTCGCCCCAGACTGTTCAAGGGCGGGTTCAAGAGGAGATACAGCGCATAGCAGAAAAAATCAATGCACTGCAGGCCGTCTATTATGAGACCAACGACGAGTACAATGAGTACCTGGGGGCGCAGAACATTGTGATGCTGTCCAGCGTGAGGGTGACAGAACGGTTCCCGATCCTGATCTTCACCGTACTGATCGTGGTGATCTTTGGGGCGCTGGGCTGCGCGGGCGCGGCGATCTTCGGCCGGATTGAAGACTTCATTGAGTACTACGCCTTTACCAACAAAGTGGACGGGTTGCCCAATCGGGCCAAGTGCGACCAGTTCATCACCGCTCGGGAGAACCGGCCCATTTCGGAAAGCTTCGCCTGCGTAGTATTTCGGCTGGCCAATCTCCAGTCGGAGAACGTTCGGTTGGGCCGGGAGGCAGGAGACCGGATGATCAAGGAGTTTGTAACGGTGCTCACCTCTGTCTTCGTCCCCTCTGACAAGTTGTTTGTAGGGAACAACGGAGCGGGGCAGTACCTGGTTTTCGCCGAGTCCCTGGAAAAAGAGCAGATAAACGCCGCCCTGCTTCAAATGGGTATTGTACTGGAGGAGCGTTCCAAGGACGGCGGCTGCCACATCCAACTGCACCATGGGTTTGCCTGTGCAGGGGAGGAGAAGTGCTACTATATTCGCGAGCTGCTGTCCACCGCCATGAAGCGGGTGGGCGCGGTTCAGTCCAGTGAGGCGGGCGAGCCCGCGGCGGTGTGAGCGGTCTGGCAGAAGGGAGGCGTTGAGGATTGATTCCCGTGACTTACACGGCTCTGGCCGTGGCCATGTTCTTTTTGCAGGATGCCTATTTTTCCATCGGGGGCATAGAGCTCAGCCTCAAGAATCCCTGCGCGTTGGGGATCGTGTTCCTGGCGCTGTTGAATTTCATCGTGACTGTGCGGTTGGGCCGGGTTATGGTTCTGACCCGCCACGCCATCATCCAGGCGCTTCCCTTTCTGATTCCTCTCGTGTTCTCCGCTATTATTTGGGTGAGCTCCGGGGTAGGCAGCGTGGCGGTGATCAACGGCGTGAGCATGATTGTTCCCCAACTGCTCTCGGTGCTGGTGGCCGCCGCCACGCTGTACCTGTTCGGGGAAAAAGGAATTTGGTACTGCCTGGGAGCCATGTGCGCGGCAAATTTCCTCAGCGTCTTGGTGGTTATCCAGGAGGGAGGGCTGAGCCAATTTTTACAGGAGCTTTGCGCCCTGGTGATCACGTTCAGTAGGGAGACCGGTCCCCTGATGGTTCGGCTGGAGAGCCATGATATCACGTTTGCCTTTGGCCCGTTCCTACTCTATCTATTGCTGAACTGGAAGCGGTCTCCCCGTCCGCTTCTATGGTTGGGGCTGATTACTTTCTTTTTCCTGGTGGGGCTGAAGCGGATTGGCATTCCCGCCATCGCTCTAAGTTTTACAGTGGCTTTTCTTCTGCGGCTGCTGCCGGAGAAGGCGGCGCGGCAGACGGCGCTGTGCGCCGCTGTGGCGATGATGATTGTCAGCTTCCTTTACATTGCGGGGATTCGTTACGGCCTCTTTGCGTATTTAGAGGAGCAGCTGCAAATCAACACCATGGGCAGGGTGAAGATGTTTGCCAATTTAGAGCCCTATTATGATATCTCCTTCACCTATATGGGACGAGGGACCGGATTTGAGCGCTTTGTGGACTGGGCCTCCGGCACGGTTTATCAAACCCCCAGCCAGGACCTGATGCCCATTCACAATGATTTCCTGCGGATGTATATGAACATCGGCTTCGTGGGGTACTGGGTGTGGCTGTGGGGTTGGTTGATCGCCCGCCTGCGGTACTGGTTCCGACAGGGCGGCGCTGACGCGGGTTGCCTGTTTTTGGGGATCTGTGTTTACAGCTTTGTGCTGTATGCCACCGACAACGCTATCTATTATCCGTATACCATGATTGCCTGTGCATTGGTGCCCATGGCCTGTGGCCTGGATGCCCAGGCTCAGGCCGCTCTGGAAGAACGCTGCGCCGAATGGAGGCGTCAGGGTGGGGAGGCGCCGGCGTTCCAAAGCGGCTCGGAGGCGGGAGGTGACCCCATTTGAGACGAAAACAGCCAAAGCTTTGCTTTGCAGCATCATCGGGGGGCCATTTGGAGGAGTTACTCATCCTCCGCCCTCTGATGGAACAGTACGATAGCTTCATTGTGACGGAAAAAACGGCGTACACTGCGGCGCTGGACGGCCTTAGGTGCCGCTATCTGCTTCAGGTGAACCGGAGGGAGTGGGGCTGTCTGCCCCGGCTGGCGGTGAACGCGCTGCGCTCCCTGGTGATCTGTCTGATGGAGCGCCCGGATGCAGTGGTGTGCACCGGGGCGTTGGGCACTGTCCCCCTGTGCCTGTTGGCCCGGGGGTTGGGGGCGAAGCTGGTGTTCATCGAGTCCTACGCGAAGGTGAATACCCCTACCCGGACAGGGAAGCTCCTCTACCGTTTTGCACATCGGTTTTACATCCAGTGGCCTGAGCTACGGGAGCACTATCCAGATGCCCTGTATGAGGGCGGTGTATATTGAGGGAGAGCCATGATATTTGTAACGGTTGGATCTCAAAAATTTCCCTTTGACCGTTTGCTCAAGCAGGTGGACCAAATAGTGGAAAACCGAGTGATCACAGAGAAAGTCATTGTCCAGACAGGGCACAGCAGGTACGCTCCCCGCTTCTGCCACTGCCGGGCGTTTTACGGCCGGGAGGAATTTAGCGACCTATTGGAGAGGTGCGATGTGCTCATTACCCACGGCGGTGCGGGTACCATGGTGGAAGCGGCCAAGAGGGGGAAAAAAACCGTGGCGGTCCCTCGGCTGGCCCGGTATGGGGAGCACGTGGACGACCACCAGCTGGAGCTGACGCGGCAGCTCCACGCGATGAATTTAGTCTATGCCTGTCTGGAGATGGAGCGGCTGGCCGAGGCGCTGCGGTGGGTCCGGAACCATCGGTTTAACCGGTTTTGTTCCAATACAGAGGCGTTTTCCTCGGCGCTAAATAATTTTTTTCGCACATTATAGACAGGAGAGAATAGCATGAAAATCTTGGTGATCGGGCCAAGCGAGACGGGCTCACGAGGCGGGATGGCGGCAGTCATCCGGGGCATCCGGGAGAGCAGCACACTAAACGGGGAGTTTGACATTGATACCTTTGCGTCCTACATAGACGGCAGCCTGCTTCAGCGGCTGATGTACTGCGCCTATGCGTACCTCCGCTTTTTGATGTGTTATCGAAAATATGACCTGTTTCATTTGCACACCGCAGAAAGGGGCAGCGCGTTCCGCAAGGCGCTCTATCTGCGTAAAATCAAGCGGGCGGGGAAAAAGGCCGTTATCCACATACACGGAGCAGAGTTTTTGGATTTTTACGACGGCTTGAGGGGCTGGAGGAAACAGGTTGTGAACTGGCTTTTTCATCGGGCGGACCTGGTGTTGGCGCTGTCGGAGGGCTGGCGTCAATCGCTGGAGGAGCGGTTCCAAACCGGGACCTGCCAGGTACTGCACAACGGTGTAGACGCTGCCAGCCTTCAAGGGGCAGTCTCCGACCCGGCGGAGCACCCGGATTCCTTTGTTATGCTGGGCCGCCTGGGGGCACGGAAGGGAGCCTATGATCTGGTGGAAGCGGTGGCGCTGGCTGTAAGTCAAAATCCGGCGTTGTCCATCACTATGGCGGGGGACGGCGAGGTGGAGCAGATTCGGGCCCAGGTGGCGGAAAAAGGACTGGAGAGTCACATCACGGTGCTGGGGTGGGCGGACAGGGAAAAAAAGCTGGAGCTGCTGAAAAATGCCGCCGCTGTCGTTCTGCCATCTTACCATGAGGGTTTGCCCATGGCCGTTCTGGAGGGGATGGCGGCGGGTAAGGCCATAGTCGGCACCACTGTGGGCGCCATTCCGGAGGCGGTTACGCCGGAGAGCGGAATCCTGGTGGAGCCGGGCGACATTTCCGCTCTGGCCCAGGCCCTGCTGAAGTGCGGGGGGAATGTGGAGCTGCTGAGAGAGATGTCTGCCTACAACAGAGCGCGGGCGGAGGCGCTGTTCAGCATTCAGGAAATGCACCGAAAGCTGGCGGAGTATTATCGCTTGGCGGCGGAAGGAGAGGCGGAGAGATGGAACTGATCAGCGTGGTGGTGCCGGTATATAACGCCGGACCCTATCTGCGCCAGTGCTTGAACTCCCTGGCGGCCCAAACCTATCCCCATGTGGAGATTATCCTGGTGGACGATGGTTCCTCTGACGGCAGCGACCAGGTGTGCCGGGAGTATGCGGAGCGGGACGGGCGGTTTCAATATGTGCGCCTCTCCGCCAACCGTGGGCCGTCCGTCGCCCGGAATGTGGGCGTGAGGCAGGCGGCGGGGGCGTTTATCTCCTTTGTGGACGCGGACGACTATGTGGAACCTGGTCTGCTGGAAAGACTGCACTGCAGCCTGACCCGGAATGGCGCGGATATCAGCGCCTGCGGGGCGGACGGCATTCGACTGGAAATCGGCCCGGCCCGGAGCTATTCCAGGGTAGAGGCGGTGTGCTGTCTGGCCAAAGGTTCGCCGTTCAACCATGTGCCGTGGGGAAAGCTCTACCGCACGGATTTGGCCCGGTCGTGTCCCTTTGATGAAAATGTCTTTTACAGCGAGGATTTGTTATTTCTCTATCAAGCGCTCAAACGCTCGGGCAAAGTGAGCTATATCCCTGACGTGCTCTATCATTACGTCAACCGGGAGGGGAGCCAAATGCACAGCGGCATGAGCGCGCGCAAATGCACCGCTCTCGCGGTTCAGGAGGTGGTCTGCCGGGACGCTGCCACCCAATTTCCGGAGGCCGAACCCCACTTCCGGCGGTTGGCGCTGGAGACTAACCGGTGCATGGCTATGCTGGCGGTAAAGGCGGGGGCGGAGGATGGGGATGTCTGTGCTTATTTGAGACGGCTTCGGGATGATGCCCGTCGTCATTTTAGCTGGCGAGCCCTGTTCCTATTTCCATCCAAAAAGGATGCGGCAGCGGTGTTGGCGCTGTGTGCGGGTGCGGCGGTGTTCCGGGGAACCGCCGCCGTCTTTCTGCGCTTAAAAGAGTTGAGGGGCAGGTGAGAAGTATGGGGCAAAAATGCCCAAAGATCAGTGTGATTGTGCCAGTGTATAACGTGGAGCCGTATCTGGAACGATGCCTGGGTTCCATCGCGGCCCAGACCTATCCCAATATGGAAGCCATCCTGGTGGACGATGCGTCCACCGACGGTGGAGAAAAAATTTGTCAAGACTGGACGGCCAAGGACGGGCGATTTCAGTATGTGCGTATGCCGGCCAACCGAGGGCCGTCCGCGGCCCGAAACGCGGGAGTGGCCAGGGCATCGGGGGACTTTGCTGTTTTTATTGACTCCGATGACTATGTGGAGTCGGAACTGTTGGTAGAGCTGTACCGCAGCCATCTGGAGACCGGGGCGGACATTTCCGTGTGCGGGGACGAGGGGATGGGGTTGACGGAGGGGCCCGCCGCCGTCTATTCCCGGGAGGAGACGGTTCAATGCCTGGCCCAGCGCACTTCTTTTTTGTGGACAGTGTGGGGTAAGCTTTACCCCATGTCGCTGGTGAAAGAAACGCCTTTTAGTGAGGAGGCCCTATGCTGTGAGGACCTTCTGTTTTTCTATCAACTGCTCAAGCGGGTGGAGCGAGTCAGCTACATCCCCCGCCGGCTGTACCACTATGTCTACCGGAAGGGCAGTCTCATCAACAGCGGGGTGAACAAAAAGAGGTGTACTGTGCTGTCAGTGCTGGACGATATCTGTTCCGACGCACCCGCCTGGTTTTCTCACGAGACGGTGTGCTGCTGGAAGCTGCTGGCGCTGGACACCGGGGTACGGCTGGCCATGCAGGCGGTAGAGGACGGTACGGACGGGCCTCTTTGGGAGTATTTGGAGCGGTTCCGGGACTATACCCGCCGTCACTTTAGCCGGAGGGCGTTGGTCCTGTGCCGAGAGAAAAGAACGGCGGTGGCGGTGCTGGCCCTGAGGGCCAACGAGGCGGTCTTCTGGGCGGCAGCCACTGTTTACGGACAAATCAAGGGGCTGAAGCCGGGGGTGGAGTGAGGAAGCCAAATGGACGCAACGAAGCATATCAGAAAAAATCTGAAATTTATCTTGGCCAGCGAACTGCTCATAGCCGCACTGAAGTTTGTCTCTCGCCGGGTGTTTGTCATCGCTATGGGAAAGGAGTACCTGGGTCTTAACGGGTTGTTTGCAGATATCCTGTCGATGCTCTCGTTGGCGGAGCTGGGCTTTGGCGTATCCATTACGTACAGCCTGTATCGCCCTGTAGCCCAGGAGGATACGGAGCTCATCAAGTCCCTGGTCCGGCTGTACCGCCGGGTTTACCATGTGGTGGGTTGGGCGGTACTGGCGGCGGGGCTCGCTCTGACGCCATTTTTGGACCTCTTTGTGAAGGAGATGCCGGAGAGCATCCCGAATATCCCTTTGATCTACGCTTTAACCGTAGTCAATACCGGCGTGTCATATTTTTGGTCCTATAAATCTACGCTGCTGTTTGTATATCAGAAAAAATATATTGACGCCGCAGTCCGCGCCATCGTGGCCTTGCTTGCCACGGGGGCCCAGGTCGCGGCGTTGCTGTTAACGCATAGTTACGTGTATTACCTGTGCATCGCCATTGCCGCCACCCTGGTGCAGAACGCGGTGATCTCGGTCGAGACCGGCCGGCTGTATCCATTTCTGCGGGAGGGAGGGGTTCGTTCTGTTCCGGCGAAGGTGCTGGGGGATATCCGCCGGAACGTGGGAGCCATGATCCTCCACCGGGTGGGGGCCGTGGCGGTGTTCAGCACGGACAACTTTCTTATTTCCAAATTCGTAGGGATCGAGACAACCGGACTGTACTCTAACTATGTGATGATCCGAGGACTTTTAACGGTGGTGATCAACGCGATATCCAACGCCGTCATGCCCGCATTGGGGAATCTGACCGCCACAGCGGGGCTGGAGGAGAAGCGGACGGCCTTTCGCCGCCTTAATTTCTGCGCGGCGTGGCTATTCGGGTGGATGAGCATCTGCCTGTGGTGCCTCTATGACCCATTCATTGATTTGTGGCTGGGAAAGGGTTATCGGCTTTCCCTTGAGACGGTGCTGCTGATCGTGGTGAATTTCTATATGACCAGTATGCGGGTGCCGGTGGCAAACACCAAGAGCGTGATGGGCCTATTTTGGGATGAACGCTATAAATCCATCTTTGAGGCGCTGGTAAATCTGGCGGTATCCATTGTCCTGGCACGACGGTGGGGAATCACCGGCATCCTGGCAGGAACGCTGATCAGCACAGCGTCCATGCCATTTTGGATTGAGCCGCTGGGATTGTACCAGCATGGATTGGAGCAACCGGCCCACGAATATTTTATCCGTTATCTGCTCCATCTGGCAGTGACCACTACCGTTGGGGCGGCGACCAAACTGCTATGTGGGATAATGGGAGGCGGGATACTGGGCTTCGCATGGAGGGTGCTGCTGTGTGCGGCGCTACCGAATGCAGCATTCCTGGCCATTTACTGGAAGACACCTGAGATGAGTTTTCTAAAAAGGCTGCTCACACAGAGGGGCTCCATAGAGGAGTAAAGCGAACAGGAAAGATGGCTGCATGGTATTTGAAAAAAGTGAAGGGGCCGACCATAGGCCGGCCCCTGAGGAGTTGGGTGGTATGTTACGGACCACCCTGTATCATCGACCGGAACACCGGTGATGAACAAATAGAATTGGGCTGCACTTGCGGGTGGAGCAGCGATACGATCACGCGGAGGTGGATTCCCTGCGTTTCTTCATCCAGCGGACCACCACCAGCGCCTCAATACCCAGCGCCAGCGCGACAGCGGCCACGTCCACCAGGATAAACATCTTGGCCATGCCGCTCATACCGCCCTGGGCCGAAGCCTCATCGGCATAGTAGCCGCTGTTGGCCACGGTGTACAGGATGTTTTTGCAGGCCTGCCGCATGGCCAGCACGCAGGTGGCGGAATCAGTGTCCTCCAGCTTGTTGCTCTCCGCCATACCGTAGCCCAGCATCAGGTCGTTGCCTGCGCGGATGGCGGCGTCGGTAATCTCAAAGCCGTAGGAGCCGTTGTAATCGGAGATCACCACGCCCTTAAAGCCCCACTCGCCCCTCAGCACGTCGGTGAGCAGCTCATAGCTGCTGATGGCGGGTACGGTGCCCAGCCAGTTGTAGGCGGTCATCATGCCCATGACGTAGTGGTCAAAATCAAAGTTTTTCACTACCATCTCGAAGGGCTTCAGGCAGGTCTCCCGGAAGGTCTGCTCCGTCATGTAGGTCAGCAGGAAAGCGGTGCGGTTGGTCTCCTGGTCGTTGGCGGCGAAGTGCTTGATGTAGGAGTACACGCCATATTTGGCCGCGCCGTTCACCTCTTTAGAGGCAAACAGGCCGGACAGCACCGCGTCCTCGGAGTAATACTCAAAGTTTCGGCCGGAGAAGGCGGAGCGGTGCAGGTTCATGGCGGGGCCATACCAGCCGTAGTTGTTGGCATTGGCGAACTCTTGGCCCAGGGCGTCGCCAATCTTTTCCGCCATCTCCTTGCTCCAGGTCTGTGCCATGAGAACCTCGGTGGGGAACTGGGTGCCGTTGGAGCCGGTGACGTAGTTGGACAGGCCGGAGGGGCCGTCGCAGTCGGAGGTGGCTACTTTGCCCACCGAGTCGATGGCTGCAGTCTGCCAGCCGCCGGTGTTGATGAGGGTGGTCATGTCCTCGATGGACATCTGATTCAACAGCTTCTCCCAGTTGGCATCGTCGTAGCCCTTACCCGCCAAATCAGCCAGTTTCAGGCTGCCCTTGGCTCCGGTGGTGGGCATGGCATCGTCGGGGTTGTCATGATCGGTGGGATCGTACTTTACCACCGAGATCTTTCGGATGGCGTTCTGCTGCTCCTTGCTCAGCTCGAACTCCTGCTCTCCGGGAGCGGCGACAGCCGCGTCATAGTTGGCGAAGCCGTCCTTTCGGGACAGGGTGGGATGGCCGCTCTCCATGTAGTCAAACCGGTTCACAGGGGCGGTATGGTCGCCGGAGCGGCCCGAGCCGCTAAAATCCTTGTCTACGCTCAAGGTGAAGGTGCGCTCATCGATCACAGTGTGAGAGTCGGAGCGGATGGAGAGGGCGTACTCCCCTGCCTCCAGCACATAACCGCCGTTGGCGGTTATGATGCACGAGGAGTCGTAGGAGGCCATATCCTCCAGCGCGATGCGGAAGGACACTGTCTCGGATGCGCCGGGCTCCAGCAGGCCGGTCTTGCCGAAGTCGATGAGGTTGACGCTTGCCTTCTCAATGCCGCCGTTGGTGTAGGGTGGGGTGTAGTACAGCTCCACCACGTCCTTTCCGGCCACGCTGCCGGTGTTGGTTACGGTGACCTCCACCTCCGCATAGTCCCCGGACTGATTGAAGGAGGTGATTTCCTGAGAGAAGCTGGTGTAGCTCAGGCCGTAGCCAAAGGGATACTGCACCGTTTTGTCAAAGTCAATGAGGTCCTCCTCGGCCGCCGTCTCGTAGAATTTGTAACCCATATAAATGCTTTCCACGTAGTCGGTGAAGGAGATAACGCCGTTGAAGGTGTTGTCGAGGCGGGCCAGCTGCTTGGTCAGGTCGCCCACGTTGGTGTAGAGATGGTTGCCCGAGTTGCCGGTGTGATTCCAGTTGGGGGCGGCGGTCAGATCGTACGGGTAGGTGTCCACCGTCTTGCCCGAGGGGTTGACCGTGCCGTTGAGGATTTCTCCCAGGGCTTTCATGCCGGACGCGCCGGTGCCTGGGGCCAGGATTACCGCGCCGATCTGCTCGTAATCCTCCACCCAGCCCAGCTCCATGACGTTGTTGGCGTTGATGACCACGATGACCTTGTCAAAGCTGGAGCAGACGGTGTCCACCAGGTTTTTCTCGCTTTGAGACAGCTGGAGGTAGTGGTCACCTTCGCTGAACTCGTCGTATTCCTTGGTGTTGTTGTAGAAGGTGGCCCGGGTGCTGTTATAGTTGTGGGCCACGGATTCCTGCACCGCGCCGGTGAGGGTCACGTCAAAAGTGCCGTCGATAACCGCCTTCATGTCGGAGGGCAGGTCGGCGTTTTCGCCGCCGCTACGGGCGATGACGATGACCGCCGTGTCGGAGAAGGCCGTGGCGGAGCTCATAACGCCGGAAGTGTAGTATTCCGCGGTGGGCTCAGGCAGGGACCAGTCCTGGGTGGTCATATTGATAACCGGGCGGTCTCCTCCCCAATAGTCTTTTCCGTAGTCGGCGTACATCTTGGTCAGGGTTTCATTGGTGGAAAAGCCCGCCTCATTCAAGGAGGTGATGATGTCGGTCTGAGGAATGCTGGCGTCGCCGCTGGCGGCGGAGCCGGTTCCGCTGAACACCGGATGGGCGGAGGCCCAGCCGAACACGTTCAGCGCCGACACATCGGAGCCCAGCGGAAGCAGGCCGTCATTTTTCAGCAGCACCATGCCCTCCTCGCCGGTCTCCTGCACCACGGCCAGGGAGTTGGCCACCACATCGTCGGAAATCTCCGCCTTGGAGGCGTTGAGCACGCCGGAGACCATGCCGTACATGGGGCCGAAGCACACCAGGTTGACCACCAGGACGATGGCCAGCACACCGGCCAGGGCGCCGGTCCAACGCACCACGTGGCGGGTGCCCTTTTTGGCCACGAATTGGGCGGCCACCATAACAACAATCACCGCCGCGATGATGCCCAGGATGGCGTACACATAGCCGCCCGCCGCGCGGACATAGTTTGCCACATCCGCCGCGCTGGCGCCCATGGATACGAATATCGGCGTCAACAGGTCGATCAAAAAGTCAAGCATTGAGATCCCTCCAAATCAAAACGTGATGCGGGGAGCGGAGACGTTCTCCGCTCCCCGCGATGCGTTAGGATTGCTTTCAGTTAGTTGGCGTAGAAGAAATCAAGATTCTCGCATTCGGTCAGAGGATCCACGGAATAGGTCTGCACACGCTCATCGTTGATGACGCCGGACCAGTTCAGGCCGAAGGCGAAGTCGTAGGTGTTGCCGTCGGCGTCCACATAGCACTCGCAGTCGCGGACGGTGTCCTCGTCCTGGGCCTCCACGGCCTCCATACTGGCGGGCATCTGGAAGGGCAGCAGGGCGGAGGGCTCGGCCTGGCCGGATACGACTTTCATCAGGGCGCTTTGGTCGAACCAGGAGCCGCCCAGGAAGTCGGCGGCAGCGCCGGCAAAGTAGTAGAAGATCACATCGGCCAGGGGGTCAACTTCGCTCAGGACCGCGGGACCCTGGGCGGCGATCATGGCCACCACCTTGCAGCTGTCGGGCACGGTGGAGGAGACGTACTGGAGCAGCTCATAGTCGGCGTAGTTGGCATCGCGGCCCACGGAGTTGCCTGCATAGGACCAGTTCTCCTTCACGGTCTGGGTCTTGGTGCCGTAGTAGCCGTCGTTGATGGTCTCAGTGACCATATCGCCGGCAATGGACTCCTGGCGGGCGGTGGTGGCGGTGTAGGCCTCATATTGGAGGGAGGCGGGGAGCATATTGCCTTCGTCGTCCACCGCGCCGTCAGTTTTGGGCGCGCTCATGTAGACAAGAGCCATGGAACAGGTGGACAGGTCGGCGGCGGAGGCGCGGACGATGTCGTTCGGGGTGTAAGTGGGATTGCCGTCGGCATCCGCCTCGCCGGTGGGATCGCCCACAGTGTCGGTCACAACGTTAAAGTACTGGCCCGCGATGTCCAGGTCGAAGCAGGGCTCCCAGGAGGGCGGGGTGGCGTCGGCGGAGGAGGTGGCCTCCCTGCCGGGGCTGAAGATGTAGGGGACGTAAACGGTCTGCTTTTCATCGCTGGCCGCGCCGATGACGCCGCCGCTGTTCTTCAGCATGATGATGGTGTCGGTATACCACTCGGACGCTTTTGCATAGGACTCATTGCTGTAGGCGACGTCGTTGGCGGTTTTCGTGGTGATGTAGGGATTCTCATACAGGTTGCAGTTGATCTGGGTCACAAAGAACTCGGCGGCCAGCTTGCGGTACAGGGCGGTGGCCTCTTCCTCGCCCATTTCCTCCACCAGCAGGTCGAAAGCCTCCACGGGGGACTCCACATCGGAGGAGCCGCCGATCTGGTTGATGCCCTGCTTATACATGATGGCGTGGCGCTCGGCGGTGGTGTACTCCTCCATGCCCCAGATTCTCTCCTCCTCGCCTACGACGCCCCAGTCGGTGACGATGAAGCCGTCCCAGCCGCCGGCCTCCAGCAGATCCATCTTATACTTGCTGTACGCGCCGGCCACCACGTCACCCAGGGAGCCATCGACGGAGTAGGCGGCGGAGTAGTTGGTCATCAGGCCGGCAGCCTTGCCGGTGGAGGAGCGCTTGAGGTTAAATGCGCCGTCAAAGAAGCCAATCAGGTGAGCCTCAAAGTTGCCGTTGGGGAATACGGTATACTTGGCCTCGGTGTTGTGGTCGTTGCGGCCGCCCTCACCGGCGCCCGCGCCGGCGTAGTGCTTCATGATAGCGATGACGGAGCCGTCGCCCCAGCCCAGGTCGTTGCCGTTCTCGTCATAGGTGGACTGCAGGCCGGAGACAAAGGCCTCGGTCAGATCGCGGGTCAGGGCGGGGTCCTCGCTGTAGGTGCCGGAGGCACGGGCGAAGACGGGAGTGCCGATCAGGTCGATTTGGGGGCCCAGCAGCATGGTGATTCCCACCGCGCGGTAGGACTCCGCCATCTGCTTGCCGGCCTCAAAGGCGGCCTCTGTGTTGAAGGTGGTGCTGAGGCTCAGCTGGTCGATGATTCCGGAAATATGGTTGGGGTCGATGGAGATGGTGGCGGGGATGCCCAGGTCCTGGCTCTCGCACAGCTTCTGGAGAGCGTTGACCCACGCCACAGACATGGAGTTGTTGCCTTTGACGCCGGCGGAACGGGTCACGCCCGCGCGGCCGCCGGCCAGGATGTACTCATAGTCGGAGCTGCCCTCCTCGATCTCATTGCCGAAGCTCATCCAGCCGCCGTGGGTCAGCATGGGGCCGATCTCCTCGCCGCTCATGTGGGCGGCCAGATCGGCGGCACGGGTCTCGGCGTCGTTGCGCCAGTCCTCATAGCCGTCCAGCACGCCGTCCCGGTCCAGGTCCTTGAAGGCGAAGCCGTCCACCTGGATCAGACTCACGCCGGAGGCGGAGGAGTAGCCCAGGGTCTTGCCGCCCTCGTTGGTCACCAGGGTCCAGCCGTCGGGCGTGCGCTCCTCGGCCCACTTCACGGTGCCGCTGCCCAGCTCCTCCGGGGTGATGGGGGCCACCATGCCGTCCTCCGTAGAGGCCGCAGGCTGGCTCTGCGTCGGCTCCTGGGAGTCGGCGGGGCTGCTGCTGGGGTCGGGATTGTCGCCCGTGTCGCAGGCCGCCAGGCTCAGCACCATGGTGAGGGCCAGCAGCAGTGCAAGCAGCTTCTTCATCTTTTTCATTTCTGTTTCTCCTTTCGCTCATCTCAGTTTGGGGTCCTCAGAACCACAATTCTGTTCCAAGGAGTTGCTGGCGATATATTAAACCTGCCCAATTTTCTTTTCAAGTGTCCCTGGATATTCGTCGGTCTGATTGGACGAATTGCGGCGGCCTATGGACAAAGCACACATGAAACGCAGAAAAGCCGCCGTTCGTCCGTGACGAACGGCGGCTTTTGCCACGCCGGCGGGTTATGTCTCGCCCAGAATGGATAGATACTTGCTTTTGACCTCCGCCGCCTTGCTGCGCCCGATGGGCAGCTGCGTTCCGTCCAGCAGCGTGACAGTGGCGGCGCTGATGCGCTGGATGCAGCGGTAATTGACCAGATAGCCTTTGTGAATACGGATGAAGCTGTGGGGCTGGGTGGCGGCCTCCAGCTTTTCCATGGTCATCTTCACCTCAGTGGGCTCCTTCTGCCCCTCCAGATAGAGCAGCTGGTAGTTGCGGCTGCCCTCAATGTAGCAGATCTGCCTGCTTTTCAGGGACAGCAGCCCGGAACGGGTCTGAAATTCGATGTAGTCCCCCCGCTCGTCCTGGGAGCAGGTTTTGACATACAACTCCACCACGGCGGCGATGTCATTGAGAAAATTGCTTTTGCGCACAAAGCCCAGGGGCTGGACCAGGAAGGATTCAAACACCCGGCTCTCCGCCTCGGAGACATAGACAATCTGGGTGTCGTTTCCCTGCGCCCGGACCTTTTTCCCAACGGCGATTCCATCCATCCCCGGCATCTCAATGTCCAGCAGGATAATCTGAAAGCGGGTCTGCTCCATGGCTTGCAGCAGGGCCTTTCCGGAGGTAAAGCGCTGGATATCCGTATAGATTCCCTTCTCCTGAAACGCGGATTCCGCGGCCCCGGCAATGACTGGCAGGGCTTTCGCGTCGTCGTCGCACAGGGCGATTTTGATTTTCATACTCTCTCCTCCACCGTCATGTCCAGCAGCAACTTGGCGACAAACATCCCGCCCGACAGGCCAAATTCCGCGCAGCCGTTGTATTTCTCCGCCACCTTTGTAATGATGCGGGTGCCGTAGCCGTGCAGCTGGTCGTCCCCCTTGGTGGTGCGCAGGCCCCGGCCCGACCGGGTCAATTCCGTCCGGTCGGAGGTGTTTCGGCACAGAATAAACAGATAGCTCTTTTGGGGATAGATTTCCAGTCGGAGAGATACGTCAGTGCGCCCCGCCCGGAGCAGGCGGGCGCACTCCTCGATGGCGTTGTCCAGCAGATTGGTGAGCGCCGCGCACAGGTCGTCTTCACTGAAGGGAAGCACAGGGGGGACGACCAGCTGATGGGTAAATTCCACGTTCTCTTTTCTGGCCTTGGCAAACTCCATATTCAGGATTGTGTTGACCGAGCGGTTTCCGCAGTCGATAAACTGCCCCAGCTGAGGGAGCAGGTGCTGTGAGGACTGGAGGAAGTACTCCTCCAGCTCTCCGTACCGCTGCTGGGACAGTAGGATCTGCATATAAGCGTACTGGTTTTTCAAATCATGGCGGATGCTGCGCAGGTCGTCCAAATTATCCGACATCATTCGGGCAAGCTCCCGCTCGCTGTGCAGCCGCTGCCGCTCCGCCTGAAGCGCTACGATTTTATTCTGCTCCGCGCACATATCGTATATGCCCTGTATGGCGGCCACCACCATGCCGAGGATGAACACGTAGGCCACCAAAAACGTGACCGTGATGCGATAGTCCTTTCCGGCCCACAGCACCTCCAAAATGTTCATGGCGATGATGCTGATGTCGCCGATGAGGATGGCGGCCAGGCCGCTGGCCGGCACGTGCTCATATTCCTGAAGGCTGAACGAGTGGAGGTAGACCGCCAGGGGCAGCACGAGCATCAGCACCACAGTTCTTACGATCCCTTCGGCGACGCCCGAGGAGAGAAACTCCCCCACCAGGAAGCTGCACTGGCCGCTGATGGAATAAATGGTGCAGCTTCCCGCCAGCATGGAGCACCACATCACCAGCTTAGACTTTGCTGGGCAGCTTGAGCGGAGGTAAAGCAGCAGCGCACCTGCCGCCCCGTGGAAGAATAGCTGCGGAAGCAGGTGCAGACCGCGGCCCCCGATCAGCGCCAAAAAAAGCAGACCTACCGTAAGGGCTGCCGCCAGCGTGAAGGCCTCCGCAGCTGCCCGGCCGGGGTGCCTCCATTTCCATACAGGCCCATGGCACAGCATCATCCAGGAGAGGGCACGGATGGCGATGGCCGCGAACCAGGCAAAGTCCATGATTTGGATGGCAAATTGCAGGTTATCCGCCATTACAGCCCCATCCTTCCCTTTCGTGTGCGTAATTCCTTCAAATATTTTAACAGACAGCCGAACCAAATGCAACGAGGGGCGGACTGCTGTTCGTCCTTGGATTCCTGCCGTTCGTCCACGACGATTTTTGTTTGTCCAAAATAGCCGCTGTTTGCTGTGGATATCTTGCCCCGCCAAAGGTTTTTTGCTAAATTTTTTGTGTAAATCACACAAGGAGCGGATGATGATGAGCGCTGCCATCCACACACTTTGCTGGTATCTCCATAACCTGGCCCTGGAAAAGCCCTGCCTGCCCCTGCTTGGAGACCGCGGGGGCTGGCTTACTACGGAACAGGTGGAAGGCTTTGTAGAAACTGGCGCGGGTCTGCTGTACGCCAGCGGGCTGCGGCCCGGTTCGCTGGTTGTGCTGCCCGCCGGCCGCACGGTGAATACGGTGCTGGCCCTGCTGTGCCTTCAGCGGATTGGGGCTGTGGCTGTTCTGATAGACCCCAGGGAGGAGCCGGAGCGGGCGCTGGCGGCCTGTGTCCCGGTGTTGTCGGTTCCGGTTTGTCTGGAAGCGGGGGGCGATATCCTGCGTCCCACGTTGCTGCTCACCCGAGGGGGAGACGGCGCGCCGCTCAGGCTGCCGCTGGTGTCGTCCGGCTGTACCCCCGCCCCTCTTTATGACGATCCCAATGCCCCTGCCTTTTACATCTTCACCTCCGGCTCCTCCGGGCGGAAAAAGGCTGTGATTCTAAGCCAGGGAAACCTGGTAAGCAACCTGCTGGATTCCGCCCCCTTGGGGGGTTATTCAGAGGACGATATCGCCCTGGGGGCATTGCCTTTGGACCACGTATTTGGTCTGGCCCTGCTCACTGGGGCCGTTGTGCTGCGCCACCGGCTATATCTCACCGCCGCCTCCGCGCCGGAGGAGCTGCTGCAAATCATTGCCCGGGAAAAAATCACCCGGATGAACGGCGTGCCCTCCCTCTATCTGGCCATGGCAAAAAAGGCTTGGGCCGATGAGGCGCGCACGCTCCGGGTGGGGTATATCGGCGGTGCGCCCTGGACGGCGGAGCAGTTCCAGCACATCGAATCCGCCTTGGGCATGACCCTGGTGCCGGTGTATGGCATGAGCGAATGCATCGGCATCTCCTGCGCCTCTTATCGGTCGTCCCAGGCGGCGCGAATGGCGGGGGTGGGGCCGTTTTATCCCGCCAACCGGGGAAAAATCGTCCGAGAGGACGGTGCCGAGGCCCTGCCTGGAGAGGAGGGCGAGGTGTGCGTCTGCGGCCCCATGCGGATGCTGGGCTACCACGATCCGGAGCAAAGCGCCCAGGCTATTGACACGGACGGTTTTCTCCATACGGGAGATCTTGGTTGTGTGGATGCGAGTGGCGTTCTCCATCTCACGGGGAGGAAAAAGGATATCATCATCCGAAACGGGGTCAATCTGTCTCCCCGGCGCATTGAGGAGGCTCTGCTGGCTCAGCCTGGGGTACGTGCGGCGGCGGTGGTCGGTCTGCCCGACAAGGTGTACGGAGAGCTGCCCTGGGCGGCGGTGGTGTATGTGGGAAATTCCCTGTCCCGGGTCATGGATGGCCTGAGCGAATATCTGCCCAAGAACGAGCTGCCTGAAGGCATTCTGCGCCTGGACGCGCTCCCCATGACCGGCTCCGGCAAACCGGACAAGCCGGCGGTGAAGGAGCTGATCCAACAATGGCGGAAAGCGTGATTTTACAGCTGCCGATGGCCCTGCTGCTCTATGGGGCCGCCCTGTTTTTCTGCCTGTTTGAGCGGAGGTATCGGGCCACCCGGGGCGTGTTTCTCCTGCTGTCTGCGGCGCTGGCCCTGGGGGCCAGCGCCTACGCCCTGATTGGGGGGGCGGGTCTGTGGGAGACGGCGGCGGCGTTGCTGCCCTTCCTGTTGCTCAACCTGGGGGTGGGGGTATGAATTTCAACTCCGGCGTGTTTTTGGCTTTCCTGCCGGCGGTGACGGCGGCATACTGGCTGCTGCCCCACGGTGGGCGGAAATACTGGCTGCTGGCGGCGTCCTACTTCTTTTATATGTACTCCAATCCCGCTCTCATCCTCCTGCTGTTGGCCTCCACGGCGGTGGACTACTGCTGCGGCCGGGGGATTGAGCGCTTCCGGGGCAGACAGGGCGTCATGCGGCTGTTTCTCCTGGTGAGCGTGTGCGTCAACCTGGGGCTGCTGTTTACTTTTAAATATTTCGACTTTTTTGCCGAAACGGTGAATGGTCTGTGCGCCGCCGCCGGCCTGCCCTACCGGGTGCCGGAGCTGGGGCTGATTCTGCCGGTGGGCATCTCCTTCTACACCTTTCAGACCATGAGCTACACCATTGACGTCTACCGGGGGGATTTCCCCGCGGAAAAGGATGTCGTCTCCTTCGCACTCTACGTCACCTATTTTCCCCAGTTGGTGGCGGGACCTATTGAGAGCCCCCAAAGCCTGCTGCCTCAGCTGAAGGCGGAGCACCGGCCGGCCTGGGACGACTTCACCGCCGGAATCCGTCTGCTGCTGTGCGGTTTTTTCCGAAAGTGCGTGGTGGCGGACTTCTGCGGCATTTATGTCAACGCTGTTTTTTCCGCTGTGGAGGAGGCAAACTCCCTGGCCATCTGCTGCGCCGGAGGGCTGTTCTGCATCCAGATGTACTGCGACTTTGCCGGCTATTCGGAGATCGCCGCCGGTTCCGCGCGGCTGATGGGCGTGCGGCTCATGCGCAACTTCGATCGGCCCTACCTGGCCCAGAGCTACACCGAGTTTTTCCGCCGCTGGCACATCAGCCTGAACCGATGGTTCACCAGCTACGTTTACATTCCCCTGGGAGGCGGGCGGCAGGGAACGGCCCGAAAGCTGCTCAACATCCTCATCGTATTTACCCTGTGCGGCCTGTGGCACGGGGCCCGGTGGACCTACGTGCTGTGGGGGCTGTACGCCGCCTTCTGGCTGTGTGTGGAGAGCCTGCTGGATGTGAAAAGCCGGTTCGGCCCCGCCTGGGACTGCCCCCTGGGCCGGCTGGCCCGCCGGTCCATGATGTTCCTCATTTTCATCCCGGCGGCCCTGCTGTTCCGGGCGGAGTCTGTGGGGCAGCTGGGAGTGATTTTCCGCCGCCTGTTCACCGGCTGGGGGTTTGGCAGCGCATACCTCCAGGCGGCGCTGGATCAGCTGGGGCTGACCACCCCGGCCCTCTTTCAGCTGGTGCTGTGCCTTGTGTCCATGGCAAAGCTGTACGCCTGGGGGCGGTACGACCTGCCCGCCGCCAAAACGGACAGCCAGTCCGCCGCCCGGCTGTGCTCCTGCGTCTATCTCACGGCGGTGATCGCCCTGTGCTGGCTGGCTCTGCTCCAGACCCAGGATGCGGCAATTTTCGCCTACTTTCAATTTTAGGGGGTGCCGGCGTGAAAAAATCGGTTTGGGCCGCCCTGTGCCTTCTCTGGCTGCTCTCTCTGTCCGCCTGCCGGAAGCAGGCCGCGCCGAATACCGTGCTGGTCTTTCTGGAGGAAACCCCCGGCTGCTCGGTGGAGAACAACGGCCAGCGGGTGCCGGTAGGGGAGGATGCGGTATTTACCCTCACGCTGGAGCGGGGCTGGTCGCTGTCGAATACGGATTACTCTGGGCAGATCGATGTCGGCGTATCCGGTCGAACCGTCACCCTCACCCTTCGGGAAGTTCAATATCCCGCCCGGATCCGGCTGAGCCTGACCAACCGGTACTGTACCGTGACCTATGACGCCAACGGGGGTCAGCCCGTCTCCGGCGGAAGCCCGCAAGAGAGCAAAACCTACGACCTGACCTATCACGCCCGGCCAAACACGGCGCTGGGGACGGATTTATTTGTCCGGGAGGGGTACACCCTCACCGGCTGGAACACCCGCAGGGACGGGACGGGGGATGCCGTGGGGCTGGGCAGCCGGGTGAGCGCGCCCGGCGGGTCCATCACGCTGTACGCCCAGTGGGCCCGGTGGAGCGATGAATCGGACTTTACATGGGAGCCGACGGAGGGCGGGGCCGCCCTCACCGGCTACCACGGGGCGGATCGTGTGGTGGTCATCCCGGAGGCGCTGGAGGATAGGCCGGTGATCTCGATTGCGGCGGGGGCGTTCGAAGGCTGTGACGCCGCGGAAGTGGTTTTTCCGCCCACCATGGGAGAGATCGCTGCGGGAGCGTTTCAAAACTGCGCCGTCCAGACAATTACCCTGTTTGACAGCATTGTCTCGGTAGGCGACAGCAGCTTTGAACACTGCCCCAATCTGAAAACCCTGCGCATCAACGCCCTTGAGGCCCCTTACGGCTATTCCTGGCGAAAGGAGAGCTGCTACGCCGACAAGGTGGACCGGCTCATTCTCGCCCAGGGACAAAAACGGGCCGTGTTTTATGGAGGCTGTTCGATGTGGTATAACCTGGACGGTTTCCAGGCTCAGCGGGCCCTGGGGGATGGCTATGCCGTGGTGAACCTGGGGCTGAACGGCACTGTGAATTCCCCCGTGCAGATGCAGATCCTGGGGGCGTTTTTGGAGGAGGGGGATATCCTAATCCACACCCCGGAGCTGTCCAGCCGCCAGCAGCTGTTGCTCCACACCGCCATGGGGGAGCAGGACGACAAACTGTGGTGCGGCATCGAAAACAACTATGACCTGTTCGCCCTGGTGGACCTGACCACGGTGGACGGGGCATTTGACAGCCTGTGCCACTACCTGTCCCAGAAGAACGTCCGGACCACTTACGCCCAGTGCTACCGGGATGAAGCTGACCAGCCCTATATAGACCGCTTCGGCTGCGTTCCCTTTTTCCGCTCCGGCACCAAAGACGATCTGCCCGATCGGGTTTTTCTGGACCCCGGCTTCATAAACGGGGAGGCTATGAAATGGCTGGAGGGGTATTATGCGTGGTTCCGGGCAAAGGGCGCCCGGGTCTACGTGTCCTGCGCCTGTGTAAACATGGATGCCGTGCCGGAGGAGCAGCGGAACAACGTCGCCCTGATGGACCGCCTGCTCCGGGAGTCGGTGGGGCAGATGGAGGGCGTGACCCTCATCTCCTCGTTGGAGGAGTACCTGTACCACGAGCTGGACTTTTTTGATACCAATTATCACCTGATTTCTCAGGCGGCGGAGAAAAACACCGCCCTGTGGCTGCGGGATCTGCGGGCCCAGATGGAGCGGGACGGTGTGTGGGAGGGCGTATGAGACGGCGTATCATCCAAATTGCGGCGGCCCTGCTCCTGCTGGCCATCCTGCCGGCCTCGCTGCTGGGGGTGGGGCTGTCCCTGCCCTCCTGCTATCAGGACAGCTATTATGCCCAGCTGCCCGCGCTGTACCGCCGGTTGACGGGCAGCAGGGGGAAGCGGCTCATCCTGGTGGGGGGCAGCAACGTGGCCTTTGGAGTGGACGGAGGCCTTTTGAAGCAGCTGCTGGCCCAGTACGGATACGAGTACACCGTGTGCCCCTTTGGTCTGTACGCCGCTGTGGGCACCAGCGCCATGTTGGAGCTGTCCCAGGGCCAGCTGAGGGAGGGGGATGTGGTGGTGCTGGCCATAGAGCCCGCCAGCGAAGCCCTTTCCGCCTATTTTGGCGCGTCTGCCTTTTGGAAGTGCGCCGAAGATGCCCCGGAGCTGTTGACTGCCGTGGGTCCAGCCCACCGGGCGGCGCTGGCGGGCAATTATGTCGGTTTTCTCCAGGAGCGCGCAGCCATCTGCTCCAGCGGCCAATTCCCGCAGGGGGAAGGGGCGTATGCCAAGTCCTCCTTTGATGAAAGCGGAAATATGATTTTTTGCCGGGCGGGGAACATCATGGCCCTGGGCTGGGACACGGGCGCACCGGTGGACCTGGCGGCGGTGTCCATCTCCCCGGATTTTGCCAGGCAGGTGAATGACTATTGTAAGGCGGCTCGGGAGCGGGGAGCGGAGGTATATCTCAGCTTCAGCCCGGTGAACCGCTCCGCTCTGGAGGGCAGCCCGGGGGAGGGGGCGGCGGCCTATTTTCGCGCCTGCCTGGACGCCTTTGACTGTCCGGCCGTTAGTGACCCAAACCGCTACATCCTGGACAGCGGCTGGTTCTATGATTCCAACTTCCACCTGAACAGCGCCGGCGCTGTGCTGCGCACCTGTCTGCTGGCGGAGGATCTGCTGGCCCAGTTTGGCTGCTATGAGCAGTTGAGCTTTCCCCGGCCCGCTATGCCGGAGGCGATTTCCCAGGAGATAGAGGAGACGGCGGACAGCGGCTGGTTTTCCTTTTCCGCGGTGGGCGGGGAGAATGCCGGGTATGTGGTGTCCGGTCTGACGCAGGCGGGGCTGGAGCAAGCGGCCCTCGCTGTTCCGGCCGGCTTCAACGGGAAGCCGGTGGTGGGGATGGAGGCCCATGCGTTAGACGGCGCGGTAGCGCTGGAGGAGCTGCGCTTACCGGAAACCATCGAGAGTCTGCCGGAAGGGGTGTTTTCGGGCTGCCCGAAGCTGACCCGGCTGGTGTTGGAGCATACCCGGCGGCTGTGCCGCATTACGGAGCGCACCTTTTCTGGCGCGCCCCAGGTGAAGATTTATGTTCCCGCTGCCGCGTACCCCCTTTACCGGGACGGAGACGGCTGTGAGACCAACCTGTGGTCGGCGCTGCTGGATCGGATTTTTCAATATTGAGGGAACTGTACGCCTTGTGGCGGAAATGTGTTCGCTGTGCTACTTCCAGCGACGCAAATGATCTTCAAAGCAGCGAGCAATGGTTGTCGGGACATTAAAAACCGCCGGGCAGGAGTGAAGGCTCCTGTCCGGCGGTTGTGCTTTATTGGGTCGGCGATCAAAATCGGTCCGTGCTCAGAGCAGGCCGCTCAGGCACTGGCCCGCCAAAAACAGCATCAGGGCGGTGCCCGCAGGGGCCAGGGGCGCTTTGGGCCCGGTGGCGATGCGCTCCAGCGCGGCGGTGTACAGCAGGGTGGACAGGCCGAACACGGCGGCCCCCGCCAGCCCCATCGTCCAGACAGGGACGGCCCCCGCCAGTCCGGCGCACCAGGGCAGCAGGGCGAATACAGCCCCGCCCAGCACAGTGTTGGCCAGCAACGCGGGCCAGTTCAGCTTGGGGGCGCTCCAGTAGGCGTCCAGAGCCAGGGCGATGGCGCTCAACCCCAGCATCATGGGCAGATCCAGCTTGGGCAGGATGGCCATGGGGGCCAGAGTCCCAACCAGCGTCACCCCAAGGCAGTACAGCCCCACTACGATGGCCAGCAGGGCGGCGCGCTTCAACGGATTGTGTTTCATGTCAACCCTCCCATTCTGTGGCGCCGGAGGAGACGTCCGCGCCGGTGACAAAGGCGGCTGCGGAGTTCACCGCCCGGGTCACTGCCTTGCTGGTGACGGTGGCCCCGGTGAGGGCGTCAATATCCTCCCCCACGGCGGCCTCGCCGGCGGTACCCAAAAATTGCAGCAGGAAGGAGGCGTCGGTCTGAGCGCCTCGGCCCAGGCCAAAGGTCTCTCTGTGGTCCCGGACTGTCACACCGGACACGGTGCCCTCGTTTGTAACTCCCACCCAGAGAATCATGGGACCTGCGTACCCGGCGGTTTCTACCTCCACCACATAGCCGTCCTCCGCCTTAAATACCCGGCGGATGCTCTCGTCCTCCCCGTCATAGGGCTCCTCGGTAAAGGAGGCGGGCCTGCTGGGGAGCATATAGCCCATGATCTCCGCCTGTGCGGTGGCCTCCTGATTTTCCGCGATGGGGCGCAGGCCGGCAGAGACGGCCAGCAGCACCGCTGCCGCGGCCAGAATGGTGATAACCGGCGCCATCAGCTCTTTTGCCTTCATTTTGCCCCCTCCTTTCCAGCGCCGTATCGGGTGGGGACCAGGTACCGGTCCAGCAGCCAGGCGGCGGCGTTCATAATCAGAATCGCGTAAGTAACTCCTTCCGGGAATAGGCCGGTATAGCGCAGCGCCACGGTGAGCGCGCCGCAGCCCACACCGTATACCACCTGGGCGGCGGGGCCCACGGGGGAGGTGGCGTAATCGGTGGCCATGAAGATGGCTCCGAGAAGTACGCCGCCGCCAAGCAGGCTGTAGACCATCCACAACAAGGGGTCCTCACCCTTGGGGAAGATCAGGGACAGGACGGCCACTGTTCCCAGATAGGCGGCGGGAATCCGGATGCTGATGACCCGCCGGAACAGCAGCCAGCCGCCGCCGATGAGCAGGGCCAGGGCGGAGGTCTCGCCAATGCAGCCGCCGATGCGGCCCAGGAACATATCGGTTAGGGTGGCGTCGGGCAGGGCGGGCATCTGCATATGGTGCAGGGGGGTGGCCCCGGTGATCACGTCCACCGGGCTCAGCTCGCCCAGGGGCAGGGGCACCCCCAGAGCGGGGAAGCGGGTGAGGCAGGCGGGGAACAGCAGCATGAGGAAGGCCCGGGCCCCCAGGGCCGGGTTAAAGGTGTTCTGGCCCAGGCCGCCGCACAGGCCCTTCACCACGATGGTGGCGAACAGACCGCCGATGGCGGCCACCCAGTAAGGCACGGAGGCGGGCAGGGTCAGGGCCAGCAGCAGGCCGGTGACAAGGGCGGAGCCATCGGGCAGGGTGTTGTGCTGCCGGAGGACCAGGCGAATCAGCCACTCCGCCGCCAGGGCGGACAGCACGCACGCCGCCACCACCAGCGCCACTCGGGGACCGTGGAAGATCACCCCCGCCGCCAGCGCGGGCAGCAGGGCGATGACCACATCCAGCATCAGCCGGGCGGTGGTATCCTTCCCCCGAATGTGGGGGGAGGCGCTTACCGTCAGATTCATTTCGCACCCTCCTTCAGAGCCTGCTTGCCGGCCCGGAAGCCCTCCACCAAGGGGACCTTGCCCGGACAGGCGTAGGCGCAGCAGCCGCACTCAATGCAGTCGGTGAGGTGGAGCCGCTTCAAGGCGTCCAAATCCCCGGCGTTGGAATAGCGGTAGAGATACAGGGGCTCCAGCCCCATAGGACACACATCCAGGCATTTACCGCAGCGGATGCAGACGGAATGGGCGCTCTCCCCGTTCTGGGCGGAGGACAGGCACAGCACTGCGTTTACCGCCTTGGTCACTGGGACGGACAGGGTGGCCTGGGCCACGCCCATCATGGGCCCGCCGGACAGCACCTTCCACACGTCGTCCGTCAGCCCTCCGGCGGCGGCAATCACCTCCTGGAAGGAGGTGCCCACCCGGACAATCAGGTTCCGGGGTTGCTTTACGCCCTCTCCGGTGACGGTGACGATCCGCTCCATGAGAGGAATCCCATCGAAGACCGCCCGATAGACCGCGAAGGCAGTGGCGACGTTGAATACTGCGCAGCCCACGTCCTTGGGCAGACCGCCGGAGGGCACCTGCCGCCCGGTGATCGCCTGGATGAGCTGCTTTTCCGCCCCCTGGGGGTAACGGGTGGGCAGTATCTTCAGCTCCACGCCGGGGATGTCCTTCAGCGCATCCTTCAGGATGGCGGCAGCCTCTGGCTTGTTGTCCTCCATGCCGATGACCGTGTGGCTTGGATTCAGAATCCGGGCCAGCAGTGCCAGGCCCCGGAGTACGTCCCCGGTTCGCGTCCGCAGCAGCACATCGTCCGCCGTGATGTAGGGCTCGCACTCGCAGGCGTTGAGGATCAGGGTTTCGGTTTGGCCCATGCCGGTTTTGGCCTTCACATCGGTGGGGAAGGCCGCGCCGCCCATACCCACAATCCCGGCATCCCGGAGGATGGCCACCAGCTCGGCTTGGGTGAGCTGATCCGGGTTGGAATAGGGCTTCAGGGTGTGGTGGGGGGTGTCCAGGAAATTGTTTTTGATGATGATGGCGGGGCAGGTTCCCCCGCTGGGATGGGGCCGGTCCTCAATGGCCTCCACCGTGCCGGACACGGGGGCATGGACGGGGACGCACAGCCCCTCGCCATCGCCGATTTTCTGGCCCATGCACACCGTGTCGCCAGGGGCCACCAGGGGCTTGCAGGGCGTGCCGATGTGCTGGCGCAGCGGCACCGCAACTTGAGCGGGCAGGGCCATGGCTGTGAGGGGGACGGCGGCGCTCAGCTCCTTGCGTCCATCCGGGTGGACGCCGCCGAAGAACAGGGATTTCATACACATCACCTCTCATGGTTGAAAATGGATTTCAGCTGAAACAGCTCAGGTGCGCACGGCCTCCAGGAAGCCGTCGGTATAGGACAGAGTTCCGTCCGGGGCCACCCACAGGGCCTGAGCCCCGCACTGACGGGCCAGTTCCGAGCCTGCCTCTTGAGACAGGAGGAACAGAGCGGTGGACAGTCCATCCGCCAGCCCGGAGTCGGGGCACACCACCGTGACTGCCCGCCACCGGGCGCCGGGGTGCAGGGTGTCCGGGTCGATGATATGGTGGTAGCGTTTGCCGTCCACGGTGTAGTACCGCTGATAGTCGCCGCTGCTCACCACAGATTGGTCTGAAAGGTACAGGGTGTGGAGGTAGTCCTGCTTTTTGCCGTCCGGTTCCTGTACGCCCACCACCCAGGGCTCTCCCCCGGCCTTGGGGCCGATGGCCCGGACGTTGCCGCCTACGCTCACCAGCAGCCCCGCGGGGGCTGTGCGGCACACCTGCTCTACGGCGTAGCCCTTGGCCACGGCGCCCACGTCCAGCCGGGCCAAGGGGTCGGCGAGGCGGACGGTGGACGCCTGCTCGTCAATCTCCAGCAGGTGAAAGCCGGTGTGCTTCGCAGCCTCCTCCAGCGCGCCGGCGTCGGGGAGGGCGGCGTGTTCCGGATCGTCCACACCTTCGCTTCGGGCGTCGTGCCACAGGGCCAGCACGCTGCCCATGGTCACGTCCACCCGGCCGCTGGTGAGTTGTTCCAGCTCCCGGCAGAACAGGAGCAGGTCGATGATCCGCCGGTCCACTTCCACCGGGTCGCCCCCGGCACGGTCGTTGACGGTCTTCAGGTTGTTCATCCCGTCATAGTCGTGGTAGATGTCAAACAGTTGGTGGTACTCCAGCAGGCCGTCGTGGAAATCCTGGGCGGTACGGCGGAAGTCCTCCTCCGTGTGGGCGTAGCCCACGATGGTGGTCACAGTGTCAAAAAGAGTGAGGAAGCTGGCCTCATAGCGGTGGAGCTCCTCCTCGGGAGCGGTATGGGCGGCGCAGCCGCTGAGCAGCAGCGCCCCCGCAAGGGCCAGCGCGAAAACGCGCCGTTTCATGGTCTGTTCCCCCTCTTTGCGAAAGGGGCGGACCCTGGGGCCCGCCCCTTGTTTCTGCGGTTACTGCGCGGCCTTCTCAATCAGCGTCTGGAACTCGCCGATGCCCACGGTGATGGTGGCGGCCAGGTCGGCGTCGGCGGCCTTGCCGGACTCGTCCACAGCCAGACCCTTGATCTCGGCCACGGTCTTGCCGGTAACGTAGGCGCAGAAGCCGGCGGCCTGCTCGTTCCACTCCTTGCCGATGGAGCTGGCGCCCCGCATTCCGTAGTCGTCGCCCAGCTGATTCTTGGTCTTGGGAGCGGCGGTGAGATCGGTGGTAATGTGGCCCGTGGTGTCGAAGTTCACGTTGGCCTGTACCGCATCGATGTAGCAGCTGGTGACAGTGTCGCCATTGAAGGTGACGGCGGCGATGGTGGCATAGGCCTGGGCCACGCCCTCCTTATCGGCGGAGGCGTCCTTGCTCTTGCTCATGTTGGTCTCGCTGGCCAGACCCAGCTTGTCGCCCTTGGAGGCGCCCATGTGGGTGGCGTTGTTCACGGCGGCCTCGATGCCGTCCACGAAGCTGCCCATGTACAGGGTAATAGAGGCGGCCAGATCCACATCGGCGGCCTTGCCGTCCTCACCCACCGCCATGGTCTTCAACTCGTCCACCGTCTTGCCCACGGCGTAGTCCGCCAGGGCCTGGGCCTGCTCGTTCCACTCCTTGCCGATGGAGCTGGCCTTGCGCATCCCGTAGCCGTCGCCCAGCTCGTTCTTGCTGGGGAAGGTGGTGGAGGGGTCGGTGGTCAGTGCACCGGAGGTGTTGAAGTTGATCTTGGCCTGGATGTTGTCGATGACGCAGCTGTCAATGACGCCGTCGTCGCCCACGGTGACAGCCACCAGCAGGATTTCGCTTTGGGCGGTGCCGTCGCCCTCGGCGGTGGCGTCCTTGCTGCTGCCCAGCCCAGGAATCACGGCCAGGCCGGTCTTAACGGCGCCGCCGCCCTCATTGCCGGCGGGCTGGGACTCAGCGGGGGCGGGGGCAGGGGTGGCGGGGGCCTCGGAGCTGGCGGGCTTGTCGCCCTCAGGGGCGACCACCACAGTGGTGCCGCAGCCCGCCAGGGCGGACAGCAGGAGCAGTGCGGACAGCAGAAGGGCAGAGATTCGTTTCAGTTTCATTTTGCGATTCCTCCTAAAGTCTCTTGTTGGGATGTATCATGCTGCTTCATTTCAAAGTGAATCAGGAATGAAAGCAGAGCACGCAGGATGATAACGGCGCCCAGCACCATCAGCTCGGTCATGTCCCGGACCAGCACGGTTTTCAAAATCTCAGCGGCCATTTTGAATTCCAGGCTCAGAGCCAGGCCGGAGGCCAGCTGAGACTTCACATCGCCGGGGGTGCGGGTGAGCAGTCCCCGAAAATACTGCCAAAAGGCGGATAGGGTGGACACAGCGATGACCAGGATGCCCATCATCTCGCACAGGGGGATGAGCACCTCCAGCACCACCTCCACCAAATGCTCCAGCATAAAAACCGCCTCCTTTTTCGACCAGTTTAGTACTGCCGCCTTAATGGCATATATATGCCGCCTTAATATTTGTTAAGAAAAAGACAAAGCTCCCGCCGGAGTACGGCGGGAGCTCTGCTCAAACAGGGGGCGCTTGTCCGGCGTCCGGCGGGGCGGCGGGGAAGGAGACGGTAAAGGCGGTACCCTGGCCCGCTGCGCTTTCCAGGGAAATGGAGCCGGCGTGGGATTCCACAATCTGCTGGACGATGGCCAGGCCCAGGCCGATGCCCTTGCCCGAGCCCTTGGTGGTAAAGAAGGGGTCGAAAATTTTGTCCTTGACCTCATTGGGGATGCCGGGGCCGTTGTCCGCCACCCGGAGGGAAATGTGCTGTCCGTCAGAGAAGGTGGTCACCCGCACGGTGCCTCCCCGCCCGGACAGGGCCTCGAAGGAGTTCAGCACCAGGTTCAACGTCAGTTGGAACAGCTGGGTTTCGTCTGCCAGGATCAGGTCGTCCCCGGTGGTGAAGCCTGTCTCCACCCGCACGGCCTTGGGCCGGGCGGGGGCGGCCACCTCCAAGGCCTGCTCCGCCAGCGAGCCCAGCCGGACGGGGCGCAGCTCGCCCGGGGCGCCCTTTCGGGACAGATTGGACAGCCGGGAGATGATCTTCTTGGCCTTTTGGGAGGCGTTGTAAATTTCCAGGGCGTTGTCGTAAGATTCGGTGTCCTCCGGGGGAAGCTTTTCCAGGATGAGGATGCTGTACCCCATGATGGGGGTGAGCAGGTTGTTAAAGTCGTGGGCGATGCCGGAGGTGAGGGTGCCGATGGACTCCAGCCGTTGGCGGTGGGCCAGAGCTTGGGTCTGGGTGTTGAGCTGCTCCATGGCCTCCGCCTTTTCCCGGAGGAGGGCAAGCTCCCGCTGGGCCTGCCGGTGACTCCGGCGGGAGCGCAGGAGGAACAGCAGCAGCAGCGCTGCCCCCGCCATGATTGTCACGCCGCACAGCACCATTTGGATTGCGGCGGACTGATAGGGGCGGATAATCTCGTCATAATTTCGGGCCACGCCTACGGTGAAGCAGCTGTTTTCGTTGCCGCAGACCGGGAGAATGGAGATCCGGGCGGTATAGCTCCCCCCGCTGGACTGTCCGCCGGCCCGGAAAAAGCTGGCCTGGGGCTGCCCCGCACGCTGGGCTGCCAGCATGAGATAGAGGCTGGCGTGGACGGTGGGGTCCAGCTCCTCCACAACGTCTACGCGGATGCCCTCCGGGGTGCGGTGGAAGAAATACCGCTCCTGGGAATCCAGCAGAAAAATGCGGTCGCTCTGCTCAGCTGCGGTCTGCTTTTCCGAGATGGCGAAAAAGACCTGACCGTCGATCAGCGCGGCATAGCCCACCTCCGCTTTTTTCAGGGTCAGGGCTACGTAGGGCCGCCCCAGGCCGTCCGCCCACAGGGAGATGCCCACCGCTCCGATCTCCCCGAGCTGGGCCAGAAAAGTGTAGTCCGTGCTGTCCCCGGTGGACAGCATCACCGCCCCCTCCCGCACCACCAGCATGGACTCCACCATGGCGGTTTTAGGCAAGGGGCTCTCCCGAAGGTAGTAGAGCAGGTCATCCGCCCCGCCGCCGCTGAGATAGGTGGCCTCCGCCGCCAAAAAGCCCCGGCGGCTGGTAATGTATTCCAGGTCGGAGCAGTACCAGGCGAAATGGCCCATGATGTTGTTATCCACCGACTGAGCGGTTTTGGACAGCTGTCCATCCTGCCCGTCCACTAGCAGCTGCTGGCTTTGGGTGAACACGCTGGACATAATCAGCAGCCCCAGGAGAATCACCGCCAGGGCCAGAGTGGGGATCAAGGGGAAGCGACGCATTCCCCGGAGCTTGTGTTCCATCGCAGAACCCTCGCCTTCCGTGTGAGGTGGCGGCCTGGGGCTTGCGCCGAGGGCCGCCAATGTGATATAATTAGCAAACAATACTTTAGCATAGGAATTTTTTCCTGTAAAGAGGGTGTGGCGGAATGGCGGATACGGTGTTGATTGTGGACGACGACGAGGCGGTGCTGACCATGCTCCGCAAGGTGATGAAAAGCAGCGGCATCCAGTCCGACGCGGCCCGCAGCGGCGGCGAGGCCATCGAGATGGCGGGGAGGGGCCACTATGACCTGATGCTGCTGGACGTGAATATGCCGGGAATGGACGGCTTTGAGGTGATTCAGACCCTCCGGGGCCGGGGGATCAAACTGCCCATTATCGTTATCAGCGGCCGCAGGGAGGACTATGACGCCCTCTATGGCCTGGACATCGGCGCGGACGACTACCTCACCAAGCCCTTCAACCCGGTCACGCTGGGGGCTAAGGTAAAGGCGCTGATCCGCCGCAGCCGGGGCGGGGTGCCGGGAGCGGGCGGCGTCATCGCCGCGGGGCCCTTCCGGTACGATACCAGCACGCTGCGGTTTTACAAGGACGGGGCGGAGATCGTGCTGTCCTCCAAGGAAAACGCCATCATGAAGCTGTTTCTGGACAACGTGAACCGCATCTTCACCAAGGACATGATCTACGACATGGTCTGGGGTTCGGCCATTGTGGACGAGAACGCAATTATGGTATATATCAACCGCCTGCGCCAGAAGATTGAGGAGGATCCCGCCCGGCCCGTTCATATCCAGACGGTGCGGGGGCTGGGTTATCGGTTTGTGGTGTAAGGAAGGCGGGGAGACGTTACTCCGGCGAGGGCTGCTCCACTGAGCGGGCCGTTCCCGCCTGAACGCACTGACAATATGGAACGCAAAAAGCCTGCTGAACTGGTTTCAGCGGGCTTTTTATTTATCTTTTAAAAGAGGAGAGAACAAAACCTATAGTTTTTGAACGAATGGGGCGGAGACCGAAAAATTTTCTCATATGGGCTAAACTTTTCGAAAAGCCTGCCGAATAAGTAAGTGAACAGCCCGCCGCAGAGCGCGAACAGGGAGGAACAAAACCTATATGTTTTGTTCGCTTCCGCTGTGCGGAAGGGCGGCGTTCGGTTTCAAACGGCTGACGAGCCGGTTGAAATATAGTCAGCGCGCCGTGTACCGGCAGTCCGGCCGGATACCGGGAAGCGGCGCACCACAGACCTGTGCCTCAGGAAAGGATTCTTAGGGGCACATTAATAGACGAAAGGAGTCAAATTTTCATGCGTATTCAGCACAATATTATGGCCATGAGTGCCTACCGGAACTACACCAACAACGTCTCCGCGATGAAGAAGAACCTGGAGAAGCTCTCCTCCGGTTACAAGATCAACCGCGCCGGTGACGACGCCGCCGGTCTGGCCATCTCCGAGAAGATGCGCGCCCAGATCACCGGCCTGGAGACCGCCCAGAAGAACGCGAAGGACGGCATCTCCCTGGTGCAGACCGCTGAGGGCGCTCTGACTGAGGTTCACGATATGCTCAACCGTATGGTGGAGCTGGCCACCCAGTCCGCCAACGGCACCTACGACAACACCACCGACCGCGCCCAGATGCAGAAGGAGATGGACCAGCTCCGCTCCGAGATCAACCGCATCGCCGACTCCTCCAACTTCAACGGCATCAAGCTGTTTGACGGCTCCATGGAGGCCGACAAGGTGGAGTATACCATCGACAACAAGGCTGCGCTGGCCATTTTCGATCTGAAGGGCAGCACGGATATTGGCGATCTTGGCACCAGCACCATGGTTCACCAGGATGGCCGGGACGCTGTGGGTACAAAGTTCGTGGTCGAGCTGGAGAATGTGTCCTTCGCTTCCACTGTCGCTGGCAAGGTTGGCATCAGCGTGGGCGGTGCCGAGATCAGCACTCAGCTGGCCGCCAACGGCGCTCTGAGTGGTGACAAGCTGGCCGAGGCGCTGGCGGGCGATAATACCAGCGTGAAGATCAACGGCGTGACCTACAATGTCACCAGCGACGGTTCCAAGCTGGTGTTCGAGATGGACAAGACCGGGCTGAAGATGACCACCGCCGCCAGCTTCGCCGGCAACTTTGACGTTGAAGTAATCAGCCCCGACGGCACCAATGACAGCGGCACGGTGAACCTGGGCACCCAGGTCATCGAGGCTGGCGGTCCCAAGGTGGAGGCGATCCTGGCCAACACCGTGACCAAGACTGCGCTTCAAGACACCGATATTAAGGACGGCATGACCATCTCCATCGGCGGCACCAACTACGTGTTCGCCAGCACGAAGGAGACCCTGGAGGCGGTGAAGGCTGCCGGTGCCGACTACAAGGCCGTGGATATCAGCGACCTCGTGGACGACAATGGTGTCCTCCAGGATGCTCTGGCGCCCCAGGGCGATGCGCTGAAGGAGGCCCTCGACCGTCTGACTGTGGCCGCCAAGGACAACAAGATGTTCACCGTGGGCCAGGATACGGCCGGCGGCAAGCTGACCTTCCAGGAGAAGTCCACCTATGACGGGGACGCCGACCTGAGCACTGGCAATGGCATTCAGAAGCAGATTCAGACCGGCACCTTCGCCGCCAAGACCGTGAAGGCTGCCACTGGCAGCGGCAAGGGCCTGACCCTCCAGATCGGCGACACCGCCGACAGCTACAACCAGCTGAAGGTCAGCCTGGGCGATATGCACGTGAATTCCCTGGGCATCGGCGACATCAGCATTGCCGACCAGGCCAGCGCCGCCACCGCCGTGGACAAGATCAAGGCCGCCATCAACACCGTGTCCGACGTGCGTGGTACTCTGGGCGCCACCCAGAACCGTCTGGACCACACCATCAACAACCTGTCCGTCATGACCGAGAACATCCAGGACGCCGAGTCCACCATCCGCGACGTGGACGTGGCCGAGGAAATGATGGCCTACACCAAGAACAACATCCTGATCCAGTCCGCTCAGGCCATGCTGGCTCAGGCCAACCAGGTGCCTCAGGGCGTGCTGCAGCTGCTGCAGTAAGCGTCCGAGCCGTCGTGAGCAGCACGGATGGACCGGAGCGAGGGCGAGCGCAGGGCGGCGTAGCGGCCCGCAGACCAGCCCGAGTCGAAGGGAAGCCGCGCGTCGCGAACAGGCGAGGCGTGATAACGCCGCAGTTCTTGGAAAAACCGCATAGACCCACAACAGCGGGGGCGGGCTTCGGCCCGCCCCCGTTTTTTTATGGGACGCATGGGGAAGCTGTTGAAGTTCAGCGTTTTCTCCATACGCCCCAGCGTGAAAAGGAGAGATTTGCCATGTCAACCCCCCTGCTGTCCATCGGTATTATTTTTAAAAACGAAATTCGCTGTCTGGAGCGGTGCTTGAAGTCCCTCCAGCCCCTGCGGGACGCCCTGCCCTGCGAAGTGGTGATGGCGGACACCGGGGCCACGGACGGAAGCCGGGCCGTGGCGGAGCGGTACGCGGATATTTTGTTTGACTTTCCCTGGGTAAACGATTTCTCCGCCGCCCGCAACGCGGTGATGGAGCGCTGTTCCGGGAAGTGGTACATGACCATCGACTGCGACGAGTGGGTGGGTGCTGACATTCAAGGATTTGTCACATTCCTTACTGCGCAGCATGAATTTGATTTTGGCGGGGTTATCATTCGCAATTATAATACACTGGAGCTGGAAGCAGGCGGGAGCTACGCTGATTTTCTGGGGGTGCGTCTGCTGCGGCTGTCCACTGGTATGCGGTATGAGGGAGCCATTCATGAGCACTGGCCGTATGAGGGCGATTTAAAAACTTTGTTGATTTCTGGGGCGATTTTTCATCACGATGGATACGTGTTTCAGGATACCGCGAAAGAGAAGGAAAAGCAAAAAAGAAATATGAAGCTGTTGCAAGAGCAGCTGGGGCGGGACCCGAATAACCTGATTATCCTGACCCAATGTATTGAATCCGGTGACAATATGCCGGAGCAGGAGGACTACCTGCGCCGGGCCATGGCCGGGGTGGATGAAAAATGGAGGCAGTGGGAGCTGTTTGGTCCGCCGATTTACCGCTATGCGGTGCGTTACGCCATTTCCAAGCAGCGGCCGGAGCTGGAGGAGTGGATTGATAAGGCGGCGGCCCTGTTCCCTGAGTCCATCTTCGTCCGGGTGGAAATCGCCTATTTCGCGTTTGGAGTGGCCTGGAATAAGGACGACTACGCAGGGGCCATCTGCTGGGGAGAGCGGTATCTGCAAGGGGTCGCCGATTACGAGGCGGGGCGCTTCAACCGGGGCGATATTTTAGCCAGCTCCTTGAACAAGACCGACGTGCACAGCAAGCTCAGCGTGGCTACGGTGCTGGCCTCCGGCTATCTCCATGAAAATCAGCCGGAGAAGTGCCTACAGCTGATGGAATCGCTGAATGGCAGCGAGATGAACGCCAAGCAGGTGGGGGACTGTGTGCGCAATCTCTGCAACGTGCACAGCCACTACAGCGCGGACACCGCTCCGCTGCTGCTGCGGCTTTGGGAGGAAATCGGCCGGCCGCGTCCCACCCAGGAGCAGGCGGATCAGCGCCGGGCCAAATTCCTCCAGGTGGGCGCGGAGATGTTTGAGGGGGCGTTCATTCGCCGCGAGGAAGCGGCGGAAGATGTCATCCGCCATGCGTATGCCGCGTTCCTGCCGCTGGGGGGCAAGTGTGAGCTGGGAATTGCGGCGGAAATGCTGCCGGTAGAGGATAGTTCCGCACTGGAAACGCTGCTGGGCGGGGTTGACAGGCTGGAAAACCTGCCGGCCCATGCGCTATACCATGCGCTGACGTGCGGGGTGCGCTTTCCGCTCCAGGGCCGCCCGCTGACCATTGAGCGGATGGATATTCTAATTGCAGGAATTGCCAGGGAGAAGGGCGAGCTGCTCGACCTGGTGAAGCGGGTTGTGGAAACGGATATCCCGGAAAACGGGCAGGCGCTGGGTTGGGCCCGGGGACTATGTATGGCGGCGCTGAAGATATGCCCCTGGAAGGAGATCGACGCAGAGACGGGGATGCTTTTAACCCGTGCCTTTGTGAAGGAGGAGGAGGCCTATCTGCCGCTGTGCTACGCCCAGGAGGCGCTGACAGGGGAAAATCTGTTCCTGCTGCCGCCCCTTCACCGTTTTGGCGTTTATTGTGTCCAGGCGTTCCGCGCGCTGGACGCGGGAGACGCGGCGGGGTATTTGCGCCTGCTGCGGGAGGGCCTGACCATCTGTGAGAGTGCGAAGGCTATGGTGGAGTTTTTGGCGGAGAACACCGAGGCGCTAAAAAATCCGTCCGAGGAGTTGAACGCCATGGCGGAGCAAATCCGCACGATGCTGGAGCGCTTTTCGCCCAATGATCCAGCGGTGGCGGCGCTGAAGCAGAGCGAGGCGTATCAGCGGGTGGCGCATTTGATTGAAGGGGCCGCTCCCCCGGTGGTGGGCGGGCTCTCCCAATAATTCACAGTTATTTTAGAGGAGCGGGGACATGGAGCCGATTCAAACCTTAGAAAATCTGATTTCAATGGACAGACTGCCCGAAGCGCTGGATTTCATTGAGGCCTTGCCTCAGGAGGAACGCCAGCGGTGGCAGGTCCAGAATCTGACGGGCGTGGTCTGCCTGTGCTGCGGCCAGCCCAAGGAGGCGCGCACCTTTTTTGAGGCCGCGTTGGAGCAGCAGCCGGACGACGCGGAGGTGCTGTATAACCTGGCGGAAACCTACGCCAGCCTGGGCATGAAGCGGCGGGCGGAGGAGATGCTGGAGCGGTGCCGGCGGTGCGCCGGAGATCGGGAGCTGGCGGACGATGTCGCCTCCCTGCGGCAGCAGCTGACGGAGCAGAAGGGCGGACGGGTGCTGATGGCCGCCTATTATTTCCCGCCTCTGTCCGGTTCTGGGGTCTTCCGCTCCATCAAGTTTGCCAAATACCTGCCGCAGTTTGATTGGCAGCCCACCGTAATCTCTACGGACCGTCCCCCCAACGGCTGGAAGTTTTCCGACGACAGCCAGTTGAACGAAATCCCGGAGGGGATGGAGGTGGTGCGCATTCCGGACGGGATCAGCACCGGGCGGGAAACCACGCTCAGCGGCAGCCGGGTCCAGGCCATCCTGAATTTTTTGCGGGATGTGCTGCGGTTCAGCCCAGAGGCGGACAAGATTTATGCCCAGCTGTCCCAGAGCCGGGAGGGCATCATGGAGCTGCTCACCTTTCCCTGTGGGGCGCTGTCCTGGGCCTATGACGCGGTGCAGTACATCGAAACGCACCTGGATGTGGAGCAGTTTCAGGCGGTCTATACCACCTCGGGGCCCAGCAGCGCCCACCTCATCGGTTTTTACCTGAAGCAGAAATACGGGATTCCATGGGTGGCGGACTACCGCGATCAGTGGACCTTTAATCCCTATGGCGCTGTCTACAATCCGGACAATCGGGACCACAGGCTTTTATTTGAATTGGAATCTGTACTGCTGCGCGGCGCGGATTGCAGCCTGACCATTGAGGACGGTATGGTAAGCTCCTATGAGCAGAACTTTGGCTTGGAGAGCGGAAAGGTCGTGAGCATTACCAACGGCTACGATGAGGAAGACTTTGCCAGTTTGCAGACGCCGCAGAGCCGGACGGACAAGTTTACCATTAATTACAGCGGGCTTCTCTATACCGAGCAGAGAAGCATTGCGCCGGTGCTGACTGCAATCCGGCAGCTGCGAGACGAAAAAAAGGTGGATATATCGAAGCTGCGCTTTCGCATTGTAGGGGCGGCGGCGGAGGGAAATATTGAGGGGGCGGAGCGATATGGGCTGGGTCACATCATAGAGCACACGGGCTATCTGACCCATAGGGAAGCGCTTCAGGCCAACGTGAACGCTGACCTGCTGCTGCTGCTGGTGGGGGATGAGCCCAAGTTTCAATCGGTCTATACCGGGAAGTTTTTCGAGTATCTGCGCAGCGGGCGGCCCATTCTGGCGCTGGCGCCCAAGGACGGCGCGGTGGACCGGGTGCTGCGGGAGAGCGGACACGGGGAGGCGTATCTCAGCACCCAGGTTCCCAGAATCAAGGCGATGATTCGCCGGGAGTATCAGAGATGGGAGCGGGGCGAGAGGAGAGAACCCCTTCACGCTTCCATGATTGAGCGCTTCGAGCGGAAGGCGCTGACGCGGCAGCTGGCGGATGTGCTGGAAAATGTCAAAAATGCCCCCCCCCACCAGCTTTTGGAAATTTCAAGCTCCCTGTATGACGATGCCTACAGGTCCGGCGGCGCGGGATCGAATTATCACAGAAGCTATACAGAAAGTTTTTATTATCCCTCCTGGCGGCAGGCTATGGGGTATTTGGAGTCCGTTAACCACAGTACCGCCATTTTGGAGATTGGTTGCGGCGCGGGACAGTTTGCCAATATGCTGTTTGACCATGGATTTCTCAACTATATCGGCTTTGATTATGCGGCGGAGGGCGTTGCGCTTTCAAAGAAAAATAATCCGGAACATGAGGAGAAGTTTTCCGTTGCAGATGCGTTCGAGACGGAGCTAATGGAAAAGGAGTACGGTTTGGTGATCTGCTTCGAGGTTTTGGAGCACGTTCAAAAGGATCTTGCCCTGCTTCAGCGCATTCGCCCGGGAACGCAGATGCTGCTGTCTGTTCCCAACTTTGACGATCCATACCACGTGAGGTATTTTACCAGCGAGGAGCAGGTCCGGGAGCGGTATGGCAGGGTGATGCGCATTTCCAACATCTCTGTCTCTGCGCTGAACGAGAAAAATTGTCTGTATTATATTTGGGGAGAGAAGCTGTAACGCCTGGAGGAGAATGTTTTTATGCAGTTCATAGATCTGAGCGCGCAGTATCGTGCGCTGAAAACCGAAATTGACGCCAATATCCAGGCCGTTGTGGACCGGGCCCAGTTCATTGGGGGGCCGTTTGTGCGGGAGCTGGAGGAACGGCTGGCGGCCTTTGCGGGCCGTAAGCACTGCGTCTCCTGCGCCAACGGCACAGATGCGCTTCAGGCGGCCTATATGGCGCTGGGCGTAGGGCCGGGGGACGCGGTATTCTGCACGGATGTCACCATGGCGGCTTCGGCGGAGCCGGCGAAGCTGTTGGGCGCACAGATGGTCTTTTGCGACATTGACCCGCGCACTTACAACATCTCTCCGGAGAGCCTGGAGCGCCAGATCAAAGCTGTGCTTGCCGAAGGCAGCCTGACGCCCAAGGCGGTGGTGGCAGTGGATATTTTTGGGAACCCCTGTGACTATGACGCCATTGTGTCTGTCTGTGAGCGGTACAATCTGTCTCTTGTTGAGGATGCCGCCCAAAGCTTTGGCGCGTCTTACATCGGCCGGCGCTGCGGCAGCTTTGGGCGAATTGCCACCACCTCCTTTTTTCCGGCCAAGCCGCTGGGGTGCTATGGGGACGGCGGAGCGGTTTTCACGGATGACGACGGGCTGAACCAGCTCTGCCGCTCTGTGTGCGTGCATGGGAAGGGGCCGGGCGGCAAGTATGACAATGTGCGGGTGGGGATGAACTCCCGGCTGGACGCCATCCAGGCCGCGATTCTGCTTCCCAAGCTCAAGGCGTTGGCAGAATACGAGCTGGACGCCCGGCAGGCGGTGGCCCGCCGCTACAGCCAGGCCTTTGCGGGCAAGCTGGCGACGCCCTTTGTGGCGGAAGGCTGCTTGTCCGCCTACGCCCAGTATGTCCTGCTGGCGGAGGACCGTCGGCAGCGGGACGAAATCGTCTCCCACTTGAACGAGAAAAACATCCCCAATATGATCTATTATCCCACGCCTCAACACGTTTTGCCGGTATTTCAGGGCGAGCCGCGCTATGGAGAGCGCTATGAAAACGCGGAGAACTACTGTGCGCGGACATTCTCGCTGCCCATGCACCCCTATTTGGAGGAAAAGGAACAGCAGCTCGTGATTGACACAGTTTTGGAGGCGCTGTGATGGCGGAACAATTCTTTGCCCATGAGAGCTGCTACATTGACGAGGGCTGCGCCATTGGGGCCGGAACGAGGATATGGCACTTCTCTCACATCATGGGGGGCTGCGCCATTGGGGAGCAGTGCAATATCGGCCAGAATGTGGTGATTTCCCCTGGGGTTGTTTTGGGGAACGGAGTAAAAGTGCAAAATAACGTGTCGGTTTACACCGGAGTGGTGTGCGAGGACGACGTATTTCTCGGTCCGTCCTGTGTGTTTACCAATGTTGTCAACCCAAGGGCGTTTATTTCACGGAAGGTCGAGTTCCGGGAGACGCGGATAAAACGGGGCGCCAGCGTGGGGGCCAACGCCACCATCGTCTGCGGGCACACCGTGGGGCGGTACGCCATGGTGGGCGCGGGCTGCGTGGTGACGAAGGACGTGCCGGATTATGGGCTGGTGTGCGGCGTGCCGGGAAGGCTGGCTGGCTATGTGTGCCGGTGCGGCGTGGGAATCTCCTTTGAAGAAGGCCGGGCGGTCTGTCCAGCCTGTGGGGAGCGGTATGAGCAGGATGAAAAAACTCTTTGTGTGAAGGGACTGGCGGAAGCATGGGAATGAAAGATAGGCTGATTGAGAAAATTCAAAACAAGACTCTGCTCATGGGCGTCTGCGGTCTGGGCTATGTGGGTCTGCCTCTGGCGGTGGACAAGGCCAAGCACGGCTTTCGTACCATCGGCTTTGATGTCCAGCAGAAAAAGGTGGACATGGTGAACGCGGGGGAGAACTACATCGGGGACGTGGTGGACGCGGATTTGCGGGAGCTGGTAGCCTCCGGAATGCTCCGGGCCACGTCCGACTTTTCCTTCGTAAAGGACGTGGATTTTATCGCCATCTGCGTACCCACGCCGTTGGACGCCCATCAGCAGCCGGATATCAGCTACGTTCGGGATTCGGCCAGGGCCATTGCGCGCCATCTGAAGCCGGGAAGCGTTGTGGTGCTGGAGTCCACCACCTATCCCGGCACCACGGAGGAACTGCTCAAGCCTATTCTGGAGGAGGGCTCTGGCCTGAAGTGCGGCGAGGAGTTCTATTTGGGCTTCTCTCCTGAGCGGGTGGACCCGGGAAATCTGATTTATAAGACCAGCAACACCCCCAAGGTGGTGGGGGCTGTCGGTGCGGACGCCGCAGAGGTCATTGCCATGATCTACTCCGCTATTTTGGACGGAGAGGTTCACACCGTGTCCTCCCCTGCCGTGGCGGAAATGGAAAAAATTTTGGAAAATACATACCGCAACGTGAATATCGGCCTGGTGAATGAATTGTCCATGCTGTGCCATAAAATGGGCATCGACATCTGGGAAGTGATCGACGCGGCCAAGACCAAGCCCTATGGGTTCCAGCCGTTCTATCCCGGCCCCGGCCCGGGGGGTCACTGCATCCCGCTGGACCCCTACTATTTGAGCTGGAAGGCGCGGGAGTACGGCTTCCACACCTCCATGATTGAAAGCTCCATGATGATCAACGACCGTATGCCGGAGTATACGGTGGAGCGGGCGGGAAAGATTTTGAACCGGGCAAAAAAGGCCCTCAATGGAGCCAGGGTGCTTCTGCTGGGGGTGGCCTACAAGCAGGACATTGACGACTACCGGGAAAGTTCCGCGCTGCGGGTGATGGAGGAATTTCAGCGCAACGGATCGCTGGTGGATTATTATGACCCATTCATCCCCATCTGCCGGTACAAGGGGCGGAAATATGAGGGCCTGACGGACATCGGCACAGAAATACTGCGGCAGTATGATCTGGCAGTGGTCACCACCGCGCACAGCGTGGTGGATTACGAGATGACGGCAAGGGCAGGCGTGCCGGTGTTTGACTGCAAAAACGCGATGAAGGCCGTGACGATGCGGGAAAATATCGAGGTGCTGTAGGTGAAGAAAATCTGTACTGTAGTAGGTGCGCGGCCCCAGTTTATCAAGCTGGCGGCGGTGTCCCGGGTGTTGCGCCGGGGATTCCAAGAAGTGCTGATTCATACCGGGCAGCACTATGATCACAATATGTCCGAGATATTTTTTGAGGAGATGGATATTCCAAAGCCGGACTATAACCTGGGCATCTCCGGCGGCACGCACGGCCAGATGACGGGGCAGATGCTGATGGAGATTGAGGCGGTGCTGCACAAGGAGAATCCGGATATGCTGCTGGTGTTCGGTGATACCAACTCCACCCTGGCCGGAGCCCTGGCGGCGGTGAAGCTGCATATCCCCGTGTGCCATGTGGAGGCTGGCAACCGGCTGGGCACGTTTGAAAACCCGGAGGAGGTCAACCGCATCCTTACGGATCATGTGTCATCTCTGCACTTGGTATGTACGGCCTCTGGCGTGGAATTTCTAAAGCGGGAGGGATTTTCCTCCAGCATCCATTTGGTGGGCGACCCCATGTATGACGCCTTCTGCTATTATAGCGCACAGTTGGACGGCAGTGAGCTGGACGAACTGACCGGCTTTGACGGAGTGAAAATCCCCCTGCCGGACAGCTTGTATTACATGACCTGTCACCGGCAGGAGAATACAGATACCGACGAAAAATTAGATCAGATTTTCCAGGCGGTGAACCAGCTGGACGCCCCGGTGGTTTACCCTGTCCATCCCCGCAACCGCGAGCGGGCAGTCCGCCTGCGGGCAGCCGGCGGCTATGAAAATATCATCTTGACGTTGCCGGTGGGCTACAAGGCGTCAATTCTGCTGGTCCACCGGGCGAAAAAGATTGTCACGGATTCCGGCGGACTTCAGCGCGAGGCGTTTTTTGCGCAAAAGCCCTGTGTGACGGTTTTCGACTATGCGGTCTGGCCGGAGACCATGGTAAACCGCTGCAATCAGTTGGCAAGACGGGACAGAGGCGATATCTTGGACAAGCTGAGCGCGCCAGTTCAATTTGACCCAGACTACCGGCCGTTTGGAGACGGGCACGCAGCGGAAAAAATCGTGGAGAGTATTCAGACATTTCTAAACTGACGGGGGAGGCCACTATGAATTATGCACTGATCGGCTGCGGCCGCATCGCCACAAACCATATAAAAGCCGCAGCCCAAAATGGTCTGAATATTTCCGCCGTATGTGATGTGAAACCGGAGGCTATGGAGACCCTGTTGGCGCGGCACGGTCTGGAGTGCGACGGTTCCATTCAGCGGTACACAGACTACAAACGGATGCTGAGGGAGAATGGCATTCAGCTTGCGGCCATTGCCACGGAGAGCGGTCTCCATGCGCAGATTGCGCTGGACTGCATCGACGCGGGCGTGAACGTCATCATTGAAAAACCCATGGCCATGTCCATGGCGGACGCGGAGGAGATCATCCGCCGCAGCAGGGAAAAGGGCGTCAAAGTGTGCGCCTGCCATCAAAACCGCTTCAACACAGCGGTACAGGAAATGCGCAAGGCGCTGGAGCAGGGACGGTTTGGAAAGCTGTCCCACGGCTCCATTCACGTTCACTGGAACCGAAACCGTGATTATTATGCCCAGGCCCCTTGGCGGGGAACCTGGGCCCAGGACGGCGGGTGCCTGATGAACCAGTGCATCCACGGCATCGACCTGCTGCGCTGGATGATGGGGGACGAAGTGGAGGAGGTCTACGGCGTGACACGGCGGCAGCTCCATGGCTACCTGGAGTGCGAGGACGTGGGGATGGCGGTGGTGAAGTTTAAAAACGGAGCCATTGGAAGCATAGAGGGGACTGCCAATGTCTACCCAAAGAACCTGGAGGAGACGTTGTACCTGTTCGGGGAGAGCGGGACGGTGAAGCTGGGAGGAAAATCCACCAACCACATTGACGTATGGGATTTCGCAGACAAGTGCGAGGCGGACAGCAGAAATAAAGGCTTTCAAGAGGCTGCCAGCAATGTCTATGGAAACGGGCATACGGCGCTTTACGCCGATATGATAGACGCAATTCTAAATGACCGAACGCCCTATGTAGACGCTGTGGCGGGTCGAAACGCGCTGGAGATGGTGCTGGCAGTTTATCAGTCGTCCTTTACGAAGGCGCCGGTGAGGCTGCCGGTGAAAAACGCATCCAGCATGGACTTCGCAGAGAGCTTTCCTCCGCCGCAGGAGCGGCTGACCGCGGAAACGGAATAATTGAGGGATACGATGACAAAAAGCATGGCGGAGGCTGACAGCCTCCGCCATGCTTTTTGATTGACCGCTCAGAAAAACAGATACGTATAATACATCCAACAGAAAAATGCACTACATACTGCGCACACAATGCTGACAATGAGGGCGAGATTCTTTTTCGCTCCTTTTACCTTGCCGACAATGGACATAATCAGGCCGATAAGGCACACAACCGCGCCGAAGGGCGGGAAGAACAAAGCGGCCACAGCACCGGCTGCGGACAGGATAGCGCCAAGAGTACCCAAGCCCTCCCGGGACTCCGCCGCTATTTTTTCGTCCACATCAGGGTTTTCCGCCGCCACCCGATGAGACAGGGCGGTGATGAAGTGCTGGAACGCATCGCACTGCTCCTGCTGGGCGATATTCACCGGGAACCAACGGTTTTTACGGAGATTCTCCGCGTCCACATACAGCTGGGCGATGGAGCGGCCCTCTTTGTCCCCCAGCCAGACCTCCACGCGGCTGGTGGAACCCTCTTTTTCTTTGGTCTGAACTGTCACCTTGCCCAACACCTCAGGGGTGAGAACGGCGGGCTGCCCTGCTTGAATCTGCCCGGTCTTTTTGTCGATGCCCAAGGGAAAAAGCAGAAGGGTCTGCTCCTGGAAGAACGCGGCATAGCGGAAGTAGGTGGTGCGCACGGTGCGTCCGTAGGATTCCTGTTCCTCCCAGTGGGCGTAAGCCAGCTTGTAGCCGCTGGCACCGTTCATCATCAAGCTCACCGCCTGCTTGACCCGCGCCAAGTCTTCCCCGGTCTGGGCCGCTTTGCGGTTATTGCCCTTTTTGATGACGAATGTGTACACAAGCCACCCGATAATCGCAACCCATAAAATAATGGAAAGCACATACTCCATACGTTTCTCTCCTTTTTACTGATGAGCTTGGCGGTCAGCTGCGCCGGCCGTTGACCTCTTGGGCAAATTCGATGATAAACTGTTGAAAGGCTTTGCTTTCCGCCTGCTGCTGAATATTGAAGGGTTCGTATTTGTCCTGACGGGTGCAGGAGAGGTGCACATCAAAGCGGCACAGCTCTTTTCCGCTCAAATCGTACAGCGCCGTGCCCATGTGGTCATGCTCCACCCGGCTCAGGTTTTCAGAGGTGAGCAGCGCTCCGCTGCCCTGCCAGCTCACCTCGCCGCCGCTGTATTGGATGGGGACCACGAACAGCGCCCCGGGCTTGAAGGCCACGGCGTAGTGGAAATAAGTAGTTCTCACGCTCCGCCCGGTGGAGCGGCGGATTTTATAGAAGGCGTATGCGGTGGTGTAGCTGCTGTAATCGGGCAGAAGCCGTTTGAGCACCTGACGAATTTTGGTGAGATCCTCGCCGGTCTCACCCTTTTTGGTGTTGATATGCTCGCGAATCATTACGACGATGAAGCATACGGCGAAAAGGGCCACAGTCAAAATAATGGTTTTCGGCTCCAGCTTCTACTCCCCCTTATAGTAAATCGCGTTGTGGTAGGCCCGGTTAAACAGCTTTTGGGCGTCCTTCATAAAGGATACGTCAATCCGGCCCGGACAGCCGTTGATACTCAGCCAGGTGGTGGGAAGGAAAAATCCGCGTCCTCCCGTCCAGCTCACCGAAACGCCCGGCGCAATGGGGTAAAGCTTTCCCTGGTAGACCACGCCGTTCTGATAGAGCTCCATGTGGTCGCCCATGTGGAGCAGAGGCCAGGCGCACAAAACAGCCAGCACCGCGCCCAGGGCCAGACTCAGTCCCCCATTTCGGGACCAGGCCAGCGCCACCGCCAGCAGGGAGGCCCCCAGCCGGATGAGAGCCTCAAGCCCGACACGTTTCCGATCTGTCTCCACGGAGAACAGATGCTTTCCCCAACCCGAAGCGCCGCCGCCCTTGGAGGCGGTCTGCCGCTCCACGTCGCTCTGATGCGTTTGGCCCATAAAAGTTACAGCTCCCAGTCCAGGTCAGGCCCCCGCCTTTGGCTGGCCTCAGCGGCCTGCCGCAGCTGGCGGCTCACCTTCCGCCAGTGGAGCGCCAGCACCGCGAGGCCGGCGACCAGCGCTGCCGCACCGGCGCCGCAGAATGCCTGGACGGTGCCGAAGGCACGGGGCTCCACAAGCAGCGGCGTGCCCAGCGCCTCAATGTCCGCAGCGGTGTAGCCGTAGTAGTCCTGAAGGTCCTCCCGGAACATCTGGGCCAGCTCATCCTCCATCACGATCACACGGGCGTCGGCGGTAAGCTCCGCGGTGGGGATGCCGCCGCCGTCTAAAAGAAAGTCGTAGGTCTGATCCACTAACTTATCTGCCGCAGAGAAATTCTTGGAGGAGATGGCCATGCCCACATATCCGTCTCCCGCGGGAAGGACATAGTATTGGAAGGAGGTCTTCTTATTGGAGACAGAGTGGGTCTTGGTGTTTTCGCTCCAAGTCTCCAGAGTAGCGTAGACATCCAGCAGGTAAGGTACGCTGCCCTTCACATGGTCGCCGGGAGCTACGCCATATTCCAGCACATCGTCAAAGCTTTTGGGGGCCTTGAGTGAGATGATGGCATCTCCCAGGGAGAACCATAACAGGGCGGCGCCGATTAAAACCAGCACCAGGCCGGCTCGGCTGATTTTCTGAAATAGATTGCTCATACTCTCTTTCCTCCTACATAATGTTGAAATGGTCTAGGTCAGGCCGGGTCCATGGGTTCAATTTCGGGCAGGTTCAGGGCGTATGCGTCGCTGAGCTCGGCCAGCAGCGCGGGGTACTCATCGTCTAACAGCTCCGGCTGATAGACAAGGCACGAGGAGAGGTAGAAGCCATCGTCCTTGTAGTCCGCGTACAGCACCGCGACGCGCACCTTGGTGCGGTCCTCCTCAAAGTAGGCGATCTGCTTCACCGCCACATCATACTCGTCAAAGTAATAGGTGTCATATACGGCCTCGTCGTATAGGTCCGCTCCGGCGGAGACCAGGAGCTCATAGGCCAGATTGACCACGTTCTCCGCATTGCCGTCGGACTGGACCACCTTGACTGTTACCTCCATGCCGTGGGCACTGGAGCGGATGGCGTAGCCGTCCTCCAGATACTCCGGCGCCTCACTATAGGGAACATGGGCGTCAACATAAGGGGCCTCCGCGCCATACATTCCCTGGGGGGCCTTGATGTACCCAACGGCGGTATATTCATAGCCCAGCTCCTCCGCCACGTGGAACAGGTCGCGGGGGTCAGGGGTGGGCATGGGGGTGGGAGTGGGTTGTGCGGAGGGGGTGAAGACAGGGGCCGGGTCAGGGCTGTTGGACCTGTACCCGCCGCCGTCAATGACGTAGCCGACCCCTGCGCCCGCCGCGCCCAACAGCACCGCCAGCACCACCGCCAGCCCCAGCAGCCCCCAGCGGGCGGGGACGGGCTCTTGGGCCGTCTCCAGCCCGGGTGCGGGGGCAAAGCCCTGGTACGCCTTGGGAATGAGTACCTTTTTCTCTTTGCCGTTGGCCACAGAGTATACGCACGTCCAGGTCCAGTGGTTTTCCTTGACGACGCGCAGGTTGGTCAGCGGCAGCACCGCCAGGCTCAGGGCGCTGCCCGGCATCACCTGACCGCTGGACAACAGGGCGATGGCCCGTTGAATGGAGGCTTTGGCCTGTGCCTGCTCCTCCGGGGTGAGGATATCCCATCGCAGGACCCGAATAGCTCCGTTTTTCTTTGTGAAGCGGTAAGTATCGGCGGCATTTAAGGCGGAGAGGTTCACCTTCCATATGGTGCTGCCGGCGCGGACCATCAGGGGCATGGCGTTGTTGCACAGCTGAATGGTGGGCAGGGCAATGCACATCATTATCACCGAGCTGATCAGGCAGCCCACCGCCGCCAGCAGAGGGGTGAAGGTGATGCCGCCGGCGGCGCTGGCGAATAAAAGAATCATGGCGGGAACCAAACCCAGCAGGATGGACAGGGAGGAGCACAGGCGCAGCGGCCGCATCCATGGGATGCTTCCGGGGTAAAAGACCGCCTCCGGCGCATCCCCGTTTTGGAAAACGGAGGCTGCCGTCCCTTGGGGCAGGTCGGGCATGGATGTGCTGCGCAGTCCGCCGATAATGGTGGGCACCGCGCCCAAGAGGGTGAACAGATACAGCATGGCCAAATCGCCCCAATAGGCGGTGCTCTCCAGCATTCCCGTTTTCACCATAGAGGGAATGACCTTAAAGCAATCAAATATGCCCATGTCCAGCTCAGAAGCCACCGCGATGGCCCAGCCCAGCCTGTGGGCCAGCCAGGTCATCACCACGATGAGCACGGAGGAGATCAGCGCCCCCTTCTTGCTGAGCCGGCCGGCCAGCAGCTCGTAGCCCTTCAGCGCGCCCACTGCCATGATCAGGCCGGAGATGGAAGCTACATACCCCAGCTGCCCGATGACCACGGTGCACACCACGCCCAGCAGGGACCCCAAAAATGCCCCCACCACGCCGGCCACGACATTTTCCGGCCGTGCCTTCTGTTTCGTCTCCATTTCTAAATACCTCCTAACTCTATCATGATCCCGCCGAATGCAGACAGCCTCCACAATCAGTGGAGGCTGTCGTTTCGGTCAAAGGACAATTCCAAGCCGAACTGTTCCGCTGCCGCGTCCTCCAACACCTGCAGCAGCCGCCGCCCGAAAGCAGAGACTTCCATGGCCTCCCGGCGGCTGATCTCCAGCCGCACCGGCCGGCCCAAATCCGTCAGGCAGTCATACAGCGCGTCCAGATTGCGTCCCCACCATTTCGGAAGGGCCAACGCTTGGCCCAGCAGCTCCATGGCCTCCTTCCGGTTTTGCAGCTGTGCGCCGTCCAATCGGATGGTCTCCATGGCTATGGCTCCCCGTAGAGCAGCTCAAAGCTCTCGTAGTGGTCCTCGGTATAATAGATCAGTCCATCGTTGGAAAATACAATCCGCTTAGCGCCCCGGGAGGATGCGCCCACGGTGTCGATGTCGCACTCCGTATAGGTGCGGCCCTTGGCCTCGGGCAACAGGCCCTCGTAATTGCCGAAACGGCTGCCCCCCATGGCGGTGCCTTCTCCGGCATAGGGCTCTACGCTGCCGCCTGTCCAGCCCAGGTCCTGGGCTTCCCGCTTGGTGACGTAGTTGTCGGGCAGATGGCCGTATAGGTGGAGGTAGAGAGCCACCTCCTCCTTGGAATCATACCAGCCGTCCTCAGTGACGGACGCCGCGCCACTGCCCTCCTCCGACTCCTGGGGCGCGGGGGCCTCGGACGGAGCGGGGGCAGGCTCAGGGGAAGTGGAGTCGAGGGAGGGGGATTCCGGAAGAGTAGACTGCGCGGGTGCGGACGGTTCCTCTGGGGCGCTGGAGTGGCCTGACGCCGGGCCGCCGCAGGAGGACAGGCCCAGGACAAACACCAGGGCCAGGAAAAGGGCGGCAAGGCGTTTCATGATTATAATCACCTTCACGGCATTGAAAGATAAAAAGCTGTCACTATTCTACAATATGGTGTTTCAGATGTCAAGCTGCTCCTGGGCGGCGTACCAGCGCTGCACAAACTCCGCCACCGCCTGGGTGAGATCCTTCAACTCCCAGTCGCTGGTGTTCACCGTCATGTGGTAGCTGTCCGCGTGGCCCCAGCGGCTGTCGGTGAGGATTTCCCGGCTGCGGGCGCGGGCCTTGTCGATGCGCCGCATCTGCTGTTCAATGGCCTTTTGGGAGAGGTTTTCGCCGTCCTTGGCACGGGCCATGCAGCGGCGCACCTTGGCCTGCGTGCTGGCGCACACAAAGATGGTGAACGGCTTTTGGGCGCTGAGAAGGATGTCCGCATCCCGCCCCACGATGACGCAGTCCTTGCCGGTTTTGGCGATGCCGTCCAGCACCCGCTTCTGCTCGATGAGCAGGTTGGTCTGGGTGGACTGCAGCATGGCGCCGCTGGTGAAGGACTGGCCGTAAGTGAGGGGGATGTGCTGCCAGGCGTGGTCCTCCAGGGCCTTTTCCACATAGCCCTCGTCCATGCCCTGGGCCTGGGCGATGGCTGTGATGATCTCCCGGTCGTAGTAGTCGAAGCCCAGAGTGTCGGCCAGACGCTTGCCCAGCTCCCGGCCGCCGCTGCCAAATTCCCTGCTGATGGTGATGATTTTCATAAAAATACTCCCTTTCCTGTTGAAATCAAACCTGCCGCTACCGCAGCAGCGTGTTTTCTCCCGTCACGGTATTCAACGAGCTGTCGGTGGAAAAGTACTGGGCCAGAATGCCCGCGGCTAGCTCCGCCAGATTGCCGCCGGACGCGCCCTGCTCCGCCACCAGGCACAGGGCCACTTGAGGATCGTCATAGGGGGCGTAGCAGACAAAAACGGCGTTGGCGGTTTTGGTGGCCACCTGGGCAGTGCCCGTCTTACAGCCTACCTTTACCGGCAGGGAGGAGAAGTACCGGGATATACTGGCCGTCTCGGACAGGTTATACATCCCCTGGAGCACGGCGTCCAGCTCCTTTTCCCCGATGTCGATGGTGTGTAGCAGCTCCGGCTCATAGACCTGAGTAACCTGGCTGTAGTCGCTGGACTTGAACTCCTTGAGCAGATGGCAGGCGTAATGGTTGCCGCCGTTTACCAAGGTGGCCACATAGTTGGCCAGCTGGAGGGGGGTAAACTGGTTGTTTTCCTGGCCGATGGATGCGGACATGGTGCTGCCGTCGTACCACTGTTGATTGAAGTGGGCGGAGGTCTCCGGCCCGGCTACCCAGCCCTTGTACTCGGAAATCTCGATGCCGGTGTACTCGCCCAGGCCGAACTGCTGGGCGTATTTACGCAGGTTGGCGATGCCGGTGCGCAGGCCTGCCTCATAGAAGAAGATGTTGCAGGAGTCAGTGATGGCGCGGGTCACATCGTCCAGACCGTGGACCCCCCGCACGCTGTCCCAAATCCAGCAGTGGGGCTGGGAGTTCACATCGGAGAAGTGGCGGTAGATGCCGGTGCACTCGATGCGCTCGGTGGTGGTGATTTTGCCCTCAGACAGAGCGGCCACGGCGGTGAGCATTTTGAAGGTGGAGCCCGGCGCGTACAGGCCCTGAGTCGCCCGGTTGTTCAGGGGCTCGTTTTCATCGGCAGCCAGAGCGTCAAAGTTCTCCCGAAAGGTGGACAGATCGAAGGTGGGGTAGGAGGCCAAGGCCAGCACCCCCCCTGTCATATCCACCACGGCTGCGGCCATGGGGCCGGATTCCTCCTGGGCGGCGGCGTACTGGGCGAGCAGGTCCTCGGTGGTGGACTGTAGGGCGATGTCCAGGGTGAGCACCGCGTTATCCCCCGGTTCAGGCTCCTTCTGCCACTGCTGGCTGACGATGTTGCCGTTGTTGTCCAGCTCCATCACCCGGGTGCCGCTGACGCCGTGGAGGCTCTCCTCAAAGGCCAGCTCCACCCCGGCCACGCCTACGGTGGCGTTCATGGGATAGCCCAGTTCCTGATAGCGCTCCTTGGTGCTCTGGGTAATGGCCCCGGTATAGCCCAGCACGTGGGCGGCGTAGTTGGTCTCATATCTTCGAGAGGTGACCGTCTGAATGCGCACCCCGTCCAGGGCGTTTTCCTTCACCAGAGAGATGAAGGTGATGTCCACCCCCCGGGCGAACACATAGTTGTTGTTGTTTATCTCATACAGGCGCAGGTAGAGTTCGTACAGCACCCCGGCCATCTCCCGGTCCGCTTGGGTGGGCGCTTTCCCCTCCTCAATGAGACCAAAGGTCTCGCACATTTTGGCCAGCAGCTCGCCGGAGGTGAGCTTAGCCTTCTCTGCGCTGTCCACCCATTTGCACTCCTGGGCCAGGGAGCCCAGAGCGGTGAGGCGGGTGACGCTTTCCCCGTCGCCGTTCTGCGTTTGATAGGCGTAAGGGGTGTCGGTGGTGAAGGTCCAGGGGGCGGATTGGGTGATGGGCAGGCCGTCCGTCCACGTCACCCCCTGGGCTCGGCAGATGTCCAGCAGCTGGCGCAGGATGGCGTTGCGGTTGTCGCCCATGGCGTCGGTGTCCAGCTCCACGTTGTAGCTGATCTCGTTGGTGACCAGGGTGCGGCCGTAGCGGTCCAGAATGTCCCCCCGGACACTGTTCACCTGCTCCGTCTGGACAATGGTGTAATTGATGCTGCTGCGGTAGTTGGCGCCGTTTACCACCTGAGCCTGGTACAGCGCGGCGAAAAAGCCGACCAGCACGGCGCAGAACAACGCGATGAGCAGGTTGGTGCGCAGCTTGAGCCGCCGGGCCTCCCGCTCCGCCCGCTCCTCCTGGATATGGGTGTGATCAAAGGGGTTATTCATGGTAAATCCTCCCGTAGTTGACGCAGCAGAACCGGGCCAGCCAGTAAACCGGCAGGGTAAAGGCCAGCGACCAGGCCAGCTCGGGCAGGGCCACCCGCAGGAGAACATCCAGCGGGGCCGTGTGGGTTGCCAGGCGGCTGACCACCGCCCAGAGCTCCCAGCACAGCAAGGCGAAGCAGGAGCAGATGAGATGCCCCCATACGTCTCGACGGAGGACGTACTGGGCGCACAGCCCCGACACCCAGCCGAAGGCGGACAGGGCGGCGATGCTCCAGGGGCTCAGATGGCCCAAGCCAGACATCACCGCGCCGCAGGCTCCGCCGTAGATGGCGCCGAAGGGCGCGCCCTCCAGCGTTCCCCCCGCTACCGCCAGAATCGGCAGCAGAGCGGGCAGCGATATGGGCAGTGGCCCCAGAATATAGTAATTGATCACCGCCGCCGCCAGCAGGGCGAGGAGGTATGCGAGCCATTTTAAAGTTATGTCGTGTCTGGTCATGAGGTTTCCTTTTCAAAAGTGATTGCGTTTCATCCGCGCTTTTTCCGGTGGCCCCGCAAAGCCGTCCACTCCGCTTCGTGTCTTAACCGCCTGCTCCCGGGTGCTCCACGCTCAGTTCTCCAAACAGCGCCCAGGTGGAGCAGTCCGTAATTTTGATGTCAACATATTGCCCGATGAGGGCGGGGTCTCCGCTCAGATGTACCAGGCGGCCTCCCGCCGTGCGGGCGGTGAGGTTGTTTCGGGGGTCCTGGCCCGCTCCGTCAATGAGGCAGCGCTGCACGGTGCCGACATAGGCTCGATGCTTTTCCAGGGAGATGCGGTTCTGAGCGTCAACCAGCCGGTCAAAGTTGGCGGATTTCTCCTCCTTTGGCATCGGGTCGGGTAGTTCCGCCGCCGGGGTGCCCTTCCGGGGGGAGTAGATGAAGGTGAACAGTGCGTCAAAGCGCACCTGCTCAATGAGAGAGAGGGTGTCCTCAAACTCCTCTGTGGTCTCCCCGGGGAAGCCTACGATCACGTCGCTGGTGAGCACCACGTTTGGAATGCGCCGGCGCAGTGCGTCCACCTTGTCCAGATACTGCTCCCGGCTGTAGCGGCGGTTCATGGCCGTCAGCACCCGGGTATTGCCCGATTGGAAGGGAAGGTGGATCACTGGGGCCACCTTTTCGCACCTGGCCATCACGTCGAACAGCTTTTCCGTGGCGTCCTTGGGGTGGGAGGTCATGAAGCGCAGCAGAAACTCCCCCGGTATGGCGGCGGCCCGTTCCAGCAGGCGGGGAAAATCCCAGCCGCCCTCTAAATCCTTGCCGTAGGAGTTCACGTTCTGGCCCAGCAGGGTGATGTCCTTGTACCCCTGGGCGGCCAGCTCTGCGATCTCGCCTAAAATCACCTCCGGCTCCCGGCTGCGCTCCCGGCCACGGGTGTAGGGCACGATGCAGTAGGAGCAGAAGTTGTTGCAGCCGTACATGATGGACACCCAGGCCTTCAGCCTGCCCGAACGGCGCACGGGCAGGCCTTCGGCAATGGCGCCGTCGTCGGGCTGATTTTCAAACACCCGGACCCGGCGCTGGACCACCCGGCGGAGCAGCTCCGGGAAACGCCAGAGCTGCTGGGGACCGAAGACCAGGTCCACATGGCGGTAGGTCTGGCGAATCCGGTCGGCCACGTGGGGCTCCTGAGCCATACAGCCGCACAGGCAGATGATCTGACTGGGATTGCGGCGCTTGCCGTGGACCAGGGCCCCCACGTTGCCGAACACCCGCTGCTCCGCGTGTTCCCGGATGGCGCAGGTGTTGATGACAATCACGTCCGCTCCCTGGTCGGTGTCGGTGATGTCATAGCCCATCTCGCACAGCATTCCCCGGATGAGCTCGGAGTCGGCCTCGTTCTGCTGGCAGCCGTAGGTATCCACATAGGCGCGGGGCGGGGCGGGCTTTTGGTCGTTGAGCTGGCGCAGCTGGGCGCAGTATTCTCTCTGGCGCTGAACATCCTCAGCGGGGATAACGGGGGTGGTTCGTTTCAAGGAAAGGCCCTCCAGGTAAAAATTTGTGAGATAAACCGGGGAAATTTTGCTTGACACGCGTTATGTCTACCGGTTGTGCTGTGTCGAAGCTGTGGAAATCTGTGTGGAAGCTGTTGAAAACTGTGGAACGGCGGGGGTTTGCGCTGGAGGGGCTTGGGAAAGGAGGACGAATTTTGTCACTTTTTCGGGGCGAAAAACTGGACAAATAAATTATTTTCCCTCTGCCTGACGTGCAAAGTAGGCGTCACACCACCCGTCCCACTTCTCCTCCTGCTCCTCATGGGAGAGGAGGGCCATGTCCCGGATGTGGAAGATGCCCCGCTTCCGGGCCTCCGCCGCGAAGTCCGCGATCCCTGCCGCCATGTCCTGGTCGGCGGCGCGGAACACCATGGCCCGCCGGATGCCTTTGCGCCACGCGGCGTACAGCCGGGTGTGTCCGTCCATGGTACACAGCGTCCCGTCTGCCAACTCCGTCACGGGAATCACCAGATCGGCGGCGGTGTGGAGGAAGCCGTCCACCGCGGCGCGTTTGTCCTCGTCCACCGAGAACTGGGAGGGCTGGAGGGAGTCGATGTCCACCTCCCACCGCTCCACCGGGGGCAGGGACAGCAGCAGCGTCCCGGCTTCGTCATAAAAGTCGGTGATGTGCCCGGCGTAGAAGCGGAAGCCCTCCGCCAGCTCCGCCAGGGCCTCCGGCGTGATGGGCTGGGCGGTTGTCACCACCGCCCCCCGGTCCGACACCACCCGGAAGGCCCAGGGCACGCCGTCCGCCAGGAAGGCCCCGTGCTGGTGGAGCACCTCCTGGGGGAAGCGGGGATCGTCGTAGCCGTTGACGCGCTGTAGGTCCATCATCAGGGCTCCCCCCTCTCCAGTCCGTTTTCCTGGATGATTTTGGCGCAGAATTCCTGGATCTCCGCCTTTCGCCCCTCCAGGGCCTCCTTGTACTCAATGGAGCAGAGTCCCAGGCTCCCCCTGGGCTGGATCTCCAGGTGGCCGTAAAAGTGCTCGATGGTTTCAATGATCCGGCGGCACTCCCCCATGCTGGGGCCGGTGCGCAGGGCGATGGTGTACCCCCGCTTGCCGCCGCCGATGGAGGCGTGGGGCTCGTGGGTATCACACCAGGGGGTGCAGCGGTCAATAAACGCCTTGAACTGCCCCGGGACATCCGCCCAGTAGGACGGGGAGACGGAGACAATGACATCCGCCCACTGGTACTGGCCCATGAGCTGGATCACGCCGTCTTCCTGGACACAGCGGGCGGTTTTATGACAGCTTCTGCACCCTTTACAAAATTTGATATCGTAATTGTCAATACAATCGGCTCTGATATCAGCTTTTCCGGACAAAAAGGCTTGTACCAGGTTGACAAGCTCCGCGGTCGCGCCGTTTCTCACGGGACTGCAATTGATCAACAGTACATTCATTGCCCGGCTCCTCCGTTGAGCCGCGCCGCCACTACCCTTGCCGCCTTGACGCCGGAGGCTCCCGCCTGGGCCAGCCCACGGGTGACTCCCGCCCCGTCCCCCACGGCGAAGAAGCCGGGGAGGGCGGTCTCCAGCTCGTGGGACAGCTTGATCCGGGCAGAGTAGAACTTCACCTCCGCGCCGTAGAGCAGGGTGTCGTAGTTGGCCGCGCCGGGGGCCAGCTTGTCCAGGGCGTAGATCATCTCGATGATATCGTCCAGCTGCCGCTTGGGCAGGGCCAGGGACAGGTCCCCCGGCACCGCCGCTGTCAGGGTGGGCCGGACGAAGGAGTGGCCCAGCCGGTGCTCGTTGGTGCGGATGCCCGCCGTCAGATCCCCGAACCGCTGGACCAGCACGCCCCCCGCCAGCATATTGGACAGGGACGCGATGTGCTTGCCGTAGCGGTAGGGCTCGTTGAAGGGGGAGGTGAAGCGGTTGGACACCAGCAGGGCGAAGTTGGTGTTCTCGCTGCGCAGGGCTGGGTCGGAGTAGGAGTGGCCGTTCACCGTGTTGATGCCCTCCACATTTTCCGCCACCACGTGGCCGTAGGGGTTCATGCAGAAGGTGCGCACCTGGTCGCCGTACTGCTTGGTGCGGTAGACCAGCTTGGATTCATACACCACGTCGGTGATGTGCTCAAACACGGTGGCGGGCAGCTCCACCCGCACGCCAATGTCCACCTGGTTGTTCAGCACCTCCAGCCCCAGCCCCTTGCACTGGTTGGCGAACCACTCCGCCCCGGAGCGGCCGGGGCCCGCGATGAGGAAGGGGGCGGTGAAGCGTTCCCCATTTTCCGTGACCAGGGTGTATGCGCCGTCCTTGGCCTCGATGGAGGTGACGGCGGTGTCAAATTTGAAGGTGTGCTGTTCCCGGATGGCCTCGTAGATGCTGGTGAGGATGTTCAGGTTGTTTTCCGTGCCCAAATGCTTGCACCGGGCTTGAAGGAGGTGGAGGTCGTACTTCAGCGCCTCCCGCTCCAGGGCCTTTGCCTCCGGGGTAGAGGTGGAGTAGGCCTGGGTAGTGGCCCCATGCTGTACGTTCAGCGCGTCCACGTAGTCGATGAGCTCCATGACCTCCTTCTGCTCCAGAAAGTCGGTGAGCCAGCCGCCGAAGGCGGTGGTGAAGTTGAATTTTCCGTCGGAAAAAGCTCCCGCGCCGCCGAAGCCGCACATGGTCCCGCACACCCTGCACTGGATGCAGGTTTTGACCTTGCCCGCCACAATGGGGCACTGGCGGCGGTAGATATCCGCCCCCTGGTCCACTACCAGCACCTTGGCGGCGGGGCATTTCAGGGCCAGCTCGTAGGCGGCGTAGATGCCCGCCTCGCCGGTGCCTAAAATCATCACGTCATATTGGTTGTTCATGGCGATCTCCCTTATGCTTCAATCAAATTGTATCTGGCCCAGGTACCAGCCGGTGATGCCGCCCTTTTTCACCAGGCAGCCCCGCTGGGTGCGGCGAACCAGGCTGAGTCGGTCCCCGGCGGCCACGGGAAGCCGGTAGTCGGTGGCGTCCTCCGTGTGGGTTTTGCCGTCCTGCCACACGCTTACGTAGTCTCGGGGCAGCCACATGGTCCGCCCCGAGGTGGGGTGGCGGATGAATACGCAGTCCCCGCCCTCCGCCAGCACCTCCACCACGCTGTCCGACCAGCGGATGTTTAGCGAGTTCTCACAGGGCTGCTGTGCCTCTAAGGCGGTGATAAGGGGAAAGTCGTCGTAGGACGCCGTCTCCAGCCGGTCCCCGTTGATGTCGGGGATGACGAGTGCGTTGAGCTGCCCGTCCAGCTTGAGCACACAGCCCCCGTCGATGGAGGCGATATGCCGCGCTTGGTGGAGGAGGGGGTTGGCGCACTGAATATGGGGGTCGTACAGGGTCACCGGCCAGTGGCCCACCACCACCCATTTTTGGAAGCTGTGCCCTTGGCCCAGAAAGTCGTCATTTTTCATGCAGGAGTAGGCGTCCAGCTCCTCCAGCCGGTCCTCCCTGGGGATGCCGCCGTGGACGAAGATGAAATTCCCCGCCTCCAGGATGTGGGGAAGGGTGAGCAGGAACTGGGCCTCCCTGGGGTAGTAGTCCAGCAGGGCGGCGCGCAGGGCGGGCAGGTCGGAGGCGCGCTGGGGCATGGGGTGGCCCAGCTCCAGCCCCATTTGCAGCAGGGTGGAGCGCTCCCGCCAGTAGTTGAGGATGGGCCAAAGCGTCTCATCCACGCCGGGGCGGCCCTCTAAAAATACTCTGTCGATATGGTCGCAGTTTCCGCACAGGGAATAGACGGTATGGTTTTTTTGCAGCTCCATCACATACCGCAGCACACCCAGGCTGTGCGTTCCCTTCTCCAGCAGATCGCCCACCAGAATAAGCACGTCGTCTGGAGAAAAGCGCAGCTTTTTCAACAGGCCTTGGAGGTAGAGCAGATTGCCGTGAATGTCGCTGATGGCAATGACCCGGCGGCCCGGTTCAATGCTGGGCCGGATTACGCAGGCAGATTGGTGCATGGCTTCCACATCCTTTGCATCATAACTTCATGCTGTGCCCTTTGCGCGGAACACATTCATATTGTATCACAAAGCGGGCGGGATGAGAAGTGAAAAACCCGCGAAGTTGGGGGCGGGAGAGGGAAAAATTTTCTGAAATTCGACAAGATTGATTTTGCGCTCTTGCCTTTAGCGCTTTTGTCTGCTAAAATACATCTACGAAATCAAACCAAGGGAGGATGGACGCGATGCCCAAGGCAAGCGCAAAGGAGCGCAGCACAGCGCTCTACGAGAGTATTTTGGAGCTTTCCAGCATGGAGGAGTGCCGCGCCTTTTTCGATGATTTGTGCACTGTGGGCGAGCTGCGGGCCATGGAGCAGCGCTACGATGTGGCTCTGCTGCTGGACCAGGGGCTGGTGTACACCGAGATTCTGGAGCGGACAGGGGCCAGCTCAGCCACAATCAGCCGCGTGAACCGCATCTTTTCCTTCGGCACGGGGGGCTTTCGGAGGATGATTGAGCGCCGAAAGGAGAAAAAAGGGTGACGTGCGCCGGGCCTGCCGTGGGGCAGGTCCGGCTTTTTGCGCTGGACTCTACGGGGCGTAGGTTGCCGGCGTTTTCGTCCTGTGATATGGTAGGGGAGAAAGGAAGTGACGCGAAATGGATCATTATGTCACAGGCGGAACCATCAAACGCCTGCGGGAAGGCCGGCGTTTGACACAGGCTCAGCTGGCGGAGAAAATCGGGGTGACAGACAAGGCGGTGTCCAAGTGGGAGAACGCCCGGGGCCTGCCCGATGTCACGCTGCTGGAGCCGCTGGCTGGAGCGCTGGGCATTTCTGTGCCTGAGCTGCTCTCGGGCGAGCAGGTGATCAATTCCAACCGTTCGGCCAATATTCTGCGCTCTCCCCTGTACGTCTGCCCGGTGTGCGGAAATATCATCCACTCCGCCGGTCCGGCGGTGGTGTCCTGCTGCGGCGTGGCGTTGCCGCCTTTGGAGGCGGAGGAGCCGGACGAGGGGCACCGGCTCATTCGGGAGAGCTTTGACGGGGAACATTTTTTCTCCGTTTCCCATGAAATGCGCAAGGACCACTCGATTTCGTTTATGGCCTATGTGACCACCGGCCGGTTCGAGCTGGTGAAGCTCTACCCGGAGGGACAGCCCGCGGCCCGGTTCTACCCGCGGGGCGGAGGCTACCTATACTGGTACTGCAATCGCCATGGGCTGTTTCGGGAGAAGCTGTGATGGGTCCGGCTTGATTGCCGCCGCGGCGTATGGTATACTGGCCTCATCCCATTTCCGGCGAGGTGGTATGCGTGAAGCGCTGTATTGTCCTGAGCGGGATCGTCTTATGATGGAAACGATGCTCAGGAGGTATTTAGATGATCCCGCAATGGAAAATTTATCCCCGCTCCCAGGGGCACAGCACCGTCTATCTGCAAAATGTGGTGACAGATCCCTCCATTACCGTAGGGGCCTACACCACCTATGACGATTTTGTCCGCGACCCCAGGGACTTTCAAAAAAACAACGTGCTCTACCACTACGCCGTCAACCGCGAAAAGCTGGTTATTGGAAAGTTCTGTTCCATCGCCTGCGGCGCAAAGTTTCTGTTTAACAGCGCAAATCACGCCTTGGGCAGTCTGTCCACCTACCCCTTTCCCATCTTTTTTGAGGAGTGGGACCTGACGGTGGAGAATATTCCCCGGGCGTGGGACAACAAGGGGAATATTGTGGTGGGCAATGACGTTTGGATCGGCTATGAGGCTGTTGTCTTGGCGGGCGTGACCATCGGCGACGGGGCCGTTATCGGCGCGCGCGCCGTAGTGACGCACGATGTGCCGCCCTATGCCATTATGGGCGGAGTTCCGGCAAAGCTCATCCGCAAGCGGTTTGACGATGATACCATTCAATCGCTGCTGTCGCTGCGCTGGTGGGACTGGCCGGAGGAGCGCATTGCCGCCAATTTAGAGGCAATTCAGTCCGGCTGCCTGGAGCGGCTGCGGTAAAGGAAAAGGAAGTACGGCATATGCCGTACTTCCTTTTTCATTAACGGAAGTACAATGCTCCAGAATCAAAAATGGGCTGGAGCTTGTCGCCGGAGATGTTTTTCGCCACGAACTCCCCCCGCCGCTCGGAGTGGCACATCTTGCCGAACACTCGCCCGTCGGGGGAGAAAATTCCTTCAATGGCCAGCATGGAGCCGTTGGGGTTCACCGCGATGTCCATGGAGGGCACGCCGTCCATATCCACGTACTGGGTGGCCACCTGTCCATTGGCGATGAGGCCGTTTAGCACGTCCTGCGGGGCCACAAACCGGCCCTCGCCGTGGGACACAGGGATGGCATGGAGGTCGCCCACGTGGCTGAGCAGCATCCAGGGGGATTTCACCGATGCTACGCGGGTGGTGACGTACCGGCTCTGATGGCGGCCAATCAGGTTGTAGGTCAGGGTGGGGCTGTTCTCGTCCGCCGGGGTAATCTCACCATGGGTCAGCAGCCCCAGCTTCAGAAGGGCCTGGAAGCCGTTGCAGATGCCCAGCATCAGCCCGTCCCGGTGTTGTAAGAGGTCGTGGACCGCGTCCGTCAGCCGGGGATTCCGGAAGAAGGAGACAATGAGCTTGGCGGAGCCCTCTGGCTCGTCGCCGCCGGAGAAGCCGCCGGGCAGGAACACGATCTGAGCGCTTTTGATAGCCTGCTCCAGCTCCAAGGCGGACTGGGCCAGGGCGTCGGGGGTGAGGTTGCGGATGACCACCGTCTCTGCGTCCATCCCTGCTCGCAGGCAGGCCCGGACGGAGTCGTACTCGCAGTTGGTGCCGGGGAACACGGGAATGACCACCCGGGGTCTTGCAATCTCGCCGTCGAACACCGCCGGGGAGCGGCGATCCCAGGTGATGGGCTCCACCTTCTCAGAGGTGCCCGCCCGGGTGGGGTAGACCTCCTCCAGCACGCCCTCGTTGAGCTTCAGCAGCTCGTCGATGGGGGCGGAGTCGTCCCCGATGGCAACGGCAGGCTCCGGGATGGTGCGGCCGATCTTGGCCCACAGCCCGTCCGGGTGGCAGTTCCCCAAATCTTCCGCCAGTTCCGCCACAATGGCCCCCGGGCGTGGGACATACCACGCCGCGCCGCCCTTGTCCATGGAGTGGAAGCCCACACGGTTGCCGAAGGACATTTTCATCACGGCCTCGGCCATACCATTCTCCACCGCGTAAGCTGCCTTTACCTTCCCCGCTTTTGCCAGGGCGTGCAGCTGCGCCCACGCCGCCTTCCGTTTTTCCGGGCTTCCGTCCAGCCCGTCCTCCTGGAACAGATAGACCGGGTGCCCCGCCTCCTTGAACTCGGGGGAGAGCACATCCCCAGCCTTGACGGGGGCGATGGCGAAGGAAATCAGCGTGGGGGGCACGTCCAGCTCCAGGAAGGAGCCAGACATGGAGTCCTTGCCGCCGATGGCGGCGGCCCCGTAGTCCAGCTGGGCGTCCAGCGCGCCTAAGAGGGCGGCAAAGGGCTTGCCCCAGCGCTGGGGGTTATCCCGCAGCTTCTCAAAGAACTCCTGCATGGTGAGGTAGGCGTCGTGGTAATTCGCCCCCGCCGCCACCAGCTTGGCGATGGAGGTGGTCACCGCCTCATAGGCGCCCTGATAGGGGTTAGCGCTCAGCGCCTCCGGGTCGCAGCCCCAGGCCATCACGCTGGCCTGGTCGGTCTCCTCCCCCGGCATGGTGGGCAGCAGGGCCGCCATGGCCTGGGCGGGGGTGGTCTGGGTCTTGCCGCCGAAGGGCATCAGCACACTGCCCGTGCCGATGGAGCCGTCGAAGCGCTCCACCAGCCCCCGGCGGGAGGCGCACTTCAGGCTTGCCGCCATCTCCCGCAAGCTGGAAAAATCGTGTCCCACTACGGGGTAATCCCGCTCCGGGACCGACACCCGGGCCCGCTTCACCGCGCCGTTGGTGTTCAAAAACTCCCGGCTCAGGTCCGCGATGGTCTGGCCCTTCCAGGTCATCACCATCCGGGGGCTCTCCGTCACCACGGCGACGCGGTAGGCCTCCAGGTTCTCGGCCTCCGCCATGGTAATGAACTGCTCCTCGTCCTCCGGGGCCACCACCACGGCCATGCGCTCCTGGCTCTCGGATATCGCCAGCTCGGTGCCGTCCAGGCCGTCGTACTTTTTGCGCACCGCGTCCAGGTCGATGGCCAGCCCGTCGGCCAGCTCGCCGATGGCCACGGACACGCCGCCCGCTCCGAAGTCATTGCAGCGTTTAATCATCCGGGTGACGTTTTCGTCCCGGAACAGGCGCTGGAGCTTGCGCTCCTCGGGGGCGTTGCCCTTCTGCACCTCGCTGGCCATGGTGGCCAGGGATTTCTTGTTGTGGCTCTTGGAGGAGCCGGTGGCCCCGCCGATGCCGTCCCGGCCCGTGCGGCCGCCCAGCAGGATGACCACGTCCCCAGGGGCGGGGCGCTCCCGGCGGACATGGCTGGCCGGGGCGGCGGCCACCACCGCGCCGCACTCCAAGCGCTTGGCGACGTAGCCGGGGTGATACAGCTCGGCCACGTGGCCGGTGGCCAGGCCGATTTGGTTTCCATAGGAGGAGTAGCCCGCCGCGGCGGTCTGGGCGATCTTCCGCTGGGGCAGCTTGCCCTCCAGGGTGTCGGATAGGGGGACGGTGGGGTCGCCGCCGCCAGTGACCCGCATGGCCTGGTGGACGTAGGCCCGGCCCGACAGAGGGTCCCGGATGCAGCCGCCGATGCAGGTGGCCGCGCCGCCGAAGGGCTCAATCTCGGTGGGGTGGTTGTGGGTCTCGTTCTTGAACATGAGCAGCCAGTCCTGCTCCTCCCCGTCCACGTCGGCGGTGACGTGGATGGAACAGGCGTTGATTTCCTCGCTCTCGTCCAGCTCGGGCAGGAGGCCCCGCTTTTTGAGGACTTTCGTGCCGATGGTGGCGATGTCCATCAGGGTCTGGGGCCGCTTTTTGGCCTTCTCCTCCCCGTAGACCTCCTCCCGGGCGGCCAGATACCGATCGTAGGCCCCCTGCACCCAGGGGTCCTGGATGTCCGCTCCATCCAGGTGGGTGGAGAAGGTGGTGTGGCGGCAGTGGTCGGACCAGTAGGTGTCCACCACCCGCACCTCGGTGATGGTGGGGTCCCGGCGCTCCCAGTCCCGGAAGTAGTTTTGCAGGAATTTCAGGTCGTCCAAATCCATGGCCAGCCCCAGCTTGTCCAGCAGGGCGGCCAATCCGTCTGCATTCAAGGTGGTGAAGCCGTCCAGCGTCTCCACCCGGTCAGGAGCGGCATAGCTGCGTTCCAGAGTGTCCGGCTTGTCCAGGGACGCCTCCCGGCTCTCCACTGGGTTGATGAGATAGCCCTTGATTGTGTCCGAATCGGACACAGACAGCTCCCCCTCCAGCAGATACACCTTGGCGTAGGCGATGAGGGGGCGGTCGCCGCCGGTCATGAGCTGAATGCACTGGGCGGCGGAGTCCGCCCGCTGGTCGAACTGCCCCGGCAGAGCCTCCACTGCCAGCACTTGATAGGCCCCGGCGGGGCGGGGGAAATCTTCGTCAAATACGGCGTCCACCTGGGGCTCGGAGAACACCGTCCGCTTGGCCTGCTCGTAGGTGGCGGCGGCAATGCCCTGCATATCGTAGCGGTTGAGAATGGTCAAACGGCTCAGGTTCTCAATTCCCAGCTGCTCCCGCAGGTCGCGGCACAGGCCCTGGGCTTCCACATCAAAGCCGGGGTGCTTGTAGACGTAGCAGCGAAATACTTGGCTGTTCATGATCTATTTCTCCTTCATCCGGCGGGGAGACGCCGGAAATATTATGAATTTGCCGCGGTGGTCCACTCCTCCACCCGGTAAAAGGGGTTGGCCCGGGTGGGCTGGAGGTTGGACGCCAGTCCCCACCGCACCAGCAGGGAGCCTCGCTTGAAGCACAGGGGAGAAAAGGGCGCGCTCTGCACAAACTGTTCCCAGAGGACTTGGGCGGCCTGGATTTTGTCCTCGCCCTGAGCGGCCCGCCAGGCAGCCAGGGCCTGGGTCAGCTCCCAGTTTTCGTACCTGCCATAGTTTAGGTTCCCGGTGAGCAGGGCGGAGGGGTCAAAATCGCCGGGAAGACGCACCTCGCCGATGTACAAATCAAACTGCCCCAGGCTGAGAGAGGAGACGTAGTCGTTCCAGGGCAGGCGGCTCACCGTCACCGTTACGCCCAGCTGGGCGAGGGCTTCCGTCAGCTGGCCGGCTAAGGCCTGGCGGGTGTCGTTGTCGCTGTTCACCAGCAGGGTGACAGCCAGGGGCGTGCGCCGGTAGTAGAGCAGGCCGTCCTCCTCGTTTTTGGTGTATCCGGCCTCCTCCAGTAAGGCGGCGGCGCTCTCCAGGTCGAAATGGAGGGTCTGGGCGGCAGTTTCGTCGTATTGGTCGGAGAGCGGGGAGACGGGAAGCGCAGCCGGGTCGGCGTGGCCGGATAGAAGCACCTCCGCCACTTCCGTCCGATCCAACACCTGGGAGAAGGCCCGGCGTACCAATGGAGATTGGCACGGCCCTCCCGCCGCCTGAAAGCCCACGTACAGCAGGGAGGTGGTGGGGTAGTCGCAGGCCTCGTAGCTGCTGGCGTAGCCCAGGGCGTAGGGGGAGGAGAAGTCGGTGGTGACGGCGGTGATGCTGCCGCTGTCAAAGGCGGCGATGCGCTGTGCCGCGTCGGACACCGCCGTGAGGGGGATGGTGGCGTAGGGCAGAGCTGCCGCCCCCTCGTGATAGGGATTTGTCTGGAGGAACAGGCGCTCCCCGGCGATCTCGTATCGGTAGCAGCCCGAGCCCAGGGGCGGGCCCTCCTCCTGCTCCAGCACCACCGGAATGTCCAGCAGGGCGGGAAGACTGCCGTTGGGGGCGGACAGAGCGACCACCAGGGTGAGCTCGTCCGCTGCGGACACCGATGCCACCCCGGACAGCCGGGCGGCGTACAGCGTGGAGGTTCGAGCGGCGTTAAGGGAGGCGGCGGCGTGCTGGGCGGTGAGGGGGGACCCGTCGGAGAACAGCGCCCCGGCCCTTATGGTGAACGTCCAGATGTATCCGTCTTCGCTGGGTGCGCCGGAGGCGGCCAGAACGGGCTGGGGCTGGAAGGCATTGTCCAGCTCGTACAGACCTTGGTACACCAGGCCGGTGAGCTCCTGATTCACCTGGCTGTCCCCGGTGATGGGGTGGAGCTGGGCGGCGGGGTCATAGCCCAGGCTGAAGCGCAGGGCTTGGGGAGTTTGGGTGGGGGTGGGCACAGGCGTGGCGGTAGGTACAGGGTCGGGCACGGGCTGGCCGCAGGCCGTCAGGGCCAGGGCCAGGCACACCGCCGCGCACAGCAGGCGCAGCGTCCGCCTCATCGCAGCTGAATGACGGCGGCCATGGAACCTCGGTTGGTGCCCAGCTTGCGGTGGCTCCAGTATTTGGTTCCCATGCAGGACGTGCACTCCTGGCACACGGCGATGTGGTCCGCCGCCAGTCCGGCCTGCTCCAGACGCATGGCGTTGATGCCCTTCAGATCCACGGCAAATTTGCCGTTTTCCTTAATTTTAATGTGCTGAAGCACTGCCGTGGACAGGGCGGAGGTCATGGCGTTGGGGACGTCCTCGTGGGTCTCAAAGCAGTCGGGGCCAATGCCTGGGCCGATGGCGGCCAGGATATCCCCCCGGCGGCAGGCGTAGATGTCCTCCATGCGCTCCACCGCCGTGGTGGCGATGCCCGCGGCGGTGCCCCGCCAGCCCGCGTGGACGGCGGCGATCACTCGGCGCACCGGGTCGTAGAACAAAATGGGAATGCAGTCGGCGCAGTACACCACCAGGGCCGCCCCGGGCAGGTCGGTCATGAGGCCGTCCGCCTCATAGCCCACCTTGTCGTAGGGGTCGTCCTTCAGGTCGGCGGTGGTGATGCAGCGCACTACGCCGCCGTGGACCTGATTGGTGGTGGCCAGATGGCGGCCGTCCGCGCCGATGGCGGCAAAAAAGCGGCGGTAATTTTCCCGCACGTGGTCGGGGTCATCCCCACGACTCACTCCCAGGTTCAGGGATTCCCACATCCCCAGGGACACGCCGCCCAGACGGGTGGAGAAGCCGTGGGCCGCGCCGCCCGCGGCGTCGATGCCGTCGGCGGAGAGAAAGGTCACACCGTTTTGGGTCTGCTCGATGATATTCATAGGCGCTCCTCATCAGACGTCCTTATGATATTCGGGACAGGTGCACTTTTTCCACTTCAAACCGCTGCCGCAGGGGCAGGGGTCGTTGCGGCCGATTTTCACGGTTTTCTTCACCGGCTGCTTCTTCACGGTGCCGTCGTTTCCGCCGGATTGGCCGGTGATCTTGGCCACCCGCTCCCGGCGCAGCTCCTCGTTGGTTTTGATGCGCACGGTAAACAGCCGCCGCAGCGTCTCCTCCTGGATGGCGGCGATCATCTGCTCGAACATATCGAAGCCTTCCCGCTTGTACTCCACCACAGGGTCAGACTGGCCGTAAGCCCGCAGGCCGATGCCCTGGCGCAGCTCAGTCATGGCGTCGATGTGGTCCATCCAGTACTCGTCCACCACTCGCAGCAGGATCACCCGCTCCAGCTCCCGCATGGCGGATTTGCCCGGCTCCATCCGTCCGGCCATGGCCTGCTCGATCACCTGCTCCCGCTTGGCGTAGTTGGCCTGGGCGGTCTCCAGCATCTCGTCGGACAGCTTGGCGGCGGGGGTGCTGGCGGCCTCAGCCTCAAATTGGGACAGCTGGTCGGGGGTGAACACCGACCCGGCCAGATGAGCGGTGGCGTTCTTAAAATCCTCGCCGTCCAGGTGAGACTGCTCCCCGGCGTGGCCGGCCACCAGACTGGTGACGGCGGAGGAGAGCATATTTTCAACGGCGGCGTGGATATCCTCCCCATCCAGTACCTGGCGGCGCTGCTTGTAGATCACTTCGCGCTGGGTGTTCATCACGTCGTCATATTCCAGCACGTTTTTACGGGTTTGGAAGTTCCGGGACTCCACCTGCCGCTGGGCGTTCTCAATGGCGCTGGACAGCATTTTCTGGTCCAGGGGGGTGTCCTCGTCCACGCCAAAGCGCTCCATCATATTCTGAATGCGCTCGGAGCCGAACAGGCGGAGGATGTCGTCCTCCAGGGAGAGGAAGAAGCGGCTCTCGCCGGGGTCGCCCTGGCGGCCGGCGCGGCCGCGCAGCTGGTTGTCGATGCGGCGGGACTCGTGGCGCTCAGTGCCCAGGATGTAGAGGCCGCCGGCCTGACGCACCCGCTCTGCCTCCTCCTGAATTTCCTCTTTATACTTGGCCTCCGCCTGGGCGAAGGCCTTTCGGGCGTCCAAAATCTCCTGGTTGTCGGTGTCGGCGTGGCCGGTGGCCTCGGCGATGAGCTCGTCGCTCATCCCCTGGCGGCGCAGCTCCGCCTTGGCCATAAACTCCGCGTTGCCGCCCAGCATGATATCCGTGCCGCGGCCCGCCATGTTGGTGGCCACGGTGACCGCCCCGAACTTGCCCGCCTGGGCCACGATCTCCGCTTCCTTCTCGTGGTGCTTGGCGTTGAGGACGTTGTGGGGGACGCCGGCCCGGGAGAGCAGCTTGCTCACCAGCTCGGAGATCTCGATGGACACGGTGCCCACCAGCACGGGTTGGCCCTTGGCATGGCACTGCTTGATCTGCTCCACAACGGCGCGGTACTTGCCCGCCTGGGTTTTATACACCACGTCGGGCTGGTCCACTCTGGCCAGGGGGCGGTTGGTGGGGATCTCCACAATGTCCAGGTTGTAGATGGTGCCGAACTCCTCCTCCTCGGTCATGGCGGTGCCCGTCATGCCGGAGAGCTTGTCGTACAGGCGGAAGTAGTTCTGGAAGGTGATGGTGGCCAGAGTCTTGGACTCCCGGGCCACGGTGACGTGCTCCTTGGCCTCGATGGCCTGGTGGAGTCCCTCGTTATACCGCCGGCCGTACATGAGGCGGCCGGTGAACTCGTCCACGATGATGACCTCGCCGTCCTTCACCACGTAGTCGATGTCCCGCTTCATCACGCCCCGGGCCTTGATGGCCTGGTTGATGTGGTGGGACAGGGTGGTGTTCTCCGGGTCAGACAGGTTTTCCACGTTGAAGGCTTGCTCCGCCTTGGCCACGCCCTGGGCGGTGAGGGTGGCGGTGCGGGCCTTTTCGTCCACCACGTAGTCCACGTCGGCGGTGGCGTCCTCCTCCTCCTTGGTGTCTACCGAGGCCACGCGCTTGCACTTGAGGCGGGCCACGAAGCTGTCCGCCAGCTGGTAGAGCTGGGTGGACTGCTCCCCCTGGCCGGAGATGATGAGGGGGGTGCGGGCCTCGTCGATGAGGATGGAGTCCACCTCGTCCACCACGGCGAAGGCATGGCCGCGCTGGACCAGCTCGCTGGAGTAGATGGCCATGTTGTCCCGCAGGTAGTCGAAGCCGAACTCGTTGTTGGTGCCGTAGGTGATGTCGGCGTCGTAGGCGCGCTTCTTGTCCGCCTTGTCCACCCCGTGAATCACCAGGCCCACGGTGAGGCCCAGGTAGCGGTAAACCTTGCCCATCCACTCCGAGTCGCGCTTGGCAAGATAGTCGTTGACGGTGATGATGTGCACCCCCCGGCCCGACAGGCCGTTGAGGTAGGCGGGCAGGGTGGCCACCAGGGTTTTGCCTTCGCCCGTCTTCATCTCGGCGATGCGGCCCTGATGGAGGATGATGCCGCCGATGAGCTGAACCCGATAGGGGCGCATTCCCAGCACCCGGTCCGCCGCCTCGCGGCAGGTGGCGAAGGCCTCTGGGAGAATATCGTCCAGCGTCTCGCCGTCGGCCAGGCGGGACTTGAACTCATCGGTTTTGGCCCGCAGGTCGTGGTCGCTGAGGGCGCGGTATTCCTCCTCCAGCGCCTCGATTTTGTCCACCGTGGCGTTGAGCGCCTTGACCTCCCGCTGGGAGCGGGTGCCGAATACTTTAGAAAACAGACCCATAACGTTGTGTCCTTTCTCTTACGAATCGTTTTTATGTTAAAACGCAATCTACAGTCGTGTCGAACCAGTATATCATAAGCGCCGGGAAGAAAAAAGAGGAAATTGTGAATAAACCGCAGAAACGGCCGGGTAATTTTTCTTGCCTTTTGCCCGGAAGCCGGGTACAATGGTGTTGCCTGGGATTTTGCGGGCTTTGACAACGCCGGAGAAGGGGGGCGCCGCCCATGACACGGGACGAGGCATTTGAGTTTTTGGATCGGGCCGCCAGAGGGATTGCGGAGATGTTCGGCTCCTCCTGCGAGACGCTGGTGCACGACATGGGCGTGCCAAACCACCCTATTTTGTCCATTTACAACGGCCATGTGTCCGGTCGAGAGGTGGGCTCCACCATGGACATCATGGGTATCGGTTTGGAGCTGGACGAGCAGGCCGCCACCACCGACCAGGTGAATTTAGCCGCCGTCACCCCCGATGGCCGGCAGACCAAGTCCTCCACCTTCCATCTGATCGGGGAGGACTACAACCTGGCCCTGGGCATCAACTTTGACTACACCTCCCTGGTGTTCGCCAACCGGATTTTGGTGGACCTGATGAGCGCTCAGGCCGACCTGCGCTCCGCGCTGTGGCAGCCGGGGGACTTCCGCCAGCTGGAGGACCTGTTCGACCAGTGCGCGGCCAGCCTGGGCAAGCCGCTGGACGCATTGACCAAGGCGGACCGGCTGCGCATGATTGCCCTGCTGCGCCAGCGCAGCGCTTTTTCGTACCGCAAGTCGGTGCCCTATGTGGCCGGGCGGCTGGGGGTGTCCCGGTACACGGTGTATAAATACCTGGACGAGCTGGCCCAGGGGGAGGATGGGGGGTAAGCGTCCGGTTTCCCTTGTAATTGACAGGCGAGTGGTGTATACTGTGGGAAAACTGTCGTTTTTATATACCAATGACTGAGGAGTTGTTACATAATGATAAGAGAACAGATCGAAGCCTATTTCGCGGACAAGGAACCGCTGCTGGTGGAGGCGGTGAGCCGCCTGGTATCCATTGACAGCGTGGAGGGCGAGCCCGCCCCCGGGGCCCCCTTCGGCCCCGGCCCCGCCGCCGCGCTGGAGGAGGCGCTGGCCATCGCCGGAGAGTGGGGGCTGAGCGCCCAAAACCACGAGGGCTATGTGGGCACCGCCGATTTGAACGACGGGGAGGACGCCCTGCACATTCTGGGCCATCTGGACGTGGTGGCCCCCGGCGAGGGGTGGACAGTGACCAAGCCCTACGCGCCCAAGCTGGTGGACGGGCTGCTATACGGCCGGGGTACGGACGACGACAAGGGTCCGGTGATCGCCTCCCTGCTGGCCATGAAAGCGGTGAAGGATCTGGGGGTGCCCCTGAAAAAGAATTGCAGGATGATTATGGGGACCAATGAGGAGAGCGGGTCCGGCGACATTGCCTGGTACTTTGCCCGCCACCCCTACGCCCCGGCCACCTTCTCCCCAGACTCCGGCTTCCCTGTGATCAATACGGAGAAGGGGGGCTTCCGCCCTGCCTTTACCAAGAGCTGGGCGGCTCAGGAGGCGCTGCCCAAGGTGAAGTGGCTCCACGGCGGAATCCGGCTGAACATTCTGCCGGGAGACGCCTCCGCCGGGGTGGAGGGGCTGACCATGCACGATATACAGCCCCACGCCAGGAACATTACCGCCCGCACCGGCGTCAAGTTTACGTTCGCCCATGAGGATGGCGTCACGGTGATTCATGCCAAGGGAGAGGCCTCCCACGCCGCCTGGCCCGAGGGGGGCAACAACGCCGTCACGGGCTTGGTGGCCCTGCTGTGCGCCCTGCCCTTGGCGGAGGGCGGATGCACGGACGCGCTGCGCGATTTGAATGCCCTGCTCCCCCACGGGGACTGGCGGGGCAAGGCCCTGGGCATTGCCCAGGAGGAGCCGGTGGCCGGTCCGCTGACGGTGGCCTTCTCCCTGTTGGAAGTGACGGACACCGGCCTGAAGGGATTCTTTGACAGCCGGGTGCCCCTGTGCGCCACCGAGGAAAACTGCCTCGGCGTGGCCAGGGCCGCTTTTGAGGCCAGGGGATTTGCTTTTGAGGCCAGTCAGGGCGCGCCCCACCACGTCCCCGCCGACAGCCCGTTTATCAAGACCCTGCTCCGGCGGTATGAGGAATACACGGGGCTGAAGGGAGAGTGCCTGTCCACCGGCGGCGGGACCTATGTCCACGACATTCCCGGCGGCGTGGCCTTTGGCTGCACCCTACCCGGCTTTGATACCCGCCTGCACGGGGCGGATGAACGGGTTCGGATCAGCGATCTGATGCTCAGCGCCAAGCTGTTCGCACACATCATTGTGGATTTGTGCGGGTGAGCAGAACCAAAGAAAGGCGCTCGTTCCAAAATTTGGGGCGGGCGCTTTTTTTGTGGAAAGCAGGCCGCCGGCGCGGGAGATTTGCGTTGCATTTTTCCCGCGCCTATTGTATAATACATTGTGAAGTGTATCCGGCTCCGCCTTCGGCGGTTCCGGGCGAGCGGACGGGGCGGGGCGCACCGCTCTTGTTGTGGAAACGCTTTTTTGAGAAAACAGTGAAGGAGGCCCAACACCATGGGTAAAAGCATCAAAAGATCGGTCGGAATCCGCGTTGCGTGCGCCATTGTGGCGATTTTCCTGTTCAGCGGAATGACCACAATGAATATTTTGCGCATTGAGGGGACCCAGAACGACAGCGTCCGGGCTACCAATATGCTGGAGCAGGTTCAGCAGGCGGAGACGGCCCATTACAAGTGGTCGGCCAACCTGAGCAACGCGCTGTACTCCGGCACGGAGTTTACCGGCAGCAAGGACCATACGGGCTGTGTGCTGGGTAAGTGGCTTTACTCGGAGATGAGCCTGACGGACAGTGAGATTGAGGCCCTGCGCACCCAGATCGAGCCGCTGCACAAGGAGCTCCACGCCTCGGCTGACGTGGTGCTGGGGATGTATGAAAACAGCCACAGCCGGGCGCAGCAGTACTATCAGGAGACGATTCAGGCCAACCTCACCAATTTGGTGGGCCTGCTGGACAAGGTTGTGGAGCGGGGCGGAGCGCTGAGCGATGAGTACATCGCCCAGATGAACAACACCATCGCATTCATGCACATTTCCACCGTTGTCTGTTTGATATTGGCTCTGGTGGCGCTAATCAGTCTGGTTGTGTACGTGTTGCGGTATGTGGTGAAGCCGCTGGTGGGCATTACGCACAGTGCCCAGCCGCTTCAGGAGGGACGCCTGTCCCTGCGCTTTGACTACCATTCCAAGAACGAACTGGGTCAGCTGGTCCAGACTCTGGAGGAGTCCATGGGCCGCATCCAGGAGTACGTGGAGGACATCGACCGGGTGATGGCCGAGTTGGCCCAGGGTAATTTTGACGTGTCGACCTCTGCCCGGTATATCGGCGACTTCCAGCCCATTGAGGAGGCGCTGGGCCGCTTTACCGTCTCCATCTCGGACGCTATGACCAGTATCGTTCAGGCGGAGCAGCGGGTGTCCGGCCATGCCGAGCAGCTGTCCAGCGGGGCCCAGGCTCTGGCCCAGGGCGCCACGGAGCAGGCCAGCGCCGTGGAGGAGCTGTACGCTACGGTGGACGATCTGTCCAAGAGCGCGGCCCGCAATGTGGAGGCTGCCGCCAATGCCCAGCGCAGCGCTCAGCTCACCAGCGAGCAGGTCGCCCTGAGCAGTAATCAGATGGAGCAGATGGTGTCCGCCATGGACGATATTGCCGATGCGTCCCAGCAGATTGGCAAGATTATCGCTACCATTGAAAATATCGCCTTCCAGACCAATATCCTGGCGCTGAACGCGGCGGTGGAGGCTGCCCGGGCCGGCGCGGCGGGCAAGGGCTTTGCCGTGGTGGCCGACGAGGTGCGCAATCTGGCCTCCAAGTCCGATGAGGCGGCGAAGGCCACCAAGGGCCTCATTGAGAACTCCGTCCAGGTGACTCAGCGGGGCAGCCAGATCGTCAGTGAGGTGTCCGAGTCCCTGAAGCGGGCGCAGGAGATGGTGGTGGAGTCGGATAAGGCCATCGCCTCCATCACCGAGGCCGTCCACCAGGAGGCCGAGTCGCTGGCCCAGGTGTCCGAGGGAATCGGGCAGATTTCCTCGGTGGTGCAGACCAACTCCGCCAGCAGCGAGGAATCCGCCGCCGTCAGTTCCGAGCTGTTCGATCAGGTGCACGTGCTGGAGGACGAGACCCGCAAGTTCAAGCTGAAAAATGGAATGGCAGGCAGCGTGCGCTGAGCGCTGCTTGAACGCAAGGAAAAAGCGCCGCCCTTGTTGGGCGGCGCTTTTGTTGTGGGTTACAGCCGGGTGTCCCACAGACCGCAGAAGCTGTCGATGGGATCAATGCCGGTAAAGGCCTCGGGGCCGGCCAGCAGCTTTTCCACCAAGGCGTCCATGGTGCAGGGACGGGAATCATAGGCGTTGATATAGGTGCGCAGGGTGGGTACGTCGGCCAGCATCGTGGGGGCGTTGACGCTGACGCCGATGGTGGGCACATCGTGGACATACCAGGGGATCTCGCCGCCGCCCTTGCTGAAGCCGAAGGAGGGGCGGCCGTTGTCCACATTGAATACGGTGATGACCAGATCCTGCTGGGCGCAGAAATCGGCGATGGCAGCCTTGCCGGCTTTGTACAGATCTCCAAAGGAGGCCGCGCCGTGGCCCTCGGCGGCCAGCCGCTTGGCTTTGTCCGCGGGGCTCTCGTGCACGAAGGCGTCAAAGCCCTTTTCCTTTAGCTTTTCGCACAGAATCTCCGCCGGGGTTTTGGCCCCCGCGCCGCCGAAGGCCATGCGCATGAGCTGGGCCATGGCGTTGTCCGCGCCCTTGATGTTCACCAGCATGATCCGCTTATACTTGGCGGGGGTGAGGGGGAGCACCCCTTGGTCCTTATACTTCACCAGGGTGATGGCGTCCTTGGCGATTTCCGCCGCCTTGTCCTGGTACTTCTGGGCGCCCAGCACGGACTGGAGCGTCTCGGCGGAGGGAACGAGCTTCTCCTTGGGCGTTTTGTTCAGGCCCATGTGGGCCTTCAGACCCAAAATCCGGGTGAGGGCTTCGTTCATCCGCGCTTCGCTGATGGTGCCGTTGCGATAGGCCTCCAGCATCCAGCCGATGTCCTCGTCCGCATCGTTATAGAACAGGAACATATCGCAGCCGGCGTTGATGGAGGCGGACACCATTTCCTTGCGGGTCATGCGGTTGGTCATGCCCACCATATGGGTGGCGTCGGAGATGACCACGCCGTTGAAGCCCAGCTCATCCCGGAGGAGGCCGGTGAGAATCTCGGGGCACAGGGTGGCGGGGAGCATCTCATCGTCGGTGATGCCGGGTTTGACCTCCCGCATATATTTGGGCAGCATGATGTGGCCGCCCATTATGCCGTCCAGACCCGCGTCGATGAGGGCCTTGTACACCTTGCCATAGGTGGCCATCCACTCCTCGCGGGTGAATTCATTCACGTTGCTGGACAGATGGGCGTCCCGGAAGTCCTGGCCGTTTCCGGGGAAGTGCTTGGCCACGCTGGCATAGCCGGGCAGCTCGTGCACACCCTGCATATAGGCTATGCTCATGTCGATGACCCGCTGCACATCGTGGCCGAAGCAGCGCTGGACGATTTCGGTGTTCTCCCAGTTGTAGTGGATGTCGCACACGGGGGCGAAGGCCATGTTGTTACCCATGGCGGCGGCCTCCTCATTGGACAGGAAGCCGAGATCGTGGGCGTACTGCACCTTGTCGGTGGCGGCAATTTTCAGGCCGGTGCCGATGTAGGTGCCGTCGGTGCCTGAGCCGTTTCCGCCGCTCTCAGTGTTGCAGGCGATGAACAGAGGGATGGGGGAGGCGGTCTGAAGCACCTCAATGACCTCCCGCACCCGGGCGGATTTGATGCCGTTGTAGCGGAAGCCGCCCAGATGGTACTTGGCCACAATCTCCCGCAGCTCCTCGTCGGTGGCGCCGCCGTTGTTATCAAAAAACAGCTGGCCCACCTTTTCCTCGTCGGTCATGCCGGCGATGGTGGCCTCCACCCAGGCGATATCCTCATCAGACAGGCAGTAGGGCTTTGCGCGCAGATCAACCATAGCAAAAACTCCCTTCCAAAATAAATGACGTGCAAACTACACAAAAAAATCATACCGCAGCCGCGTGTCCTTGTCAATGCGCCGATTTTTTGCAAAAGTATCACGGACTATAGGTGAGACGGCAAAGCGCCCCGCCTGACATGAGACGGGGCGCGGCGTTGTCTTCATTTCCCGCAGTGGAGGTTGCGCCACTCTCCGGCGGATACTCCCTCCAGCTTTTTGAACACCCGGGAGAAATGGGCGGTATCGGCATAGCCCACCCGCTCGGCCACCTCGCTGATACGCAGAGCCGGGTCCTCCATGAGTTCCTTGGCCTGACGCACCCGCACGGAGTTGAGCAGGTCGTAAAAGGTCTGGCCCAGGTGGCGGTTGAGCAGCTTGGACAGGTGCCATTGGCTGACGTAGCAGTGGTCGGCTACGTCCTGAAGGGAGAGGCGGTCGGCGTAGTGCTCTGTGATATATCCCTGGGCCTGGCGGGCCACAAAGCTGTTGGCGGGCAGGTCGTCTTCCTCCTCCGGCAGTCCTTCTCCCTCCGGCTCAGGGGGCAGGCGGTCCAGCGTCTGGGTCATGTGGGCGACGGCTTCCTCCAGCTCATCCATTTTGGAGGGCTTGAGCAGGAAACGGGACACCCCCAAGCGGATGGCCCGCTGGGCGTATTCAAAATCCCGGTAGCCGGTGAGCACGGCGATTTGCATCCGGGGAAACTCCCCCTTGAGCCCAGCCAGCATGGTCAGGCCGTCCTCACCGGGCATTTTAATGTCGGTGAATAGGATGTGGGGGCGGTATTGCCGGATGGCCTGGGCGCCGGAGACGGCGTCGCTGGCCAGGGCGACCACCTGACAGTTGTAGGCCGGCCAGTCCACGACCCGCCGCAGGCCCTCGGTGATGATGGATTCATCATCCACCAGCACGACCTTATACATCTTCTTCACCTCCTGGAACCATCATATCAGGAACAACCGAGCTGCGCAAGAGGTGCGGGGCCGTGTTTCACGTGAAACGTCCGTTTCACGTGAAACACGTTTCTCATCCCTTAACCGCTCCCGCCGTGAGCCCCTTCACGATGTGCTTTTGCAGCAGGACGTAGACGATGAGCACCGGCACCACGATGAGTACCACCGAGGAGGCCATCAGGCCGTAGTCCACCCCCGCCTGGGAGCTGATTTCGTTGAGCAGCAGGGTGATGGTTTTCTCCCGGGGGACCCGGAGGAAGAAGTTCTGGGTGAACAGGTCGTTATAGCTCCACAGGAAGGAGAAGATGGCCACCGTGGCAAAGGAGGATTTGGCCGCGGGGATGATGATATGGAAATACACCTGGAATACGTTGCAGCCGTCCACATAGGCGCTCTCCTCCAGCTCGATGGGCACCGACTCGATAAAGCCCATGAGCACGATGATGGCGAAGCACAGGTTGCCCGCAATCTGCGGCAGGATGACGGCCAGCAGGGAGAGCCAGCGGTTGCCGCTGCTGGCAATGCCCCAGGCGGCCTCCATGCGGAACACCGGAATGATGGTGGAGAATACGGGGAACATCATGCCGGCCATGATGAGGCTGTAGCACGCGCCCCGCAGCTTGAACTTGAAGCGCACCAGGCCGTAGGCCGCCAATCCTGCGATAATGACCACCGCAATGGTGACGGCGATGGAGATCAGCAGGCTGTTCAGGTAGGCGTTGGCAAAGTCGAAGCGGTCCATGGCCTTGGCGTAATTGTCCATGGACAGGCCGCTGCCCGGCAGGGGGATGGAGAAGGAGTCCTTCCGAATCAGACCCTTCTCCCGGAAGGAGTTCAAAATGACCCACACAAAGGGATACAGGGTGGTGAGCGCCCAGAAGATGAGCACCACATAGGTACAAGCCTTGGCGGGCGTTATTTTTTTCCGCATGACGCTCCCCCCTTACAGATCGTTCCGGGGCTTGAACACCCGGTTGGCCACGTTGGACAGCACCACGCCCAGTACCACAATTAAAATGGCGATGGTGGAGCCATAGTCCACATTGCCTCGGTTAAAGGTCTGATCGTACATATAGGTGCCGGTGAGCCAGCCCTGATCCTGGGGCATTCCGGCCCCGAACATCACCCAGGGCAGGTCGAATACCTTCAGCGCGCCGGTGATGGCCAGCACCAGGCAGGTGCATAGCACATTGCGCAGCAGGGGCAGGGTGACGTATCGCACCCGCTTCAGCCCCGTGCAGCCGTCCAGGGCGGCGGCTTCGTAGAGATCGGCGGGGATGTTATTCAGCCCGGTGACCAGGATGACGAAATAGAAGCCCACGTACTGCCACATCACCGGGGCCAGCATGGTGAAGCGGAAGTGGCCGACGTCCTTCCAGTCAATATTTTCTGAAATGACGCCCATGGCCTGGAGCAGCTGATTGATCATGCCGCCGTTATAGAGGAAAATCAGATTGAACATCAGGCCCAGGGCGGTGGCGGAGATGACGATGGGGAAGAAGTACAAGGTGCGGAACAGCTGCGCGCCCACCTTGATGGAGTCCACCAGCAGGGCCAGCACCAGGGCGATGCCAACCTGGAAGACCACTGTGCAAACAGTAAGGATCACCGTATTGATCATCGCTGTGCGTAGCTTGGGGTCGGTGAACAGCGTGGCGTAGTTGGTCCACCAGGGGTCGTTCAGCCCCTTGGCGGGTGCGCCCAGGCCGGTGATATCGGAGAAGCTGTTCAAAATGTTCTGGATGAAGGGATAGTACAAAAATAGGATCAGAAACACGAAGGCGGGCAGCAAAAACACAATCATCGGCCCCTTTTTGCGGTACAGCGACATGGATGCGCTCACTCCTCTCTGCGGTTTTGAGAAAAGGCCCCACCCACCGGGCGGGGCCTTTTTCAGATTGGGTTAGTTGAGGGCAATGGCGGAATTGACCGCATCCTCGGCGGACATGGAGCCAGTGACCACGTTTTGCACGTTGGCGAACAGGTCGGCCTTGCACTCGGGGGAGACGGCGTCCTGCACGGGGCCGATTACGCCGGTGATCTCTGCGTTGGCGTTGGCCGCAGCCTGCTGGAGAGGATTCAGGCCGGCGGGGGAGGCGCCGTTCTTCAGGGCGGTGACCTCGGTGGTGACGAAGGTGGACAGAACCTCGTCAGAGGTCATGTGTTCCACGAACTTCACGGCCGCTTCCCGCTTGGCGGGGTCGTCCCATGCCTTTTTGGTGATGAAGTAGCCCATGGAGATGCCGCCGATGGCCTCGCTGGCCTTGCGCTCGCCCTTGGCGGGGACGTAGGAAATGGCGAAGTTCTCCAGGTTCTCGGGGTAGTTATCCACAAAGTGGGTGACCTTCCAGGAGCCGTCGATGAGGAAGGCGGCCTCGCCGTCGCCAAAGATTTGAACGGTCTCGGCGTCGGTAGCGGTGAGCGTGTTGGCGGGGAAGAAGCCCTTTTCATACAGCTCCTTCATGTCGTTCAGGGCGGCGACCCACTTTTTGCCGACGGCGTCATCGGCGGAGGCGGGGATGTCAAGCTGGCCGGCCAGGGTGCCGTTGTTCATCACACAGAACTCGAACCAGTAGTGGGGCACCTCGAACAAGGAGCAGGCGATGGGAGTGTAGCCCTTGTCCTTGATGGTCTGGCAGTCCTTCAGGAACTGCTCCCAGGTGTAGTCCGGGCCGGGGACGGAGATGCCGCAGTCGGAGAGCACCTTGGTATTGACGAACATATTCTCCCAGAAGCCGGAGGAAGGGATGGCGTAGTTCTTGCCGTCAGAGGCCACGGCCAGCATGGAGTCGCGCATATTGGAGCCGTAGTCGGGATACTCCGCACGGATGGTGGCCACGTCCACGACCTTGCCGCCCTGGATGATGGGCTCGGCGTCGGCGCTGGTGAAGAAGAATAGCACGTCGGGCTCGGTGCCGGTTTCAAAATCGGTGAGCACCTTGGCCTTCCATTCCTCGTTGGAGGAGGCGGAGGCGTCCAGCACCTTGTTGCCGGTGGCTTCCTCGTAGGACTTCACGGCGTTCTCGTAGTTCTTGCGGTTGCCGTCGCCGCCGCCGTAGGACGTGACCACGTTCAGCTCTACGGAGCTGTTGGCGGGCTTGTTTCCGTCGTTGGTCTGGATTGCCCGGCTTGTCATTGCTGTTCTTGTTGCCGCAGCCGGCCAGAAGGCCCAGCAGAAGGGCGGCGCTGAGTGTGATAGCAAGAAGTCTGTTCTTTTTCATGGTGTAACCTCCCTGATTAATGGTTGATTTCTCCTGTTTCTTTTGTGCAATATCATCATACGCCATTTTGGAAAGAGAACAAATAACCCAAATTGCCATTTATTGTCCGTCCTTGTTGGCAAAATGACAGCGGTGGACAAGCCTCGCTCCCGTCTTGGGACTTATCGCTCCGCGGCAATGGTGAGCCGGGCGGTGACCCGGCTGCCCTCCCCCCGGAAGATGGACAGGCCGCAATCCGGGCCATAGAGGATGCGCAGGCGAAGGTTCACGTTGGCGATGCCGATATTTCCCGACGGCTCCCCGGCCATGTCGTAGTCAGGGGAGAGCAGGCGGGCGATGTGGGCCTCGTCCTGGGGGGAGAGCCCGCCGTCGTTGTCGATTTCCAGGATGAGAAAACCGTCCCGCCGCAGGCCGCGCAGAGCCACCCGGCCCTGCCCTCCCGGGCCGATGCCGTGCTCCACCGCGTTTTCAATGACCGGCTGAAGGATGAGCCGGGGCACCATGCAGTCCATCAGCTCGTCGGGAAGGTCGAGGTCTACCGTGAGGCGCTTACCGAAGCGCTGGCGGACGATATAGAGATAGGCGTTGACGTAGGTCATCTCCTCCGCCAAGCGCACTTCTGGCCGGCCCTTGCGGTCCAGGGCGGCGTCCAGCACGGTGGAGAGGGCCTCGATCATTTTGGACGCCTTCACATCTCCGCTCATCCGGGCCTGCCAGTTGATGCTCTCCAGAGTGTTGTTGAGAAAGTGGGGGTTGATATGGGCCTGAAGGGCCTTGATCTGAGCGTCCTTTCGGGCCAGCTCCTCCTGGTAAAGACAGTCGAACTGGTGCTGGAGCTGGCCGGACATCTGATTAAAGGAGTCCACTAAGTATTGAAATTCCCGGCTGCCCGTTTGGCAGTCCACCAGGCAGCCCAGATTTCCCTCCTGAATGCGGGCGGCGCCCTCCAGCAGCTTGTCGATGGGCCGGGACACCCGGCGGCGGAAAAACCGAAAGGTGAGCAGGAGCAGCAGCAGCAGCGACAGTCCCATGGCGGGCAGCAGCCAGCGGTAGCCCAGCAGGCCGGACAGCAGCGTGTCATAGTCCAGCGCCGCGCAGCCCCGCAGGGTGAAGTCCCGCTCGGTTACGGTGCACTCCAGCACGCCTCTTCCCGGGGAGGGGGGCGCGTCCCCCTTCATGGTGAGCAGGGTATTTTCCCCCAGCTCCACCGCCACTGATGACGCCCAGGGCAGCAGGGATAAGTCCTCAAAAAAGTAGGGCAGATTCAAGGCCAGAGCCAGCACGCCGATGGGCTGGTACTCGGAATCCATCAGATTGCGCACCAGGTAGACCTCGCCGCCCTGCTCTAAAAAACCCACGGCGGTGTCCAGCCGTTGGGCCAGTTCTAATACGGCGGGCAGGTCCTCCTGCCAGCGCTCCCGCACCTGCCGGCTGGTGAGCAGGCCGGAGCTGCCGCTGACCACGGTGATAGACATCTCCTCCGGGTCTTCGGCAAAGCAGAACACCCCGTAGCGAAAACGGCTGTCCGACTGGTACAGCCGGCCGAACAACGCCGAACAGCGGCGGTACAGCTGGGCGTAGTTTTCATTTTGGCAGTATGCGCTCCATGCCTCCCGCAGCTCGGGGTCGTAGGAGGACAGACGGGAGGCCTCAACTGCGGTAGTCACCCGGTCGCCCCCCATGCGGAGGTTGAGCTGGAGCTGTTCGGCCATGGCCTGCTCCGTCTGCCGCCCCACTCCGGTGATCAAGTACCAGCCCGTGGCCGTGGCGGCGATGAGCATGGGCAGAAGCCAGCACAGCAGAATAATCAGCGACATCTGCCGGTGCAGAGAGGTTGTCTTCACCTGTCGGTCCATGATCCGCCCCCTCCCGAAAGCTGTCCGTTATTCCGCGCTGCGCCCCGTCAGGCCTAAAAACGCCTCCATCTGCGCGGCGATGTCCGCCGCCCGCTGGATGCTGTCCATCTCACAGAACACCCGCAGCAGCGGCTCTGTGCCGGAGAACCGGCTGACCACCCAGCCGCCGTCCTTGAAATAGACCTTGCAGCCGTCAGCGTAGCTCACCTTCTCAATTTCCACGCCGAACTGCGGCAGCAGCTTGTCCTCCATGAGCAGCTGGTTGATGCGCTCCTTCTCCGCCTGAGAGAAGCGGTAGCCCCGCTCCACCATCTCATAGGAGCCGCAATGCTTCACAATCTCTGCGTACAGCTCGGACAGGCTGCGCCCGGTGGTGGCCAGCATCTCCACCAGCAGAGAGGCGGCGTAGATGCCGTCCTTGCCCTGAATGTGGCCCCGGACGGTGAGGCCGCCGGAGCTCTCCCCGCCGATGACGGCGCCGGTCTCCAGCATCTTGCCGGACACGTGCTTGAAGCCCACCGGCACCTCGTAGCAGGTCTCGCCAAACTCCTTGGCGATGGCGTCCAGCAGGTGGGTGGTGGCGATATTGCGCACCGCCGCGCCGTGCCAGCCCTTGTATTTCAGCAGATAGTAGTACAGCAGCACCAAAATCTTATTGGGGTGGAGGAACTCCCCCCGGTCGTCGATGACGCCCAGGCGGTCGGCGTCGCCGTCGGTGGCGATGCCGATGTCGCAGCCGTTTTCCACCACGAAGGATTGCAGGCCGATGAGGGTTTTGCTGTTGGGAGCGGGCAGGCGGCCGCCGAATAGGGCGTCCCGACGCTCATGAATCACGTCCACATCGCACCGGGCGGTGATGAGAATGGTGCTCAGCGCGGTTTTGGACACGCCGTACATGGGATCCAGCACCACCTTCAGGCCACGGGCGCGGATGGCGTCCATATTCACCGCCCGGATTACCGAGTCGATGTAGGCGTTCATGGGGTCGATGACCTGAATCTGTCCGGTGCGCAGCCCCTCCTCATAGGGGACGAGGGGGATTTCCCCTTCGGGCAGGGCGGCGATATACTCCTCGATGCTGGCGGTGACGGTCTCGTCCGCGTCCCGCCCGCCCTGGGTAAACACCTTCACGCCGTTGTAGAGGGCGGGGTTGTGGCTGGCGGTGACGGCCATGCCGTAGGACAGCTCGTGATAGCGCACGGCGAACATGATGAGGGGGGTGGGGGCCTCCCGCTCCACCACCATACAGGGCACGCCCGCCCCGGCCATCACCTCGGCGGCCCAGTGGGCGGCCTCACGGGAGAGGAAGCGCCGGTCGTAGCCCACCAGGAAGCCACGCCGGGCCGCGCCCTCGTCCTTCATTTTCTGGGCCAGCGCGCAGGTGAGCCGCTGGACGTTGGCGCGGGTGAAGCCGTCGCCGATGACAGCCCGCCAGCCGCCGGTTCCAAATTCAATGTTCATAATCATTGACTCCTTCCCATAATGACGGTCACTTGATTGACGCTGCCTGCCGGTTGGGCGGGAATAAGGCCGGTTACCCGCTTGCCGTTGCAGAGAATGTCCGCCACGCCTTTTTCCACCCCGTTCGGATTCTGTACAGTGATGTTGTACTGCGCTCCCCGCCAGACGCGGTTGATGTGGAACTGCCTCCAGCCCGCCGGGACGCAGGGGTCGATGAGCAGGCCGCTGAATTGAGGCCGAACGCCCAACAGATACCGGGTGGCGGCGAAGTAGCTCCACCCGCCGGAGCCGGTCATAAAGGGGTGGCGGGCCCGGCCGAAAGCGGAGTGGTCGGGGCCCATGACAAACTGGCAGTAGGAATAGGGTTCGCTCTGCCGCACCTCTATTTTATCATTTTGGGCGGCGGGACACAAGGCCCAGTAAAATTTCATGGCCCGCTCCCCCCGGCCCAGGGCTGCCTCGGCGCACCAGGCCCAGGGGTTGGGGTGGGAGAAGATGGAGCCGTTTTCCTTGATTCCGGGATACACCCGGGTGATGAAGCCGATGGCGTCGTCCGGCTTGGTGTAGGAGGGGGCGTTGAGGCGCAGTCCGTAGTCGGTGTACAGGTACTGGTCCACCGCGTCCATGGCCTTGACGGCCCGCTCTCCCTGGGCCGCGCCGGAGAGCACCGCCCACACATTGCTCTCCAGGTGGACCCGGCCCTCGGTGTCGGTGTGGGTGCCGATGCTGCGCCCGTCGGCGGTGATGCCCCGGAGGTACCACTCCCCGTCCCACAGCTCCCGCTCGCAGGTCGCGATGACGCCTTGGCGCATGGCCTCGTAGCGCTCCGCGTCCTCCTCCCGGCCCAGGGCGCGGGCGCAGTCCACGAAGTGGCCCAAGGCCCACACATGGAGGAAGGACACCATGGCGCTCTCGCCGCCCCCCAGGTTCAGGCAGTCGTTCCAATCCGCCCGCAGGCCCTTGCAGATGCCGTGAGCTCCCACCTGCGCGGCGGAGAAGTCCAGAATTTTCTTCAGGTGGTCGTAAATAGTCCCCTCCCCGCCGTCGGCGTAGCCTACCGCCTCGTCAAAGAAGGACAGCTCCCCCGTCTCTCGCACGTACTCCGCCACGGCGGCCACCAGCCACAGGGTGTCGTCCGCGCAGGCGTCGGCCAGGCCGTGGACGATGCTGGCCTTGTCCGGAGTGGGGATGACGGTGGGGGACTTGTAGGCGGGCTTTTCGGGCTGGTGCGTGAACCAGGCCGGGTCGAACAGGTGCAGGCCGTAGCCCGAGGAAGTCAGCCCCTGCATGAGCTGGAGAATGCGCTTCTTGCAGCCCTCGGGGTTGGAGTGGGGGATGGTCATAGCGTCCTGGGCAGTGTCCCGGTAGCCCAGGCCGGTGCGCCCGCCCACCTCAATAAAAGAGGCGAAGCGGGAGAACATCACGTTCACCTCGCTCTGATACAGGGTCCAGGTGTTGAGCATCACGTCCAGGTCCGGATCGGGGGTGGACACCTGGAGCTTGGCCAGCTTGTCTTGCCAGAACCGGGACAGGTCGGCGAAGGCCTCGTCCACCGCGACGAAGTCCCGGTACTTTTCCCGCAGCCGGCGGCCCTCGTCCGCGCCGCCCTCCCCCAACAGCCACAGCAGGCGGGTATGTTCCCCGGGGGCCAGGGTGAGGCGCTTTTGCAGTACGGCACAGTGGTTGTTCCCCTTTTCAAAGGAGGAAAAGCACTCCCCTCGCTCCACCGCCAGGGGGTTGGTTTCGGTGCGGTAGGGGCCGATGAAGGCGTCCCGCAGGCAGTCGAACCCGTTGGGGTCAAAGGTGGCGGCCATGAACTGGTGGGCGTGCTCATAGAACAGTTCGTAGTCGATGACGCCGTCCTCATAGCTGCTCCCGGCGCAGTACAGGGACATCTGGAAGTTCTGATTGTCGATGGGAATTTGATGATAGGAGAACTCGGCGTAGGAGTACACGCTCAGCCGCCGCTCCCACCCGGAGACGTTTTCCAAGGACAGGTCCCACAGCTCCACATTCTCTCCCAGAGGGATAAACAGGGTCTGGGCGGCGTCGATTCCGTCCCGGAGGCACTCGTAGACAGAGTAACTCAGCCCATGGCGGCAGCGGTAGTCCTTCAACTCCCCGCCGCAGGGCTGCCAGGACACGGACCAGTACTTCCCCGTGTCGTCGTCTCGGATATAGATATAGTGCCCCGGTCGGTCCATGGGCACGCCGTTGGGCCGGAAACGGGTGATGCGGTGGTGCTCCGGGCTCTTGTAAAAGAGATAACCCCCGGCGGTGTGGTTGACCACGGCGCACAGGTCCTCCACCCCCAGGTAGTTGGTCCAGGAAACCGGCACGTCCACCCGGTCGATGACGTATTCCCGGTGTTCTTGGTCAAAGTGCCCGTATTTCATAAGGCTCGCCCCCTATATTGAGATTTTTTCCACAAGATACTACTCTTATTATACCCGCCAAGGGGCGGCACGCCATGGCGGTCCATGCGTTCTTTTGCCGCTGATTGTTCATCGGCGGGAAAGGCCCTGCTGGGGGGCAAAGCAAAGCGCCCGGTCATCTGACCGGGCGCCTGTGTGCGGTTTCTGTTGTCCTGCTTAGATTGGACGCGCTACCGGGTCGCATTCCCTCTGTCTCGGGCAAAATCCGGCCCAGCTCCGCTGGCCCTGGGTTTTTGCCCTCGCTTCGGTCCAAGCTCCCCTGCGCGTCTATCCTCGCGCTTCTCTCAGGCCAGCTTGCCCTTGGCCAGCTCAGTGAGCTGGGTGAAGGCGGCCTTATCGTTGACGGCCAGCTCGGCCAGCATCTTGCGGTTGATCTCCACGCCGGCCAGCTTCAGGCCGTGCATAAAGGTGGAGTAGTTCATGCCGTTCATCTTGCACCCGGCGCTGATGCGGGCGATCCAAAGCTGGCGGAAGTCGCGCTTCTTCAGCCGGCGGCCCACGTAGGCGTACTGCAGGGACTTCATCACCTGCTCGTTGGCCATCTTGTAGTGCTTGCTCTTGGCGCCCCAGTAGCCCTTGGCCAGCTTGAGGATCTTATTCCGTCTCTTGCGCGTCATCATCGCGCCTTTCACTCTTGCCATTGTCGTTCAGCCTCCTATGTTGAGTAAAATTATAGTAATATCCCTGAATTATTTATAGGGGATCATGCGCTTGATGGTGGCCGCGTTGGTCACATCAGCGTAGCCGCCTTTGCGGAGGCTTCTCTTGAGCTTGCGGGTTTTGCCGTGGCCGTTGAGCAGGTGGCTCTTATTGGCATGGGCGCGTTTGACCTGGCCGTTCTTGGTCAGCTTGAAGCGCTTCTTGGCGCCGCTGTGGGTTTTGATCTTAGGCATGGCGGTTGTCTCCTTTTCGTGTTGTTGATGTCACGCTTCGCAGGCGGCGGGGCGCTTTTGCTTCGACCCGGATGAAATACGGACCTGCTGCGCAGTTCCCGGTTTTTCATCCTCGCTCCGCTCCAAGCTCCCTCGCGACTGTCCGCTCAGCGCTTCTTACTTGTTCGGTTTGGCGCTCTTGGCGGACAGGAAGATGCTCATGTGCCGGCCCTCCAGCTTGGGCTCCTTGTCCATCACGGCCAGCTCGGCGCACTGGGCGGCAAAGTCCAGCAGCAGCTTGCGGCCAATGTCGGTGTGAGCCATCTCACGGCCCCGGAAGCGCACTGTGACTTTTACCCGGTTGCCTTCGCTCAAAAACTTTTGAGCGTTGCGCAGCTTGGTGTTGAAGTCCCCGATATCAATGCCGGGGGACATCCGAACCTCTTTGACTTCCACCACGTGCTGGTTCTTTTTGGCCTCCTTCTCCCGCTTGGCCTGCTCGAACTTGAACTTGCCGTAGTCCATGAGCTTGCACACGGGAGGGGTGGCGGTGGGAGAGATCTTCACCAGGTCCAGACCGGCCTCGTCGGCGCGGGCCTGAGCCTCGTGAGCGGACATGACGCCCAGCTGGCCGCCGTCGGCACCGATGAGCCGCACCTCGCGGTCGCGGATTTCCTCGTTGATCTGATGAGCCGTATTAGCTATGGTCACGCACCTCCTAAAATACGTCAAAACGTGAGCGCAATAACGCCCACGTCCATAACAAGCCCCGCACCCGGACGGTGCGGTTCTCACCATGTTAACCCCTTCGCCGGAGGCGGGAGGTGAGGACGGCGGCGCCATTCCTGCTTTCTTTTGCTTTCGTATCATATCAGATGGTGGAAAATTTGTCAACAGCTTTTTTTCCAGGCCGAGTTCTGCTATACTGTAGAAAAACCGCGAAAGGGGGCCTGGATATGCTGAGGCTTCTCTACGCCCGGGCCGGGCAGGACATCCGGGGGGAGCTGCTGGAGCGCATGGGCCGCTCCAAGGCCCGGCGGAGGCTGCTGCTGGTGCCCGAGCAGTACTCCCATGAGAGCGAGCGGGCCATGTGCGCCGCGCTGGGCGGCGCGTCCATGGAGTGCGAGGTGCTCTCCTTCACCCGTTTGGCCGGGCGGCTGGCCGACGCGGCGGGGGGCGGGGCCGCCCACATGCTGGACGCGGGGGGACGGATGCTGCTGATGTACGCCGCGCTGCGCCAGGCCGCGGACGGCCTGACGGCCTACCGGGCGCCCTCCCGCAATCCGGCCTTTCTTACGGGGCTATTGGCCACGGTGGACGAGTGCCGCGCTTACCGGGTGGAGCCGGACAAGCTCATCGCCGCCGGGGAGGAGCTGGGCGGCAGGCAGGGGGACAAGCTGAGGGACCTGGGGCTGATTTACGCCGCCTATCAGCAGCTGGAGGGGGCGGGGCACGCCGACCCCAGAAGCCGCCTGGACCGGCTGGCGGCGCAGCTGGAGCGCACCCGCTGGGCGGAGGGGATGGCCTTTTTTGTCTACGGCTTCACCGACTTTACCCCCCAGGAGGAGCGGGTGCTGTCCGCGCTGATGGCCCAGGGGGAGCTTACCGCCGCCTTTGTGTGCGACCCCGGGGAGGATGAGGACGGCATATTCCGCCCCGCGCTGCGGGCCGCCCGGCGGCTGGCGCGGCTGGCCAAAGGCGCCGGGGCGGGGGTGACGGAGGAGGCGCTGGACCGCCCCGCGCCCCGGCACCCCTGTCTGGCCTTTTTGGAACGGAACCTGTTCGGCTCCGGGCCGGAAGAGCCGTGGACGGGGGAGTGCGCCGTCACCCGCGTGGCCGCGTCCACCCCCCGGCAGGAGGCGGAATGGTGCGCTGGGGAGATTCTGCGCCTGCTGCGGGAGGAGGACTTCCGATGCCGGGACATCGCCGTGTGCGCCCGGCGGATGGACGAGTACGGCGAATTGCTGGACAGCGTATTTGCCCAGTACGGGGTGCCGGTGTTCCGCTCGGCCATGGAGGACGTGCTGGAGAAGCCGGTGCTGGCCCTGGCCACCTCTGCCCTGGCGGCAGCGGCAGAGGATTACCCCTATGAGGAGCTGTTCCGCTATTTGAAAACCGGCCTGACCGGAATTTCCGAGGAGGAGCGGGACGAGCTGGAAAACTATGCCCTGACCTGGGACTTGAAGGGTTCGACCTGGAAGCGCAAAAAGCCCTGGGATATGCACCCGGAGGGCTACGGCCGGGAATTCACTGACGGGGACCGGGCCTATGTGGCTTGGCTGGACCAGCTGCGCCGCCGGGTCATCGCGCCCTTGGAGAAGCTGCGCAGGGGAGCGGACAAGACGGGGAAGGGCCGGGCGCTGGCCCTTTATGAACTGCTGGAGGACATCGGGCTGCCCGCGCGGCTGGCGGAGCGGGCGGACAGCCTGGACCGGCGGGGGGAGCGCACCGCCGCGGCCCAGTACCGCCAGCTGTGGGACATTTTAGCGGGGGGGCTGGAGCAGTGCGCCCTGCTGCTGGAGAACGTTGAGCTGGAGCTGGACGAGTTCTCCCGGCTGGTTACCCTGGTGCTGGGGCAGTACGACGTGGGGGCCATCCCTGTGTCCCTGGACGCGGTGACGGTGGGGGACGCTCCCCGCATGGCCCACAAAGAGGTGAAGGTTCTATTTTTGCTGGGGGCGGATGGAGGCGCCATCCCCGATTGCGCACCGTCTCCGGGCCTGTTTTCCGACCAGGACCGGGATGCCTTATCCGCTATGGAGGTGGAGCTGGCCCCCAGGCAGGAGGATAAGCTGCGCCGGGAGATGACCATCGCCTATGAGACGTGCTGCCGCCCGTCGGAGCGGCTGTATGTCAGCTTTGCCAAAGGGACGGGGGACAATCAGAAGACCCCCTGCTTCGTATGGAAGCGGCTGGAGGCGCTGTTCCCGGACGAGGCGGCGCAGGACGGCGGGGACCCCATGGTCCGCCTGTCCGCCCCCGGCCCTGCGTTGGAGCTGGCGGGGGCGGACCCCCGGCTGGCCGCCGCGCTGAAGGAGCTGCCCGGTCTGGCCGGCCGGGCGGAGCGCATCCAAAACGCCGCCCGCTGGCGGCGGGGGCGGCTGTCCGCCCCGGCGGTGAAGGCGCTGTTCGGGCCGGTGGTGCCCATGTCCGCCACCAAGCTGGATTTGGTGAACTCCTGCCACTTCAGCTATTTCCTCCGTTTCGGCCTGGACGCCAAGCCCAGGCAGCGGGCGGCGCTGCGTCCCTCGGATTACGGCACCTTTGTCCATGCTGTGCTGGAGGATACCCTGCGGCAGGCCGGTGGGTCAGAGATTTCCTTGGATGACGGGGAGGCGGTGGGCCGGCTGGCCCAGGCCGCCGCCGACCGGTACGAGCGGGAGACGCTGGCGGGGCTGGAGGGGGAGAGCGCCCGGGTGCGCAACCTTTTCAGCCGGATGAAGCAGGCGGCCCTGGCAGTGGCTCAGAGCGTGGCGGCGGAGCTGGCGGTGTCCGACTTTACCCCCGCCGCCTTTGAGCTGGGCTTTGGCCGGGGGAAGGAGCTGCCCGCCGTGGAGGCGGAGCAGGGGGTTCGCCTGCGCCTGAGCGGCTTTGTGGACCGGGTGGACCAGTGGGAGCACGAAGGCAGGCGCTACCTGCGGGTGGTGGACTATAAAACCGGAAAAAAGAGCTTCGACTTTGCCGATGTGGAGGACGGACGGGGGCTGCAAATGCTGCTGTACCTGTTTGCCCTGGCGCGGGAGGGGGAGCGGGTGTTCGGCCCTGGAGAGATCGTCCCGGCGGGGGTGCTGTACGTCCCCGCACGCACTCCCTTAGTGGACGGCGAGCGGGGCATGACGGACGGGGAAATTCAGGCCGCCCGGGACAAGCTGCTGCGCCGCCAGGGGCTGGTGCTGGGCGAGCCGGCGGTGCTCTCCGCCATGGAGCGAACCCAGGAAGGATACCGCTTTCTGCCCGTGAGCAAGGGCCGGGGAGGGAGCGACAGCCTGGTGAGCGCGGAGCAAATGCAGGCTTTGGACGAGTTCATTGCCGATACCCTGCGCCGCTGCGCTGGGGAGCTGGCCAAGGGGAACATTGACGCGGACCCCTACTGGCACAATGCGGACAAGAATCCCTGCCGCTGGTGTGACTACCGGGCGGCGTGCCACTTCGAGGAGGGCTGCGGGGATATGCGGCGGCTGCGCCGCGGAATCAGGGCGGCGGAATTTTGGGAGTGGATGGAGAAGCGGAAGGAGGAAGACGGCGATGGGCATTGAGCTGACGCAGGGGCAGCGCGCCGCAGTGGAGAACCGGGGAGGAGACCTGCTGGTGTCCGCCGCCGCCGGGTCGGGCAAGACCAGGGTGCTGGTGGAACGGCTGATGGGCTATGTGGAGCAGGGGGAGGACATCGACCGGTTTTTGGTCATCACCTTTACCAACGCCGCCGCCGCCGAGCTGCGCGAACGCATTGCCGCCGCCATCCACGCCCGGCTGGCCCAGCGGCCGGGAGACAGGGCGCTGCGGCGGTGCGCCACGCTGGTATACAAGGCGCCTATTTGCACCATCGATGCTTTTTGCCTGGATTTTCTGCGCCAGTGGGGACACTTGGTGGAGCTGGACCCGGATTTTCGCGTGTGCGACAAGGCGGAAGGGGAGGAGCTGCGCCAGCGGGCCTTGGAGGAGGTGCTGGAGGCGCGGTACGCCGGAATTGAGACGGACGCCCCTTTTGCCGCCTTGGTGGACGCAATGGCGGGGGAACGGGACGACCAAATGCTGGAGAAGGTGGTGCTGGACGTGCACCGCCGGGTGCAGGCTCAGGCCGACCCTATGGGCTGGCTGACCGGGCGCCAGGAGGATTATGCGCTGGCCCCCGGCGCGGTCCCGGAGGATACCCCTTGGGGCCGGGTGCTGCTGGCGGACGGCGCACAGCTGGTCCAAAGCTGGGCGGCAGCTATGACGGCGGTGCGCCGAGACGTGGCCTGGGACGAGCTGCTGGAAAAAAACTACGGGCCCAGCCTGGACGCTACGATTGAGGGACTGGAGCGTCTCTCCCAGGCTCTGGAGCGGGGATGGGACGAGGCGGCGGACTGCTTTCCCGTCCCCTTTCCCCGCCCCGGCATGAAGCGGGGAGAGTATAACGAGCTGCTGAAGGCCCGCATGGCGGCCCGGCGGGACCAGTGCAGGGAACAGATGAAAAAGCTGGGAGAGCGGTTTGATATCGGGGCGGAGCAGGCCATGGAGGATCTCCGGGCGGTGGGCCCGGCCATGACGGCATTGTTGGAGGTGACAGCGGAATTTGACGCGGCATTTACCCGCCTGAAGCGGCGGCGGCGCCTCATCGACTTTGCCGACGCAGAGCATTTGACCGCGCGGCTGCTGACCCAGCCGGACGGCGCCCCCACCGCGCTGGCCAAAGATGCGGGGGCGCGGTTCCGGGAGATTATGGTGGACGAGTACCAGGATACCAACGCGGTGCAGAACGCAATTTTCCGGGCGCTGTCGTCGGGGGACAACCTTTTTATGGTGGGGGACGTGAAGCAGTCCATCTACCGGTTTCGCCTGGCGGAGCCGGCCATTTTCCTGGAGAAATACCGCAGCTTTGACCCGGCGGAGGCCGCTGTCCCTGGCCGGGGGCGGAAGATTCTGCTGTCGGACAATTTCCGTTCCCGTCCGGAAGTGCTGGAAGGGGTCAATTTCATCTTCCGGAATGTGATGACTCAGGCCGCCGGTGAGCTGGACTACACCGATGCCGAGGCGCTGCGCCCCGGTCGGAGCGACCTGCACCCGGACGGACGGTACTGCGTGGAGCTGGATTGCGTGGACCTGTCCGCCCTGGGCGATGGTGAGGACGGGGAGCGGGCGGACAAGGACCTGGTGTGCGCACGGGCGGCGGCCAGGCGCATCTGGGAGCTTTTGGACAGCGGCCTGCCTGTGGGAGAGCGGCCCATACGGCTGGAGGACATCGTCATCCTACTGCGCTCCCCCAATCCCGTGCTGCGCCACTATGCCGCGGCCTTAGACGAGCTGGGCATCTCCTGGAGCGCGGAGGGCGGCCAGGAGTTTTTCGGAACCACAGAGATTGCGGTGGTCATCGCCTTGCTGCAGGTGATCGACAATCCCCGCCAGGACGTGGCCCTGCTCTCGGCGCTGCGTTCGCCCCTGTTCCACTTCACTCCCGACCGGCTGGTCGCCCTGCGGGCCGGCTCGGAGGGGACGGTGTATGACTGCCTGCGGGCTGGCGCGCAGCGGGGCGAGGAGGACTGCGCAGACTTTTTGGCGCTGCTGGCCGAACTGCGGGCACTGGCCGCGGAGGAGGGCAGCCACCGCCTGCTGTGGCGCATCTATGGCAGGCTGGACGTGAGCGCCGTGTTTTCCGCCATGCCGGAGGGCGCGCGCCGCCGGGCCAACCTGATGGCGCTGTACGACGAGGCCGCCCGGTTTGAGAGCGGCGGCCACCGGGGATTGATGGCCTTTCTGCTCCACCTCAGCCGCATGGCGGAAAATGGCGTGCCCGTTCCCGTGGAGGGAGAGGGGACAGGGGGCGTGCGCATCCTGTCCATCCACAAGTCCAAGGGGCTGGAGTTCCCGGTGGTGCTGGTATGCGGATTGGACCGGCAATTTAACGAGGCGGACAGCAAGGTCCCGATTTTATTCCACCCAGAGCTGGGCCTGGGCCCCAAGCGGGTGGACCGGGAGCGGGGGGTGCGCTACACCACCATCGCCCGGGACGCGGCGGCGCTGCGCCTGCGCCAGCAGCTGCGGGCGGAGGAGATGCGGCTTTTGTACGTGGCCATGACCCGGGCGGAGCACAAGCTGATTTTGCTCACTGCCGTGAATGGGCAGGGAGGACGCTTGGCCGCCCTGGCGGAACAGGCCCAGTGCCCGCCGCCCCCCCGGCAGATGGCGGAAGTCAAGTCCATGGCGGAGTGGGTGCTCACCCCGGCGCTGTGCCGAAGGGACAGCGCCGCGCTGTGGGAGGGCCTGGATCAGCCCCGGCCCTCAGCCCCGGCGGCGGAGGGGCCAGCGTGGGATATTCGGCTGCTGTCCGGGGCGGAGTTTGAGGGACCCCAGGGAGCGGGCGGGGGGTGGGTCCCGGCCCGCCCGCTGCCGGAGCTTCCCGACGGCTTGGCAGAGCGGCTTGGCTGGCGCTATTCCCACGGGGCGTCCGCCGCCATCCCCTCCAAGCTCACCGCCACCCAGCTCAAGGGCCGGGAGAAGGACGCCGAGGCGGCGGAAGACGCCGTGGAGCTGCGTCCTGCCGCCCCTCAAACCAGCCTGCGCCGCCCCGTGTTTGAGGGGGAGCGGCCCCTCACACCGGCGCAGCGGGGCACTGCCCTGCACATGGTAATGCAGTATCTGGACTACCGGCGCACAAACGATTTCGGCGAAATTGCGGAGGAGGTCACCCGGCTGGTGGAGGGGCAGTATATCACGCCTCAACAGGGAAACGCCGTCAATCCGGCGGATATCCTGGCCTTTTTCCGCTCGGAGCTGGGCCGGCGGGTGCGCCAATCGGCCCGGGTGGAGCGGGAGTTCAAATTTTCCCTGCTGGCGCCGGCCATGGACTATTACCCCCAGGCCGAACCGGGGGAGGAGGTGCTGCTCCAGGGCGTGGTGGATTGCTGGTTCATGGAGGAGGACGGCACGGCCACGGTGGTGGACTTCAAAACAGACCGGGTGGGGGAGGACGCTTTGGCGCGCCGGGCGGAGGACTACCGCCCTCAGCTGGACGCCTACACCCGGGCCTTGGCCCAGGCGGCGGGGGTGACGGTAGGCCGCCGGTGCCTGTGGTTTTTCAACGTGGGTCGGGCGGTGGAGCTGTGACGAGGGGAAAAAGATTTGGGAAAATAAAAAAAGCTCTTGCATTTTTTCCGCGAACATGATAAGATACGGTTTGCGTTTACAAGGAGCTGTTATGGCTTCTGGACTTTTGATCGACAGAAAGAGGTGAATCCCCGTGAAGGAAGGCATCCATCCCAACTACAACCACACCACCATTACGTGCGCGTGCGGCAACGTGATCGAGACTGGCTCGACCAAGAAGGACATCAAGGTGGAAGTCTGCTCCAAGTGTCACCCCTTCTACACCGGTAAGCAGAAGATGGTGGATACCGGCGGACGCGTCAGCCGCTTCAACAAGAAGTTCGGCTTGGGCTAAAACCAGACTGTTTTTCGAAGACCCGTTGCAGATACTGCGGCGGGTCTTTCTGTTTTTTACCGCTGAAATTTTTAGATAAGCGAGGGAATTAAGCCGAATATGTTTGAAAAAACCGAAGTAAAGCAAATCAACCGCGCTGTGCTGGCGGGCCTGTCCGCTCCCTGCCTGAGCGGGGAGGAGAACGCCTCGGACGAATCTCTGGAGGAGCTGGCCGCCCTGCTGGATACGGCGGGAGGAGTCTGCCTGGCCACAGTGCTCCAGAATCGGTCCGCTCCCGACCCGCGCACCTTTGTGGGGGAGGGCAAGGCGGCGGAAATTCGCGAGCTGGTCCAGAGCCTGGGGGCGGACATCGTCATCTTTGATAACCCCCTCTCCCCCTCTCAGCAGCGGGTGCTCACCGAGGAGCTGGGGGTGACGGTGATGGACCGCGCCGCCCTCATTTTAGATATTTTTGCCAAGCGGGCCCGCACCAGCGAGGGGCGCTTGCAGGTGGCCCTGGCCCAGTACAAGTACCTCTTGCCCCGGCTGACGGGAATGTGGAAGCACCTGGAGCGGCAGGAGGGCGCCATCGGCACCCGCGGCCCTGGCGAGACCCAGCTGGAGTCCGACCGGCGGCACATTCATCGGAAGATCGCCAAGCTGGAGGACGAGCTGAAGGAGGTGCGCCGGGTGCGCGCCACCCAGCGGGAGCGGCGGGAGAAGAACGAGGTGCCGGTGGCGGCCATTGTGGGCTATACCAACGCGGGCAAGTCCACCCTCTTAAACGCCCTCACGGGGTCGGACATCCCCGCCAACAACCGGCTGTTCGACACCCTGGACACCACCACCCGCACCCTGGAGCTGTCCGACACCTGCACCGTGCTGGTGTCGGACACGGTGGGCTTTATCTCCAAGCTGCCCCATCAGCTGGTGGACGCCTTCAAGGCCACGCTGGAGGAGCTCACCTTTGCCGATCTGCTCATCCACGTGATCGACGCTTCCGATCCCAACTGGCGGGAGCAGGCGGCGGTGGTGGACAGGCTCATCCAGGAGCTGGGGGCGGGGGAGACCCCCCGCCTGGAGGTCTTTAACAAATGTGACAGGTTTGTGGGGGATATTGTGCCCCACGGGGAGGACATGGTGTCCATCTCCGCCAAAACCGGGGCGGGGCTGGACAAGCTGCGCGCGGCCATGGAGCAGCGGCTGGACGCCGGGGTGCGCCGGGTGGAGCTGCGTCTGCCCTATGACAGGGGAGGAGTGCTGGATCAGCTCTACCGGGAGGCCAAGGTGGAGCTGGTGAACTATGGCGAGGTTATTGAGGTTACGGCCACGTGCACGGCCAAAACCATCGGGCGGCTGGCACACTATCTGGCAAACGGCGAGGAGTGACAGATCATGCGGGAGAATCAGTTGGCCGCCCAGGTGGTAGGCGAAGTGAAGAAGGCCGTGGTGGGCAAGGATGAGACGGTGGTCAAGGTGCTGCTGGCCATACTGGCCCGGGGGCACATTCTGCTGGAGGACATCCCCGGCGTGGGCAAGACCACCCTGGCCATCGCCTTTTCTAAGGCGTTGGGCCTTCAGTACAGCCGGGTGCAGTTTACCCCGGACGTGATGCCCTCCGACTTGACGGGCTTTTCTCTTTATAATAAGGACACCGGGCGGATGGAATATCAGCCCGGGGCCCTGCTGTGCAATCTGTTCCTGGCGGACGAGCTCAACCGGGCCACCAGCCGCACCCAGTCCGCTTTGCTGGAGGCCATGGAGGAGGGGCGGGTGACGGTGGACGGGGTGTCCCATCCGGTTCCAGATCCCTTTCTGGTCATCGCCACCCAGAACCCGGCGGGGGCTTCGGGCACCCAACTGCTGCCCGACTCCCAGCTGGACCGTTTTGCCCTGCGCCTCACCATGGGCTACCCCGCCCCGGCAGACGAGCTGGAGCTGCTGCAGCGCAAGCTCCGTGGGGAGCTGATGTCGGACGTGATCCAGGCGGCGGGGCGAGAGGAGCTGGCCCAGCTGCGCACCCAGGTGGACCGGGTATTTGTGGACGATGTGATTTTGCAGTATATTCTCCGCATGGTTCAGGCCACCCGGAATCACCCCAAGCTGGCCCAGGGGGCCAGCCCCCGGGTGGCGATTTCAGTGGCCGGGCTGGCCCGTGCCTGCGCCTTTCTCCATGGCCGGGACTATGTGGTGCCCGAGGACGTGCAGTATGTCTGGGTGGATGCCGTTGCTCACCGTCTGCTGCTCTCCGCCGGCGGGGCGGGAGAGGCCCGCCGCACTGTGAAAATCGCCGGGGAGATTCTCTCCTCCGTGCGTGCGCCCCGCCTGCGGTAAGCTATGGAAGGCCGGAGAATCCTGTACAGCGCGGTGCTGGCCGGGGCGCTGCTGTTTCAAATCACCAACGACAATTATCTGGCCCGGTTTCTGCTGATCCTGTGTATTGCCCTGCCCATTCTGTCCCTGGTCATGTCCCTGCCGGGGATGGTGAGGTGCCGGGTGGTTCTCTCCGCCCGCCCCGCCGCGCTCAGCCGGGGGGAGAAGGGGGAGTGGACGGTGGGGGTGGAGTCCTTCGCGGGCCTGCCCCTGTCCCGGGTGTCCCTGCGCCTCACCGTGCGGAACAGCCTCACGTCGGAGCGCACAGTCCGGCGTCTCAAGCTCACCGGAGTGGCCGCGCATTGCCCGACACAGCTGCCCGCTCCTACGGGACACTGCGGCGTGCTGGAGCTTCGGGCGGACCGGGTGCGGGTGTGCGACTATCTGGGGCTGTTCACCTGGCGGCTGCCCCCGCCCGCCCCGGCGGCGCTGGTGTGCCGTCCAGCCGCTGTCCAAGTGGAGCCTCCCGCCATTCCGGAGGGGCGAGGCGTTCGGTCCGTTCCCCTGGGGAGTGGGCGCCGGGGGGCGGGGGAGACCTACAAGCTGCGGGAGTACCGCCCAGGGGACCCGATGCGCGATGTGCACTGGAAGCTGTCCTCAAAGTGGGACGAGCTCATTGTCCGGGAGCGGTCTCAAGACGACACGCCTCTCCCTCTGCTCACCCTGGACCTGTGGGGCCGGCCGGAGCGGTTGGACGCTGTGCTGGACCAGCTGCTGGGGCTGAGCGATGCGCTTCTGCGCGTTCAGCAGTCCCACGCGGTGCTGTGGCTGGACGGGGTTGGGGAACCCCAGCTCTACCCTGTGACCGACACGCGGGAGCAGGAGGTGTGCCTGCTGGCTCTGCTGAAGGGGGAAGCGGGGTCAAAGGAGCCGGGCTGCCGGCTGAATGACCATTTGGAGCTGCTGCCGGAGGGCGCGGTATTCCGCATTCACATTGCCCCGGAGGGAGGGGACGGCCATGGCTGAACAGGAGCGACGGTTTTCCTGGTGCGTCCTGCTGGGGGATGGAATTTTGATGCTGTGCGCCCTGTGCGGACTGACGGGGGCCTTCTTGTCTCTGTACGGTGGGAGACAGGCCGCTCCTTGGGCGGATACGACAGTGCTGGTCCGGTGCGCCCTTCAAACGGACTTCTTTTATGTCCTTTCAGCGCTGTTCGCCCTGACGGCGCTGGCGGCGTGGTCGCTGCCCCGGTTTCGGGGGCTGGCGGCTGGCGGACTGGCGGCGGCATGGGCGCTGGCCGTCTGGCGCAGCTGGCGGGCGGTGCGCTCCGGCGCTGTCTTTACCGCGAAAATCATTGCAGATTTGTTTGAGGCCCGTGTGTCCTGGGGCAGAACCTTCGACTACAGCCCAGGGGTGACGCTGAATCAGACTACCGCCGACGTGCGGCTGTTCCTGCTGTTCTCCATCGCCCTACTGGCCCTGGTTTTGGGTTGGGTGGTGGTGCGCTCGCGCCGGTGGTGGATGGCGGTTCTGCTCACCCTGCCGCCCCTGCTGCCAGGGCTGGTGGCCGACCTCTATCCCAGCTGGCCGGCCTTTTTAGCCCTTAGCCTGTGCTGGTGTGTGATGCTGCTCACCAGTTTGTGCAAATGGTCCGCCCCCTCTGCGCGGGGGCGGCTCACCCTGGCGGCGCTGGGCTGCACCGCCGCAGTGCTGTGGGGCGTGGCGCTGGCCTTTCCCGAGGAGGGGTATATCCGTCCGCCCTGGGCGCTGGAGGCGGAGAGGGAACTGCTTGACCTCACCAACCGGGCGGCGGACTTTTGGGCCCAGTGGGACGGGCCTTTTCAACGCACCGTCACTTATGTAGGCTCGGCGGGCGAGGCGGACTTGACCCAGGCCGGGCCGCTGAACTACTATGGTCGGACGGTGCTGCGTCTTACCTCCGATTACAGTGGGCGGCTGTACCTGCGGGGGTCATCTCTGGCCGTATATGAGGACGGGGTGTGGAAGGCCCTGCCCGAAGGGGCGTACCAGCGGTATCTGGACAGCCTGGAAAACCCCGACGACGCCCCCTCCCCCCTGCTGTTCCCCACAGGACAGGGGTTGGCGGCCGCTGCGGCGGCGGGCAGCGGGCGGTACACCGCCACGGTGGACAACGTGGGCGCGGTGGGCTCCTGTGTATACGCGCCCTATTTTCTGACGGAACAGGACTGGGAGGGGCGGGGCATTCTACCTGTGGAGGACGCCTATTTTGCGGGCCTTCAGGGACAGAGAAGCTTTACCGTGGAGTTCATTCAACAAGAGCCCCTCAACGTGGTCCCCGCGTCCAGCCGGTGGAGCGAGGCATATTGGGACCAAATGGAGATGGACTATCTGGCTGTGCCCAAGGAGATGCGGGAGGAGCTGAAGGAGCTGTGCTGGCGGATCAATGCAGTCAGCAGCATCTCATTGTACGGTGAGGATTCCACCTCCGGCGTGAACGTCCAGCTGGCGCGGCGGGTGGCGCAATACCTGGATGCGCTGTGCGAGTATGACCCGGACGTTCCCGCCGTGCCGGAGGGGAAGGATCCGGTGCTCTACTTCCTCATGGAAAGCCACCGGGGCTACTGTATGCACTACGCCTCTGCCGCCACCCTGCTGCTGCGGGCCATGGGCGTCCCCGCCCGGTACGTCAGCGGCTTCACCGTCGAGAGCACCCCGGACCGAACGGTGGACGTGCCCGACCGGGCGGCCCATGCCTGGGTGGAGGTGTGGGTGGACGGGTTTGGCTGGTACCCCGTGGAGGTCACCCCAGCCGCGGCCTTCGACTGGGAGCAGGAGCGGGATATCACCTACGCCCCGGAGGAGGAGAGCGAGGAGCCGGAGGAGACGCAGACGCCCGCGCCCAGCCAGGAGCCGGAGATGGAGCCGGAGGAAACCCTCCCCGGCGGAGAGGACAGCCCGGAGGAGGGGAAGGATGCCATCTCCCTGCCCGGCTGGCTGAAGTGGCTGGCGGGCGCGGCGGGGGTATCCGCCCTGCTGTGGCTGGGTCAGTTTGGGATTAAGCGCCTGCGGGGGCGGCAGATGGATGGTCAGGACCCCAACCGGGCCGCGCTATACGTCTACGGCTGCCTGCTTCGCATGGAGCGCTGGGGCGGACGGGTGGACGAGCGGGCGGTGGAGCTGGCCCAGAAGGCGAAATTCAGCCAGCACACGCTCACGCGGGAGGAACTGGGAGAGCTGCGGACCATGGCGGACCGGGAACGGGGACGGCTGTGCGCTGCCCTGGGGCCCGTTAAACGGGGATTGTTCCGTTATTTCTGGGGAAAACCCTTGACAAGCAGGGAGAATCATGTATAATATTTTAGTCTGCCGCCTTTTATGAATGCGCGGCAACCATCCTTGCCTCCGGCGGAGACCGGAGGCCATAAGACCATAAGGAGGTGCAAAACCAATGGCAAAGGTAAATGGCAACTACGAGGTGCTCTACGTCCTGAACCCCACTCTGGGAGAGGAGGAGACCACCGCTCTGGTGGCTCGCTTCAAGGAGCTGGCTGAGGGCCGGGGCACTGTCACCGAGGTGGACGAGTGGGGCAAGCGTCGGCTGGCCTACCCCATCAACGACATGGAGGAGGGGTACTACGTTCTGATGACCTTCTCCGCCGACCCCGCTTTCCCCGCCGAGCTGGACCGTCTGATGCGCATTAACGTGAGCGTGATGCGTTCCATGATCGTCAGCAAGGAAGGCTGAGAGGGAGGACGTCATGCTCAACCATATCGTTATCATGGGCTGGCTGGCCCGTGACCCCGAGCTGCGCCACACGCAGAGCGGAACTCCTGTGGCCACCTTCCGCTTGGCGGTGGACCGGGATTTCAAGGACAAGAACACCGGCGAGCGCGCCACCGACTGGATCGATGTGGTGGCTTGGCGCGGCACCGGCGAATTCGTCAGCCGCTACTTCTCCAAGGGCCGCATGGCCGTGGTGGAGGGCCGGCTGCAAATGCGGGACTGGACCGATAAGGACGGCAACCGGCGCACCTCTGCCGAGGTGGTGGCCGACAACATCTACTTCGGCGATTCCCGCCGGGACGGCGACGAGCGCGGCAGCTATGGCGAGCGCGGCGCCGGCCCCAGCTATGGCGGCGGTTACGGCTCCGGCCGTCCCTCCGCTCCCGCCGCCGATTACGGCGTTCCGCCCGCTGGCGACCAGTTCGCCGAGCTGACGGACGACGACGGCGACCTGCCCTTCTAAGTGAAGCGGAAGGGCTATCTCACATAAAGGAGGTCTGCCAATATGGCTATGGATAATGTGAAGCCCCGCGGCAACCGCAAGCGCCGCAAGGTGTGTGCGTTCTGCGTGGACAAGGTGGAGCAAATCGACTACAAGGACGCCCAGAAGCTCAAGCGCTATCTGTCCGAGCGGTCCAAGATTCTGCCCCGCCGCACCACCGGCACCTGCGCCATGCACCAGCGCCAGCTGACCGACGCCATCAAGCGCGCCCGTCACGTGGCCCTGTTGCCCTACGTCACCGACTAAATGACGATGAAACGCCCCCGGAGGCTTACTCCGGGGGCGTTTTTTAGGTGGGCCTTGACAGGGAAGGGGCATTTTGCTATGCTCCACTCAGAACGTGAGAGAGGAGCCGGAACCATGAATAACACCATGAAGCGGGCCGGGGCCGCACTTTTGGCGGCGGTTCTTCTGGCCGGAGCCGTTTTTGTGAACTCCCTGTGGGAAGGCCCGCCCTTGCCGGAGGGGACGGGGCAGACGTACCTGTACGGGGAGCTCCACTTTTCCGAGGCAATCCACGCCAGGGAGTTTGAGCTGTGGTCGGAGTGCTACCACCAGCGGGGAATGCGGCACCTGTTTATGGAGATGCCGTACTTCGACGCGCAGTGGCTCAACCAATGGATGCAGGCGGACAGCGACGAGCTGCTGGACGAGTACATTCAGGACATTGTGGAGCTGCGGCAAGCCGCCAACTCTCCCCTGCCCCCGGGGGCCTACGAGATGGAGCGGGAATTTTACAAGCGGATTAAGGAGGACTGCCCGGACACCGTGATTCACGGCACGGACGTGGGGCACGGACAGTGGTCCTTCGGGGAGCGGTATTTGAAGTACCTGGAGGACGCCGGTCAGGCGGACACGGAGCCGTATCGGCTGACCAAGGAAAATATGGAGCAGGGGAAGTATTTTTATGAGAGCGTCCCCGGCGGGAACCATACCTACCGGGAGGAAAAGATGACGGAGAACTTCATCCGGGAGCGGGACAAGCTGGGCAATGCCGACATCATGGGCATCTACGGCGCAGCCCACGTGGAGCCGGGCGGCATGACCACATGGGCAAAGGAGTACGGGCCCAATATGGCCAGCCAGTTGACAGAGCGGTACGGGGAGGATGTGCACTGCGAGAAGGTGATGGATTCGGTTCAGCCCCTGGGGACCGAGACAATGACCCTGGCAGGCAAGGACTATACCGCCCAGCAGTTTGGGAAGCTCTATATGCCCACGCCCTCTGGCGACGCCTATATGGAGTACTGGCGGCTGGAGGACGCCTACGAGGACTTCCACTACGCGCAGCCCACCTTTGAATTCGTCTATGCGGACCAGTATTACCCCATGCCGGTGGAGGAGGGACAGATTTTTGTGGTGGACCAGGCGTGGGAGGGAACGGTAGAGCGGTCCTATTATCGCTGTACTGGCGCCGTCGGCTCCATCGGCAAGGGCGATTTGCGCACTGACGGGTTTTTGGTGGAGTGAGCCCTTAGAACCTGTATTCACCACCTCAATTCACCGTCTGGCCGGGCCTTTTCCCGTCATGCCGCGTTAAATTTTCTTGCAATAAACCCAATTATTCCTGCGAAAATTTGCCTTGCCTGACGGGAAAATCTCTCGGCCATTCGGCGGTTTCGGCTGTGAATACAGGTTCTTAGAAAAAGCTAAAAGAATCTTCATGATTTTTGAAGGGAACCTTTGTTGCCATTTTCCAAATTAACGCTATAATAGCCATAGACTAAGAACTGCGGAAGGCAGGGGCTGTTATGGAAAACAAATCGCTGAAAGTACTGCTCTGGGTTTTTACCATTGCCATTTTGGGCGGCAGCGTGTGGGCGCTGTACGCCACGGGCTTTTTCCAGGCGGTGGGCTCTCAGGAGGCGCTGGGAGAGTACATCGCCCGGTGCGCCCCTTGGTCCCACCTGGCCTACTTTGGCATTCAGCTGGCTTCGGTGGTGATCGCCCCCATCCCAAGCAACATCACCGCCGCCGCGGGGGCGTACCTGTTCGGGCTGTGGCCCTCCTTCCTGCTCACCTGGGGGGCGGTGACTCTGGGCTCGGTGATTGTGTTCGCTCTGGCCAGGGTGCTGGGGCAGCGGTTTGTGGGACAGTTCGTCAGCGACAAGCTTTCGGAGAAATACCTGGACGTAATCCGCCGGAAGCGGGACGTGTTCCTGGCCCTGGCCTTTCTGTTCCCCTTCTTTCCGGACGATATCCTATGTATTTTAGCGGGGCTGACCGATATCTCCTTCAAGCGGTTTTTCCTGCTGGCGGTGCTGGCCCGGCCCTGGGGGCTGCTGGTGGCCTGCATGGTGGGCAGCGCCACTCTGGCCATTCCCTGGTGGGGGATGGCCCTTCTGGGGGCGGCGGGGCTGGCGGTGTTTCTGCTGGCCATGAAGTATGGGGACAAAATCGAGGACGCCGTCATGGAACGGCTGAGCAAATGAATCACGGGCCGCTGCGGTATGCAGCGGCCCGTCTCTCATTTTTGGTTGCGCACAAATACCTGGGTGCCCTGGTACTTGGCGTTGTGCCGCTCGTCGATTTCAAAGCCGCCCAGGGCGGCGATGAACCGGGAGAGCTTGGCGTAGCCGTAATTTCGGGCGTCGAAGTCGGGTTGCTTTTTGATGAGCAGAGTGCCCAGGTCGCCCAGGTAGGCGTAGCCGTCCTCGTCGGCCAGGTCCTCGATGGACTGGGCGATGAGGTCCTTGACGGACAGGGCGGGGGACTCCGCCGGAGGCGCGGCCTTCTTTTTCGCGCTCTTGCCTACGGGGGCGGGGGTCTCCGGCTCGGCGGCCTTGAGGGACTCAATGTATACAAACTTGTCACAGGCCACGATGAAGGGCTTGGGCGTCTTCTTCTCGCCCATGCCGTACACCTTCATCCCCGCCTCCCGCAGACGGGTGGCCAGACGGGTGAAGTCGCTGTCGCTGCTCACCAGCACAAAGCCGCCGCAGTTGCCCGAATAGAGGATGTCCATGGCGTCGATAATCATGGCCGAGTCGGTGGCGTTTTTGCCGGTGGTGTAGCTGTACTGCTGGAAGGGGGTAATGGCGTGCTCCAGCAGCAGGGGCTTCCAGCTGCCCATGTTGGGAGCGGTCCAGTCGCCGTAGATGCGTTTGATGGTGGCTGAGCCGTACACCGCCACCTCCGCCATAATCTCCCGCAGGGCGGTGCGGGGGGCGTTGTCCGCGTCGATGAGGACGGCAAGGCGCAGTTCGTTTTCCATATTTGGGCCTCTCCTTTATGCTTCGTTGCGAGAACAGTGAAAATAGTATATCATAGGCGTCAAAGCATTTCCAGTAAAAATTTTTCCGCCGTCCGCAACAATCGGCGTGGCCGGGGCGTGTTATAAGCAGAAGGGACCTCCGCACAGCCCCCCTTCAGGTTCTGCGGAGGTGAAAGGAGGGATGGAATGGATCGCTCCAACCGGTTGGAAGAATTAGTAAACAAGTATGAAAACACCCTGCTCCGGGCGGCCCTGGCTATTTTGGGCAACGCGCAGGAGGCGGAGGACGCAGTACAGGAGACCTTCCTGCGCTACCTGGAAAAGCGCCCGGAGTTCCGGGACAGAGAGCACGAAAAAGCCTGGCTGTTGAGGGTGACAGCCAACCACTGCAAAAGCGTCCTGCGCCAGCGCAAGCGCCACCCGGCGGTGGAGCTGCTGGACATATACCCCGCCCCGGACCAGGGCAGCCGGGAGCTGGTAGAGGCCATTCTGGCCCTGCCCGCCAACCAGCGCTGGGCGGTGCACCTGCACTACTACGAGGGGTATTCCACCGAGGAGATCGCGTCCATTCTGGGCCAGCGGCCGGGGACGGTGCGCTCCCACCTGAGCAGGGCGCGGAAGGCCCTTAGAATCTATCTGACTGACAACGAAAAGGAGGATTGCTGTGAAACAATACCGTGAGTATATGGATGGCATCCAGGCATCCGATACGTTCCACTGGCGGTTGCTGAATCTGGAAGCGCATAAGTGCCGCCCGCGTAGACTGGTCCGTGCTGTACTCGTCGCAGCCTGTCTGTGCACGACGTTGATTGGGGGCGCGTTTGCCATTCAGCTGATTGGCGGCGACTTTCGAACCATAAACTTTTATGAACACGAATGGTGTCCTCCTCCTCCTGGCAGGGAGGATGTCATCGGTCAATCCTTCAGCGGCTATGTTTTGTGGGGTGGCGCGATTACCTTCTTCCCCGTCTCCTCCTTCTCGGAAGAAGTGCAAGCGCTCACTCTGGAGAACGGCGCAAATATCGCGTATCTGTATTTTGACAGTTTGGACGCGGCGGCAGAATATACCGGGATGGAACTGCCTAAAAACACCGCGCTACGTGACTTGCCGCCAGCCCGATGCGAAGTGCAAATCGACAGTAGCGATGACGGGCTTACCCGTCTTACCTTTAATGAGAGCTTTCGAGCTTTGAATGATTGCGATGGGTTGGACTTAAATGTTCGGATTACCGCATTAAGTGAGCTGATGTACTCGCCTGATTTCGAGATGTGGTTCGACTGCGGTTTCCCTGACAGCTACACATATACCACTGAGGAATTTCATCAAAACGGCGTAACTGCCATAATCTCCTATGCAGTATATCAGCATGAGGATTCACCTTCCGGCCCTTACGGAGAAGAATATTACCGCGCAAACCTGATTAGGGATGGTGTAGTCTATGAAATCGGAGTGAAGTGCTCCGACAGTCCAAAGGAGGGTAGGGCTATTTTAGAAAAGGTTTTGGCGGGATTCTAAGGCGTTTGACTATTACCGAGCATTTCAGAGGCTGTTTAAATTTATATGGAGGCGTTTACAACGATGAAAAAATTCTTAAGTATGCTGACCGTGCTTGTTATGATAACCATTTTGGTTATTCCCGCAACTGCGCAGGAAGCCAGGGGGGGGAAATGCGTGCCCCATGTGTGGGGAGAACGGCATGGTGACTGAGTATTCCTATACTGGCTGGGTTATGTATAACAAGCCGACAGTTTGCGGACATGGTGATATGACGGCCACCGATCAACAGTATACCCGTGACGTTTCCGTCAGGCATATATGCCAGCTTTGCAAATGGGGCGGCGGATTCACAAAGTATTGCAAGGAAACATATACCCACTGCAATAAAGATGGGAGAGACTATCCCATCACAAGAACCTATTATTAATAGTCTATTTTTGACACTGTAGAGTTCTTTCACACTTAGTTGATCAAAACCTCTGAAATGCGTTTGCCATTTATAAACAGCGCAAAGGTTACTGGAGCGCAAAAAAGGAAGACTGCCTCGGCAGTCTTCCTTTTTGCTTCAGGCATCCGCATTACGCGGCAAACGAGCTGTTATATAGGTCGATGCAGTCGGAGAGCACCTCGCCCACAAAGAGGAGGCTGCCCAGGTAAACCCGGCCCGGGTCGCTGCTCAGGGTCTGATTCTCCACCTGGCGGATCATCCACTCCAGCGCCTCGGCCATGCGGTCCATCTGAGTGCCGATGTGGTAGGCGCCGTCGGCGGTCATGGACTCGGCCATGAGCTGGTTGTTGTCCTCCGCGGCGGCCTTATAGGCGGCGATGGTGTCCAGCAGCTCCTGGTACAAAGGCCGGATGGGGGCCAGGTCCAGCTCCAGCAGGTTGTAGTCGTCCACCTCCTGGGCATAGCACTCCGCCGTAATCTTCTTCACCACGGTGATGGAGTGGCTGAAGCCGTAGGCCAGCAGGAGGCCGTCGTCCTGCATCTGTTGCTCCTCCGCCTCCACCCGCAGGAGGCTGCGCTGCTCCACCGCGTCCATGTACTGGAAAGCCAGGTCTTCAAACAGGGCGGCGTTGGGCTGGATGGCCTTGTGGTACTCCTTGGGCCCGGCGTACTGGTCGGCGGCGTAGTCATAGTCATGGTAGATGTCGGAGAAGGCGTCCATCAGGGCTCGCATGGGGTCCAGGATTTCCAGGGTCAGGGCGTCCAGCTCCTCAAAAGCGGGCTCCAGCGTCGCCACGTATTCGGCATCCTCCAGCAAGTCGGTGTTGTAGGGGGAGATGTCATACTTATAGGTGTATTCGCTGTCGGTGCGCAGGGCGAACTCGTCGGCGTATTCCACCACCTCGTAGTAGCTGTACAGGGTGTCCAGCACGTCCACAATCTTGTTGTTCATCTCCACGTAGACATTGTACTTGATCTTGTCCACCACCTCCGGGTCCAGGGACTCCTCGGGTTCGTCGGGAGCGGGGGTGGGGGTGGGCTCTTGCGTGGGCTGAGCGCTGGCAGGGGGGGGGCTGTTGTCGTCGGTTCGGTCTGCAGGGTCGGACGTGGAGCAGCCGGCGCACAGCAGGAGGGCCAGCAGCAGGGCCGTGAGTTTGTGGGTCTTTTTCATCATCCATTGCCTCCCAAAATTTTTTCTCCGGCGGGGGCGCGACGGCCCGCCGCCTTTGCCGAAATGGAGAGTTTATATATAAAATCGGCAGCTTTGACAATAAAATAAGGGGCCGCGGGGGAAATCGGCGGAGATTTTAACCGAGCGCAAATCCTGCGGGGCAGGGAAAAATTCCGCCCGTCCCTATGTTCAAACGGAGAACGCTGTGATACAATAACTATGCCTATACCGGCCGCGGCGGCCGGCCTGAGATATGATTTTCACACCGCCCCGCGGAGAAAGGAACAGCCTATGAAGCTCATTGACGCCCATGCCCACGTGGTACAGTGCATTGCCGGAACCGGGTCACAGGGAGAGCTGCGCCCCTGCGGCGGGGGACGGGCGGCGTACGCCACAGGCCAGACCTTCCAGATTCTACCCTCGGAATTTGGGGAATATGACGCCACGCCGGAGGCCCTGTTGCGGGTGATGGACGAGCACGGGGTGGACAAGGCGGTGCTGCTTCAGGGGAACTACTTCGGCTTCCAGAACCTGTATACCTATGAGGCGGTGCGCGCCTACCCAGACCGCTTTGCGGGGGCGGCATCCTACGACCCCTTTTCCGCCCAGGCCGACAAGATCAAGGCCCATCTGTTTGACGAACTGGGGTTCCGAATCGTCAAATTTGAGGTGAGCAGCGGCTCCGGCCTGATGGCCAACCACCCGCCCGTGGACCTGGACGGGGAGGTGATGCACCGGGAGTACCGCTACGCGGCCGACCGGGACCTGATTTTCGTCATCGACATCGGCAAGCCCCGCAGCGTGAGCTGGCAGGTGGAGGCCCTGAGCCGAGCGATTGCCCGCTACCCCTCCATGCGCTTTGTGGTGTGCCACCTGCTCTCCCCCCAGGTGGGGGACGCAGAGCTGCTCCGGCAGTCCCTGGGCAGGCTGGCCCTGCCCAACGTGTGGTTTGATCTGGCGGCGCTGTGCCTGAACTCCAGGCCGGAGACCTTTCCCTACCCCACCGCCCGGGGCTATGTCCGGGACGCGGTGGACCTTGTGGGGGCGGACCGCCTGCTGTGGGGCAGCGATATGCCTTCCGCCATGACCAGGGACAGCTACCGGCATTTTATCGACTTCATCGCCCTGCACCCGGATTTGAAGGAAAGGGACAAGGAAAAAATCCTCTATCACAACGCCCAAGGTCTGTTTTTCCCAATGACCTGACTCCATGAAAGGCGGATAAACCATGCTTCTCAACAGCTTTCTTCTGTCGATTAACGCCATCGCCTCCATTTTTGTGATGATGGCGGTGGGCTATGGGGCCAAGCGGCTGCTCCATCTGGAAAAGGAGCACGTGGCCCGTTTCAACTCCCTGGTGTTCCACACCCTGCTGCCGCTGATGCTGTTTTATAACGTCTACAACTCCGACATCCGGGGCGGCGTGAATTTGCGCTGTCTGGGGCTGGCGCTGGGGGTGCTGGCGGCGCTGTTTGCGTTCACCTGGGCGCTGGTCAAGCGGGTGGAGGGGGAAAACAGCCAACGGGGGGTGATGATTCAGGCGGCCTTTCGCAGCAATTTCCTGCTGTTGGGAATGCCCCTCATCCGGGAGCTGTGCCCCGGCGCGGACCTGGCCACCGTATCCGTAATGCTGGCCATTGTGGTGCCCTGCTACAATGTGCTGGCGGTCATCACCCTGGAGACCTTCAGCCGCAAGCAGATCGACGTGAAGAAGATTTTGCTGGGCATCGTCAAGAATCCGCTGATTCTCGCCTCGGCGGCGGGGATTGTCCTCAACCTGTCCGGTCTGCGTCTGCCCACCTTCCTGGACAACCCCATCTCTCAGCTGGGCACTTCCGCCTCGCCGGTGGCGCTGCTGCTGCTGGGGGCTCAGTTTGAGTTCCAGGATGTGCGCAGCCACCGGCGCAATCTGGCCATCTGCACGGCGCTGCGCCTGGTGGTCTTCCCCGGCGTGGCCCTGCCCCTGGCGGCGCTGACGGGGCTTCGGGGGCCGGAGTTTGCGGTGCTTATCTCCATGTTCGCCACCCCCACCGCCGTCAGCTCCTTCAGCATGGCGGTCCAGATGGGGGGCAGCCCGGAGCTGGCGGCCAGCGCGGTGACTGTGACCACGCTGTTGTCCGCCGTCACCATGTTTTTGTGGACGTTTCTGTTCAAGTCCCTGGGAATGTTTTAGAGACTACATAGACGCAAAAAAGGGAGCGGCTGCGCCGCTCCCTTTTTGATGGTTACTCCTCGTACAGCCGCTGTAAAAGCTCCCGGGACTGCACTGCGTTATCATTGCTGGTGTTCTCTAAGGTGGCCTGGATGTAGGGCTTGCGGGCCTTCAGGAAGCGGAGAATGGGAGCGTAGTCCATCTCGCCCAGGCCGGCGGCCACGGCCCGCAGCTCCTCTCCCTCCCGCGTGAAGTCCTTCAGGTGGACCACCGCGATGTGCTCGGCCAGCGTGTCCATGGCGTGCTCAATCACCCGCTCTCGGTTGTCCGCGTTCCCGGCATACAGCAGGTTTACCGGGTCAAAGATAATGCGCAGGTTGGGGCTTTGAATGGCGCGCAGCACCTCCATGGCCCGGTCCGCGTCGTACACGATGTGCTTCCACACCGGCTCGATGGCCAGCGACACGCCCAGGCGCTCGGCCCGCTCCACCACCGGGGCCAGGTTGCGGACAAAGGTGTCCAGAGCCCCCTGGGTGTGGGTGGCTGCGTCGGTTTTGTACTCGGGGTTGGGGGCCCCCGTCTCGGTGCCCACCACCCCCGCCCCCATGAGGGCGGCCACGCGCAGATGGCCGTAGTACCGGCTTTGGATGTTCCGCAGCCGGTCCGGGTCGGGATGGGCCAGGTTCAAGTAGCACCCCAGCACCGCCGTGTCCAGCTCGTTTTGGGCAAGAACCCACCGGACGTGCATGGCCAGCCCTTCGGTGAGGGCGCACTCGTCAAAGGTCACGCCCGGGATTACTTTGGACAGGGCCAGATGAACGCAAGAAAAGCCCTCCTCCCGGGCGGTTTGCGCCCGGCGCTCCAGGGTTTGGGCCTGCGGGGGCAGGGCGCTGTTTACGTCGTGCAGTCTGATGCCAAGCTGCATGGTTTATTCCTCCCACTCTGCTTTGTGTTGTCTTTTGAAAATAAGGGATAAAAAAGAGGGCTTTCTGAATCGAAAGCCCTCCGGTGCCGTTTGATTGAGCCTATCAGGCGTTGCCGCCCAGATAGGGATAATACGCAAAGTAGACACACGCAAACCCGACTTCCTTCGGGCTATCGGAAACGCCTTCCGTTTGCTGCGCTCCGCCAAAGAGGTCCATAAGTTCCAACATTTGGCCTACCTCCTTTCTGCGTCCAGTATATCATGGGCTCAGAGAAAAGGATAGAGCTGTATTGGACAATATAGCCAATTTGAGTGGTGCATTTTTGTGCATAAAGTCAGTCTTGGGCTGCGCCGCCCCTTCACGCAGTGAATTGGAACCTTCGGTTCAGCCAGGCTTTGCACAGCGCCGGCCATGGACGACAAATGTCGTCCGGCGTCTCAACCTCCTGGGTGCAGGTGGAGATGCCGTGGCCCCCGCTTCCAAACAGGTGGTACTCAAAGGGGACGGCGTGCTTTCGCAGCTCCACCGCCAGCAGCAGGCTGTTCTCCGGGGGCACGCAGTCGTCCTGCCCGCCATGCCACAAGAACGTGGGCGGGAAGCCGGGCGTGACCCGCTGGAGCAGGTTGAGCTTGTCACGGTACGCCTCGTCCCCGCCGGAAATGTTCTGTGCCGAACCCTCGTGGGCAAATTCCCGTGTGCTGATCACCGGGTAGCACAGCACCAGCGCGTCCGGCCGCGTTCCGTCCGGCAGGCCCACCGTGGGATCGTCCCAGAACGCCCCCAGGCTGGCGGCCAGATGGCCTCCGGCGGAAAAGCCCAGCACAGCGATTTTCCCTGGGTCGATATGCCATTGCTGACAGCGCTCCCGCACCAGGCGTACCGTCTCCCCCAGCTCACGCAGGGAGCGGAAGTTGGACATATCCTGGGGATAGCAGGTGTAGTCCAGGATAAACACCTGGTATCCCAGGGACAAAAACTCAAGGGCGGGTGCATCCTTTTCCCGGGGCGAGCACCAGTGGTAACCGCCGCCGGGACAGATGATGAGGGCAGGGCGTGTCTTGTGGGCGGCGAGGGTGTCGTAATCGTCCCAGAGATACCCCGTCACCAGGGCATCCAGCGCCTGAAACGTGACAGCTTCCATTACGGCTGCTTGCCGATATAGGCCAGAATGCCGCCATCCACGTACAGAATATGGCCGTTGACAAAATCGGAGGCGGCGGAGGCCAGGAACACCGCCGGGCCGCCCAGGTCGGAGGCCTCGCCCCAGCGGTTGGCGGGGGTTTTCGCCAGGATGAACTGGTCGAAGGGGTGCTTGGAGCCGTCGGGCTGCACCTCGCGCAGCGGCGCGGTCTGGGGCGTGGCGATATAGCCGGGGCCGATGCCGTTGCACTGGATGTTATACTGGCCGTACTCGCTAGCGATGTTCTTCGTCAGCATCTTCAGCCCGCCCTTGGCGGCGGCGTAGGCGCTGACCGTCTCCCGGCCCAGCTCGCTCATCATGGAGCAGATGTTGATGATCTTGCCGCCGCCCTTTTTGATCATGGAGGGGATGACGGCCTTGGACACGATGAACGGGGCGTTCAGGTCCACGTCGATGACCTGACGGAAATCCTTGGCGGACATCTCCACCATGGGGATGCGCTTGATGATGCCGGCGTTGTTCACCAGTACGTCGATGACGCCCACCTCGGCCTCCACCTTGGACACCAGCTCGTTGACGGCGTCCTCGTTGGTGACGTCGCAGACGTAGCCATGGACGGTGACGCCCTGCTCGGCGTAGGCGGCCACGCCCTTGTCCACCAGCTCCTGCTTGATGTCGTTGAATACGATGGTGGCTCCCGCCTCCGCCAAGGCAGAGGCGATGGCGAAGCCGATGCCGTAGGATGCGCCGGTGACAAGCGCCACCTTGCCGTCCAACCGAAAGCTCTTATCGTCAATCATTTGGATGTCCCTCCTTAAATCAGTGTTTTGATATAGGCGACCAGCTCTGCGTCCTTGCAACCTTCAAAGAACAGCTCCTGGAACCGCTCCCCCGCCACAGCTCCTTTTACCAGCTCCTGGTCGATGTCCTTCAGGCCGTCCACCAGGGGACGCAGAGTCTTGGCCCGCACCTCGTCCAGAATGCGCTTGTTGCGCATCTCCGGCTCCACCCGCTCGGGGGGATAACCCTGACCGTGGCCGAAGCCGAACAGCTTCTCAAAGACGTATTCCAGGTTGAGCTCCCCGCCCCAGCCGAAGCCCTTGGCGAAGGGCAGGGCCACGGCGTTGCCGTCGTTCACGTGGGCGAAGGTGTAGGCGTCTACCGGGTCCTCCACGTGGCCGCAGATCACGCCGGGGAAGCTGTTCATGGCCAGCATGGCTCCCTCGCCAGTGCCGCAGCCGGTGATGACGAAGTCCGCCGCCCCGCTGTTCAGCAGGATGGCCCCCAGGATGCCGCACTGGACGTAGGTGAGCTGGGCGTCGTCGTCCGCGGCATACATCCCGTAGTTGTCCACGGTGTGGCCCATGGGCTCCACCACCTTCTTCAGCGCCGCCAGGATGACGCCGTTCTTGGCGGCCTGACTATTCTCGTTGATGAGCGCGATCTTCATGGATAGATCTCCTTTTTTAGATAAGATGTTAGAGGAGCCGCCGCCGTATGGCGGCGGCCCCCGTTTTCAGCGTATCCGGAAGGTCACTTGACCTCGGCCTTCATAGCGGTCAGCTTTGCCTGGACTTCCTCCATGGTGGCGTTGTCCAGCGTGTAGAATTTCATGGCCACGATAGACATGATAAAGGCCACAATGGGAAGTCCCATCCACAGCACCATGGAGACAGTCACCAGATTGCTCGTGACCGGATCCCCCATCTGGGGCAGGGAAGTGACATAGCCGATCCCCGCGTAGGCGAAGCCCACGATGGTGGTGGCAAAGGCCACGATGGTCTTGTCCACCAGGGAGTAGGCCGCGCTGATCACGCCGGCGATTTGTTTGCCGCCGTTCCGGCTCATCTCATAGTCCGCAACATCAGCCAGCATGGGCATGCGCAATCCGTTGGTTACGGTAAAGCAAGCTTGATAAACGCAGTGCATCAGAAGGAACGCCACGGTCATCGGGATCGCCCTGCCGATCTGTGTGGGATCGCCCAGGACGAACAGGGCAACCATTGAGCATGCCGCCACCATAGAGCCGATGCTGAAGTTTCGCAGGGCCGTCCGTTTTCCCATTTTGATGGCTACTTGGTTGCCGAAGATCGACACCAAAATATTGGGGATGAACACGATCAGGCCCAATTTCCCATAAAATTCGTAATTGCCGGCGATAATGCCCCAAATAGCCATCATAACGCTGGTGTTTGAGGCAACGTTCATTGCGATACGGTCCGAGGCACAAGCTACCAGGATCATCTGGAAGTTGCGGTTGTTCTTCATGACCTTGAACATATCCGAGGGGGAGACCTTCTCCTCGCTCAAGCTGCGGTAGTTCTCCGGAACGTCACGATCCCAAATGCTAATCACGGTAATCACCAGGATGATGAAGCTCACTACCAGCATGGTCAGGCACAGTTCCTGCATGGTGCCCAGGTCGATGACACCGCCGTGCTTGGGAACAAGGTAGTTGGTGTTGTAGAACGTGAAACACACCGAGAAAAGGCTGGTGAGGATACCCATAAAAAGGCCCAGCCGGTTGCGCTGAACAGGCTCATTGGTGAAGGCCACCCGGGCGCCGCCCTGAGAGGTCATCATGAAGCTGTAGCCGATGACATACACCGCGTAGATCAGGATGAACACGATCGGACTTGCGCCGACGCAGAAGAAATACATACACAGGATGGAAATGGCGCTGATGATCCAGCCCAGGATCATCGTCGGGCGGTACCGCCCGAACTTTCCGTCCGTCCGCTCCACGATGAAGGCGATAATCGGGTCGGTGATGGCGTCGAAGATGCGGGATGCTGTGGCAATCATGGCCACAGTGGTGGCCAAAAGGCCGTAGTAGCCCGCGCCCAGGTAAGTGATGAAGCCCATCGTGAACAGGAAACAGATGAGCATCAGATCATGGATCGAAAACAGATACAGTTGCCAAGGCTTCGCCTTGCGGTACTGCACGGTATTAGTTGTCTCCATTGTTATCTCCTCTCTTTCTTTCCGAAGAATGCCTATCCGTATGTCTTCATTTGTTATTTAAATAGGAAGATATCTATCATATGGGTGATAGATTATGTGCCCTTTCACCGTCTTGAAAAGCTGCCGGCTTTCCCTTTTCCGATCACCATTCAAACAGAGCCTTTCCCTTCAGGCGCAGGATGGCTTCGATGAAGAAATAGTCGCCATAGATGATGGGCACCTCAGTATTGGTGCCGTCCGGATCGTGGTAGAAGAAGGTGCCGCCGGTCATGATAGAGTCCTTCTCCGGGTCCCAGTTGGCAAACTTCTCGTCGCAGGCCCGCAGGATGCGGTAGGCCGCCTCGGTGTAGAACCGGGCCTCGTTCTCGTCCACATGGCTGGCGATCTCCAGCAGGCCGCAGACGGTGCACATGGCGGCGGTGGAGTCGTACTTCACCGGCTCCGCCGGGGCCCGATAGTCCACCAGGGGCAGCCAGTCGCTCACCGCCATGTTGGCGATGCAGTAGTGGGCGCACTGCTTTGCGGTGTTGAGGAAGGATTCGTCCTTGGTATGGCGATAGCTCAGGGCGAAACCGTACACAGCCCAGGACTGGCCTCGGCTCCAGGATGAGCCCTGCTTGTAGCCCTGGCCGCCCGGATTGTTGAGGTATTCCCCAGTGTCCGGATCAAAGGCCACAATATGATTGCAGCTGCCGTCGGGCCGAACGATGTACTGCTGGGCGGTTTTGGCGTGGTTAATGGCGATCTTAGCAAACCGGGGGTCATCCAACTCCTCCGCCGCCCAATACAGCAGGGGGATGTTCATCATGCAGTCGATAATCATCCAGCCCCGAATGTCTCCGCCGCCCATCATTTCGGTCATTCGATTCTTCCGGGGACCATTCCAGGCCCTAATAAATTTGCCGTCCAGATTGTAGCGCGCAGACAAAGTGCTAGCAGCCATCAGGCCACGACGGCGGGCTTCCTTGTCTCCTGTTTTGCGATAATTGGCAACGGAGGACAGAAGGAACAGAAAGCCTACATCGTGGTCCACCGTCTCCGGGCTTTTGAGCAGTACGTCCAGACGCTCCTCTACGCCCACGGCGGCGGCCTTGTAAGCCTCGTCGCCGGTGGCCTCGTACATCTGCCACAGCATCCCCGGCCAGAAGCCGTTGGTCCAAAAGCCAACACTCTCTCCACCGTCCGGCGTTTTGCCCCACATGGTTTCCGTGATGTCGTGGTACTTTCCGTCCTCTCCTATAGTGTAGGGAATTTTGGTCCCCACCCGTTCGCATTCCGCCTTCATCTTGAGCAGCAGCTTATCGTACACACTGTCCAGCCACTCTTGATTAGAACAATTTTCCATTTTGCGTCCCTCCCCATTCGATTTTGAATAAATATTATGGCCATAAATTTATTTATTTTGGGAACTGTGCACAGTATAGCAGAAGACAATCTACATTTCTTGTCAAATAATCGCAAAAAACATGAATATCCTACTCTCTTTTTGTCTACAGCTCCAAATGCGTATCTTCAGTGCCGGGTGAATGAGGCATACTTTTTGGGAGAAATCCCCACCGCTTTCGTGAAAGATTTCAGAAAATTGCCGTAATCGAGAAAGCCGCACAAGCTGCTGGTCTCTGCGACGGAACAGCCCTCCATCAACAGGACCTTTGCACGGGAAATTCGTTTGGCGGTAATATAGCGGTTGATGGTCGTTCCGGTGGCCGCTTTAAAAATCTTGTGTAGATAGGAGTTGCTCAAATAAAAATGAGCCGCCAATATGGATACACTGAGATTCTCCGCCAGATGCTGGTTGATGTAGTCCAATATCTCGTCGATCTTGGAATGATGGCTTTTGGGCACATTGCGCAGGTCGTCTTTTGCGAAATCGCCCTCTTGGGTGCACCGTGAGATGAAGGCCCAGCTCAAAAAGGTCATCAGCTCTAAGAATACTGCGTGGTCTAGTACATCCTGCCCAAATTCCCGCTCCTCTGATAATTTATGGACGTAGTACACGAAGCACTTCTGCTCTTCCTCAGTCAGGCTGATCTTGTGCCCCCAAATCGGATCTCGATGGGTAAAGCAGTAGTTCAGATCAGTTTGTTCTGTGGAGGCTTGCTTCAGGTACTCGGGATAAATGGAGATCACCACCCTCATGTGGGTCGTTTCATCGATATGAGGCAGATAGTGGCTTTCAAATTGGTTAATGAAAAAGATATCGCCGGGCTCAAATTCATAGATACGGTTATCTATAAGGAACTGTTTGCCGCCAGAAATTGAATAATACACTTCATAGCAGTCATGGATGTGGATGCCCATTGTCCTTTCATCGCTATATAAACGTGCAATTGCGAAAGTTTTTTCGTCCAAGCAGGAATGAATTGCCGATTGACAGGAATCATGAATCAGCATAGCTGCCCCTCCCAAAGATTTTAAAATTTAATTTTGTATTTAAGATCCTGACTTCAATTATATACTATGGTATATTGTTTGAACAGAGCCGTCAACCCGTTTTGCCCAATAGTTCAAGAGACATCATTCATCGTGCGGTGTTTTTAAGAAGTTTTTAGTGTGAATCTTTCTTTTCTATTTCGCATGATTTCTTGATTTATCGCCTGATTATACTTATCATTCTATCGCGGATGATACGATGATTCATCACAGATACAAAGTCGTTTTATTATGAATGTGTATTGACATGAGAAATCTATCTGGCTTATAGTAATAGCAGAATCATTACTAAGTGGCAAATAGTATAAGGGGGAATGTGAAATGCTGATTTATGAAGGAGGCCGTCTGTTCGCTGGCCGGTCGTCGTTTGCTTTACCCGACAGGTGTAAGATCAACGACGCTCCGTTAGCGACTCTGCGCAACGGCATCAACCTGTGCTCGCTGGACGAGACCTGCCTGATCGACGCTAACTTCGAGTATGGCGAAGGCGGGGCTCAGACCAGTTTGGAGAGCAGTTTGGCCATCAACGATATTTTGGATGCCAAGATAAAAAGTCGGAGTTTCAAAGGCGGAATCGGCTGGTGTGCTGAGTACAGAGGCATCTCGTACAGCTATTGGGAGGTCAGGTTCGACGCTCCCACAGGGGTGATTGACAAGGGTGGCAAAGAGGCGAACATTTTCCGAATTGCCGTGACCGCTCCTATCGACGCGAATATGCCGTCCATACAACGCTTACCCGAAATTATGGAATTATTGAACAGTTTCCATCCATAAGCACATCCCCGGAATCCTCGCGATTTCGGGGCCTTCTGTAGTCCATATCACATTACATAAAATGACCCCATTGGGCCAGTCTGAAGGAGAACTCTATGATTGCAGGAAAAATCAAGGAGATGAAGCTTCGGTCAGGAATGACCAACCAGCAAGTGGCCGATTTGTCAGGTGTCCCCATCGGGACCGTCAACCGGGTAATGTCTGATCAGGTTCAAAATCCAAATTTTGAAACGATCAGCGCCATTGTCATGGCACTGGGTGGTTCTATTGACGAAATTGTTGGCCATACGCCAACGTCTGCGGCTACGGAAGGAGCAGTAGAATCGGAAAAGCCAAACCTGTCAAAAAAAATTATTCCACAGAAACAGCTCCAACCAAAGGAATCAACATCAGATTATGCTTCATCCGATTTGATTCGGGGCTACGAAATGCTTCTCGAAGAGCGGCAAAAGGTTATCGTTGCAAAGAACCAGCTCATTGAGGAGAAGAATCAGTGGATCAAAAGGCTGTTCATACTCTGCTGTATCCTGGTCGCGCTGACCATTGGCATCCTAATTTTTGATCTGGCGAACCCTAATTTGGGTTTCTTCCGGCGTTAAGTCCCCTGTTGAACCCGGTTTTTTTAAAGTTCCTCAAAAAAGGTTATTACCAGCTACTCATTTATGATAATCTCCTACGCATCCATAATAAAATTCCAACGATGCGTCGATTTATCATGGATGATAGGAAATTTATCACAGATACGCAGCGATCTTATCATGGATGATTAATCCTGCATCGCCCACTCAGCAGAAAATCCGCACGGTTGGGTGGCGGCCTTTTCACGGATGAGTAAGTGAGTTTATCACGAATGGGTAGTTTTATCATAAATGGTTAATAGCCTTATCATGAATGCGTATTGACTATTTCTGGCCCGCGTCGTATATTGACCCCAGCAGCAAGGTTCACGGCAAACCGAAAGGCAAGCCAAGCAGTGAGAACCGAGCTCAGGGGACCTCAATATGCAGAGCGGGCCAGATTGTATTCCTTTAGGCTGCTTCCATTGGAAAGGCAACCAATGAACTGCGGCGGAAACTAAACAGCAGTAGCAGGATACAAGTTTTAGGGAAGCTACGCCAAAATCCGTGAAAGCAACCCAAAACTGAAAGGAAAAGCAGCATATAGGCATTGGCACTGCTATTGTGCGAGGAAAAGTTGGATTCCACCCACATATTGTAGATCTTGTGGCTGCACCGGGCGCGTATCCTGGCTGAATCAAACTTTCATTTGCAATGAATGTGATGGGTCTGGAAGCCCGGGCGCAAGTGCCTGTACCACCCCGTGCTATGCTGCACGGGCCAACAACGCAAGAAAACGGAGGTGTTTCCAATGGGTTCTGAGATGCCAGTCAATGGTGAGGATGTTTGTTGGATTCGTAGATACACTTTTTCCTAAAAAATGCGGAGCATGATATCATGTTTTTCTCAGACAATGTAGCGCATTGAAAAAATTTATCCCTTTTAAGTCTGCACGTATGGTAGTCAGTCTGAGGACACTGATGGTTGAAACGGCTCTCAAAAAATTGGAAATGTGGAATTTTGTGATAAACTATGGTGACTTTAGGCGTTCTATTTCGTTTATCCGAGGAAGTATATACTTTTATACTTTAGTTAACATGTCGGTCACAATTTGATGAAATCATATCAAAGGAGTTGAACAAAATGTTCTTAAAGTCAAAGCAAGACTATCAGGAGAAGCTCTCTGAAGTTCTCAATCCCCTAATTCCTCACTATAGCCCAGGTGGAGCCAGGCTGACGTTAGGGTTCACGGGAGCCATCTACCCTCCCGCTATTGAAGAGCTTGAAGGATTTGCAAGGGTGCTTTGGGGCCTTGCTCCATATTTTCACGGCGGCGGCACAAGCAAGGAGTTTGAGGAAATTTACCTGAACGGATTAACTCATGGCACAGATCCAAACAGTTCCGAATATTGGGGTGCTGTTGAAGATTACGAGCAGGCCCTGGTAGAAATGGCTGCGATAGCTTTTGGACTTTTAATTGCACCGGAAAAGTTTTGGATGCCGCTATCCTCCGATGCTAAATCGAATCTCGTTGCATGGCTTAATCAAGCAAATAAGGCTTTAACGCCGCCCAACAACTGGAAGTTCTTTCCGATTCTCGTAAATGTCGCTTTTAAGCAGTTGGGCCGTCCGGAATACAATCAAAGCGTAGTAGATGCAAATCTTCAGGAAATAAACAGCTACTATGTTGGGGATGGATGGTATCAGGATGGTCCCATAGCCAGGTACGATTACTACATCGCTTTTGCAATACATTTTTACAGTTTGATTTATTCCGTGTTCATGAGTGAATACGATCCTGTCAACTCTCAACTTTTTAGGGAACGAGCCGAGGCTTTTGGAAAGCAGTTTTTGTATTGGTTTGATGAGTCTGGTTCAGGTGTGCCTTATGGCCGCAGTCTCACATATCGGTTTGCTCAAGTGGCATTCTACAGTGCCTGTGTATATGCCGGGGTCGAACCACTGGCTCTGCCTGTTATGAAAGGGATCATCGACCGCAATCTTGAAATGTGGTGGCATAGCCATATGCAAGATTTCTCTGGCATCTTGACGATTGGCTACCAATATCCTAACCTCGTTATGGCAGAAGCATATAACGCACCCGGTTCTCCTCTATGGGCACTAAAATCTTTTTTACTTCTTGCGCTTGATGACGATCATCCATTTTGGTCTGCCCCAGCCGCTGCCTTCCCTGCCGTGGACTCGGTGAAATATTTGCCTAAAGCGCAGATGATCCTGACGCATCGTCACGGAAATGTAATCATGTATCCTAACGGTCTGAAATACGCGACCCCTACGCTCGGGCACATTGAGGAAAAGTACGGAAAATTCGCCTACAGTAGTAAATTTGGATTTTCTGTACGAAAGGAAAATAACAGTCTCGGAAATATGGCTCCGGATAGTGATCTCGTATTTGAAATCGGCGGTCTCTTCTTTGGGCGGGGTGTGAGCACGTCAGAGGCAACAGAAGGCAAAATTGTGAGCCATTGGTCTCCGTTTGAGGGGATTGATGTTACCACTGAATTAACCGTGATAGATAACTATAGCTACGGTTTAAGGCACACGATTACAAGCAAAATTGCGTGCACTGCGTATGCCTGTGGATTTGCTATTCCGCGAGATGCCCCTGATTATAGAGAAGCCTTTAACGACACTTGTGCCAATATATTGACAAAAAATGGCGGGTGTGAAATATCAGGCGGTCCCGGGCTTATCATTGAGGCTTCTCCCAACACCAATCTGCTCTATCCACGCACCTCGATTCCCGCTGTCAAATATTCTATTGAGGCTGGGAACAATAAAATTTCTTCGTATATTACAATTTTCCCGTAATTGCTCCAATGGAACAGTAAAACCAAGAACCACCATCAATAATTGTGGTACATGGGTTTGTAATTTTCTTGAACTAATGGATCACTGGCTTTGTTCCAATCCAAACAACATGGCGGCCTGTCTGAATGCTTTTCAGACAGGCCGCTTTTTGTCATAAAATCAAATGAAAATTTTTCGACATAATTCACTGTAGAAACTATATAATATACATGTTTCTCAGCGCCATTCTCGCCCACCTGCTGGTGGTTTAGATCACATGGTATTCCTTCAGCAGCTTTTCAATGTCGGTTCCCTCGATCTTGCCCAGCAGCTTTTTGACCGCCATTCTCTCCTTGAGGCCCAGGTCCATCGCGGTGAGGGGTTTGCCGTCCCGGAGCATGATGGTGGCGTTGAGCAGGTCCCGCACATCATAGGTGCTGCCCCAAACCTCGGGCACGCCCCGGTCCACGTCCAGCAGGGTGTAGACCGCCTCCATGCCGGTGCGCATGGAATATTCGGTGGTAAAAATGGTGTCCCGGGCGGTCTCGGCAAACTGGCCCAGGAAGGCGAAGTTCACCGCGCCTTCGGGCACCACGCGGGGCCGGTCGGTGTCGTTGCGAGGCATGAAGAATGCGTCGATATAGGGCATCATCACAGGCACTGTGTTGGCGGCGTGCTCCGCCAGCTCCTCAATGCTCTCCTCAGGCACACCCAGGTGGTACAGCCACTCCATGCAGATCTCCTTGCCGGTGCACGCCCGCATGGGCTTCTTGATGTAGTCGCCGGGCTTATCGGTGAACAGGGAATACACCCACACCAGGCAGTGATCCTTAGGCTGCGCCCGGAACTGGGGCTGGCGGTTGATGGTCCAGCTCATCAGCCAGGAGGAGTCCTTCACCGTCACGATGCCACCGGTGACCACCTTGCCGGTGAAGGGGTCCCGCTTGCAGATGTTGGTGATATAGGGGATGATCCGCCCATCCAGGGTTTCCACCGTGGCAGACATCCAGTTGGTCTGCTCCGGGTCAAAGCAGAACTTGTCCGGGTTACCGAAGGCGGGGTCCTGGGCGGCGATCTTCCGCCACATGTCCCAGCCGCCCCCGGGGCGTATCTCGGTGTCGTACGGGGCGGGGGTGTTCTGAGCGCCCATGGAGGAGTTCTCAACGCAGCCGCCGTTGGTGATGAACACCAAATCGTTTTCGGTGAGGTCCACGAATTCCTGACCGCCCTCCCGCAGCAGTTCAATGCGGGTGGCCTGCTTACGCTCCGGCTTGCAGTCAAACTCCACATTGACCACCTTGGTGTTGTAATGGAACTGGACACCGTGTCCCTCCAGATACTTCACCATGGGCAGAATCATGGACTCGTACTGGTTGTAGCGGGTGAACCGCAGGGCCTTGAAGTCGGGCAGGCCGCCGATGTGGTGGATGAACCGCTTGATATACCGCTTCATCTCCAAAGCGGAGTGCCAGTTCTCAAAGGCAAACATGGTGCGCCAGTAGAGCCAGAAGTTGGACTCCAGCACCTCATCGTCGAAATAGTCGGTGATCCGTTTGTCGTACAACTCCTCGTCCGGGGTGAAGAACAGCCGCATGATCTCCATGGCCGCCTTGTCGGATACATCGAACTTGCCGTCGGTGTGGGCGTCTTGGCCCCGGTTGACGGTAGCCCGGCACAGGGAGTAGTTGGGGTCCTCCTTGTTCAGCCAGTAGTACTCGTCCAACACACTGACGCCCTCGGTCTCGATGGAGGGGATGGAGTGAAACAGGTCCCACATGACCTCGAAATGGTTGTCCATCTCCCGGCCGCCCCGCATGAC